>NZ_JBEORJ010000003.1:0-602043 GCF_040302185.1 Micromonospora sp. NPDC127501 | reverse complement strand
GCCAACCTCCAGCGCTTCGCCGATCTCGGTGTGGATGTGCAGATCACCGAGCTGGACGTGATGACCGGCGGCAACCAGGCCAACATCTACGGCGCTGTCACCCGCGCCTGCCTGGCGGTCTCGCGCTGCACCGGCATCACCACCTGGGGCGTGCGCGACTGCGACTCGTGGCGCGGTTCCGACAACGCCCTGCTGTTCGACTGCAACGGCAACAAGAAGGCCGCGTACACCGCGGTCCTGGACGCCCTCAACGGCGGCTCGACCCCGCCCACCACGCCCCCGCCGGGCTCCGGGGTGGACACCAGCGCCTGGTACGTGTTGCTGAACCGGAACAGCGGCAAGGCGCTGGACGTGTACGCCTCGGCCACCAACGACGGGGCGCGAATCAGCCAGTGGTCGCGCAACAACGGCGTCAACCAGCAGTGGCAGTTCGTCGACTCGGGGGGTGGCTACTACCGGGTGAAGTCCCGCAACTCCAGCAAGGTGCTCGACGTCAGCGGCTTCTCCACCGCCGACGGCGGAGCGATCGTGCAGTGGTCCGACCTCAACGGCACGAACCAGCAGTTCCGACTCGCGAATTCGGCCGACGGCTACGTACGCCTGATCAACCGCAACAGCAACAAGGCCGTCGAGGTGCAGGGCGCGTCCACCGCCGACGGTGGGAACGTCGTCCAGTACGCCGACTGGGGCGGCAACAACCAGCAGTGGCAGCTGGTCCGGATCGGCTGACGACCGCCGCCACGGCTGGGGGAGCGGGAGCTGCCGGCCGCTCGGGATCCGGCCGGCGCCCGCCCAGGCGAGGTGTGATCAGTGGCGGCCCGCCCCCATCCGGGGCGGGCCGCCGTGGCCGGCAGGTCGCGCTGACTACGACCCGACGGATCGATACCAATCGTTTGACGTATGACGTATCACCCGCTAATTTTCACCCTGCGGGCCGCCCGGCCACCGGGAGCCAGGACGTTGCGCCGCGGGGGGTTCGGCGCGGCCTGCCACGAAGCCCGGATCGTGGCACCGCCATCGACGCACCGGTTGGCCTCGGGTTGCTCGCACACAACACCCCAGCCGTGCTGACGCCACCACCAGGACGCCGGCACGCACGCCAGGGCACGCGCGGGCGCTCCCGCTCGTGGGTGACCCCGATCGAAGGAGTGGACCATGAAAGCCCTCGGTGAGGCTCGTCCCGCCTCTCGACAGAGATCTGGCTGGCGGTCAGGGTTGGCCGCAGCGGCGGCCGCGGTCATGGCGGCCAGCACACTCGTCGCGGTCGACGCGGCGCCCGCGGCGGCAGCGACAGTGGACACCAACGCCTCCTACGTGCTGGTGAACCGCAACAGCGGCAAGGCGCTGGACCTGTACGCCTCCGCAACCAACGACGGCGCACGGATCAGCCAGTGGACGCGCAACAACGGCGTCAACCAGCAGTGGCAGTTCGTCGACTCCGGGGGTGGCTACTACCGGATCAAGTCGCGGCACTCGGGCAAGGTGCTCGACGTCAGCGGCTTCTCCACCGCCGACGGCGGGGCGATCGTGCAGTGGTCGGACCTCAACGGCACGAACCAGCAGTTCCGGCTGGCCGATTCGGACGGTGGCTACGTTCGGCTGATCAACCGCAACAGCAACAAGGCCGTCGAGGTGCAGGGCGCGTCCACCGCCGACGGTGGGAACGTCGTGCAGTACGCCGACTGGGGCGGCACCAACCAGCAGTGGCAACTCGTCCCCGTCGACGGCGGCAACCCGCCGCCGTCGGGTGGTAGCGGGTGCGGCAAGGCACCGACGCTGGCCAGCGGCACGCACACGATCCAGAGCAACGGCAAGAGCCGGACCTTTATCCTGCGGGTGCCCGCCAACTACAACAACAGCAACCCCTACCGGCTGATCTTCGCCTTCCACTGGCGGGGCGGCACCATGCAGGAGATCTCCTCCGGCGGCACCAGCGGGACCGCGTGGTCCTACTACGGGCAGCAGGAGCAGTCGAACAACAGCGCGATCCTGGTGGCGCCCCAGGGATTCGGCAACGGCTGGGGCAACTCCGGCGGTGAGGACATCACCTTCGTCGACGACATGATCAACCGGATCGAGAGCAGCCTCTGCGTCAACCCGAGGCAGCGGTTCGCGCTCGGCTTCAGCTGGGGTGGCGGCATGAGCTACGCCGTCGCCTGCGCGCGGGCCAACGTCTTCCGGGCCGTCGCGGTCATCTCCGGTGCGCAGATCAGCGGGTGCAGTGGTGGTACGCAGCCGATCGCGTACTTCGGGCTGCACGGCATCTCGGACAACGTCCTGAACATCTCCCAGGGCAGGGCGCTGCGGGACACCTTCGTCCGCAACAACGGTTGCACCGCCCAGAGCCCGCGCGAGCCGGCCGGCGGCAGTCGTACCCACATCACGACCGCCTACTCGGGTTGCCGGGCGGGATACCCGGTGCAGTGGGCCGCGTACGACAACGGTCACATGCCCGGCCCGGTGGACGGCACCTACGCCGAGAGCGGCATCACCACCTGGACCAAGGGTGAGATCTGGAGGTTCTTCGCCCAGTTCTCGTGACTCTTGTCGGCCACAGCCGGCGGCGCCTGCTCCCGTACCTCGGGGGCGGGTGCCGTCCGTTGCCCGTGACCCTCAGCGTTCGAGGCGGACCGGGCTCCCCGAGCCACTGCGACGGACCAGCCAGGCCTCGGTGATGTGGGTGAACATCGCCTCGGCGGCGCCGTTGGGGTCGTGGGCCGCGATGCGTTCGTAGATGCGCCGGTGCCCCTGGTTGGACGCCACGCACAACGCCCGTTCGGTCCGGCCCATGTACCGGGCGGTGTTGATGACCTGGCTCTCCAGCGCGCGTACGACGCCACGGGCGATACGGTTGCCGGATGCCTGCATGATCGTGTCGTGGAAGGCCCGGTCGTGGTCGTGGTAGGTGACGTGGTCGTCGACGAGCTCGTCCATCCGGTCCACCATGGCCCGCAGCCGATCGACGGTCTCGCTGTCGGCGAGGCGGGCGGCGACATTCGCCATGTCGGACTCGAGCACCCGGCGGGTGACGACCAGGTCGTCGAGGATGGCGAGGCTGTCGTCCACCGCGATGGTGGCCGCGAGGACGAGTTCGTCGAGCATGTCCCAGTGTGACGGCGGGGTGACCATGGTGCCGGCCCCCTGACGGACCTGCACCAGCCCCTTCTCCTGAAGGATCTTCACTGCTTCCCGGACGACGGTCCGGCTCACGCCGAAGGTCTCGCAGAGGATCGGCTCGGGAGGCAGGGATGTCCCGGACGGGTGCACGCCGCGGACGATGCGCTCCACCAGCTCGGCGGTGACCGCCCTGGCGAGGTTGGTCGGCCGACGCACCCATGCCGGGGTCGCCGGGCTGTTCAGGGCTGTCTCCTGCGGTGGCGTCATGTCCCCCTCCGAATGGCTCGCCGTGGCACGACGTCTGGGTCAGTGTACGGCCGACTGTTGACGTCACACGTCATACGAGTTACCTTCCGGTCAACATTTGGCTCGCGGGGCACCCGCCGGCCAACCCCCTCACAGAGGTGACAATCGATGAGACAGCGCGCAATATGGTCGGCCGTCCTCGTTGTGGGCCTGGCCCTGGCCGGTTGTGGAAGTGCTAGCGATTCGGGCAAGTCAACAAGTTCGGACGGCAAGTTGGTCGTTTGGGACTGGAAGTCCGGCGAGCCATTTGCCAAATCCTATCTGGACAAGGCCAAGGCCGACTTCAAGAAGAAGCACCCCGACGTCGAGGTCGAGTTCGTCGCACAGCCCTTCGACCAGTACTACACCCTGCTCGGTGCGGCGATCCAGTCCGGCAAGGGCCCGGACGTCATGCTGTTCAACGGTGGCGGCCAGATCCGCGACCGGGTGGACGCGCTGGTGCCCCTCGACGACTACGTGGCCGAGGACAAGCAGCGGCTGGCCGGCTGGGACGCGTTCAGCAAGGACGGCAAGATCTACGCCGCCCCGGTGACGCTGCAGGGCTACCCGATCTACTACAACAAGACGGTCTACCAGAAGGCGAACCTCGACCCGGCGAGCCCGGCCACCACATGGGACAAGTTCGTCGCCGACTGCGCCGCCATCGCCAAGGCGGGCTCCAAGTGCTTCGCGCTCGGTAACAAGGAGGGCGTCGGCATCCAGTTCTGGCTCTCCAGCATGGGCTCGACCACCCTCACCGCCGCGGAGTACGACGCCTGGATCGCCGGCAAGCGCGACTGGAACTCGGCCAACGTCAAGCGGCTCTTCCAGCTCTGGAAGGAGACCGGCGACAAGAAGATGAACAGCGACGGGGCCAACTCGACGGCCATGTTCAACGACTCCTTCGCGCTCTTCCAGTCTGGTAAGGCCGCGCACGTGATGGGTTTGATGTCGGACGTGGGTCACTGGCAGGACTTCAACGAGTTCCTGACCCCGGAGAAGCTCGGCGTCATGAAGGCCCCGATCGTCACCGCCGGCACCACGCCGACCCTCCCGTACGACGGTGGCATCGGCTACGCGGTCGCCAAGTGGACGAAGGACCCGAAGGTGGCTGCCGACCTGGCACGCTCCCTGAGCTCGGCCGACGCGTTGAAGGCCTTCTACGCCGACGCCGGCGCGATCGCCGCCGACACCACCATCGACGTGTCGCAGGCCGGACCGGCCGTCGCCACGATCGTCGGCGAGCTGAAGAGCGGCAAGCCCGCTCTGCACGTGGCGCTCTCCTCGAAGACGCTGGACCTGATGGGGCGCCTCTCCCAGCAGCTGCTCAGCGGGTCGATCACCGTCGACGAGGTGGTGAAGCAGTTGGCCGCTTCCGACCAGGCGGGCTGACCTCGTGCCGATCGGAAACACGCAACCGTCGGTCCGTCCGGCTTCGGCCGGACGGACCGGTGGGGCGGCGGTCACCCCCGCCGCGCATCGGAGTGGCCCACGACTCCGTCGCATCAGTGGCGGCCTGGGGGCCGAGCGCTACGCCCCCTACATCCTGGTCCTCCCGGCCGTCCTGATCATCGTGCTGCTGCGGCTCTACCCGCTGCTGCTCGGCGTCAACTTCTCCTTCACCGGTGACGGCGAGCAGAACGGGACGGCGGTCGGGTTCGGCAACTATCGCGAGCTGTTCGCGGATCCGCTGTTCCAGACCGCGCTGAGCAACGTCGGGCTGCTGGTGCTGCTGCTGCCGGTGGCGGTGGCGATCCCCGGTCTGCTCGCGACGTTCATCTACCTCCGGGTGCCGGGTCACCGCTTCTACCGCAGCGTCTACTTCTTTCCGGCGGTGCTCTCACCGGTCATCGTCGGTGCGATCTTCAACCTGTTGCTCGCCTTCGACGGCCCGCTCAACGCCGTGCTCGGGTCGTTCGGTGTCGGCCCGGTGGACTGGCTCGGGGACCCGGACATCGCCATGTTCATGGTGGTGGGTGTGCACATCTGGGCCACCTTCGGGATGGCCCTGGTGGTGTTCCTCGCCGGCTTCGCCACGCTGGACGCCGCGCTCCTGGACGCCGCCCGGGTGGACGGGGCGACTCTGCGCCAGATCGTCTGGCACGTGATCATCCCGGCCCTCTCGCGCACCATCCAGTTCGTCTTCGTGACCACGATGATCGGGATGCTGACCTCGATGTTCGGGCTGCTCTACGTCATGACCAGCGGTGGCCCGGAGGGGTCGACGTACCTGCCGGAGTTCTACATCTGGAAGCAGCAGGGTCAGATGAACCGTCCGGCTCTCGCGTCGGCGGCCTCGACGATCCTCTTCATGATCATGCTCGTCGTGGGGCTGTTGCAGATCAAACTGCTCGAACGATCCGGAAAGGAGGACTGATGTCTCGCCTCCGCCTGGGACGGTGGCTGATCGCCATCCCCATGTCGCTGCTCGCCCTGGCGACGATCTACCCCCTGCTGTTCACCGCCAACGTCGCGATGAAGACCCGGCGTGACTACATCCTCGACCGGTTCGGCCTGACCGACGCTCTGCGCTGGGAGAACATCAGCACGGCATGGACCAGCGTCGGCATGGGCCGCTACTTCGTCAACTCCCTGATCGTGGTGACGGCGTCGGTGCTCCTGCTGCTGCTGTTCGGGTCGATGGCCGGCTTCGCCCTGAGCCAGCTACGGTTTCGCGGCTCGTCGGCGTTGTTCCTGGGTTGCCTCGCGGGGCTCTTCATCCCGTTCCAGGTGATCATGGTGCCGCTCGCCCGGATCATGGCCGACACCGCGCTCATCGACACGTACCCCGGCCTGATCCTGGTCTACGTGGCCCAGTTCCTGCCCTTCACGGTCTTTCTCATGACGAGCTACTACAAGGGCATTCCGCCGGAGATCGTCGACGCCGCGCGGATCGACGGCAGCACGGTGTACGGCGTGTACCGCCGGATCATGCTGCCGCTGGGCACCCCGGCGCTGCTGTCGGTCGGCATCCTCAACGCCCTGTTCTGCTGGAACGACGTCCTCATGGCGCTGGTGATGATGCCCTCGGCCGAACACCGGACGCTCATGATCGGCGTGACCTCGCTGCGCGGGCAGTACTCCGACAACATCCCCACCTTCGCCTCCGGGGTGCTGATCGCCGCGATACCCGTCCTGTTGGTCTACCTGTTCCTCCAGCGCCAAATTGCCGACGGCGTGGCCGCCGGTTCCACGAAGGGTTGACATGCGGATCACGGGATATCGGACGCTCTCCACGGTTCAGGAATGGGGCCGACCAGTCGGCGACGCCAACGGGGTCTTCTCCGACGGGGTGGTCCCGGTCTCGATCGTCATCGTCGACACCGACGAGGGCATCTCGGGAGTCGGCCTCGGGCCGCACGTCGAGATCGAGCGGATCTTTCCAGCCATCGAGGGTGAAGACCCCCGGGCCGTGACGTCCCTGTACGACCGCATGTTGCGGCACACGTTCAAGGCGGGCCACGCCGGGCCGGTGTTCGGCACCATCGGTGCTCTGGACACCGCACTGTGGGACATCAAGGCGCAGGCCGTCGGCGAACCGCTGTGGCGGTTGCTGGGCGGACGGGACCGGCGGGTCACCGCATACGCGTCCGGGTTGGACATCGGGCTCACCGACGACGAACTCGTCGCGGAGTACGAGGTCTACGCGAGCCGCGGCCTGCGAGCGGCCAAGCTCAAGGGCGGCCTCGACATCGAGCGCGATCGGCATCGCCTGAGCCTGGTCAGGGATGTCCTGACCGAGGCCGGACACGGTCGACGGCCGGGCCTGATGCTCGACGTCAACGAGGTGTGGACCCGCAAGCAGGCGGTCCGGCATGTCTGCGAACTGGAACGCACCCTGGACCTCATCTGGATCGAGGAGCCGGTCCGGCGCTGGGACGCCGAGGGTCTCGCCGCGGTCAGCCGAGGCGTGTCCGCGTCGGTCGCGACCGGTGAGAACCTCACCGGGCTCGAACAGTACCGTCCGCTGATCGCCGCCGGCGCGGTCGACATCGTCCAGATGGCGGCCGTCTGGGGGGTCACCCACTTCCTGCGGGCGTCCGCCCTGGCCCACGCCCACGACCTGCCGGTCAGCCCGATCGGCAACAGCCCGGTCGGGCTGCTGCACGCCGCGACCTCGGTGCCGAACCACCTGACGAGCGAGTTGCAGGACCTGCACACACCCGTTGGTGTCTCCATCGACCTGCACGTCGAGGACGGCGCCTTCATCCTCGGCGACGCACCCGGGCTAGGGGTCCGGGTGGACGAGGAGCGGATCCGGGCGGTCAACCGCCGCCCGCAGGCGCAGACGGCCGACAGCCCCAACGTCCGGCCGGAGCGGGCCGGACGACGGCTGCTGGCCGGAGTCGACGGGGTGATCCCCACCGGCCAGGTGCCTGTCGTGTCGCTGAACTCCCGCAACGAGGTGTCGCCGACCGTACGGCACTGAGCTGACCACCAGAACAGGAAAGGCGTGGGTGCATCGCGACGGCGATGCACCCACGACCATGCCCGGTCGGCACGACCGACGTACCGACCGTCGAGACGGAGGAACGATGAAGGCAGTCGTCTACCGGGGAGCGCGAGACCTCGGAATCGAGAACCGGGACCCGGAGCCACCGGGTCCCGGCCAGGTACGGATCGAGGTGGCGTACACCGGCATCTGCGGTACGGATCTCCACATCTACCACGGGGACATGGACGCCCGCGTTGGTGACTCCGCGATCATCGGGCACGAGATGTCCGGGCGGATCGCGGCGGTCGGCGAGGGCGTGACCGGCTGGCGCATCGGCCAGGCCGTCACCGTGATGCCGACCCGGCCCTGCGGACGCTGCGCCGCCTGCCAGCGGGGCAACTCCCACGTCTGCCACGCGATGAACTTCCTCGGCATCGACTCACCGGGTTCCATGCAGTCCTCCTGGACGGTGCCGGTGGAGCTGGTCCTGCCGCTTCCGGAGGAGTTGCCGCTCGACCACGCGGCGCTCGTCGAACCGGTGGCGGTCGCCGTGCACGACGTACGCCGGGGGAACGTGACCGCCGACGACCAGGTGGTCGTGGTCGGTGGTGGGCCGGTCGGCGTCCTGATCGCCATCGTCGCGCGGGGTCGTGGCGCGCGGGTGCTCCTCGTCGAGCCGGACCCGTTCCGACGCCAGGTGGCGGAGGGGATCGGGATCGAGGCCGTCGACCCGCGAGCGACCGACGTCGTGGCGCTGGTCAACGACCGTACCGATGGCGCGGGCGCCGACATCGCCTTCGAGGTGTCCGGCTCCCCGGCCGGCGTCACCACGGCGGTCGACGTCCTCACCACTCGCGGGCGGCTGGTCATGGTGGCGATCCATCCTCAGCCCCGCGAGGTCAACCTGCACCGGTTCTTCTGGCGCGAGCTGGAACTCCTGGGTGCCCGGCTGTATCAGCGCGACGACATGGTGGAGGCGATCCGCTTGGTCGCCTCGGGTGCGATCCCGGCACGGCAGCTGATCTCCCGGGTCGAGCCGGTCGAGGCGGCGAGCGCGGCCTTCGAGGCGCTGGAGGGTGGCGGCGTCATGAAGGTGCTGCTCGATGTGCGGGAGGGTAACCAGTGACGGCGTTGTTCGACCTGTCCGGCCAGACCGCCGTCGTGACCGGGGCGCGGCGCGGTATCGGCCTCGCCATGGCCGAGGCCCTGGCCCTGGCCGGCGCCGACATCGTGGGCGTCTCCGCCCAGCTCGAGGCGGAGGGCAGCGAGGTCGAACGCCGGGTGCGCGCCGCCGGCCGTCGGTTCACCGCGCTGCGGGCGGACCTCGGCGACCGGGCGGCCGTGCGCCGGCTGGCCGGCGACATCATCGCTCTCGGGCCGGTCGACATCCTGGTGAACAACGGCGGCACGATCGCCCGGACCCCGGCCGCCGAGCACCCGGACGAGATGTGGGACCACGTGATCGAGGTGAACCTCAGCAGCCAGTTCATCCTCAGCCGGGAGATCGGCCGGACGATGGTCGAGCGCGGCCGAGGGAAGATCATTTTCACCGCGTCGCTGTTGAGTTTCCAGGGCGGCATCACCGTCCCCGGTTACGCCGCGTCGAAGTCGGGCGTGGCTGGCCTCACCAAGGCGCTGGCGAACGAGTGGGCGGCCCGCGGGGTCAACGTCAACGCCATCGCGCCCGGCTACATCGCCACCGACAACACCCAGGCGCTGCGCGACGACCCCGACCGCAACGAGGCGATCCTCGGCCGGATCCCGGCCGGGCGGTGGGGCCGGGCCGACGATCTCGGCGGCGCCACGGTGTTCCTGGCGTCGACCGCGTCGGACTACGTCAACGGCGTCGTGCTGCCCGTTGACGGCGGCTGGCTGGGCCGATGATGGGCGCACAGGAGCCCGGGGCCGGGATCGTCGACGCGCACCACCACCTCTGGGTTCGCGCCCGGCACCCGCAGCCGTGGATCGACCCGGTGACCATGGCGGCCATCGACGCCGACTTCGAACCCGCCGATCTCGCGCCGCTGGCAGGGGCGGCCGGGGTCACCGCGACAGTGGTGGTGCAGTCCGTCGCCTCCGACACGGAGACGGTCGACCTGCTGGGAGTGGCGGCCGAGGACACTCTGGTCCGTGGAGTCGTCGGCTGGGTGGACCTGACCGCCGACGACGTTGCGCAGCGCCTCGACGGTCTGCGGGCCGCCCGAGGTGGGGAACGCCTCGTCGGCATCCGTCACCTCGTGCAGTCCGAGAGCGACCCGGCGTACCTGGACCGTCCCGACGTCCGTCGGGGGATCGCGGCGGTGGGCGCCGCCGGCCTCGTCTTCGACCTGCTGGTACGCCAACACCAGCTCCCCATGGCCGCGCGTCTCGCGCGCGACCTGCCCGAGGTGAGCTTCGTCCTCGACCACCTGGGCAAGCCCGCGCTCGGCAGCCCCGAGATGGCCGAGTGGAGCCGGGACCTGCGGTCGTTGGCGGCCTCGCCCAACACGACGGCGAAGCTCTCCGGGCTGGTGACGGAGGTGCCGCTCGCGCACTGGACGCCGGCTGACCTTCGACCCGCCGTCGAGGACGCCCTCGACGCGTTCGGGCCGGACCGGCTGATGTTCGGCTCGGACTGGCCAGTCTGTCTGCTCGCCAGTTCGTACCAGCGGTGGGTCGACACAGTGGCGGAGCTGCTGGAGGGCCAGGACGGGACCGGCCGGGCGGCGGTCTGGGGCGAGACGGCACGTCGCGTCTACCGGCTGGAGCCGTCATGATGGCGCGTGCACTGCCGCGCCGCCCGCAGCTACGGCTCACCGAGCTGGGCTTCGGCGCGGCCCAGGGGGGCAACCTGTACCGGACGACGACGGACGAGGAGTTCGCCTCGGCGGTCGACGCCGCCTGGGAGGCGGGCGTCCGGTACTTCGACACGGCGCCGCACTACGGTCTCGGGCTGTCCGAGCGCCGCCTCGGCGCCGCACTGCGCCAACGGCCGCGCGACGAGTACGTGGTGTCGACGAAGGTCGGGCGACTTCTGGCGCCGTCGCCCCAGGACGCGCACCTGCGGGATTCCGACGGGTTCGATGTGCCAGCGACCCACCGGCGGGTGTGGGACTTCAGCCGCGACGGCGTGCTCCGCTCCATCGAGGCCAGCCTGGAACGGACCGGGCTGGACCGGATCGACGTCGTCTACCTGCACGACCCGGACGACCACTGGGAGCAGGCCGCACACGAGGCCGTACCCGCCCTGATCGACCTGCGGGACCAGGGCGTCGTGGGCGCCGTCGGCGCCGGCATGAACCAGTCGGCGATGCTGGCTCGGTTCGTCCGGGAGACCGACGTCGACGTGATGATGTGCGCCGGGCGGTACACCCTGCTCGAACAGGGCGCGGCCGCCGACCTGCTGCCGGCCGCCGAGAACCGGGGGGTGGGCGTGGTCATCGCGGGCGTCTACAACTCGGGGCTGCTCTCGCGGGACCGGCCGCCGGCCGACGCCGTCTACAACTATCAGCAGGCTCCGGCGGCGTTGATCGAGCGGGCGCGGCGGATCGCCACGGTCTGCGAGACGTACGGGGTGACCCTGCCGCAGGCGGCCCTCGCCTTCGTCCGCCGGCACCCGGCCGTGGTGTCGACGGTTGTCGGCGTCCGCAACGAGGCGCAGGCGGTCGAGACGGTGCGACGGTCCGGGATCGTCGTGCCGGAGGAGTTGTGGGACGACCTGGCGGCGGACGGGCTGCTCGCCGTGCCGCCCGGACGACCTGCCTGATCGACGACGACGTCCCGGCCGGGATCGGCTCCGTTACCCGGATACCGGTCCCGACCGGGACGTCACCTGTTACGGCGACAGCCGCGGGGTCACACTGCGGTGAACCGCCACTGCTGGTTGGCGGCGCTGTGGCAGGTCCACTGCAACAGCCGCGCGCCGTCGGTGGTGGCGGCACCGTTGACGTCCACGCAGAGCCCGCTCAGCACGTTGCGCACCGTGTACACGCCGGAGGTACCCGTCGCGGTGGCGGTGAACTTCTGCTGGTTGCCGTTGTTGCAGGTGGCCTGCTGGAGGAAGGCACCCGCCGCGGTGGAACTGCCGACCACCTCGACGCACTTGCCGCTGTGCACCGCCTTCAGGTAGACCGCGCCGCTGCCGGCGTCGACCGCCTGCCACTTCTGGTTGTTGCCACCGGTGGACGCCCACTGGGTGATCTGGGCGCCGTCGGCGGTGGAGACACCGCTGACGTCCATCAGCTTGTTGCTGTGCTGTGCCGTGACCGTGTAGGTCTTCCCCGCCAGGCCACCGCCGGTGCCGGTACCGGGTGTTCCGACGCCGTTGCCGCCGAAGGTGTGCGAGTCCAGATCGAACGAGTTGCTGCTGTTCTTGAACACCATGTAGAGCGTCTGTGTCCCGGTGAGCGCGGCGACGCTCACCGGAGTCGTGGACTGGTAGTTGTCCCAGCCGCCCGTACTGGGCACCGTGGTGGTGGCCAGCAGGGTGCCGGTCGGCGAGCCGGCGCGCAGCTCGATCGAACCGCCACCGGAAGGCGACGACACCCGGTAGCTGACCGTCGAAATGCCCGACAGGTTCATCGGGTTGAACGCGATCCAGTCGTTGGTGGAGATGTCACCGATGCGCTTGGTGCTCTCCGCGGCGGCCTGGTCGACGACCCGGATGCCGGACTGGCTGCTGAAGTACTCGGACTGCTTGTGCTTCGGTTGCAGGATCGCCTGCGCCGTGCCGGTGAGCGGGGACCCGCCTCCCGAGCCGCCGTTGTCGGTGTACCGCGCGTTCAGCACGTAGAACAGGTTGGCGCCATCGGGGTGCCCACCGAGCAGGTCGGTGGAGATGGTGCCCGAGCAGCCCGGGTACTCCGTGGTCTCGTGAGCGTGGTCGTCGTGACCCAGCGCCGGGTTGAGGATGACCTTCGAGCAGTCGACAGTGCCGCCGTCGGGATCGGTCACGGTGATCTGGTACGACACCTTGTCGCCGAAGGTCAGCATGCCTCCGTTGCCCGGTGTGGTGATGGTGACCACCGGGGCGCTGTTGCCGACGGTGATCGGGACGTTGGCGAAGCCGGTCTTACCGGTGCTGTCGGTGACCTTCAACTGGGCCGTGTAGTTGCCGTTGGAGGTGTACGTCTTCGACGGGTTGGCCGCCGTCGAGGTGGTGCCGTCGCCGAACGTCCACAGGTAGCTCAGCGTGTTGCCGTCCGGGTCGGACGTGCCCGCGCTGCTGAACTGGACGGTGAGCGGTGCGGTGCCGCTGGTGGGTGTGCCGGTGGCCTTGACGATCGGTGACCGGCCGCCCTGGATGTAGTCGATCCGGTAGAGCCCGGAGTCGCTGTTGCCGCCGCCGAAGTTGGTGCCCCACTCCAGCAGGTAGAGCGAGCCGTCCTTGCCGAACTCCATGTCCATCGGCTTGTTGAAGCCGCCGCCGGGCAGGAACGGGTTGGTGCGGGTCACCGCCGAGGAGGAGTCGAAGTGCACCTCCTTGATGTAGTTGCGCGACCACTCGTAGAAGAAGTGCACGCCGTCGTAGTAGGGCGGGAACTTCGTCGCGGACGGGTTCGCCGCGTCGTACCGGTAGACCGGGCCGCCCATCGGCGCGGAGCCGCCGGAGCCGAGCTCCGGGAAGGTCGTCGAGGCGGGGTAGCCGTACCAGATGTTGGGCATGACGACAGGCTTCAGGTTCACCAGGCCGGTGTTGTTGGGCGAGTTGTTGACCGGCGCGGAGCAGTTGAACTTCGCGCCGACGACGCCGGTGTCGGGGTTGAACGGCGCGTAGGGCTGGTTGTTGCCGTGGCAGAACGGCCAGCCGTAGTTGCCGGGCGTCTTGATCACGTTCAGCTCGACCAGGCCCTCGGGGCCCCGGTTGGTGGTGGGCGGGTTGCGGTCCGGCCCGTAGTCGGCCAGGTAGACCCAGCCGGTGGCCGCGTCGATCGAGAAACGGAACGGGTTGCGGAAGCCCATCGCGTAGATTTCCGGCTTGGTCTGCGCCGTGCCCTGGGGGTAGAGGTTGCCGCTCGGGATCGTGTAGCTGCCGCTGGCCCCGGGGCGGATACGCAGCAGCTTGCCGCGCAGGTCGTTGGTGTTGCCAGCGGTCCGGGCGGCGTCCAGGTTGGACTTGCCCGAGCGCCAGTCCAGCGGGGCGTAGCCCTGCCAGTTCGGGTCGAGGTTCGGCGGCGTGTCGTCGCCGGTGCCGATGTAGAGGTTGCCGTCCGGACCGAACTCGATGTAGCCGCCGGTGTGGCCGGGCTCCGGGAACGTCCGGTCCCGGTACGCCGGGATGTCGATGATCGTCACGCCGCTGGACATGTTCAGCGTGTCGCCGCTGAGGGTGTAGCGGGAGACGCGGTTGATGTCGGTCGAGCTGCTGGCCGGCGAGTGGTACAGGTAGACGTACCCGTTGGTGGCGAAGTTGGGGTCCAGTGCCATGCCGGTGAGGCCGTCCTCGCCGCCGGTGTAGACGCTCAGCGTGCCGGCGGTGACCGTGCTGTTGGTGGACGGCTTGAAGATCTTCAGTTGCCCGCCGCGTTGGACGTAGAACACGCGTCCGTCCGGGGCCACAGCCATCGCCATCGGGTCGACGGTGTTGTCGTCCAGGGTGCGCTTCTCGAAGTTGCCCCAGACGGTGCCGCCGCAGTCACCGGGGACGTTACCGGCGGCCCACTTCACGCCGCCGAGAACGTGGTTCTGGAAGTTCGTCTCGCTGTAGGAGGCGATCGCGTGGCCCATCGCGGTGGCCCACACCCGCCCGCCGGCGGTGTTGCGGCACCAGGAGATCGGGTGGTCCGGGCCCATTGCCCGGGAGCCCGGGTTGTACGTGCGCTCGTCGGCGGTCACCAGAACGTGCACCTTGCCGCGCGGGTTGGTGTCGAAGTTGTACCACTCCTCGCTGCGGTTCCACCGATCCGGCAGACCGGCCGTCGACGGGTGCTGCTTGTCGGCGACGATGGCGGTGCCGGGCAGCACGCCGGGGGAGTGCTCGGGCATGTGGGCGCCGCCGTTGATGGTCTGGTCCCACCACGGGTACTCGGTGTCGATGCCCATGTCGGTGGCGTTGTGGATGCCGACGATGCCCTTGCCGCTGGCGAGGTAACCCTCCACCGCCTGACGCTGGGCCGCCGAGGTCCAGACCATGCCGGAGGTCTGGAACATGATGATGACGTCGAAGGTCGCCAGGTTGCTGGCGGTGAAGACGCTGGAGTCCTCGGTCGCCACCAGCTCGAAGTTGTTCGCCGCCGCCTGCTGCTGGAACATGGCGATCCCGGCGGGGATCGAGTCGTGCCGGTAGCCGGCGGTCTTGGTGAACAGCAGGGCGCGGAAGGCCGGGGCCGCCGACGCGGGTGGGGCGAGTCCGAGCGCCAGTAACAGGCCGGCGATCACCGAGATGAGCAATGTGTTACGACGCATGCCGTCTCCTAGGTTGGGCGGGCGTAGGGAATGCGGCCACGGGTCCCACGACGCGTCAGGTTGACCTGGACACGCGAGGAACACGGGCGCGCTGGCCTGTCCTCATGCCGTTCGCCGCAACGGCAGTCAGACCTGCGGGACGTCACACAGCGTGATGGTGGCCGTGGTTCTCGTCCCGTGGTCCACGAGGTCAGGATGAGCTAGGGATCGAAGACTGTCAATGCAGAAAGTAACATCCGACGTCCTGCCCGGTGGACGGCGGTCGCGCTCGGCCCCTTCGCTGCGGCACCGCCCGTCAATCACCACCCGGCCTGGCGGTCGGACTTGATCGAGGATTGCGGACCCGCATCCAAACATCTATCTTCATACGTGTGATGTTTCGCGGATGTCAAGGGAATGTTTGCACCGCAAGAACGTAAGTCCTCGCTGTTGGTACGAAAGTTTGTTGTCCAGCGCCTCGAAGCCGCCGTAGTGTGGCATTTAATCTTGTCGATGACTACTGTCTGTGAGGGCTTTCGGGATGTCAGATCCGCCGCCGACGCCGCTTCTCACCCTTCGGGGCATCGGCAAGTCCTTCCTCGGAGTCCGCGTTCTCGACGGTGTCGACCTCGATGTCGCGCCGGGCGAGGTGCACGCCGTGGTCGGTGAGAACGGTGCCGGGAAGTCGACCCTCATGAAGATCGTCTCGGGCGGGTACGCCCCGGACGGGGGCACTGTCGAGTTCGCCGGTGCGACACGTACGTTCCGGGGCCCGCGCGACGCGCAGCGGGCCGGCATCGGCATCATCCACCAGGAGTTCAACCTGCTCCCGGAGCGCACCGTCGCCGAGAACGTCTACCTGGGGCACGAGCCGGTCCGACGTGGGCTCGTCGATCGTCGGGGGATGCTCGACCGCACCACGCGGCTGCTCGCCTCGATCGGTGAGACGACGTTGCCGGCCGACGCCCGGGTGGGGCAGCTGGGCGTCGCGCAGCAGCAGGTCGTCGAGATCGCCAAGGCGCTCGCCCTGGACGCGCGGCTGCTCATCATGGACGAGCCGACCGCCGCGCTGGCCGACCACGAGGTCGAGTTGCTCTACGCGCTGGTGCGCCGACTCCAGGAGCGGGGCATCGGGCTGCTGTATGTCTCGCACCGGCTCGCCGAGGTCTTCGACCTGTCCGGTCGGATCACCGTGCTCAAGGACGGCCGCCGTGTCACCACAGTGGACACCGCGGACACCACCGCCGACGAGTTGGTGCGGCACATGGTCGGCCGGGAACTGTCCAGCTACTACCCGGACCGGGCCGCCCCGGAGGACCGGGGCCCGGTGCGGCTCAACCTTCGCGACGCGGGAAACCGGAAGCTGCGGGACGTCAGCCTCCAGTTGCGCGCCGGCGAGGTGCTCGGCATCGGCGGCCTCCAGGGCTCCGGGCGCTCGGCGCTGGCCCGCGCGATCTTCGGGGTGTCGCCGTTCACGACCGGCGACGTCACGCTCGACGACCGGCCGGTCCGACTGCGTTCACCCCGCACCGCGATGCAGGCCGGCATCGCCTACGTCACCGAGGACCGCAAGGGCGAAGGGATCGTCCCCCGGCAGTCGGTGCTGGACAACGCGCTGCTCGCCAGCCGGGCCGTCTTCGCCGCCCGGTCCGGCCGGGCGGCGAGGACCACCCGGGTACGCGAGTTGCTGGCCGCCGTGGAGATCCGCGGCGCCGGCGACGACCAGGAGATCCGGTTTCTGTCCGGCGGCAACCAGCAGAAGGTCGTGCTGGCCCGATGGCTCGCCCTCAACCCGCGGATCCTGCTCTTCGACGAGCCCACCCGGGGCATCGACGTGGGCGCGAAGTCAGCCATTCACGACCTCGTCCGCCGCCTCGCCCGTGATGGCGCGGCCGTGCTGATGATCTCGTCCGATCTACCGGAGCTGCTGGGGATGAGTGACCGGATCGTCGTCATGCGGGACGGCCGCGTCGCGGGCGAGCTGCCCGCCGGCGCGACCGAGGAGGAGGTCGTCGCGTTGGCGGTCGGCGCCGTGCGGGAGCCGGCCCAGTGAGCGCGAGGAGTGGGCCGGGTCTGCGAGCCCCGCAGTCGCGAGCAGAGGTGACCCGGTGAGCGCTCTGTCGCTGTTGCCGGCCCGGCGTTCCGTACCGGGCGTGTTCGTGGCCCTGACCCTGACCCTGACGATCGGCTGGCTGGTCGTCCTGCTCGACGGTGGTCAGCTCTTCAACCAGTCCACGACGGTGAGTCTGCTGCACGTCGCCGCCGGCCTCGGGCTGGTCGCGGTGGGCCAGACCCTTGTCATCCTGGGAGGCTCGCTCGACCTCTCGGTGGCGTACGTGATCAGCCTCAGCACCCTCGTCGCGGCCGAGACGATGAACGGCAGCGACGGCGCGGTGCTGCCGGCGATCGGCCTGGTGCTGGTCGTCAGCGCCGGTGTCGGGCTGCTCAACGGGCTCCTCGTCACCAGGTTCCGGGTCAACGCGTTCATCGCGACCCTCGGCGTCGGGCTGCTGCTCAAGGGTTACCTCGACAACGGCTACGACGGTCCGGCCGGCACCACCGCACCCTCGCTGGTGCAGGCGCTCGGCTACCAGCGCGTCGGTCCGGTGCCGGTGTCGTTCCTGCTGCTGATAGCGGTCACCGCGGCGGCGTGGTTCGCGCTCTCGCGGACCCGCTTCGGCCACCATCTGGTCGCCGTCGGCGGGGATCCGGAGGTGGCCCGGCTCTCCGGCGTCCGCAACGACCGGGTCCTCGTCACCGCTCACGTGCTGTGCTCGATGTGCGCGGGACTCGCCGGCATCTACCTCGCCAGTCGGCTCGGCTCGGGCGCCCCGCGCGTCGGCACCGAGGGCCTCTACGACCTGGAGTCGATCGCCGCGGTGGTGATCGGCGGTACCGCCCTCGCCGGTGGGCGCGGCGGCGTCATCGGCACGGTCGGCGGGGTGCTGCTGCTGGCCAGCATCGACGCCATCTTCAACCAGCTCGAGGTCGACGCCTTCTTCAAGCAGGTGATCCGGGGCGTCATCATCATCGCCGCGGTCGCCGTCTACGCCCGCCGGGCCATGCGAAAGGCGGCCTAGCCATGCAGACCGTCCAGCCCCGTTCCCTGCCGCTGCGTCTGCCGCGGGTGCGTCCCGGTGGTGTCCTGCCGATCCTCGCGATCCTCGCGGTGCTGTTGGTGCTCGTCGGCATCCGGCAGCCCGACTTCCTGGCCCCGCAGTCGCTGATGTCCTTCCTCGGTCGTTCGGCGCCGATCATCCTGCTCGCCGCCGGCCAGTACTTCGTGATCGTGTCCGGCGAGTTCGACCTCTCGGTCGGTTCCCTGGTCACCGCCCAGGTGGTGGTCGCCGCCCGGCTGATCGACAGCGACCCGGCGCGTACCTGGCCGGTGGTGTTGCTCCTGCTCGCGTTCGGCGCACTGGTCGGGCTGGTCAACGGCCTGATCACGACACGGCTGCGGGTGCCGTCGTTCATCACCACCCTCGGCATGTTCCTGATCCTCGTCGGCGCGGTCTACCTGTGGTCGGACGGCGCCCCGAAGGGCGGGCTCTCCGAGGAGTTCCGTCGGTTCGGCCGGCGGGCGTTCGAGGACGTGCCGGTGCTGGGCCGCGTGCCGTACGCGCTGCTGGTCCTGGTGGTCCTGGCGGTGGCGGCCGTGCTGCTGATGCGCTCCGACTTCGGCCGGACGCTGGTCGCCGTCGGCGACAACCCGCGCACCGCCGAGCTCAGCGGCGTACGCGTGTGGCGTACCCGGACCTTCGCCTTCATCCTCAGCGGGCTCGCGGCGGCGGTGGCGGCCATCCTCCTGGGCGGCTACAGCGGCGTGTCGTTCCAGGCCGGAGCAGGTCTGGAGTTCGGTGCGATCACCGCGGTCGTCCTCGGTGGGGTGGCGCTCGGCGGGGGGCGCGGCGCGGTCGTCGGAGCGATGCTCGGCGCGCTGACCCTCGAACTGCTGTTCGCCCTCATGAATTTCTACGGCGTCTCCGGCGCCCTCAGGTCGACCGTCCAGGGCGGGATCATCCTGCTCGCCGTGGCGGTCTCGGCAACGCGTTCTTCGTCGAGATAAAGGGGAACCATAGTGCGACGTTCCATGGCGGCGATTGCCGCTGTAACCCTGCTGTCCCTCGCCGCCTGTGCCACCGACGAGCCGGCCGCGAGCCCGTCGGGGAGTGCATCCGCAGCCGCTGGCTCCGGCACCGGAGACCAGTCGAAGTTCTTCGTGCAGGCCGACTACGACGCCGAGCTGGCGCTGCTCGACGCGGCACCGACCGGCCCGGCCGACAAGCCGTGGGAGCAGGTGCTCAACCCGACGATGGTCGACACCGCCAAGTTCAAGAAGAACGGCCCACACAAGATCTGCTTCTCGAACGCGGCCCTGAACAACCCCTGGCGGCAGGTCGGTTTCAAGACCATGCAGGCCGAGGTCGAGGCGCAGAAGAGCCGCATCGCGGAGTTCGTGCACGTCGACGCCGAGGGCAAGGACCAGAAGCAGATCGCGGACATCAACGATCTGCTCGGCAAGGGCTGCGACGCGCTCATCGTCTCGCCGAACACCACCGCCACGCTCACCCCGGCCGTCGAGGCGGCCTGCAAGGCCGGGCTGCCGGTCGTCGTCTTCGACCGTGGCGTCGACACGAAGTGCCCGGTGACGTTCATCAACCCCATCGGCGGTTACGGGTTCGGCCACGTCGGGGCCGAGTTCGTCAGCCAGAAGATGAAGCCCGGTGGCAAGGTCCTCGCTCTGCGGATCCTGCCCGGCGTCGACGTCCTGGAGACCCGCTGGTCGGCGGCGAAGGTGGCGTTCGACAAGGCGAAGGTCGACGTCGTCGGTGTCGAGTTCACCGATGGTGATCCAGCCAAGACCAAGAAGATCGTCGACGACTACATCCAGCGGTACGGCACGATCGACGGGGTCTGGATGGACGCCGGAGCGGTGGCCGTCGCGGCGGTCGAGGCGTTCCAGGACGCGGGCAAGCCCGTTCCGCCGATGAACGGTGAGGACCAGCTCGACTTCCTGAAGATCTGGAAGGACAAGAAGCTCACCGCGATCGCGCCGACCTACCCGACCTACCAGTGGCGTACGCCGATCATCGCGGCGCTGCGGATCCTCGACGGCCAGCAGGTGTCCAACCCGTGGAAGCTGCCGCAGCCGACCGTCACCCAGGACAACCTGGACCAGTACCTCGACGCGGGCATGCCACCGCTGCACTACGCGATGTGCGGCTGCACCGACCTGCCCGGTTACCCGCAGCGCTGGAAGTAGGGCCCGATGTACGCCATCGGCGTCAACCCGTGGGTCTGGACCTCGCCCGTCGACGACAAGGCCCTGGCCGAGCTGATCCCGCGGATCGCCGCGTTCGGCTTCGACGCGGTCGAGTTGCCGATCGAGCAGCCCGGCGACTGGGATCCGATCCGTACCCGGGACCTGTTGGCGGCGCACGGCCTCGTCGCCGCCGGGGTCTGTGCGGTCACCCCGCCGGGGCGGGAACTGGTCGACGCCGCACCAGCGGTCGTCGAGTCGACGGTGGCGTACCTCCTGGGCTGCGTGGCGAGCGCGGCGGCCGTCGGCGCTGGATGCGTCGGCGGCCCCGCGTACGCCTCGGTCGGCCGCACCTGGCGGATGTCGGCGGCGGCTCGCGAGGCCTGCTACGCGGATTTCCGGCGGGCCCTGGCGCCGGTGGCCGAGCAGGCCGGCGAGGTGGGCGTGAGCATCGGTGTCGAGGCGTTGAACCGCTATGAGACGAGCGTCGTCAACACGATCGAGCAGACGGTCGAGTTGATCGACGGTCTACCGCCGAACGTCGGCATCATGATCGATACGTACCACATGAACATCGAGGAGGCCGACCCCTACGCGGCCCTCGCGGTTGCCGGCCGGCACATCAAGCACGTCCAGGTCAGCGGCACCAACCGGGGCGCTCCTGGTGCTGACCACTTCGACTGGCCCCGCTTCTTCACCGTCCTGCGGGACACCGGCTACCAGGGCGCGATCTGCATCGAGTCGTTCACGGCGGAGAACGAGGCCATCGCCACCGCCGCGGCGATCTGGCGTCCCTTGGCCCCCTCGCAGGACCGTCTCGCCACGGACGGCCTTCGCTATCTCCGGGAGATCCTCGGATGACCGTCCCGACCCCCCCACCCCCGCGCTGGTCGAGGCCGCTCCGCCATCCCCACCTCGTTCTCACGTCAGGAGCACCGTCCCGTGTCCTCGTCCCTTTCGTCGCTGCGCCGACTGCTGGCCGGCGCCGCCGCGACGGCGGTGACCGCCCTGGTAGCGGTAACCGCCTCGGCGTCTCCGGCCCTCGCGGCCACCACCACCCTCTACGCGTCGCCCTCCGGCAGCGGCACCGCATGTTCGGCCAGCCAACCGTGTTCGCTGACCGCCGCCCAGGCCGCGGTGCGGGCGATCAACAGCGCGATGTCCGGTGACATCGTCGTGGAGCTGGCCAACGGCGCGTACCGGCTCTCGTCGCCGCTGCGGTTCACCGCGGCTGACTCGGGCAACAACGGCTATCAGGTGATCTGGCGGGCGGCCTCCGGCGCACGTCCGACGATCACCGGCGCCCGGGCGGTCACCGGCTGGTCGCTCGTCGACTCCGGGAAGAACATCTGGCGGGCCAACGTCGGCGCCGGGCTCGACTCCCGTCAGCTCTACGTCAACGGCGCCGTCGCCACCAGGGCACGCACCGCCGTGAACCGTTCCGACTTCACCTTCACCACGTCCGGCATGCGGTTCTCCAACGGCGCGCTCAGCTACCTCAACAACCTGGGCAACCAGAACCGGGTCGAGGTGGAGAGCGTCGGCTCGTTCACCGACCGGTACTCGCCGGTGCAGAGCATCAGCGGAAACTTCCTGACGATGCAGCAGCCCGCGTGGAACAACAACACCTTCGGGTTCGACACTCTCTCCAGCCCGCACCGCGCCGGCCCCTTCTACCTGACCAACGCGTACGAGTTCCTGGACTCGGCGGGGGAGTGGTACCTCAACCCCGGCAACGGCCAGCTCAACTACATCCCCCTCGCCGGGCAGAACATGAGCTCGGTCAGCGTCGAGTTGCCGCAGTTGCAGTCCCTGGTCAACGTGGGCGGCACCCTCGCCTCGCCGGCACACCACATCTCGTTCAGCGGCATCACCTTCACCGGCACCAGTTGGCTCGGCCCGAGCAGCAGCAACGGTTTCGCCGACCAGCAGACCGGCGCCCACATCACCGGCACCTGGTCCCGGCCGGCCGACGCGCTGACCTCCTGCCAGGCCGGTTGCCCCCAGTTCGAGGCCACCCGGCCCAACTGGAACCAGATGCCCGCCGCCGTGCAGGTCTCCGCGGCCAACACCATCACCTTCAGCGACTCCCAGTTCGTCAACCTCGGGCAGACCGCGATCGGCATCGGCAACGACGCCAACGCCCACGCCAGCGGTGTCGGCCTGGGCGCCAGCAACATCACCGTCACCCGCTCCGAGATCGCCCGCAACTCCGCCGGCGGCGTCGTGGTCGGCGGTGTACGGGCCGACGCCCACCACCCGAGTGACCAGCGGATGGTCAACCGCAACATCACCATCAGCAACAACCGGGTGCACGATCTCGGCCTCGAGTACCGGGGCGTGGTCTCGATCCTGACCACCTACGTGAACACGGCGACGGTTTCGTACAACGAGGTCTACAACATGCCGTACACCGGCCTGTCGGTCGGCTACGGCTGGGGCGCCAACGACGCGGGCGGCAGCCAGCACTACGCGAACCGGGGCCTGTACAACTACCAGCCGCGCTACACCACGGCGACCACCGCGGCCAACAACCAGGTCATCGGCAACTACGTGCACGACGTGATGCAGCAGATGACCGACGGCGGATGCATCTACACGCTGTCCGCGAACCCGGGCGGAACCATCAACCAGAACTACTGCCTGCGGACCAACGGCTGGTTCGGGCTCTACTTCGACGAGGGCTCCCGCTACTACACCGCCCGTAACAACGTGTTCTCCTCCACCGGTACCTGGGCCACCGCCAACTACTGGTACGCGGAGAACATGGGCAACTTCACCGTCACCAACAACTGGTCGACGAACAACTCCACGAACGTGACCAACGGCGACCGCGGCAACGTGGTCAACGGCAACGTCACGGTCAGCAACGGCAGTTGGCCGTCGGGTGCGCAGACCGTGATCAACTCGGCTGGCGTGCAGAGCGGCGGCGGCACCAACCCGCAGAACGTGCAGATCGTGGGTGCCCAGTCGGGCCGGTGCGCCGAGATCGGCAACTCCAGCACCACCAACGGCACGCAGGCTCAGATCTGGGACTGCATCAGTGCGGCCACCAACCAGCGGTGGACCCACACCGCCAGCCGGCAGCTCATGGTGTACGGCACCAAGTGCCTGGACGCCTCCGGTCAGGGCACCACCAACGGCACCACCGTGGTGATCTGGGACTGCAACGGTCAGGCCAACCAGCAGTGGAACGTCAACGCCAACGGCACGATCACCGGGGTGCAGTCGGGTCTCTGCCTGGACGCCAACGGCGCCGCGACGGCGAACGGCACGAAGTTGATCCTGTGGTCCTGCACCGGCGGCACCAACCAGCAGTGGCAGCTGCGCAGCTGATGTAGCAGCTGGGCGCTGACAGGTCCGGGCCGGGGCGACACGCCTCAGCCCGGACCTGTCCGGTCTACTGCGCCGCGTTCGCCCTCACCGGGTCCACTGTCAACCCGGTCACGGCTTCGTAGCGGACCGGGATGGGTTCGGTGAGTTCCCCGACGAACGTGTCGTCGACGTGGTCGAGGAAGCCGATGAGGGACCAGCCGTCGGTGGGTCCGGGGACCAGCCGGGGTGCGTACAGGTGCGGGTGGGCGAACGGTTGGGCGGACGCGATGTCCCACGGCCCGATGGTGGTCTCGCCGGTCGCCACCCAGATCCGGTGGTCGTCGCGCCGAGCGCTGCCGGTGGCCTCGGTGGAGAAGAGCAGCAGCGGCTGCCCGTCGAGGACCGCCACCTGGGGCACCTCCAGGTGACCGAAGCCGGCCGGAGTCGACAGCGGCGGCGCGACGGTCCAGGTGACGAGGTCGGTGGAGGTGGCGTGGCCGACGACGCCACGGGTGTTCGCCGGACCGCTGTTGGCGCGGGCGGTGATGAGCATGTGCCAACCCTCGCCGTCGGGGTCGGGGAACACCCACGGGTCACGCCACGCCTGCTCGTACCACAGCTCCTTGTCCAGCAGCTCGTACCAGGTGGGGTCGGCCTGGACGATCGGTTCGGTGCCGTGCCGGTGCCAGGTCATGAGGTCGTCGGAGACGGCCAGTCCGATGCGTTGGACGAGCCCGTCCTCGGCACGACCGACCCCGGTGTAGAACAGGTACCACCGTCCGTCCGGCCCGCGGACCGTGCAGCCCGTCCAGGTCGCCAGGTCGTCCCAGCTGGGGGCGTCGGCGGGGACCACGGCGTCGGCGACCAGGCGCCACGAGCGCAGGTCCGCCGAGACGGCGTGGCCGATGGTGGCCCGGCGGTGGCGGCGGTGCGGGTCGTGCAGGGCGCGGGACGCGCGCAGGAAGAACACGTGCCAGAGGCCGTTGTCGTCCCGCGCGTACCAGCTGTCCCACACCCAGTGGTCGGGTAGACGAAGCATGGTCGGAAACCTAGCACTAAACCGTTTTAGCGTCGGCCATGACAATCCGCCGCACGGATCGGAGGGCCGGTGGTCAGCTGGCCGGGGGCGCGAGGGACCGGCGTCGGCGCAGGGGCATCGGAACGAGCGAGGGTTCGGCGGCGCCCCCGTCCAGGAGCAGCTCGACCGCTCGTCGTCCCATCTGCTCGTGCGGCAGCGCCGTGGTCGCCAGGCTCGGACGCAACCAGGCGGCGATCGGGTCGTCGTCGAACGAGATGACCGAGATGTCCTCCGGGACGGTCAGCCCCGCCTCGCCGAGTGCCTGGTAGGCGCCGAACGCCAGCCGGTCGTTCATACAGATGATCGCGCTGGGTCGCTTCGGCTTGCTCAGCAGGCTGCGCATGGCGGCGTACCCGTGCTCGGGCAACCACTCGGTGCAGAAACACTCGGCAAGGAGGCCGACCTTCGCCTCGTCCAGCGTCTGCCGGATGCCGTGCAGGCGGGCGCGGGCGGCGAGCGAGACCTCCGGGTCGTCCTCCTTGAGTCGGTTGCGGCCGATGAGCGCGATCGCGTCGCGGTGGCCAAGCTCCAGCAGGGCGGTGGCGACGGAGCGACCGGCCCCCTCGTCGTCGGGGACCACGCTGGGCAGGCCGTCGGGGCTGGTGGCGTTGAGCAGCACCACCGGGCCGCCGAGGATGGCCGCTGGCACCGTCAGCCGTCGGGTCGCCATCGCCGCGTAGATCACCCCGTCGACCTGCCGGTCCAGGACGGCCTCGATGGCGTACTGCTCGAAGGTGGCGTCGCCCTGCGTCTCGGTGATGAGCAGGACGTGGTCCCGTTCGCGGGCCGCGTCCAGGGCGCCGCGGATGAGGTCGCCGGCGAACCGGGTGGTGGCCACGATGTCGGAGACGAACGCGATGGTGGCCGTCTTGCGGGTGCGCAGGCTGCGCGCGGCGAGGTTGGGCCGGTAGCCGAGCTCCTCGGCGGCGGCAAACACCCGCTGGTGCGCCTCGGCCGAGAGCCGGGTGCCCTCCCTGCCGTTGAGCACCATCGACGCGGCGGTCTTGGACAGCCCGGCTCTCCGCGCGACGTCGGCGAGTGTTGCTCTGTTGCGGCCCATCAGTCCTCCGAATCAGGCGCGGTGCCACAGGCGCCGCTCCCGCCCATCATGATGCGTCGCCGTCCGGGATCGAGCGCCGGTCACGTCGGCGTGGGGTGAACCCGACGTTTCCGCACCGTTGCCAAGTTGTCCTTGACAGCTTCCCGTGCCGCGCGCATGCTCTGCTAAATCAGTTTAGCGACCACTTCTGGTGCATCCAGAGGCACCTTCGGTGGCCGTGCCGGGTTCTTTTCTGCTGACGGTACGGGTGCTGCGCCCGGGCGACAGGTCACGGCGTACGTGTCGTGGCGGCCGCGCGGTCGCGGTGGTCCCGGTGGAGCCGTCGCGCGGCCATGGGTCGCGGGACGCGTGGAGATGTCGAGGAGTCATGAAATGGCAGATTTGCTGACAAAGTTTCCGCGACGGAGAACGGTGCTCCTCGCGTCGCTGCTGGCGGTCGGGATGACCGCGACGGCCTGCAGCGCGCCGGGCGAGGACCGGTCGTCGACCCAGAAGTCCGATGCCGCCGTCAAGACGGAGCTGGGCACCGACCCGATCACCCTGGACATGTACGCGGAGACCGGCTTCCCGCTGGCCAAGGCATTGGCCGACGAGTTCTCCAAGCAGCACTCGAACGTCAAGTTCAACATCCGCGAGGACCAGTTCACGGTGATCGTGGAGAACGCGCCCCGGGTGATGGCCTCGGACAACTCGCCCGACATCATCCGGCTCCCGACCATGGTCGACCTGGTCAAGGACGACCTGCTCAAGAACCTCGACCCGTACTTCACCGCGTACGGCTGGGACAAGTTCCCCGCCTCGCAGCTGATGCAGCTGCGCGTCGGCGAGAACACCCGGGGCACCGGCTCGCTGTACGGGATGGGGCTCGGCTACAGCGTCACCGGCGTCTTCTACAACAAGAAGCTGGCCAGCCAGATCGGCATGACCCAGCCGCCGGCCACTGTCGCCGAGTTCGAGGAGCTGCTCGCCAAGGCGAAGACCGCCGGGGTTCAGCCGATCATGCAGTTCAACAAGAACACCGCGGGCATCAACTTCCCGCACCAGGCGCTACAGAACCAGTTCGGCGACCCGACCCAGGTCGCCGACTGGATCTTCCAGAAGCCGGGGGCCACGTTCGACACCCCGGCCGCCCTGAAGGCCACCCAGACCATTCAGAAGTGGGCCCAGGCCGGCTACTTCACCAAGGACGCCAACGCCCTGGACTACGCGGGCATGGTGGGGGAGTTCCAGAAGGGCAACGGCCTGTTCATGTTCAACGGCGATTGGGAGTCGGCCAACCTCGACAAGTCGATGCCCGGCAACGTGGGCTTCTTCCTCTTCCCCACCGAGTCTCCCGGTGG
This sequence comes from Micromonospora sp. NPDC127501, assembly GCF_040302185.1. Taxonomy (NCBI): domain Bacteria; kingdom Bacillati; phylum Actinomycetota; class Actinomycetes; order Micromonosporales; family Micromonosporaceae; genus Micromonospora; species Micromonospora sp. NPDC127501. Next base: position 574,791 of record NZ_JBEORJ010000003.1, on the reverse strand, counting down.
AAAGCACGTGGCGATGTCCGCCCCCAACACCTTCGGCGTCTCCGCCAAGGCCAAGAACCCGGATGCCGCCGCGTACTTCCTGAACTGGGTGCACACCAACGCCAAGGCCCGCGAGATCTCGGTGACCGTCGGCGGCTCCAGCCCGGGCGGCCCGAGTGACCTGCCGGTGCCGGCCGCCGCCCCGAACACCGTGCTGGCCGAGACCCTGAAGGCGTCGCAGCAGCTCGGCGCGGAGAACGGCGCTGTGGACTTCACCGCGAACGCGACCGGCGGCATCTTCGCCGCCGCGATCACGCCGGAGATGCAGAAGCTGATCGCCGGTCAGCAGACGCCCGAGGGGTACGTGAAGGCGGTCCAGGCCGAGTATCAGAAGGAACTGTCCCGATGACGTCTGCCCTCGGCAGCGCACCAACCGGGCGCGACGATCGTCGTACCCGCCCCACCCCGACGCGGGCCCACCGATTCCGGTGGGCCCGCGCGGCCGGGACCGGCTGGTTGTACGTCCTGCCCGCCCTGGTGATGTACGCGGTGTTCGTCCTGCGCCCGCTCGTCCTGACCCTCCAGTACTCGCTCTACGACTGGAACGGCATCGGGGTGGCCCGCTGGGTGGGCCTGGACAACTACCTGACCGTCTTCACCGACAGCGACCTGCTGAAAATCATCGGCAACGCGATCGTGCTGATCGTCTTCTTCAGCTTCATCCCCGTCGCACTCGGGTTGTTGGTGGCGAGCATGGTTCGCCGGATCACCACCGGCGCGTTCGGCACCGTCGTCCGGACCATCCTGTTCCTGCCGCAGGTCATCCCCCTGGTGGCGGCGGGCATCGCGTGGAGCTGGCTGCTCTCGTCGAACGGTCTGGTCAACCAGGCGCTGCGCGCGGTCGGGCTGGGTGGCGTCGCCCGCGCCTGGCTCGGCGACTTCGACACGGCGCTGCCCGCCGTCGGCGTCATCGGGGCCTGGGTCCTGCTCGGCCTCTGCACGATTCTGCTGGTCACCGGCATGAGCAAGATCGATCCGGCGCTGTACGAGGCCGCCCGCCTCGACGGTGCCGGTCCGGTCCGCGAGTTCCTCGCCGTGACCCTGCCCAGCTTGCGCCAGGAGATCGGCGTCTGCCTCACCGTCACGATCATCGCGGCGCTGGCGAGCTTCGACATCGTCTACATCTCCACCAGCGGCGGCCCCGGCCTCCAGACCACGGTGCCGGGCCTGGAGATCTACCGGCTGGCCTTCTCGCAGCGGCAGGTGGGGCTCGCCTCGGCGCTCGCTGTCGTACTCATGCTGCTCGTGCTGGCGTGTGTGCTGCCGATCCAGCGCCTGAGCCGAGGGGAGAAGCCGTGAACCTGAGCCGACGCGAACAGCTGACCGGCCGGGTGTTCCTGATCGCCCTGATCGTCGTCACCCTGCTGCCGTTCGTGAGCATGCTCTCGGCGGCGTTGCAGCCCCGGGGCACAGTGCCCAGCGGGCTCGAGTGGCCGTCCGACCCGCAGTGGGGGAACTTCGCCGACGCCTTCACCGCCGCGAACATGGGCGCCCTGCTCCGCTCCAGCCTGCTGATCGTGGCCGGTGTCGTACCGGTGTCGGTGCTCATCGCGACCATGGCCGGCTTCGGGCTCGGTCAGCTGCGGGTGCCCGGTGGCCGACTCGTCTTCGGTCTCTTCCTGCTGGGTCTGACCCTGCCGTTCGAGGCCGTTGTCACGCCGCTCTACTACCAGATGCAGGACCTCGGCCTGCTCAACACCCGCTGGGCCATCATCCTGCCGCTGATCGGGCTGTACATGCCGTTCGCGGTGTTCTGGATGCGGGCACACTTCACCAACGTGCCGGTCGAGTTGTCCGAGGCGGCCCGGGTGGACGGCAGCAGCACGTGGCAGTTGTTCTGGCGGGTCCAGGTGCCGCTCGCCCGACCGGCGATCGCCTCGCTGACGATCCTGATGTTCCTGTGGACGTGGAACCAGTTCCTGCTCGCCATCGTCCTCGTGGACGACGCCACCAAACGCACAATGGCCGGGGCGCTCGGAGCGTTCCAGGGCCAGTGGGGCACCGACCTGGTGCTGCTGTGTGCCGGGTCGCTGCTGATCCTCACCCCGACCCTCATCGTGTTCCTGATCTTCCAGCGACAGTTCATCAAGGCCCTGATCCAAGGGTCAGTGAAGGGGTAGGCAGTGGTCACACAGCCGCAGATCCACGGCGACGTCGACGATCGCTTCGGGCCCGTCGCCGACGTCTTCCGCGACAACTTCACCTCCCGGGGAGAGGTCGGTGCCGCGGTCACCGTCTACGTGCGGGGCCGCAAGGTCGTCGACCTGTACGGCGGGGTAGCCGACACCCGTACCGGGCGGCCCTGGGACGCGCGCACGCCGGTCGTCGTCTTCTCCTGCACCAAGGGGATCCTGGCGATCTGCGCCTACCTGCTGGCCCAACAGGGGCGGCTCGACCTCGACGCTCCCGTGACGCGCTACTGGCCGGAGTTCGGACAGCACGGCAAGGCGGACATCCCGGTGCGCTGGCTGCTCACGCACCAGGCTGGTCTGCCCGCGGTGGACCGCCCCCTGACCCTCGACGAGGTGCTGGCGTGGGATCCGGTCATCAAGGCGATCGAGGCGCAGGCCCCGCTGTGGAAACCGGGTACGGCGCACGGCTACCACTCGATGACCTACGGCTGGCTGGTCGGAGAGGTGATCCACCGCGTCACCGGCCAACTGCCCGGCGCGTTCTTCGCCGACACCGTCGCGGGCCCGCTCGGCCTGCACACCTGGCTGGGGCTCCCGGCCGCCGAGAGCGACACCGTCGCCTGGGGCCTGGCACCGCCCCCGGACCCTGACCCGTTCGTGGACCCGGTCGCCGAACGGGGCATCACCATGGGGGGCGCTTTCGCCTTTCCCGCCGACGCCGACGGCCTGGTCAGCTTCAACGACGACGCCATCCGGGCCGCCGGGGTTCCCGGCGCGGGCGCGGTGAGCACCGCCGAGGGTCTCGCGCGCCTCTACGCCGCCTGTGTGTCGGAACTCCACTGCGGACCGCTGCTCACGGCGGCGTCGGTGGACGACGCGGTAGTGGTTCGCTCGCGTGGTCAGCAGCGGCACGGCCCGCCGGACACCGGGCAGCGCTGGGGCACCGGCTTCCTGCTGCACTCCCCACCGGCCCGGCCCCTGCTGGGTGAGCGCAGCTTCGGCCACGACGGCGCGGGCGGGAACCTGGCCTTCGCCGACGCCGAGCATCAGGTGGGCTTCGGCTACGTGGTCAACCAGATGCGTGGGATGGGCGACGAGCGCGCCAATCTGCTCACCGCCGCCGTCCGCGCCTGCCTCGACGACTGAGGCGACCGGGTTGCGGCTCCCCGGTGTCGCCACAGTCGGCACCGGGGAGCCCGCCGGAGCACCCGCTCCGGCGGACCCGTGAACGGCGGTCACCCGCTGGCACGTCTGTCCACTGTGGCCGGCGGAAGGTGTTACGGGGATACTTCGGGCACGTTTCATCGATAGTCTTGACAGGCGTTGTTAGCGATAACACCATGGCCTTCACGCCGCTCTCGCGTTTGGAGCTCGCCTTGGTCGTGTCGGTCCGCTCGCGTGTCCTGAACATCGCCCGCGCATCCGCTGTGAACAGCCTGAACGCCGCCGCTCGCCACACCACCACCATGGTGACCCGACTGGTGTCCACAGTGCGCCCGGATCGCCTCCGTTCACTGTGTGCGCTCGCATCGGCGGCCGTTCTCGTCGGTGCGAGCCTGGTGGCGACCCCCGCCGCCGCGCACGCCGCCGACGGATGGTCGCCCCGATCGTCGTACACCTCGACCGACACCGGCGCCGGCACCTACTCGGTGCCACTGCTCAACGCCGACGTGCCGGACATCAGCGTCGAGCGGGTGCCAGCCGCCGAGAACGACGAGGGCCGCGACATCTACTACATGATCAGCACGACGATGCACCTGAGCCCGGGTGCGCCGATCATGAAGTCGTACGACCTCGTCAACTGGGAGATCGTCAACTACGTCTTCGACCGGGCGAGCATCGGTGACTCGTTCTCACTGCGCAACGGCCAGAACTCGTACGGCCAGGGCCAGTGGGCGTCGTCGCTGCGCTACCACGACGGCACGTTCTACGCCGTCTTCAACACCAACAACCTCAGCGGGGCGTACCTCTACCGCACCGACGACATCGAGAACGGCCCCTGGCAGCGCACCGCCCTCAACCGTGGCCTGCACGACCCGTCGCTCTTCTTCGACGTCGACGGCACGCCGTACATCTTCTACGGCTCCGGCGGCACCAGCGCCGTACGCCTCAACGCCGACCTGACCGCCATCGCGCAGGACTACCCGAACATCTTCACCGCCAACAACTACGCCGGGCAGCCGTTCATCGGTGGCCTGTTCGAGGGTGCGCAGGTCTACCACATCGACGGCTGGTACTACGCCGTCATCATCACCTGGCCGTCCGGGCAGGGGCGCCAGGTGGTGATGTTCCGGTCGAAGGACCTGCTCGGGCGCTACACCTCGGCCGGCGGGGTCAACACCTACGAGGCGCGCGGAGTGCTCAACTCCAACGGCTTCGCGCAGGGCAGCCTGGTGCCCATCAGCCGGGCGGGCGGCGGGACGGACTGGCACGGCATGTTCTTCCGGGACACGTTCCCGATCGGCCGCATCCCGGCGCTCATCCCCGCCACCTGGCAGAACGGGTGGCCGACCTTCGGCACCAACGGCGTCGTGCCGGTCAACGGCCTGTTCGACAAGCCGATCCGGCTCAGCCCGGCCGAGGAGCTGTTCGAGCGGCAGAAGAGCATCGTCGCCTCGGACGACTTCGCCAACGACGCGCCGCACAAGGCGTACCAGGACGAGCGGTGGACGGTCCCCGCCCCGCTCGACCCGGCGGAGATCGCCCCCAACGGGTCACGGCTGGACCTGGCGTGGGAGTGGAACCACGCGCCGGACAACCGGTACTGGTCGCTCACCGACCGCGACGGCTGGCTGCGGTTGACGGCCGGCACTGTGGTCACCGGTCAGTACGTCTACACGAAGCTGTCCAACCGGGCCGAGCTGGCGTGGTTCGAGGAGGCCCGCAACACGCTCTCGCAGCGGACGTTCGGGCCACGACAGTCGGTCCAGACCCGGATGGACATCTCCGGGATGAAGAACGGCGACGTCGCTGGCCTTGCCGCCTACAACCGCGGATTCTCGTACGTGGCGGTCAAGCGCGTCGGTGACGTCAACACCCTCGGCGTGGTGAACCGGTCGCAGCCGTTCGCTGTCGACCTCGACCAGTCGACGCTGGAGAACTTCGTCCCCGGCACGACGGTGTCGCTGGGCGATGCGACCGAGGTGCACGTGAAGGCGGACCTCGACTTCTCCTCGCCGGTCGGCCAGCTGTGGACGACGTTCTACTACAGCCTGGACGGGGTCCAGTGGACCCGGCTGGGCAACCGGGCGGGCCCGCAGACGCTCGACGGCAGCCTCGCCCACTTCATGGGTCACCGGGTGGGCCTGTTCACCTACGCGACCCAGGAGACCGGCGGCCACGTCGACTTCGACGACTACCTGCTCAGCGACGTGCTGACCGCGCAGGCCCGGCCGCTGGACACCACCGCCCTCGACGCGGCCATCGCCCACGCGCAGACACTCGACCCGCGGCACTACCCGGCCGACGCCTGGGCCGCCACGCAATCCGCGCTCGCGGCGGCGACGTCGGCACGAGCCGGCCAGTTCGGAACGCAGAACCAGATCGACGCACCGGAGCGGGCACTCAGCTACCAGTTGGCCCGACTCGGAGTGCTGGCGGCGCTGCCCGTGACGACCACCGCCCAGGTGCGCTGCCTCAGTGGCAAGGCGTACCTGGCGGTGCAGGTGCGCAACGACTCGGACGAGCCCGTCGGGATCGCCGTCGAGACCCCGTACGGGAACCGGTCGTTCGCCGCCGTCGCGCCGGGGGCGAACGTCTACCAGTCGTTCAACACCCGCGCGTCGTCGGTGCCGGCCGGCGCGGCGGCGGTCCGGGCCACCGGGGCGGTCGCCGGCCGGGACGTGACCACCGTCCACGCCGCCCAGCACCCCGCCAGCGCCTGCGGCGGATAGCCCCACCACGAGCCCTCGGCCCACCGACCAGCACCACCGGCGACCGGCCGGCCGGCGCGGAACAGCGGACCTGTCCCGTGCCGTCGGCCACTGTCGGGCCGGTGGCGGCAGTCGACCCCTGATGTCCGGACCACCCACGGAAAGTGCACCCACCGATCCCCCGTACACCGATGACCGCACGTCAGAGATGAAGGAGGATGTCTCGTGGAACAACGAATGCGACGGGCGACCCGAGGACGGGTCGCAGCGCTCGCGACAGTCGGCCTGATGCTGGCCACGGGGTTCGTCGCCCCGGCAGCGCCGGTCCAGGCCGCCGACACGAACCTCGTCGTCAACGGCGGGTTCGAGGACGGCCTGGCCAACTGGTTCGTCAACAACGGAAACGCCTCCGACGGAGCCCAGTTGTCGGCCACGTCGGACGCCTACGCCGGCGCGAACGCGGCGCTCGTCACCAGCCGGACGACCACCGGGTCCGGCCCCATGCAGGACCTCAGCGGCAAGGTGCAGGCCGGCCAGGCCTACACCCTCACCGCCCGCATCAAGTACGAGAACGAGAGCGGACCGGCGACGAAGCAGTTCTTCGCCACCATGCACTACGGCGGTGGCACCTACACCAACCTCGTCAGCGTGACGGCGACGAAGGGCCAGTGGGCACAGTTCACCGGAACGTTCACGATCCCGACGACGCAGAGCGTGTCGACGGCGCGCCTGTTCTTCGAGACCCCCTGGACGAGCACGCCATCCACCGACCCGGCTCTGCACCTGATGGACTTCAAGCTCGACGACGTGTCGGTGGTCGGCGCCGCGCCGCCCGCGCCCGCGTCGAAGACCATCGAGGTGGTCGGCAAGCTGCCCGGGGAGCACAACCCGTTGATCGGGCACAAGTTCGGGGCTGACGGTTTCGGCCTCGTGCACGACGGCCGGGTCTACATGTACATGACCAACGACACCCAGGGCTACGCCCCGAACCCGGCCACCGGGGTCTCGCCGGGGATCAACTACGGCGACATCAACCAGATCACGGTGATCTCCTCGGAGGACCTGGTGAACTGGACGGACCACGGTGAGATCCAGGTCGCCGGCCCCAACGGGGTGGCCCCGTTCACCGCCAACTCGTGGGCTCCGGGCATCACCAAGAAGGTGGTGAACGGGGTGGAGAAGTTCTTCCTCTACTACGCCAACGGTGGTGGCTCCAGCAACGTGATCACGGGTGCGTCGCCGCTCGGCCCGTGGACCAGCGAGCGCACGAGCACGCTGATCGACGGCCGTACCCCCGGCGCCGAGACCGTCGCGTGGAAGTTCGACCCGGCCCCGTTCGTCGACGACGACGGTCAGCCGTACCTCTACTTCGGTGGTGGTCCCGCGTCGACGAGCATGCCGCCGGCCGAGCGCTTCAACAACCCGAAGAACATCCGCTCGATCGAACTCGGCGACGACATGGTCTCCACCGAGGGAACGGCCGCGGTGGTCGACGCCCCGGTCGCCTTCGAGGCGGGCCACGTCTTCAAGCGCCAGGGTAAGTACTACTTCTCGTACTCCTCGCACTTCGGCGGGAACGACTTCGGTGGCAGCCAGCAGCCGCTCCCCGGGTATCCCGGGGGTGGCCAGATCGGCTACATGATCTCCGACGGGCCGATGTCGTGGCCGAAGGAGACCTACGCCGGGGTGCTCTTCCCGAACCAGTCGCAGTTCTTCGGGGCCGGCACCGGTGGCAACAACCACCAGTCGGTGTTCGAGTTCGGGGGCAAGTACTACTTCACGTACCACGCCCCGACGCTGAACAAGCGCATCAACGGCAACACCACCCAGGGGTACCGCAGCCCGCACATCCAGGAACTGACCTTCAACCCGGACGGCACCATTCAGCAGGTGGTCGGCACCTACGCCGGCGTGGACCAGGTCCGTGACTTCGACCCGTACCGCGTCTTCGAGGCCGAGACCTTCGGCTGGAGCAAGGGCGTCGCGACCACGAAGGTCGACGGCAGCTCCGCCCAGTTCGGTGGCGCGGCACCCAACCTCGTGGTCCGCGACATCGACAACGGGGACTGGACGGCGCTGTCCTCGGTGGACTTCGGGGACAACGGCGCGCAGAGCCTGACGGCGCGGGTGCGTGCGCTCGCCGCCGGAGGGCAGATCCAGGTCCGGCTGGACGAGGTCAACGGGCCCGTCGTCGGCACGGTCGCGGTGGACACCCCGGTCGGACAGTGGGCGGAGGTGACCGCCGCCCTTGACGGCGTCAGCGGCGTGCACGACGTCTACTTCACCTACACCGGCCCGGCCGGCGTCGACCTCTTCGAGATCGACAACTGGGCCTTCGCGGCGGACAGCTCCGACCTGCCCGTCACGCTCACCGCGTCCACGCGGTGCGTGGGCGGCAAGGCGTACGTGGCGGTGCAGGCGCGCAACGACCACGACGCGCCGGTGGGCATCACCCTCGAGACGCCGTACGGCGAGCGCTCGTTCACGGCCGTCGCGCCGGGCGCGAACGCCTACCAGTCCTTCAACACCCGCGCCGAGTCGGTGCCGGCGGGTTCGGCGACGGCCCGGGTGACCGGGGCGGTCGGCGGACACGACGTGACAACCGTCCGCACCGTGCAACACCCCGCCGGCACCTGCGGCGGATAACCCCTCATGGCGGAGAACGGAGATCACATGAAGACATACAAACGGCGGCAGACACTCGCGGCCGGCGTCGTCGGCGCCGTGCTGACCGGAGCGGCGGTGCTGCCGTCGCCCGCACTGGCCGAGCCTGGTGACGACGCCAGCGTGCGGGTCACTGTCGACATCGACGAGATCAGGGAACCGGGCGTGCTCGCGCTGTCGATCGCCGGCGACGCCGTCGCGCTGTCCGAGGACGGCTCGACGCTGCTGGTACGCCAGTTCGTCGGCACGCTGCCGACGGTAACGGTCACCGACACCCGCGTCGCCGACGAGGTGCCCGACGGCGCCAACTGGGCGGTGCTCGGCAGCGCGACCGACTTCGCCGGTGCCGCCGGCCAGGCGCCGATCACCGCCGACCACTTCGGCTGGAAGCCGCGCCTGCTCGACGGCGGCGACACCGGCCTGGTCACCGAGGGCGAGGAGGTGGTGACCAGCCTGGATGAGCCGACCCAGCCGGGCAACAATGTCGGCCTCGTCGACCAGGAGTTGCTGGTCTCGGCCTTCGACTCCGAGGCCGTCGCCAGCGACTCGTACTCGGTCAACGCCGACCTGTACCTGCGGACCCCCGTGGACGTCGCCGCCGGCGCGTACAGCTCCACGCTCACGCTCTCACTGTTCGAGTAGTGGCCTGGGCGGGGGCCCGGATCGGGCCCCCGCCCAGCCCCGTGCCGAAGGGCCGATTCATGACCGTCACCCCGCTGCGCCGGGCGCTCGTCGTCCTCGCCGTCGCGTCCCTCGCGGTTGCGGCCGCGCCGACCGCGGCGGCGGCGGAACCCGACCCGAAGGCCCTGACCTGGACGGTACAACCGGCCACCGCGACCGGGCCGGACCAGCGCCGATGGATCAACGCCAGCCTCGACCCGGGGCAGGCGGTGACCGAGCACCTGGCGGTACGGAACTTCAGCCGTACCGCCGTCGCCTTCTCCCTGAAGGCCGCCGACGGCTACCTCACCGACAAGGGCCGCTTCAACATGCTGTCGTCCGACCGTCCCTCGGTCGACGGCGGCACCTGGATCGACGTGCAGGAGAAGGTCACCGTCGGCCCCAACCAGACACGGGTGGTGCCGTTCAGGATCACGGTGCCCCGGGGCGCCACACCGGGCGACCACCCGGCCGGCATCGCCGCGACCGTCACCAGCACCGGCGGCACGGTCAACGTCGAGAGCCGCGTCGGCTTCCGGGTGATGCTGCGGGTGAACGGCTCCGCACAGGCCGCCCTGGCCGTCCGGGGCCTCGGCGCGACGTACTCCCCGTCGTGGAACCCCTTGGCCGGTGGCACGGTGCGGGTCCGCTACACCGTCGAGAACGACGGCAACGTGTGGGTCGGCGGAACGAGTCGGGTGGCGATGTCCGACCTCCTGGACCGGAGCAGCCACGACGCCACCAGTGCCGTCGAGGAGTTGCTGCCCGGCGGCGTTCGGACGGTGGAAACCCGGGTCGACGGCGTCTGGGCCCTGGTGCGCCTCCGCACGACAGTCAGCACCTCGCCGACGCTGCTCGGCGACGGCCAGGCCGGGGCCGACCTCCGACCGGCCTCCGCCACCGTCACCACCTGGGTCGTACCGTGGGCGCAGCTCGCACTGTTGGGGCTGCTCGCCGGCCTGCTCCTGGGGCTGCGGGCGGCGGCCCGGCACCGGCGGCGTCGGCTGGCCGGGCTGCTGGCCCGCGCGAGGCAGGAGGGCCGGCAGGAGGGTCAGGAGTCCGTGCTCGTCGGGGGAGCGCCCGCTGCTGCCGAGCCCGACGCGGGCGACGCCCGCCGGTGACCCGTCGGCGCGAGGGGATCGCGCTGCCGGATCGCGGCGAGGCGTCGCCCGGTCCGTGGCCTCAGGGCTTGGACCGGCCCAGCAGCCAGCGCAGGATGCTGGCGTCCTCATAGGTCGGTCCGAACGCCGCGTGGTAGTCCGGCACCGAGAACGCGGCGTCGGCGTACTCGGTGTAGCGCACCAGGTCGGCGGTCTGCTCCGGCGTCTTACCCCGGGCGGCGTACGCCTGCCGCAGCACCGCCGTGGAGTTACGCGCGCCCGAGACGTTGAGCAGGTGGTCGTGCTCGCCGTGGGTGATCCACACCGGCACCTCGGCCGCCGCGATGGCGGTCGCCTGGGTGGCGTTGACCGGGAAACCACCGGTCACCAACCCGCCGGCGAACAGGTCCGGACGCTTGGCGAACGCCTCCCAGAGCAGTTGGGAACCGTACGACACGGTGGTCGCGTACACCCGACGGGTGTCCACCGCGAACTGGTCGACGAACTGGTCGAGCAGCTTGACCAGCAGGTCCGCCTCGGCGACCCCACCGACCCGCTGGTGCTGGGGCGCCAGGACGATGACGTCCTCGGCGGTGCCGGTCCAGCGCGGTTGGAGCCACGCGGTCGCCGGGATGTCGGCGGCGAGTTGGACGCCGAGGTTGTCACCGTCCCAGCCCATGCCATGACCGGGCAGGACGACCATCAGTGGGTACCTGCGGCCCGGCTGGTAGTTCTTCGGCAGGTGGTAGTGGTACGGCAGCACCATTCCGCCACTCAGGAACGAGCCGTAGGTGAACTCGTCGACCAGTTGGTCGACCGGCCTCTCGGTGACCGGTCGGGACTCGCGCGGGGTGGCCCGGGCGAGCACCGGCCCCTTGCCGGCCCCGCGGCCGGGCTGGCCGTGCACGTCCTTGCGCTGCACGACCCGGGTCGGCAGCTCGGGATTGACCTTCACGGTGCAGAGGAAGGTCGGGCACTTGGAGACGATGACCGTCGAGCCGCCGGTGTCGGCGGGGTCGAGCTCGACGATGACGTACCTGCCCGGCGCCGATCGGTGGTCGGCACGGGTACCCGGCGTCCCGTTGGTGTAGGTGTGGGTGACGGTCCGGTCGGCGAGCTTCGGCAGGTCCTCGATGGGGTTGAAGCGGAAGTTGTAGATGGTGTCGGTCACCGAGAACGTGGCGGTGTCGAGGGTGCGGGGGTTGACCGTGGCCCCGTACTCGATCGCCACCGCCGAGACCTTCTGGCCGTACGTGTAGACGGTGGTGATCGGGGTGATGCTGCGGATTCCGTCCGTGTCGCCCCGGCTGCCGCTCGCGCTGCCGTACGCCGTGCCGGAGGCGCCGGCCAGGACGAGGGTGGCAGCGAGCGGGATCAGTCCTCTTCGCAGTCTCATGCGGGTCCTTTCTTCGGGGGTGGCGCGCTCAGTCGGCGATCCGCCCGGGGACCGGGAGTGGGACGGGTCGGAGCGAGCCGGTCGCTAAACTGATTTAGCAGAGCATCGATGGCGGGCCCAGCGGTGTCAATACCGAGCGCCCAACAGGCCGGGAACCCGCGCCGCCGACGCCCGGACCGCGCGGCCGACCCTCTCGAGACCCACTGCAACAAACCTGCAAGCGTCAGCTATTGCTTTCAGGGAAACCGCTTTCCTACGATTGCGTTGCATCGATGTTTCATTTGACGGTCGGACGAGCGGTGTTACCGGGCACACCCCGCTCGCACGACACATCCCCGCTTCTACCAGGGCGTGAGAGACCTCGGTGAAATCCCCGCGATTGACTGTCGCCAATTTCGAATGATGTTCGTCGGCAGGTGCGGTCGCGATGTCCGTCGGGGCGAAGCCTGGAACGAGACGAATGCGAAGGTGAGGCGACATGAGACGACCAGTCGTGTTGCGACGTCGGACGGTATTGGCCGCGGCGGCCACGGCAGCCGTGTTGATCGCTGCCGGGGTGGCGCTGCCGACCCCGCAGGCATCGGCGGCGGTCGGTAACGCCACCGGCTACGCCACCCAGAACGGCGGGACCACCGGCGGTGCGGGCGGGCAGACGGTGCGGGCCAGCACGGGCACGGCGATCCACGCGGCACTGTGCGGTCGGGCCAGCAGCAGCACCCCGATCACCATCGAGGTGACCGGGACCATCAACCACGGCAACACCAGCAAGGTGTCCGGGTCGAGCTGCAACACCGCGGCGGGCGTGATCGAGCTCAAGCAGATCAGCAACGTCACCATCATCGGGGTCGGCAGCGGCGCCGTCTTCGACCAGCTCGGCATCCACATCCGCGACTCCAGCAACATCATCATCCAGAACGTGACAGTGCGGAACGTCAAGAAGTCGGGCTCGCCCACCTCCAACGGTGGGGACGCCATCGGCATGGAGAGCACGGTCCGCAACGTCTGGGTCGATCACGTCACCCTGGAGGCCTCGGGCGGGGAGTCCGAGGGGTACGACGGCCTGTTCGACATGAAGGACAACACCCAGTACGTGACGCTGTCCTACAGCATCCTGCGCAACTCCGGTCGCGGCGGTCTCGTCGGGTCCAGCGAGAGCGACCTGTCGAACGGCTTCATCACGTACCACCACAACCTCTACGAGAACATCGACTCCCGCACGCCGTTGCTGCGCGGCGGGGTCGCCCACATCTACAACAACCACTACGTGAGCCTGCGGGAATCCGGGATCAACTCCCGGGCCGGGGCCAGGGCCAAAGTGGAGAACAACTACTTCCGCGACTCCAAGGACGTCCTGGGCACCTTCTACACCAACGAGCGCGGCTACTGGCAGGTCGCCGGCAACGTCTTCGACAACGTGACCTGGTCCAACGCCGGCAGCGAGAACTACCCCGCCGGCCCCAACCCGACCTCCAACACCACGGTCAGCATCCCGTACCCGTACAGCCTCGACGGGGCGAGCTGCGTGCCGGAGATCGTCCGTCAGACGGTCGGCGCCAACACGGGCCTGAAGGTGTCCAACGGCAGTTGCTCGCCGCAGACCCCGCCGCCCACCACTCCACCGCCGACCACCCCGCCACCCACCACCCCGCCGCCCACGACGCCTCCGCCCACGACGCCTCCGCCCACCGGCGGGACCAACCTCAGCCTGGGCGCCGGCGCCGACGGCTCCAGCAAGGCCAGCGGGACCAGCTACGGCAACGTGCGCGACGGCAACCTGAGCACCTACTGGTCGCCGGCCGGGTCGACCGGCACGATCTCGATCAAGTGGGGTTCGGCGACCCAGGTGTCCCGGGTGGTGATCCGCGAGCCGTCCGGCACCCAGGGCTCCATCGGGTCCTGGCAGCTGATCAACAACGACAACGGAGCCGTCCTGGCCTCCGGCAGCGGGGCCGGTGCGATCACCTTCTCGGCCGCCGCGATGAGCAAGATCAACTTCAAGATCAACAGCTCCAGCGGTACGCCACGGGTCGGTGAGTTCGAGACGTACGCCAGCTAGACGAGTGGGGCTCGGCCGACCGCCGTCGGTCACCTTCGTCAGGGCGGTTGCGGTGTTGAGCGGTATACCTCAGAGGTATGAATATGCCTCTGAGGTATACCGCTCCACGGCGTATCCCCTTGCGGGCCAGCCGAGTGTGTCCGTCACGAATCCGTGGACGGCAGGGTGTCCATGAAGGAGCTGACCGAGAAGACCGCCCGCCCAGGCCCGGCGGGGCCGTACCCGGGCGGGCTGGACAGGCCGTGGGCGTCCATGGTCGCCCGGTAGGCCTCCAGCAGGCGGACGTGGTATTCGAGCGGCGCGCCCTGCGGGTTCGTCCGGCCCAGGGGTGTGGTGGGCTCCGGGCACCAGGTGGTGAACCGGGGCGTGATCCCCCGGGACATGAAGTAGTCAAGCCCCTCGGTGGTCGAGGCGATCGCCTCGTCGACGCTCGTGAAGCCGTGCGGGGCGGCCATCTCGACGCCCGCCACGAAGTTCGGAATCACGTTGCGCGGGCCGAAGATCTCGGCGGAGTCGAGGATGCGCCGGTGCCACTCCTCCCGGCCGACGTACCGCTCCTTGCCCGGGCAGTACAACTCGAACAGCCGCTTGTCCCACACCTCGTAGTTGGGGTGGTAGATGCGGATTCCGTAGTCGTGGAACCGCTGCACATCGGCTCGGGGCAGCGCCTGGGCCACGACCTTGCCGATCCACCGTCCCGGAAACCGCTCCTCGATCGCCTGCGCGTACTGGCCGTAGAAATCGGCCTCGGCCAGCCCGTTGACCTGTGAGGTGATGCTGCCACCGGTCAGCGTGTACGCCTGCGACGCGCGGTCGACGTCGTGCCGGTTGATGATCTCCAGCGCCTCGAGGACCTCGTCGACGGGCTTGACCCCGGTGTAGGGCCGGCCGGCCTGCTTGTGCTGCCGCCAGTTGTGGTTGATGTCGCAGTACTGGCACTCCTCCTTGGCGCCGAAGTACTGGCAGACCCGGAACGCGGTGAGGTAGATGAGGTAGCCCCACTGGATCGTCGGGGCGACCTCCATCACCGACTTGCCGTTGGCGAGCGTGTGGCGGTAATACGCCGGCATGGGGGGCAGCCCGACATCGGCGATCGGCCGTCCGTCCAGGAACAGGCGCAGTCGACCGTCGCTGTCGGTGCCGACGCGGTACGGCGAGCTGGGGTTGGTGCGGACCGAGACGACGGTACGACGCAGCTCGTACGGACCCCCGGTGAGCACGATCTCCTCCGGTGGCCGGCGCAGCGCCGCCGTCCCCAACTCCGGCAGCGTCCGGTGATCGAAGGAGAAGATGAAGTACGACTTCGGCTTGACGTCGCCGTGCTCGTTGTCGGTCAGTGCCGCGTCGTCGAAGGCGAGCCCGCCCCGCAGCAGGTCCTCCTTGAGGACCGCCTCCCGCGGCACGTGTGGAAAACGGCCCATCAACTCTTCGACGAGGTCGGTACGCGACGTCATGCGGTTCCTCCCGAACGTGGTACGCCGAACCGGGTGGCCGGTGCCACCCGGTGCCGGCTGATCAGCTCTGCTTGGTCTCCCAGAAGATCTTCGAGATCTCCTCGATCTTGCCGAGGAGCTGCTCGGCGACCGCCGGGTCCGCGGCGCCCTTCGCGCCGCCGGCACCTGCCAGCTTGGTCGCCTCGTTGAAGAGGCCGTGCAGCTGGGGGTACTTCTCGAAGTGCGGCTGCTTGAAGTAGTCGGTCCACAGGACCCAGAGGTGGTGCTTCACCAGCTCGGCCCGCTGCTCCTTGATGAGCAGCGCGCGGGTGCGGAACTCCGGGTCGTCGCTGGCCTGGTACTTCTCGGAGATTGCCTTGACCGACTCGGCCTCGATGCGCGCCTGCGCCGGGTCGTAGACGCCGCAGGGGAGGTCGCAGTGCGCGCTCGCGACGGTACGCGGGCGGAGAAGGCGGGACAGGAACAGGAGAAGGCGGGACAGGAACATCGGAATCCCTTCGACGGTGGTCGTTCAGCTGACGTACGTCCGGGCGCGACGGCCCTGACGTGATCATCTAGGGACGCTAGAACCTCAACCGCACTTCATGTCAAGGCCGAGTCGATCGCGAGCCCTGTTTCCGGACGAGCGTCAGCAGAGCGGCGTGCGTCCGCTCGTCCGCCGCCGCGACGAGACCGTCCCCACCAGCGTGCAGCGGCTGGCCGTCGAGCCCGGTGACCACACAGCCGGCCGCCTGACAGAGCGCGATTCCGGCCGCGAAGTGGACACTGTTGCGCAGGTCGTGGCGGTCCGTCACATAGGCGGCGCGGCGACCGGCTGCGACCCAGGCCACGGCGAGGCTGGTGGAGACCACCCGCGGTCGGAACTGTGCGAGGAAGCCCTCGTCGGTGAGCATGCGGGCGGCCAGGAAGACGTCCCGGTTGGGGAAGGGCGGGTCGAGGTTGAGGTCGACCAGCGTCGACTCGGCCGACGGGAGCAGTCGCTCGTCCGTCCCCGCACCCCGGACGTACGCGGCGGTGCCGTCGGTCCAGAACACCTCATCGGCGAACGGGTCCGCCGAGGCCGCCACGGTGACGTCCGGCCCGGTGCGCAGGGCGACGTTGACCGAGGCCAGCATGGTCCGCGCGGCAAAGTTCAACGTGCCGCACAGCGGGTCGACCAGCCAGGTGCGTCCGTTGTCGCCCGTACCCGTGTGCCCGCTCTCCTCGGCCACCACGGCGTCGTCCGGACGCGCCGCGCGCAGGACGTCGAGGATGGCCTGCTCGGCCTCGACGTCGGCGGCGGTGGCGAAGTCACCGCCGGTCTTCATGATTCGCGTCAGTGCTGAGCCGTACCGGGAGCGGACAACTGCGGCTCCAGCTTCCGCCGCCTCGACAACCAGCGCGTGGTCTGTGATCGACATGCACGAACCATAGGAGCCGTGGGCGACGTCGATGACGCCCCGTACCGGGGCGTGGGTGCAGAGCGGGTCAGTCCGACAGTTCGATGATCGGTAGTTGACCGACAACCGCTGTCATGATCATCGGAGCGTCGCCGTCACACTGGTTGACCGAGACCGCGATCCACCGACCCTCGGTCACCGTCGGCCCCCAGACCGCCAGGTCGCCGTAGCAGTCCAGGTCGCAGAGTGACTGGAACAGTGCCGGCATGGGTTCACCGGCCTGATCCCGAAACAGCGGCACCCGCATGGAGACCTTGCGGTGGGCACCCCACCTCTGGTCCAACTCCGCTACGACCAGGGCAAGGTTAGCCTCGGCGGCATCCTCCGCCTCGTTCCATTCGGGACCGTACACACCCGTCAGGGCTTCGCTCTCCCAGAGCGGGACGATCCGAAAGCCCTCGCCTCGGGTGCCCGTCCACTCACCGGTGACCGGGTCTCCCTCGCTGACCGGCACGCCGCCCGTGGGCAGGTCCGCGGCGAGCAACGACTCGATGTCGGACACCGTCCGACCGGTGTCGAACACCTCGCCGGCCCGGCCGGTCATCGAGGGACTCGTCGTACCGCTGGCGGCCCATACCGCATCGTCCGCACCACCTGTCTCCGTCGGCTCCGGCCCTCGATCATCGCACCGTGAGCGAGCCGACAGGGGGCGGGCGTCGGTCAGGAGACCGCCGTCTGCACCAGCTCGGTGATCTTCTTTTCCACGGCCGGGCTCCACTGCTGCAACGCGTACGCCACCGGCCAGAGGTCGCCGTCGTCGAGGTTGGCCGGGTCCTGGAAGCCCAGCGTCGAGTACCGGTAGTTGAACTTGCCAGAGTCCTGGAAGAAGACGACGATCTTGCCGTCCTCGTTCGCGTAGGCGGGCATCCCGTACCAGGTCTTCGGCGTCAGGCCCGGGGCGGCGGCGGTCACCGTCACGTGCACCCGCTCGGCGAGCGCGCGGTCGTCCGGCTCCATCTGCGCGATCCGGTCGAGGACCGCTTGCAGCCCGTCCGCCTTCTTGGCGCCCTTCTTGCCCTCGGCGCGCAGTTCGTCGGCGCGCTCCTTCATCGCGGCCCGCTCCTCGGGGCTGAAGCCGTCGGACCCGGTCGTGGTGGTCTTCGCGGACATTGTCGGGCTCCCTCTCGTCGTCTGACCCGGCGCGCTGCCGACTGTCTGGGAAAAGGCTAGGCCGGGCGGCGCTCGCGAGCTTCTCGATTCCTGATCGTTCGACGACCGCCCTCCTGCTGGTGAAGTGCCGCTGCGGGGTGACCTCGGCCTCTCGAAGGTGCTCACCAACCAGCCCAGTGGCTAAGTTGCTGGGCGAGGGCGAGCAGGCGTTCCGGGGGGAACCAGATATGAGCACCACCGCCGACCAGATGGCGACGGCGTACTTCGACGCGATCCAACTCCTCTGCCGGGTCACGCCGAAGGGCTGGTACGCCGAGCGGGGCACCGCTCGCGCGGGGCTCACCCACGCCAGCGTTCCGACGCTCAACGGGGTCCTCGAGACGGCCACCGAGCCGGATCTCGTGGCGATCGACGAGTTGGCGACCGAGGTCAGCCGGCAGACACCGCACTGGTCGATCATCATTCGCGGTGCGGCGAGCGACGAGGTCGCCGAACTGGCGGCCCGGCACGGGCTGCGCGGACGCAGCGACCTCCCCCTGATGGCCTGCGCCACCGACGACATCGTGTTCCGGGCCGGCTCGGCCCAGCAGGCGCTGGTCCGCCGGGTCGGAGCCGCCGAGAGCGACAGGTACACCGACGCCCTCACCCGGAGCTTCGAGGCGCCCGACGGCGCCTTCGGCCCGCTGATGGGCGGCGCGGTGCTCGATAGCGACGCCATCACCGGGTATCTGGCTGAGGAGTCCGGCAGCCCTGTCGGCACCGGGCTCGGAATGCACACGTCCGGCGTGATCGGGGTGTTCAACATCGCTGTCGTACCGTCCGCCCGGGGTCGCGGCCTGGGCCGGGCGCTCACCGAAGCGGCGCTGCGCGACGGAGTCACCGCCGGCGCGGACGCCGCGTACCTGCACGCCAGCCCGATGGGTCGACCGCTCTACGAGGCGATGGGCTTCGCGCTCGTGGAGACCTGGACCGTGTTCCAGGCGGCCTGACGGGCGAGACCGGCCAGAAGGAAGAGGAGACCTGTGACCTTCAGCGAGAACGTCCGCTCGGCGTTTCGCCGAGGCGAGAGCGACGCCGTGGTGCGGATGAGCGAGGCCGAGATCGAGCGGGCCCAGGCGGCCGGTGACCTGGCGGGCGAGGTGGAGGCCCGGTACAGCCTCGCCCGGGTCGCCATTCGCGGCGGTGACCTGCCGCTAGGAGAGGCACGGGCCCGGGAGGCTCTCGCGGTGGCGCTGCGCTCCGGCGACCGGGCCCTTGAGGAACGACCGAGGCATGTGCTGGCCGGCGTGGCGAGAATGTCCGGTGACCTGCTCCGAGCTCGGGACCTGTACCGGGAGAGCATCGCGCTCAACGAGGCGCTCGGCCAACCCGAGACGGTCAACTCCGAATTCCACAACCTCGCCTTCTGCGAGTTGGGGCTGGGCAACCTGGACGTGGCCCGAACGCTGTTCGCCGAGAACCGCGAGCGGGTGTTCCACAACGGCTGGGCCGACTTCGTGCCGTACGTCTGCGTCGCCGGCGCCGCGCTCGCGACCGCCGAGGGGGACCACTCCCGCGCGGCCAGGATGATCGGTGTCGCCGATGCCGCGTTCGCGGCACTCGGCCAGGTACCGGACCCGGACGACGCGGCGGACCTCGCCAGGATGCGCGCCGCCGCGACCGAGGCGCTCGGCCCGACCGACTTCGACGAGCAGTACGCCGTGGGCCAGCTCCTCGAACCGTGGGCGGCGTTCGGCGCCGCCTGACCGCGGAGACTGTCGCTTTCTCGTTCGACAGCTGTCTTTCATCGTTCGGGACGGCTCCGAACCGTTCCGAACACCCTGATGCCTTGTTGGGCGTGAGTGGCGATGATTGGTTCGCCTCATGTCAGTCAAGAGAGCAACGCGCCCAGCTTTCATCGTGGCCCTGGCGGCCCTCTTCGTCCTGCTCGCCGGCGCGCCGGCGGCGGCGACCATCGCGACGCCGGCCGGCTGGCCTCCCGACGTCGTGGACTGCGTCGACGCACCGCCCCCCTCGGCCAACTCGTCGTCGCCGGCCCAGGCCTGCTTCCGGGCTTACGGCGACCAGATCTGGGTCTACGACCGCGACACGCCCTACGCGGCCATCGGGATCTGGGAGAACCAGCTCTACTACGGCGGGACCTGGCACAACTACCGCAGCGGCGACTGCCAGAACCTCGAAGGCGAGGGTGAATGGGGAGTGTGCAACTACGACTTCTACGAGGACGGCACGACTCACCGTTACAACGATCAAGGCAGTCGCGTGCGATTCCGGGCGTGTGGCGCCTGGGGCTGCTCCGGATGGTCGCCGTGGTGGCGCAACAACAACTAGTGCCCGGGGGACGATGACGATGATCGGGTCGGAGGGCCGGTTTCCGGCTCCCTCCGACCCGATCATCGCTGACCCCTGAGCGGCCGCAGGTGCCTCTACGACGCCGTGCGGGCGGCGGTGATGATCCGTCCCCGCTCCGACTCCGGGAAGCGGTCGAGCATGGCGCGTACCTCGTCGGCGCTCACGTTGGCGCCGAACAACTCGCTGCCCGGTTCGAGTCGTACCCCCTCGGCCAACGGGCCGGCGACGACCGGATCGAAGCCGAGCGCGTCCACCAGGGCCGCGACCTCGGCGAGGTCGGCGTCGTCGTCGCCGGCGACAGCGATGGCCTTGCGGCCGGTCGCCCCCGTCGGCCGGGCCTCGTCCTCCAGGTCGTGATAGCCCATGTGGTTGAACGCCTTCACGACGCGTGAGCCGGACAGGAACGCCTGGACGGTCTCGCTCGACGAGGTACGCGGGTTGGTGAGGTCGTCGCGGATGCCGTCGATCTCCCACCAGTAGTTCATGGCATCGACGACGAGCTTGCCGCGCAACGCTTCGGCGGGAACGCTGCGGTACTTGCCCAGGGGCAGGGCGAGGATGACGATGTCGGCGTCGGCCGCCGCGTCGACCGCCGTCGTTGCCTCGGCCCCCGGGGCGAGGACCTCGACGGTGAGGGCGATCTTCGCCGGGTCGCCGGAGCCGGCCACCCGTACCCGGTAGCCGGCGGCGACGGCGAGCCGGGCGAGCACCGTGCCCACCTTGCCGGCCCCGAGGATGCCGAGGGTCGCCGGCCGGCTCCGGTCGTTGTCGAACATGGTCGTCCTCTCGCTTGGGAAGTGCTGATCAGGCCAGCAGTTCGCGGACCATGGGGATCACCTTCGAGCCGTAGAGTTCCACGGCGCGCATCCGGGCGCTGGCCGGCTGCGCTCCGGCCGAGTAGATGAGGTCGAACCGGCCGACGCCGAGGCTGCGGATCGCACGGGCCATCCGGCGGGCCACCGTCTCCGGTGAACCGATGTAGAGGGAGCCGTTCTCCACCTCGGAGTCGAACTCCTGACGCCGGATCGGGGGCCAACCCCGCAGTTTGCCGATCCGGTCTCGCATGATCCGGTAGTGCGGCCAGTAGATCTCCTTGGCCTGCTCGTCGGTGTCGGCGATGAAGCCCGGCGAGTGCATGCCGACCGGGTGCGCGGTGGTACCGAGCTGATCGGCCGCCCGGCGGTACAGGTCGATGTAGGGCGCGAAGCGCTCGGGTGCGCCGCCGATGATGGCGAGCATGAGTGGCAGCCCGTACTGGGCGGTACGGACGACCGACTGCGGCGAGCCACCCACACCGACCCAGGTGTCCAGGTGACCCGATTCCGTCTTCGGGAACACGTCGGCGTTCTCCAGTGGGGCACGCAGGGTGCCGCTCCAGGTGACCGGCTTCTCGTCCAGCAACTTGACGAACAGTTCGATCTTCTCCTCGAACAGCGTGTCGTAGTCGCGCAGGTCGTAGCCGAAGAGCGGGAACGACTCGGTGAACGAGCCGCGGCCGAGGATGACCTCGGCTCGGCCGTTCGACAGCGCGTCCACTGTGGCGAAGCGCTGGAAAACCCGTACCGGGTCGTCCGAACTCAGCACTGTCACGCCGGAGGCCAACCGGATCCGCGAGGTGCGGGTGGCGATTCCGGCCAGCACCGTCTCCGGCGTGGAGACCGAGTACTCCGGCCGGTGGTGCTCGCCCAGGGCGATGACGTCGACCCCGAGTTGGTCGGCGAGCACGGCCTCGTCGACGACCTGCCGGATCGCCGCCGCGTGGGAGACGAGCTTGCCGGTGTCGTCCTGCGGTACGTCGCCGAAGGTGTCCAGGCCGAACAGCAGATCAGACATGGTTGGGCTCCTTAGCCAGCAGCTCCCGGACCCGCGGCGCGACCTCACTGCCCAGCAGTTGGATGGTGCGCGCGCGTGCCTCACGGGGCAGGTGCATGATGTCGTACTTCAGGTCGAAGCGGCTCAGTCGCAGGTCGCGAGCGACAGTGGCGATCTTCTGCGCCACCGTCTCGGGCGAACCGACGAAGAGCGCCCCGTGGTCGATCTCGGCCTCGTAGCGCGCACGGTCCGGTTTGTAGAAGCCGCGTTCGGCGGCCAGGGCCGCCACGACCGGCTGCCAGTATCGCCACCACGTCTCCACCGCCTCCTCGTCGGTGTCTGCGACAAGGCCGAGTGAGTGCTGCCCGATTGGCTGCAGGGTATGCCCGAATTGTTCGAGCGCCCTGGTGTAGAGGTCGACGTGGCCGGCGAAGCGCTGGGGGCGCCCGCCGATGATCGCGAGCATGAGCGGAAGTCCGTGCCGGGCGGCGCGGATGACCGAATTCGGGCTTCCCCCGACACCGATCCAGGTCGGGATGCCGCCCGACCGCATCCGTGGGTGCAGCCGCTGCGCGGTCAGTGGGGTTCGTACCGTGCCGGACCAGGTGACCGGTTCGTCCTGCTGAAGCCGCAGGAAGAGGTCGAGCTTCTCCTCGAACAACCGCTCGTAGTCGGCCAGGTCGTAACCGAACAGCGGAAACGACTCGGTAGCGGATGCCCGGCCGAGGACGATCTGGGCGCGGCCGTTGGAGACCGCGTCGAGGGTGGAGAACTCGTGGTAGAGCCGTACCGGGTCGTTGGTGCTGAGCACGGTGACCGAGGTGCCGAGGCGAATTCGCTCGGTCGCCGTCGCGGCCGCGGCCAGCAGCACGGGTGTGGCCGAGTCGTTGTGGCCCTCGCGGTAGTGCTCACCGAGGCTGAACACGTCGAGTCCGGCCGACTCGGCGAGCCGTGCCTCGTCCACGAGTAGCCGTACGGTCTCGGCGTCGCTCAGAACCCGGTCGCCGTCGGTGGCCACCTCCCCGAACGAGTTGAGCCCCAGCTCGAAGTCTGCAGCTGCCATCGTCTCCTCCTCGGTGCAATCCGCCGGCGACCCACGGGAGCGGACCTACCGGTTGACGTGTCAATGATGCTAACTTGGCGATTGACACGTCAATTCCCAGGAGAGTGAGATGACGGAGGCCACACCCGGCCGGCGGGGCGGACGCCAACTCCCCACCGCCGACGAGCTGCGAATCTGGCGGAACTTCATCGAGACGACGGCAGCGCTCGGCTCCCGGCTCGAGTCCCGACTACAGGGCGACTCCTCGCTCTCGACCGGGGACTACTCCGTGCTCCTCGCCCTCAGCGAGGCGGAGGGCCAGGCGATGCGGTCCTCCGAACTCGCCTCGCACATCGGGTGGGAGCGGAGCCGGCTCTCCCACCACCTCGGGCGGATGGAGCGGCGCGGCCTGATCCGCCGCCAGGAGTGCGCCACGGTTCCCCGCGGGGCGGAGGTGCTGCTCACGACGGCCGGTGCCGAGGCGTTCAGGGGGGCCACCTTTCCCCACCTGCGCGCCATCCGGGAGCTCTTCGTCGACGCCCTCACGCCGGATCAGATCGTCGCGGCGGGCGAGATCGCCGCGGCGCTGCGAGCCCAGCTCGACGTCCTGAGGAAGGACTGATCACTGGGCCTTCCGGTCATCTGGCGAGCTGCCCGAGCACCGTGGGGTCGGTGATCGTGTCGTCGGCGGCGAGCATGAACGCCTTGGACAGGATCGTCGACAACAAGGGGTCGTCGTCGAAGGGCAGGTGCAGCCGGCCAGTGCGGTCGCGCGCCGCGACGATGCACAGGTAGGCGTCGTCGGGCTCCATCATGATGTTGCCGGACCCGAGGTGGATCCGGTAACTGCGGATGGTGCCGCGAACGTGCAGGTACCGCTCGGAGAGGCGCACCCGATCGGCGATGTTCGTGCGGGGCAGCAGCCGAGCCAGTGCGTCCCTGCGCACCTGCGCCGACGGGGTCAGCTCCGCGATGACCGTGCTGTGCCAGTAGGCGTGGAAGCGATCCTCGCCGCGATCGGCCCACTGCGGGTCACTGGCGATCGAGGTGACGCCGACGAACAGGTCCACGTCCCGCATGGCCTCGCTGAACACCAGCGGTGGCACGTCGACGACGGGCGTCGGTTGCCAGGTCGCGCCGTCGCGTCGGGCGAAGCGGACCTGGTCGGTGGAGCAGAACTCGACGTCGTAGCGGCGTTCATCCGTGTTGGCGACCAGTTGGTGGTGGAACGACGCCCGCCACATACCACCGCCGAAGGGCTTGGTGGCTTCGCTCTCGTAGCCGCCGTCCCAGGTGCCGAGGTATCCGGCCTGCCAGCCCCGGGCGCGGACGAGCGCGTTCGCCTGCCGGTAGCGCAGGATGTGGGCGGCGAACCGGTTGGAGTAGGTGTGCGTCCGCTCCTCGGCGGGCGTGAGCAGGTAGACCTCTCGGAAGGCCTGCTTGAACGGCTGCGTCAGACCGGTGGCGAGGACGTGCTCCCGCCAGGCGAGGACCTCGTCCGTCGTCGCGCGGACGGGATGCCAGAGCCTGACCCGATCCCCCCGGGCGGCCCGACCCTCCAGGTCGGCGATCGTCCAACCGTCGCTGTCGGGGCGGGGCAGGCCCGCCGTCCACCGGTGGCCGTCGCTGCTGGTCTCCCACACCAACCGCCGCCCGTAGGTCGCGGTGACCGGGTGGTCGAGGTATCGGGCCGACCAGTCCGAGTACGACCAGGTGCGCTCCTCGGACAGCAGCCCCTCCACCCGCTGGCGCTCGCCGGACAGCGTCGCGCCGACGCTCTTGACGAGGTCACGCAGTTGCCGGAGTTCGCCACCGTACGCCTGCTTCACCGCAGCCGGAACGCCCTTGAGCGGGACGGCGTCACGCGAGAAGGTCAGGCGGGCCTTTTCGCCGATCACCTCGACCGCCGCCTCGTACGGCCCGACCCCTGTGCACAGTCGACCGTCGGGGGCGAGCCCGTGGTCGTCGACGGCGAGTTCCATCACCTCGTTGAGCGACCACCCGCGCAGGGCCCCGAGGTTGGCCAGTGCGGTCTGGACGCGGCTCTGCACCGCCTTGTTCCGGACCGTGACCGCCAGCCTCGCCAGCGTGCGTAACGGCGCCTCGCCGTCGCGTCCCGCGAGCAGCTGAATGGCCGCCACCGCCGTCTTCTGGGCATGGGGGAAGCCCGGCGCCTGTCGCGGCGCCGCCGCCGCGGCGGCGGTGACCCGCGCCAACAGGTCCGTCGCCCGCTCGTCCGGCTGGCGCGACAGCGCCCAGACCAGGCCGCGGAGGAGGCGGTCGGTGTCGTCGTGCAGGGGCCGACCGTAGGCGGCGAACGCCTCCAGGATCGATTGCACGGCCCCGGTGCCGCCCGGCGCGGTGGCGAGGAGGTCGTCGACGCGGCGCTGCCACTTCGCTGGCGCTGTCGGCTTCTCCAGCGAGGCGCAGTGCGCCAGCAACTCCGGCACGCCCGGCGCGGCGAGGACGACACCCAGCTCGGCGCGGGCGAGCGGCCCGAACCCGTCTCCGTCGTGGAGCAGCCAGGACGGCACACGCCGGCCGGTGGCACGATCGAGGCCCGCACCGATCAGGAGGACAGCGCGTCGTCGAGGCTCCGCTGCGACGAAGTGGTCACCGGCCAGTTCGCTGACGAGGGCGTCGAGGGCCGGCACCAGGTCGGCCAACTCGACCGGCGCCAGGCGCGCGGCGACCATGGCCGGTAACTCCAGGTGCGCCCCGTTGTCGTAGGACTCGCCGCGCGCGCAGACCTCCAGGCACCAGACGAGATCCTCCCGCGTCCAGGGCAGATCGCCGTCGGCGAGGCTCCGCACCACATCGTTGAGCGCGGTGGGAGTCGAACTGGTCGCCGACTCCAGGTGCATGGCCAGGGCGGCGCTACGGCGCAGCTCGGCGGGCCACGTCTCGACCGCGCTCCACTCCGGCACGTTGGTCACCGAGGACCGCCAGTGGTAAGTGCTGGCGACGTGCAGGACGGCCCTGATTCGAGCGTCCGCCTCGGCGAGACCGAATTCCACCCGACGTCGGTCCGCATCGGTCAGGACGGGGAGGAGCGCTGCCCAGTCAGCCATGTCAGCCGCCCACCAGCGGGACGAGCCGTACGAACGCCACTTCCGGGTCGGCCAGCAGGTCGATCTCCTCGTCGAGGTCCTCGATCTGGCGGTGCCCGACCAGCAGCAGGAAGCCGTTGCGGGCGAAGGCCCTGCAGGCGGCATCCGCCTGCTGCTCCCAGTCGAGTCGCCTGCCCGAGGTGACCCGGTAGCCGTTCAGGGTGGCCTCCGTGTCGGTTGGCTGAACCAACCCCCGGAAGTGCTCGGACTGCTGGGCGTTGAACCGGGCGACCTCCTCGCGGACGCGTAGCCGGACCAGCTCCCGAGCGGAGATGCGCTCCGGCAGCCCGCTCAACGGCCAGTGGTCGATGGCCTTCCCTGTCGCTGTCTCGTCCCGAACGATCGCCGTGGCCATGCCGCCATGCTCCTTGCTGTGAGGTGAGCGCGATCATGGCACGGGCGTCCGACGGGATGGAGTAGCTCCGCATCCGGCCACCACGTCATCCATGACGATTAGTGATCGGTCAATTGCTAAGGGCTATGTCTGGGTGGTCCAATCCTCCAGGAACCCGCCAATCCGCCTGCCCTGGCTGAGACGGCGACGGCTGCCGCCCCGGGAGGTACGACATGTTCCAGACCGCCACCGCAGAGGCCCGCCGCGTTCGACCGGGCCAACCCGGCCCCGCGCGCAACGAGTCGGTGCTGCCGGAGCTGCGGGAGATGTGGTGGGAGACGGGGGTCCGGGCGCGCGCGGAGGCCGGCGTCTTCGCCGTCTTCGCGGAGCTGCCCAGGCTCGTCTGGACAGCCATCGGTATCAGTTGGCGCGCGGACCGGCTCCGTACCGGTGTGGTGGCCGCGGCCACTGTCGGCGCGGGGGTGATGGCCGCCTTCGGTCTGTTGGCCACGCAGCGGGTGTTGGTGGAACTGTTCGCCGGTGGGCCGACCGCGGACAAGGTACGGGCGGCGCTGCCCGCGTTGGCCGTGCTGGCGGCGACGGTCGCGCTCCGCGCCGGGATGGGCATCGCCACCGGGTACGCGCAGAACGGGTTGACGCCCCGGGTGAGTCGTGAGGTGGAGCGGGGCCTGTTCGAGGTGTCGACAGCGGTCCGGTTGGAGGCGTTCGACGCCGACGCGTTCGCCGATGACATGGAACGCGCCTCGCGCGGCACCGAGTCGACGATCGGGCTGGTGCAGGCGTCGATGAACCTGCTCGCCGGGCTGGCCGGGCTGCTCGCCGTGGCGGCGGCCGTCGTCATCATCCATCCGCTGCTCCTGCTGGCGCTGCTGGTCGCCACGGTGCCCAACGCGTGGGCGTCGTTGCGGGCCGGGCATCTGCGCTACCAGACGTACACCGCCGGATCGGTGCGTCGACGTCGACTGTGGCTGCTGCACAAGTTGATGGCCGAACGTGCCTCGGCCCCGGAGTTGCGCTCCTACGGGCTGCGCCGGTTCCTGCTCGACCAGTACGACCGGGTGATGCAGGTGGAGACCGACATTCAGCTCGCCCTCGCCCGGCGGGTCACCACGACCACCACGGTCGGAGCCATCGTCGGCGGTCTCGCGACCGGCACCGTCTACGCCCTGCTCGGGTTGCTGCTCCTCGACGGGCAGATCCCGCTCGCCGCCGCGGCGACCTGCGTCATCGCGGTGCAGTCCGCGCAGCGGTCCCTGGCCATCGCCACCTTTCAGGTCGACCACGTCTACACCGAGGGGCAGCACTTCGGCGACTACACCGGGTTCATGACCCGCGCCGACGCCTACCTACCGACCAGCACCGGACCCGTTGCCGCGGCCGATCCTGATCGGCTGCGGGAGTTGACCGTCAACGAGGTGAGCCTGCGTTACCCCGATCGGGACGACCCCGCCGTCGACGGCGTCACGTTGACGATCACCGCCGGGCAGACTGTCGCGTTCGTCGGAGAGAACGGATCGGGCAAGACGACCCTCGCCGCGATGATCGCCGGCCTTCGCGCCCCCACCGAGGGCACTATCGAGTGGAACGGCCGCCCGTTGTCGGACTGGAACGTCGACGGGCTGCGCGCCCGGATCGCTGTGGTGACGCAGGAATACCACAAGTGGCCGTTCACCGCGGCCACGAACATCGCCATCGGCGACGTCGACAGCGAGGCCCGGCAGGATCGCATCGAGGCCGCCGCCGGCCGCGCCGTCGCCCACGACATGATCAATGAACTGCCGCACGGGTACGAGACGCTGCTCGACCGGACCTTCGCGCGAGGCCAGGACCTCTCCGGTGGGCAGTGGCAGCGCATCACGGCGGCTCGCGGGTTCCTGCGCGACGCCGAACTGCTGATCATGGACGAGCCGTCCTCCGCGCTCGACCCCCGCGCCGAGGACGCCCTGTTCCAGACCATCCGGGACCGGAGGGGTCGTGCCACCACGATCCTCATCACGCACCGGCTCGCCAACGTCCGGCACGCCGACCGGATCTTCGTCCTGCACCACGGCCGGCTCGTCGAGGCCGGCACACACGCCGACCTCGTCGCCACCGGCGGCCGGTACGCCGAACTGTTCGCCCTCCAGGCTGCCGGCTACGACGCGAACCTGGCCGAGGGCCACCGGCACACCTGAACCGTCCAGTCGGACCTTCTCCCGCTGGATCGCGGGAGGCTAGGCTTCGGCCCATGTCAGGGTGGCGGGGCCGGATGGCGGACGTGGCCCTGGTGCCCGCCGTGGGTCTGGTCGCCGTCACGGGCCTGGTGGTCCAGTCGCGCGGCATCGACACCGCCGCCGAATGGGCGGCGCTGCTGGCGGTGCTGCTCTCCACCGGCGCGCTGTACGTCCGCCGTCGCCACCCGGTGCCGGTAGGGGTCGTGGCGCTGGCCGCCATCGGCGCGTACGGAGCTTTGCTGCACCGGCCCGGTCCGATCATGTTGGTGTTCGTCGTGGCGCTCTACACCGTCGTCGATGAGGGACATCTCGCGGTCGCCATCGGGCTCGGTCTCGCCTCGGTGATCGCCTTCGCCGTGGCGGACAGCTACAACCGGTCCCCGAACACCATGAACGGGGCGACGCTGCTGCACGCCGGTTGGCTCGTCGCTGTCATCGTCGGCGTGACGCGCAACCGCCGTGCCTACCTCGCCGAGGCGCAGGCCCGAGCGGTCGTCGCCGAGCAGCGGATGGAGGAGGAGGCCCGGCGACGGGCCACCGAGGAGCGGCTGCGCATTGCCCGGGAGTTGCACGACGTGCTCGGCCACCACCTGTCGTTGATCAACGTGCAGGCCAGCGCCGCGTTGCACCGACCCGATCCGGTCCGGACCGAGCAGGCCCTCACCGCGATCAAACAGACCAGCAAGGAGACGTTGAGTGAGTTGCGCGCGACGCTGGGCGCACTGCGGCAGGCCCCGGCGGTCGTGCCCGCACCCGGTCTGAACCGCCTCGGTGATCTGATCAGGACGGCCGCTCGACCGGAGTTGGAGATCCGTACCGAGCTGGCCGAGACGCGGTCGCTACCGCCGGAGGTCGATCTGGCGGTGTATCGGATCGTCCAGGAGGCGCTCACCAACGTGTCGCGTCACGCGGATGCCACCACCGCGGTGGTCCGGGTCCGGCCCGATCACGACGACGTGCTCGTGGAGGTCGAGGACGACGGCACCGGCCAGCCCGGTTCGCCGGGCAGCGGAATCCTCGGAATGCGGGAGCGGGCACGGGCACTCGGCGGTTCGGTGACCACTGGCGCGCGGCCGGACGGGGGCTTCCGGGTCAGCGCTCGCCTGCCGATGCGACCCGCGCCGACGCCGGTGGGGGAGCAGATGTGATCCGGCTGCTTCTCGTCGACGACCAGACCCTCGTACGCGCCGGCTTCCGGTCCATTCTCGACGGTGAGGACGGGCTCGAGGTGGTCGGCGAGGCTGCTGACGGATTCGAGGCGGTGCGGCTGGCCCGGCAACTGCGACCCGATGTCGTCCTCATGGACATCCGGATGCCCGGGCTCGACGGACTGACCGCCACTGGTGAGATCGTCGCGAACTCCGATGCTCGCGTCATCATTCTGACCACGTTCGACCTGGACGAATACGTCTACACCGCGCTGCGGGCCGGTGCCAGCGGCTTCCTGGTCAAGGACACCGAGCCAGCGGAGTTGATCCACGGAGTGCGGGTGGTGGCCCGGGGTGACGCGCTGATCGCGCCGTCGATCACCCGGCGGTTGATCGCCGAGTTCGCGGCCCGGGCCACGCATCCCGACCCCGGGCCGCGACTGAGCGCGCTCACCGAGCGGGAGCGTGAAGTGCTGACGCTGGTCGCCGCCGGCCTCTCCAACGACGAGATCGCGGCGCGGTTGGTGCTGAGCCCGGCGACCGCCAAGACACATGTCAGCCGGATCATGACCAAGGCCCATGCCCGGGACCGAGCGCAGTTGGTGATCCTCGCCTACGAGTCCGGTCTGACCGTGCCTGGTTGGCTCGCCCGCTCCTGACCGCCAGCATGGGCTGGTCGGCCGAAACGACCACCGGCGGGCCAGCCTCCGGATGGAACGAGATCAGTCAGGCCGATCCACGCCGGAACCGGGTCAGGGTCAGCCCGCCAGGCGGCCGGTGCGGCGCGCGCGAAGCAGGGCCAGCCCGCCGAGCGTCACGCCGACCACCCCGACCACCAGGGCCACATAGGCCCCGCCTCGTCCGTTACCCGTACCGATACCACTGTCGGAAGTGGCCACCACCAGCCCACCGAGCACCACGCTGATCAGCCCCGTCGTCAGGGCCAGGACGGCTCCGAGGCTTCCCGAGCCGGTACCGAGACGACTGGCGGGGCGGGCCAGGGCCACTGCTCCGATGACCGCGCCGACCAGTCCCAGCAGGACGGCCGCACTGGCACCGAGACGCCCGGAACTCATGGAGAGAGCAGTGGCGGCGGTCGGCTGGGCCGAGACGTGCGCGGCTGCCGGTGCGGCTGACGCGATCCCCCCGAGCGGGGCGGCTATGGCGGCGGCGAGCAGGTGTTGGACGGACATCGTGGGTCCCCTCGGTTTGATGACGGGTACAGGCAGCAGCGTAGGTAGAGGACTGCACGTGAGTCGTCAGGCCGGAGTTGCCAACGGACCTACCACCCGGGATGTACGCGCGCGGCGTGCCCTACCGCCGCGGTTGTCTCCCCGGGGCCCGCTCGGGCCACCGTCCGAAGCTTCTGACTTCCGGACGCCCTGGCCGGTAATGCCGCTCTGACCTGCGGTTTTGTCGGATCCCAACAGTGGCGTTCAAGGTCTGCGAGTGGTACGACTGATGTGTCGGACCGGGTGGTGCAGGGTCAGGAGGAGGTGGCGTCCATGCGTCTCACGAGCACCGCGCCCCAGCCCCCGCCCTCGCACCTGGAGCCCGCGGTGGTCCCGTCCGCGCACCGGGACGGGGCCGTGTCCTCGCGGCCGACGAGGTCGCGGTGACAAGCCCGGAGAACACCGAGGAGAAGGCCGCCGCCTACGCCCGCGGTCTCGACGCGGGCCGGATCGAGCAGCGTCTACAGGGGCACGATGAGCACCTGCGAAAGATCAACGGGTCGATCGACTCGATGACGCAGGCGCTCCGGTCTCTCACCGAGGAACTCCGCGGCAACGTCACCCGGTTCAGCGCCAACGTGACTGCGGACCGCCGAGACGCCGCTGAGCGGGACAAGATCGCGGCGGCGCTGGTGAAGGAGGCGGGCATCGTCGCGTCCGAGCGGACGGTCCGGTGGACGACCTGGCAGCGTTGGTTCGCCGTCGTCGGCGCGATCATCCTGGTCGTGAACTTCGGCCTGGGTCTCTATCTGGCGTTCGGCCGTTGACCCGCGTGGCGGTTCGGTAACCCGGCGGACCCGAGGGCGAGGAGGTCACGGGGTTGCGCCAGCAACCCCGGAACCGCCATCCGATCTGGGCTCCAGCACCACCACCGCGGTTTCGGAACGCCGCCGCGCCGCGTGGGCCTCGAAGTTCTTGTCGGCCTCGCGCCAGCGGGGCCACAGTCGGGCCCGCTCGTCGGCGGTGGCGGCACGGCCACGGACCAGTCGCCGCCCCTCGGTCAGTTCGACGGACGCGTCCGGGCGGGCCTGGAGGTTGAGCCACCAGGCGGGGGCGCCCTCGCCCCACCCGTTCATCGCCACCCCGACCAGGTTCGGACCGTCCTCGAAGTACGCGATGATGACGCTGCGCTGCTGACCGGTGCGGCGTCCGGTCGTGGTCAGCCGCAGCGTGCCCCACCGGTGCTCGCGCGGTCGCCACAGCCCGACCCGGCCGCCGGTGACCCGGTGCAGGCCCCGGTGCACCGACCAGGCCAGCCGGATGAACCACCGCGGTGGAAGCCACGGTGCCTTCGTCTCCTGACCGTCCGACATGACGACCTCCTCCACCGACCATTGCTGATGGCCCGGCAGACTGCCGCATCCGGCAACCCCCACTGTGGACCGAGGTCCCCAAGTCTCCGGGCGTCGGCGCAGCTTGCGTCCTGTTGTCCATGATCCGACCGAGGATCGAACCGATCGGTGGAAGCCGTTGGTGGCGCGACCCCGGGTTACCGCTGCCAGGCGTCGATGGTGCGGACGCCGTCGCGGACGACCCGGTCCAGGATGGCGGGGTTGCCGCTGGTGCCCTCCCACCCCTGGTCGTCGAAGACCGTCACCGCGCTGTCGACGCGGGCCACCGCGATCTGGCTGGACGCGGTGTCGCCGGTGCGTTCGCCGTTCAGGCTCGTCTCGGGCCAGGTCCGGGTCAGCAGCAACGCCTCGTCGCCGACCCCCGGCAGTGCCTGACTCTTGACGGTGACGCGGTTTCCGGCCTGGTCGTACGAGGGGCAGGCCTGCACGGCGGTGCGGAGACGGCCCAGGTAGCCCGGGGCGCCATCGCCGTCGAAGGTGAAGATGGTCTGGTGGATCATGCCCTGCGGCACGTTGCTGGAGGGCTCGCCGGCCTTCTGATAGGTGACGGTCATCGCGGCGCTCGCGGTGACCTGCCGGCCGCCGGTGCCGAACTCGTTGCCGCACAGCTTCGGTAGGGCCTCCTCGACGGGCGTCGTCCGTCGAGGAGACTTCCGCAGCTCGGCGGGCAGCTCGACGAAGGCCGAGGTCGGGATGGTCACCGGGGTGCTCGCGCTCGGCGATGGTGGCTCTGTCGGGGGCGCTGACGCCGACGCGGTGGCCGGCACGGTGGTCGCCGGCGTCGAGCCGGGCGGGTCCTCGGTGGTGGTGCAGGCAGCGGCCAGTGCAACGGTGCCGAGCAGCGCGAGCGCGCGTCGCGTACGGGCCATCGGCAGTGCTGTGTATCGGCTCATCATCACCCCTCGTCTGTCCCGAGGCAGTTCCCTGCCCCGAGTCGACCGAAACGACCACGCGGCGTCTCGGGCATCGGTGGACCACGGGAATTCGTGTGTCGTGGCACCGGCCGGGGCGCTACGCTGCCCCGCATGACCAGTGTGATCGCTCAGTGCACCACCGGACTGTCGTGTGACGTCCAGGTCGGTGCGGGGCGACGCCGGCGATCCGTCGCCCGCCCGCGCTGACCTGTTTCCCGCGACCGGCGGATCGAGCCGCCGGTCGTTCGTTGGTCGTCCTCGATCCGCCCGCATCTCCCCGTCAACGGCTCGCGTGACAGCGCGGGTCCGAGCGAGATCGGCGTACTCATGGATCTTGAAAAGTTGTTGTCCGATCGGCTGGCACCGGCGTTCGCGGCGGTGGCCGGCGGCCCGGTCGACCCGCTCGTGCGGCGGTCTCCGCGTGCGGACTTCCAGTCCGACGCGGCGCTGGCCCTGGCCCGGCGGCTCGGCCGCCCGCCGCGCGACATCGCCGCAGCGGTGCTGGCGCACGCCGTGCTCGACGATGTCGGCGTGTCGGCGGAGGTCTCCGGGCCGGGCTTCCTCAACCTGACGCTTGCCGACCGGGCCCTGGCCGACCTGGTCGCCGGGCTGGCCGGTGACGCCCGGCTCGGCGTGCCGCCGACGGCGTCGCCGCAGACCGTGGTGGTCGACTACTCGGCGCCCAACGTGGCGAAGGAGATGCACGTCGGGCACCTCCGCTCCACAGTCATCGGTGATGCGGCGGTGCGGCTGCTGGACTGGCTGGGGCACCGGGTGGTGCGGGTCAACCACCTGGGTGACTGGGGGACACCGTTCGGCATGCTGATCGAGCACCTGATCGACCTCGGTGAGGCCGAAGCCGCGCACAACCTGTCGGTGGGGGACCTGGACACCTTCTACCGGGCGGCCCGGGTGAAGTTCGACGCCGACGAGGCGTTCCAGGAACGGTCGCGGCTGCGGGTGGTCGCGTTGCAGGGCGGTGACGAGCGGACCCGCCGGTTGTGGCGGCTGCTGGTGACGCAGTCCGAGCGGTACTTCCTGAGCGTGTACGACCTGCTCGACGTGACGTTGTCCGGGGCCGACTTTCGGGGCGAGAGCGCCTACAACGACCTGCTCGCGGACGTCGTCGACGACCTGGACCGGCTGGGGCTGCTGCTGCCCAGCGGTGGGGCCGAGTGCGTCTTTCCGCCCGGGTTCAGCGGCCGGGACGGCGAGCCGTTGCCGCTGATCGTGCGCAAGAGCGACGGTGGGTACGGCTACCCGGCCACCGACCTGGCCGCACTGCGGCAGCGCGTCGGCGAGCTGGGCGCTACCCGGCTGCTGTACGTCGTCGGCCTGCCGCAGCGGCAGCACTTCGCGATGGTGTTCGCCGTCGCCGAGGCGGCCGGCTGGCTCTGCCCGCCGGCCCGGGCCGAGCACCTCGGCTTCGGGTCCATCCTCGGCGCCGACGGGCGGATGCTGCGCAGCCGGGCCGGTGAGTCGGTGAAGCTGGTCGGGCTGTTGGAGGAGGCGGTCGCCCGTGCCACCGACCTGGCGCGGAGCAGGAACCCGGATCTGGACGCCGGGACCGCCGACGAGATCGGCCGTGCGGTGGGCATCGGCGCCAT
Source organism: Micromonospora sp. NPDC127501 (assembly GCF_040302185.1). Lineage (NCBI taxonomy): Bacteria > Bacillati > Actinomycetota > Actinomycetes > Micromonosporales > Micromonosporaceae > Micromonospora > Micromonospora sp. NPDC127501. The sequence goes on along the minus strand of NZ_JBEORJ010000003.1, from coordinate 539,732 downwards.
CAAGTACGCCGACCTGTCCGTCGACCGGACCAAGGACTACGTCCTGGACTGGGAGCGGATGCTGGCGCTGGACGGCAACACGGCGCCCTACCTTCAGTACGCGTACGCCCGGATCCGGTCCGTGCTGCGGCGGGCCGGGACCGCCGTGCGGCCGGACGCGCCCATCGTGGTGGCGCAGCCGGCGGAGCGGGCGCTCGCGGTCGAGTTGCTCGGCTTCGCCGGGGTGGTGGGCGAACTGGAGGGGAGTCTCGAGTTTCACCAGCTCGCCGCGTACCTGCACCGACTCGCGACCGCGTTCAACGCGTTCTACGAGCGCTGCCCGGTGCTGCGTGCTCCGGATGAGCTGCGGGAGAGCCGGCTGCTGCTGGCCGAGCTGACCGCCCGGACCCTGCGGCAGGGGCTGCACCTGCTCGGCATCCGCACGCTGGAGCGGATGTGACGAGCCGGCCTTGCGCCCCGGTCAGCGGGCCCTCTTCGTCGCCCGCTTCCGGGGCGGCGTCAACAGGTCGGCGATCTGCGCGATCGCGGCGGGCACCAGGCGGTAGTACGCCCAGACCCCACGCTTGTCGCGTTCGAGTAGGCCGGCCTCGGTGAGGATCCGAAGGTGATGACTCACCGTCGGCTGGGAGAGATTGAGCGCCGCGGTGAGGTCACTCACGGACGCCTCACCTTCCGGCGCGGACTGGATCAGGCTGAGCAACCGGAGTCGCGCCGGATCGGCGAAGGCCTTCAGCACCCCCGCTAGCCGCTCGGCATCGGCCCGCTTGATGGGATCGCCGGTGAGCGGCGAGATCGCAGGCATGGCAGTTTTCGCAGTTCCCACGCCTGCCATAGTGACACCAACACCATCAATAAACCGGCAGATCCGGCACCAGCCCTCCGATGGCGTCCGGATGGCGCACCGGAAGCACCGAACGTGAGTCGAACGCCGACGTCCGTGGTGGCACAAGGGCCGTGTGGAGCTTCGGGAAGCTCCACACGGCCCTACGGTGATCTGCGCGTCAGCGGCGAGGTTTGGGTGCGATGCGGGGCAGGACGTACGGCGGCCCTGCGAAGATCAGGTCGGACTTCAACTCCTGGTACGCCCGCTTGGGCTGGTAGTTCTCGTCGTAGATGGTGGCCAGGCCCTCCGGCGGGTCGTCGAACCAGCCCGGCACCCACGAATGCTTGTCACTGAAACCCCAGACGGTGTACGACAGGCAGCTCCGCACGGCGAGGCACGCCTTCATCAGCACGCTGAAGTTCGCGGCCGACGCCTGTAGCCGGGGGTTGATCTCCTCCGAGTTGCCGGCCTGGACGCCCTCCGTCAGCTGGCTGCGGACGTCGACCTCGGTGAACGCGGTCGCGACGCCGAGCCCGCTGAACTTCTTCAGCGCGGCGGTCACCTGGAGGGTGTCGAAGTTGCCGTACTGGGTGCCCAGGTGGCCCTGCGAGCCGACACCGTCGATCGGGACGCCCTGGGCGCGCAGGCTCTTGGTCATGTCGTACACGAACTGGGTCTTGTCGTCCGCCGGGTTGCCCGAGCCGAACGCCTCGATGTTGTAGTCGTTGTAGAACAGCAGGGCCCTGGGATCGGCGGCCCGCGCCCAGCGGAACGCGTCGGCGATGTAGCCGGGCCCGAGGTTCTGCGCCCAGAAGCCCTTGTAGTGCAGGGTCGACGGGGTGTCCCACGGGTCGCTGACCGCCTCGTTGACCACGTCCCACTGCCAGATCTTGCCCTTGTAGCGGTTCACGACTGTGGTGATGTGCTTGCGCAGCAGCTCGCGCAACTCCTGCTTGCTGATGGAGCCGTCGGCGACGCCGCTGGTCAACCAGGCGGGCAGCTGGTTGTGCCAGACCAGCACGTGACCGCGCACGCTCTGCCGGTTGCGCTTGGCGAAGTCGACGAACTGGTCGGCCGGCCCCCAGTTGTAGGCGCCGCGGGTCGGCTCCAGGCTCTCCCACTTCATCACGTTCTCGGCCGTGACCGAGGCGAACTCGGAGGAGGCCAGCTTGCGGTACTGCGGGTCGCTGGCGTCGTTGAGGGCATCCATGTTGACCGCGGTGCCGACGTGCAGGCCATGGCGCAGGCCGAGGGTGCCGAGGCTCTGCGTCGTGGGGTCGTACGGTCGACTCGCTGTCGCCGGCACCGTGTTCAGCGTGGCGATGGTCGCGACGGCGACCAGGCCGACGGTCGACCACTGTCTTAACTTCATGTGCCTTCCCTTCCAGACGATCAATAGGCAAAAGTCGATCTAGGAGGTGAGGGTTCGGTGTTGACGGGCGGGGAAGCCGATCGGGTCGGGTGACGCCGGTAGTTCCGGCCGGAAACCGGAAACGTGCTCGAAACGTTAAGCCGATCTATGTCTGGGCGTCAACGCTGAAAACTTCCGGAAATTCATCACATGACCTGCCCAGCGCTGAGTGGCTGGCGGTCGAAACTTTCGGGCGACCGGCGACCGGCGACCGGCGACCGACCGGTTCGCGTGGTGAGGTCATCGCGGCGCACGCCGCAGGCATCGTCGACCCGGTGGTCGACGATGCCTGGTGGCGCTACGGAAGAGTGTTCAGCGCAGACCGGCGAAGAGGTCGTCCTCGGGGGTCGGCGCGCCCGTCCGGTCCCGGACCCGGACGAAGGTCTCCACGCCCATCAGCTCGGTGAACCGCTCCTGGCCCAGTTGCAGGAAGAAGATGTTCTCGGTCTGACTGGCGTGTGTGGCCAGCGCGTCGAACTTCTGCGCGCCGTACTTGCTCGTGTCGACCCAGGTGGTGATCTCGTCGTCGGGCAGGCCGAGCTGCGGCCCCGGCTCCGACGCCGCGTCCGGCTCGGCCCACTCGACGCCGAGCTCCTTCATGATCCGGCCGAACTCCGCGAACGCCGTACGCGGCACCGTGGTCCAGTAGACCTTCGCCGGGACGTCCGTCTGCTCGACGGCGGCCATGGTGATCCGATGGGCCTGGATGTGGTCCGGGTGGCCGTAGAAACCGTTCTCGTCGTACGTGACGATCACGTCCGGCTGGTACCGCCGAATCAGCTCGGCGAGCCGGGCCGCGGCCTCCGCCACCGGTGTCGTCCAGAACGCGCCGGGCAGGTCGTTGGTGGGCCAGCCCATCATCCCCGAGTCGGCGTAGCCGAGGGTCTCCAGGTGGGTGACGTTCAGCGTGGCGCAGCTGGCCTCCAGCTCGGCCTGGCGCATCGCCACCACGGCCGCCGGGTCGTGCGCCTCCTCGCCCGGCTTGACGCCACCCGGGCCGTCCCCACATCGCCCGTCGGTGCAGGTCACGAGCACGGTGGTGACCCCCTCGGCGGCATAGCGGGCAAGGACGCCGCCGGTGCTCGTCGCCTCGTCGTCGGGGTGGGCGTGCACCGCCATCAGGGTCAGAGGTCGCTCAGCCATGCCATCACCCTACGGTCATCCGGCCACGGCCCCACGACCTCCACCGGGAAGGTCTGCGGGAGCGGGCATCCTACCCAGGTCGGCATCCGTCGAGCGGTCCTTGTGTGAACGGCGCTCAGGCTCCGGGCAGGTCGCTAGATTCGGGCCTGATCGGCACATCCGAGCAGGTCCGGACGCGGGGAGAAACCGATGGCAAGGGCCACTGGCGGGTTCACTGACCTGCGTCAGGTCGACGCCGGAGTCCTGAACGTCGGATACGTGGACGCCGGGCCGCCCGACGGGGACGCGGTGATCCTCCTGCACGGGTGGCCCTACGACATCCACAGCTTCGCCGACGTCGTGCCGCTGCTGACCGCCGCCGGTCAGCGGGTCGTCGTCCCGTACCTGCGGGGCTACGGCACGACCCGGTTCCTCTCCGACGACACCATGCGAAACGGTGAACCGGCGGCCATGGGGCTCGACCTCATCGCCCTGATGGACGCCCTGAACATCGACACCGCGAAGCTCGCCGGGTTCGACTGGGGCGCGCGGACCGCCGATGTCGTCGCCGCGCTGTGGCCCGAGCGCTGCCGGGGTCTGGTCTCGGTGAGCGGCTACCTGATCGACGGGCAGAAGTCGGGCACGGTCCCGTTGCCGCCGAAGGCGGAGTTCGCGTGGTGGTACCAGTACTACTTCGCCACCGAGCGCGGTCGGGAAGGGTACGACAAGAACCGACGTGACTTCGCCAAGCTGATCTGGCACACCGCGTCCCCCGGCTGGACGTTCGACGACGCGACGTTCGACCGCAGCGCGGCGGCGTTCGACAACCCCGACCACGTCGACATCGTCATCCACAACTACCGCTGGCGGCTCGCCCTCGCCGACGGCGAGCCGCAGTACGAGGAGATCGAGGAGCGCCTGGCCGCGAAGCCGAAGATCACGGTGCCCAGCATCTCGCTGGAGGGCGATGCCAACGGTGCGCCGCACCTGGAGCCCACCGTCTACGGCAAGCAGTTCGCCGGCCCGTACGAGCACCGGACCGTCGGGGGCGGTGTCGGGCACAACCTGCCGCAGGAGGCACCGCAGGCATTCGCGGACGCGGTGCTGGAGGTCTGAGTCGCTAGCCTCCCGGTCGCCGGGGCGTCGGACGTTCCACCCGCACCGGATCGCCGCGAACCAGCCCGTCGTGGATGCGCCACCGGGCGGTGGTGACGGCACGCCGCGTTGCCTCGTCGCCCTGCTCGATGCGTTGGCGCAGCAGGTCGAGGGCGATCCGGCGGTTGAGGCTGAACTGCCGCTCCTCGTCCACCACGACCACCAGGCCCGAGGGGCGGTGCGTTGCGCGTACCGCCGTGCTGGCCTTGTTCCGGTGCTGACCACCCGGCCCGCCGGTGCGGCAGGCGACGATGTCGACGTCCGCCTCGCGAAACGTCGTCGACGGAGCGTCGCGTTCGGGCGGCTGGGCGGTGACGTACCAGTTCTTCCGGCCGGTGCCCGACCGGTACGGGCTCGGGGCCTGCCAGCACAGCGTCCCGGTCCACGACGCCGCGAACGCCTCGGCGTCGATGCCGGAGATCCGGATCAGGACCGACCGGTAGGTGCCGGCGCGGTCACCGGGCACCGCCTCGACCTGCTGGATCGTCAGACCCCGGCGGACGCCCTCGCCCCGCAGACGGCGCAGCAGTTGACTCAGCGCCCAGGCGCACTCCTGCGGCCCACGCCCGGCCGACATCAGCAGGAACGCGGTCACGAGCGGCCTCGCCGGCCGCGGTGGCCCCGCCGCTCCGAGCGTGCGGCGGACCCGAGGTCGGCCGTCTTGTAGGTGACCAGGGGCGTCGTGCTGACCACCGGTGTGGCCAGCCGGTGCTCGACCAGGTCGGCGATCACCTGCTCGATGCGCTTGTACGCCGTGGGCGCCTCCTCGAAGAGCAGCTGCCGGTCACCGCACACCACCAGCGAACCCACCGGGGTACGGCGCAGTTCCTCGACCGTGTGCTTGGCCCGGCCCCGCCGCAGGGCGTCGGCGCGCGACATCTTGCGGCCAGCGCCGTGGGCCACCGAATGGTTTGCCTCCGGCCCGGCGTGCGCGGCCACCAGGTAGGACGCCGTTCCCCGGGTACCGGCGATCAGAACATCGCGCCCGTCACCCGGCGCCGCTCCCTTGCGGTGCAGGTACATCCCGTCGCGGACCTCGACCAGGTTGTGGCACTGGTCGACGATCGGCGCGGTGGGCTCGGCCCCCAACGCGTGCGCCACCCGGGCGGCCAGCACCCGGCGGTTGAGCGAACCCCAGCGCACGGCGTCGTCGTGCATGCCCAGGTAGGCGGCGGGGTCGGGCGCCGCCCCGGCGCCGTGGACCTCGGTGTGCGCCCGCAGGATCCCCTCGCCCAGACCACGGGAACCGCTGTGCACGATCAGCACGAGATCGCCCGCGTCGAGCCCGAGCCGGCCCGCGTGCCGTACGTCGAAGACGGTGTCGACGCGGGCCAGCTCCACGAAGTGGTTGCCCCGGCCCACCGTCCCGAGACCGTCCAGGTGACCGGCCGGAACGTCACCCTCGACGGCGGCCCAGGCGGGGTCGTCGGCGTCGCGCACCGGGTCGAGCGCCTGGTCGAGGTCAGGGAACCGGGCGGCGAGCCGCTCCGGTACGGCCCGCTTGAGCTTGATCGGAAACACGGCGATGCCGCAGCCGATGTCGGAGCCCACCAGGAACGGGTACAGCACTGTCGACGCCATGGCCGCGCCGATGGGCGCGCCCTTGCCGGGATGCAGGTCCGGCATCGCGGCGACGTGCCGCATGCCGTCCAGGGCGGCGACCTGTTGGCACTGTGCGAGCGCATCGGACTCGATCCAGCTCGCGGCGGAGGCGAACACCGTGACGGTGGCCGGGGCGGACGGGGGCAGGGGCTCCCGAGGGAGGTGGTGCTGGGACAAGGAGAGGCTCATCTCTGGCTGCGAACGTCAAAGCGGACGGCGTCACGGCCCCCGGGAGGCATCACCGGTGGCGCGGAGCAGGGGGTGGAGTCCGTCAGTACGTCATGGACGTCACTCTGGCCGAGGCGCGCCAGGCACGACAACTGATTTTCCTTCACGACGTACGCTGCCGCGATGAGCGCACCGCGCCGCATCCTGGTCTACGGGGTGTACGGCTCCGGCAAGTCCACCCTCGCGGCGCGGTTGGCCGAACACCTCGGACTGCCCTGGTATCCGGTGGACGATCTGCTCTGGCAACCGGGCTGGGTCGAGGTGCCGGTCGCCCAGCAACGCAGCCGGATCGAGGAGATCTGCCGACGGGACCGCTGGATCATCGACGGGGCGTACCACGGCTGGCGCGACGTCCCGATGGCCCGCGCCGATCTGGTCGTCGGCCTGGACTATCCACGATGGCGTTCGTTCGGGCGGTTGCTCCGCCGCACCGTCCGTCGGGTGGTCACCGGCGAGGTGATCTGCAACGGCAACCGCGAGTCGCTGGGCAGCGTGCTGTCCCCGGACTCGATCCTGGTCTGGCATGTCACCGCGTTCGGCCGGGCCCGACAGCGGATGCGGGCCTGGCAGGCCGACCCGTCCGCACCGCCCGTGGTGTTGCTGCGCTCCCCGGCGGAGCTGGACGTCTGGCTGGCCGGGCTGCCCCGCCGGTGACGGCCGTGCGGGTCGACGAGGTGGGCCTCGACGACCCCCGGCCACGGATCCTGCTTCCACCTCTCGCACGAGCGCGAGGACGACGCCATGCGCGAGCTGGGGCTCATCGACTGACCGTCCGTGGCGAACGCGTCGTCGGCCCGCTTCCGGTGGGGAGCGGGCCGACGTGGCGTGGCCCGGCCGGGATCACACCCGGCCGGGCCACCGATCAGGACTCCAGGCGTCGACGCCGGGCCAGGAAGAACGCGACCGCGCCCAGCACGACCAGCACACTTCCGACGCCGGTCATGGCCGGGACCGCACCGCCGCCGGTGACCGGCAGGATGGGTTGCTTGCCGCCACCACCAGGTTGACCGGGTGCGCCAGGGCTGCCGGGTGCACCTGGGCTGCCAGGTGCTCCAGGTGCTCCAGGTGCTCCGGGTGCTCCGGGTGCTCCGGCAGGTCCGGACGGACCAGGTGCGCCGGGGCTACCGGGTGCGCCGGGGGCTCCGGGGCTGCCGGGTGCGCCGGGTGCGCCTGGGCTGCCGGGCGCGCCGGGGCTGCCGGGCGCGCCGGGGCTGCCGGGTGCGCCTGGGCTGCCGGGCGCGCCGGGGCTGCCGGGTGCGCCGGGGCTTCCGGGTGCGCCGGGGCTGCCAGGTGCACCGGGGCTACCGGGTGCTCCGGGGCTGCCGGGTGGACCGGACGGGCCGGGCGGACCGGTGGGCCCGGGTGGGCCGGTCGGTCCGGGCGGGCCTGTCGGCCCGGCGCAGGTCGGCGCGGTGATGACGTTGGTGTCGAGGGTGACGGCGGCGGTACGCGCCAGCGCGCGGCCCTGGAGGGTCGCGCCCGTGGCCATCGTGATCGCGGCCTGAGCCATGATGGTGCCCACGAACGTGGTGCCGGTGCCGATCGTCGCCGAGCTGCCGATCTTCCAGAACACGTTGCAGGCCGAGGCCCCGTTGATCAGCACGACGCTGCTGTTCGACGCCGTCGTCAGCGAGGAGTCGACCTGGAAGATGAACACGGCCGACGGGTCGCCCTGGCCGTTGAGCGTCAACGGTCCGGTCAGTTGGGCGGCCCCGATCCGGTAGACCCCTTCGTTGAGCGTGTTGCCACCCAGCTCGGCCGGCAGGACGGTGAACGGGGTCCGGCCGGCGGCGTCGTTGAAGGCGATGGTCAGGTCGCTCTGCGCCTGAAGCGCGACCGCGTCGCCGAGGTGTACCTCGCCCCCGATGGTTGCCGTTCCGAAGCCGGACGCGGTGTTTCCGGGGAACCGCCCGAGGCTCTGGGCCAGGAAGCTGGGGCCGGTGTTGGTCGGCTCCGCTCCGGCCAGGACGGAGAAGTCGGCCGCCGTCCCGAGGTTGACCGGTGCCTCCTGCGCGTTGGCGGCGGTCGAGCTGAAGAGCAGCAGGCTGGCTGCCACTGTGGCGGCTGCGCCAGCCGCGAGCGACGGCAGGACGAGTCGCCGCCGTAGCCAATGTTTGGGTTTAGCTGTCACAGAACACCCTCCGTGGGTACTACTCGCAGGAGACGTCCAAGCGAGCGGCGTCCTGCGTGATACGGCCTGTATGGCGCTGATAAGCGCGCTGACCACCACATCACGTCAGGTGTTCAAATGAGGGCAAATTGGGACAATAGCCGAAGTGAATCTATCTGAATTGGACTGACCTTCGCGTTCTTGTTCGCCGCCTCCGCGGCAGGCAGGCAGGCGGACGGCGGGTGCGGCCGGGCGGTCGAATGAACCTCGGCCTGTCACCGGGCCGTCGGGACCGGCCTGACCGCGCGGCCGAGGACGCAGGGGGAGGACGGGCTGTTGCTGGTGGCCGGGAAACGGAACCTGCGCAGCTCCTCCACCTCGAAGCCGGCCGCGCCGATGGCGGCGACGGTGTCGCGGTTGGTGTGGCAGCCCGCGAACAGCCTCGGCCACAGTGTGGCGTCGAGGACTCGTTGGGCGCGGTGCAGACCGGTGGCCTCCTCGGCGGCCACGTGCTCGAAGAACCGCACCTGGCCTCCGGGGCGCAGCACCCGGCTGATCTCGGCCATCGCGCTCGCCTGATCGGGCACGGTGCACAGCACCAACGCGACCACCGCCGCGTCGAACTCGCCGTCCCCGGCGGGCAGCGCCTCGGCCAGACCGTCGACGACCGTGACCGGAACCGGTGCGGTCGACGCGGCGCGCTCGGCAGCGGCACGCAGACGCCGCTCCGGTTCGACCGCGAGGACCTGGGTCACCCCCGGCGGGTAGTGGGCGAACATCCGCCCGTTGCCCGCCCCGATCTCGATCACCCGGCCGGAGAGGCCGGCGACCAGGTCCCGCCGGAAGGCCGCAGTGCCGGCGCGGTCCATGGCGACGCTGAGCCGCTCGTAGACCCGAGCGAACACCGGGTGGGACACCGTGGCCACGTCGACCTCCCTGATCTCCGTCGAACTGTTCTCCGGCGATTGTCCTGCATCGGTGCACGCTTTCCGTCTTACTGGTTTGCAGCACGATTCAACCCAGTGCAGACAGGACGTGGTGCGGCCATGAAGATCGTCGTCATCGGGGGCAGCGGCCTCATCGGTTCCAAACTCGTGGACCGCCTCGGCGCCCAGGGCCACGAGGCGGTGCCGGCATCGCCGAAGACCGGCGTGAACACCCTGACCGGCGAGGGGGTGGCCGGTGCCCTCACCGACGCCGAGGTCGTCGTCGACGTGTCGAACTCGCCGTCGTTCGAGGACGCCGCCGTACTGGAGTTCTTCGAGACCTCGACCCGGACGCTCCTCGCCGCCGCGTCGGACGCCGGGGTTCACCACTACGTCGCGCTCTCCATCGTGGGGTGTGACCGGATCCCGGACAGCGGGTACATGCGCGCGAAGGTCGCCCAGGAGAAGCTCATCGTCGCGTCCGGACTCCCGTACTCGGTGGTGCACGCCACCCAGTTCTTCGAGTTCCTCCAGGGCATCATCGACACCGCCACGGACGGCGACACCGTGCACCTGGCGCCGGTGCTCATTCAGCCGATGGCCGCGGATGACGTCGCGGCCGCGGTCGCCGAGGTCGCGCTCGGCGCGCCGACGAACTCCGTGGTCGAGGTCGCCGGCCCGGAGCAGTTCCGCCTCGACGAACTGGGCCGGTCCCTCCTCGCCGACGAACAGGACCGTCGTTCGGTGGTGGCCGACCCCGACGCCCGGTACTTCGGCGCCAAGCTGGGCGAACGCTCCCTCGTCCCGGCCGACGGTGCCCGCCTCGCCGGCACCGCCCTGGACGACTGGCGTACCCGGGCGGGCCGGGGACACTGAGCCAGTCCACTACCTCGGCGTCCCGGGCGGGCCGGCCCGCCCACCGAGGCGCTGCGCCAACTCCCGTACCGCCTCGGTGAACGGCTCGTCGGACTCGCCCGGCCAGTGCCCGTGGATGGGTGGGGCGACGCTGTCGCCGGGGGGTGTCACCACGTCGCGGGGATCACGCTGTCGACGATCCACCGCGGCGGCCGGGTCACCGGTGGTGGCCGGTGCGGATGCGGGACGCGGCGAGAAGATCCAGCCACCGATGGGGTCGGTGTCGCGCCACAGGTTCACCCAGCGCCACCCCACCCGCCGGCCGATCTCGTGCAGTGCCGCGTCGTCGACGTAGGCGGGGAAGAGCCGTCCGTAGAGGCGGCGCAGCGGGGATCCGTGGGTGAGCAGGGCGACCCGGTCGCCGACCTGCGGCGGCAGTTGGAGCACCGTGGCGGCGAGCAGTACCGAGCCGTGGCTGTGCCCGGTGAGCAGCACCGCGTCGCCGCGCTCGACCAGGTAGGTGATCCGGCGAGCCAGTTCCGGCACCGCCCGCTCGGAGTAGCAGGGCGGCGCGAACGGGTGGGCGGCCCGGGGCCAGAAGGTGCCGAGGTCCCAGAGGACACCGATGTGCCGGCGGTACGGCTCGGTCCGGTACGCGAAGATGCCGCCGATGATCAGACCGAGGATGATCGCCGCGATCACCCAGCTTCCGAACGCGATGGCGAACGTGATCGCGTCCGCCGGCAGTCCGATGTTCCGCTCGATGACGTCGCTCGGGAACTGCCCCAGCAGGCCGATGGTGGTGGTGGCCGTGGCGAGTCCGGCGAGGCAACCGTAGAGCACGGCCAGCGGCACCAGCTTCTCGGTGAAGCGAGCCCGGGCTATCGCGTCTCGGACCTGCCGCAGCCGGGGCCCCGCCTCGGCCGGTGGGTGCGGAAAGTCGCGCCCGACGATCGCCGCCGCCGCGCGGCGGCGACTCCGGCGGGAGATCAGAGTGACGAGGACGGCGACGATCGCGGTGGCCAGCACCGCCCGGAAAAAGCCGTAGATCGCCCAGGTGTAGGCGCGGGGTGGGCCGGAGGCGATGCCCGCTCCAGTGGACACGTCGCGGTCCAGGAAGTCCGCCACCCGGTAGACCAGTTCGGCGGAGTACGCCACCGCCATGCTGATCCCGGTGGCGGCGACAACGAGAGCGCCCAGCCCGAACAGCGGGGTGGCGCCGTGTTCCCGGCGCCGGTGCGAGAGCAGCACCACGCCCAGGGCGGCCAACAGCGTCGTCTGCGCCACGAACAGACCAGCCAGGGTCGGGTCGTAGCCGGGAAGCCCGTGCTCCTGCGGCCACGGCTGGGAGCTGGTCGGCACGTGTGCCACGACGACCACGGTCAGGGCGATGGCAGCGGTCCGGAGGGTGCGGGTGACCCGGTCGAGCCGCTGGTCGCCGGGGGCCCGGTCCATCAGCGGCGGTGTGCAGAGCAGTCCCACGCAGCCCGTCAGGATCACCCCCGTGACCACCGTCAGCGCGATGGTGGCCGCCGAGGCGTCACCGGCGCCGCGGGCCAGAAGCAGGACGAGGTCCAGCGTCGCGAAGGCCGCCGCGACGTGGATGGCACGCAACCGGCCCACCAGTGGTTCCGCGTCCCACTGGCCGACAGTGCCGAGCCGAGACGCGGAGGTGCCCTGATCGGGTGCCCGAAACGCCTCGAAGGTCCGCCCCGGACGGCAGCTGACCCGCCAGATCAGACCGATCGCGGCGGCCGGGACCAGTGCGAGCACCGCCAGCCGCAGTCCGACCGGGCGTCCACCCAGCCAGGACAACCAACTGCGTCCCGCCAGGCAGTCCGGCGAGGCCAGGCACTTCCAACCGACGAGGTCCAGGGCGACGCCGGCGATGGCGAGCACGTACAACACGGTGAGCGTGAGCGCCAGCACCCGGCACAGGGACTTGACCGTCGCCTCGGAACGGGGATTGGCCGGGCGCATCCAGATCGCCACGTTGACCAGCATGAAGGGGAGCAGGAAGACCACCGCCAGGGTGCGGGCCACGGTCCCGGAGGGCAGGTCACCCCAGCGGTACGCCTCAACCGTCACCCCGTGCACGGCGCTGTCCGAGTACCGGGGGCGCGGCCGGTAGAACCCGCCACTGCGGTCACCGGCGACCTGCCTGGTCTGTTGCAGGCCCAGCACCTGTGCGGCGCTCGCTCCGGAGACTCCGTGCACCCGTAGCTCCACGACGTCACCGGAGTCGTCCGGCCCGCTCAACCGCGCTGATCCATCCGACGTCCCCCCGAGGCGTTTCGCAGCCTTGTCCCGCGACCCAGCCCGACGTCACGCTCGGAGCCGGCCGACCGCGGTGACGGCAGAGCCGGGTCTACCCGATCCGGACGCCCTCAATCTCGGCCGGCCGGGGCGCTACCGTCCCCAGGCCGGGCCCATCGGCGGTCACCGGCCGGCCCCTGCCGGCGAGGATTGATCCGGTCGGGGCGGGGTAGGTGCCGCCATGGTCGCTGCCGGTCGGCGCGGAGCGGACGCGGGCCCGTCGACCGTCGTTCGGTGGGGGGACCGGGTGGTGGCCGCGTTGCGCGACCGGGCCCGCCGGGTACGAACCATCGGCGGCCTGGCCCTACAGGCCGGCCTGGCCGCGGGGCTGTCCTGGTTCGTGGCGCATTCGCTGCTGCAGGTGTCGCAGCCTGTCTTCGCGCCGATCTCCGCCGTCTCGACGCTTGCCGCGTCGGTCGGCCAGCGGTTGCGTCGCACCGTCGAGTTGATCATCGGTGTCACCGTGGGAGTGCTGATCGGTGACCTGCTCCTCCTGGTGATCGGCACCGGGTGGTGGCAGCTCGCCCTGATCGTCGTGCTGGCGATCGTCGTCGCGCTCTTCCTCGCGGGTAGCGCGGCGGTGGTGATCCAGGCGGGGGCGACGGCGGTGCTCATCGCCACGCTCAGCCCGGCCGTCCGGGATCTGGAGATCCCCCGGTTCGTGGACGCGCTCATCGGGGGAGGGGTGGCGCTGCTGGTCACCGCCGTGTTGCTGCCGCTGAACCCACTACGGGTGCTCAACCGGGCCGCGCGGCCGGCATTGGATCTCCTCGCGACCCAGCTCGACGCCACCGCAGAGGCGCTGGCCGAGCGGGATGCCGCTCTGGCCCGTACCGCGCGGGGCGAGCTGCGGCAGAGCGCGGGCCGGTTGAAGGCGTTCGTCGAGGCGACCCAGGGCGCCCGGGAGGCGAGCACCCTGTCACCGGTGTACTGGCATCAACGGCGCGGGCCGGTGGGCCGCTACGCGCAGGCGGCGGAGCCGATCGACCGGGCGGTGCGCAACAGCGGCACCCTGATCCGACGATCGGTGACGCTCATCGAGGACGGCGAGCCGGTGCCGGAATCGCTGCCGGCGGCGGTGGCTGATCTCGCCGAGGCGGTACGCCTGCTCAAGCGGCAGTTCGCCGCGGGCGACGAGCCGAACCGGGCTCGGGAGCAGGCGCTACGAGCGGTCCGGACGGCCGGGCACGCCTATCGGGACGGCGTCGGCTTCTCGGGTGCGGTGGTGGTGGCACAGGTCCGGACGACCGTCAGTGACCTCCTGGTCGCCTCCGGCCTGAGCCAGGAGGACGCGAACCACCTGGTCCGGAGGCTTTTCGGCGACCTCTGAGAGCCGGGTGACCCCCGGCGGTGCCAGGTGGTGACGCCTTCCTGAGCCATGCCTGTTGCATTCTGAGCCAAAGTGGTGCCATGATGGTGCCATGGAGCTGAGGTCATACGTCGAGAACCTGCGTAACGAGTTCGCCGTGGCCGCGGAGGGCGTGGACCCGGAGGCCCGGGCGCTGGCCGAACGCCTCTTCGCGCAGTTGGAGGCGGCCACCCGTCTCACGCTGCTCGAAGCGCTGTCCGACGCGGCCGACGAGATCACCCGCGACCTCGCACCGGGCTCGGTGCACGTTCGGTTGCGCGGGCGCGAGCCCGACTTCGTGGTGACACCGGCCAACCCGCCGGTCGAGGTGGCGAGCGAACCCAGCGGGCCGCCGCCGCTGTCGGTGCCGGTGTCCGCGCCCGACGGCGAAGAGGGTGGCACCTCGCGGATCAACCTGCGGCTCCCCGACCACCTGAAGGCCAGCGTCGAGGACGCCGCCGGCCGCGCCGGGCTGTCGGTCAACGCCTGGCTGGTGCGCGCCGTCGCCGGTGCCATCGGTGCGGGCGATACGCAGCGTCGTCCACCCCGCCGGGTGGAGCCGACCTCCGGCCAGCACTTCACCGGCTGGGCCCGCTAACTCCCCGTACCCCGTCCACCACCACGCCGCTGACCAGCGGCGACCTTCGCCGACCACCTTTCGGGAGACCACCATGCCTGTTTTCGAGACGCCAGAACCGATTTCCGTCCAGATCGAGCTGCCGATCGGCGATGCCTGGATCGCCGCGAGCGACCGCACCGACACGGTGGTGACGGTGCGGCCCCGCGACCCGTCGAGCAAGGCCGACGTGAGCGCCGCCGACCAGAGCACCGTCGAGTTCACCGCCGGGCGACTGGTGATCCGGGTGCCGAAGAGCTGGCGCCGCTACGGGTTCGGCCCGGGGCCGTCGGTCGACGTCCAGATCGAGGTGCCGACCGGGTCGCGGGTGTACGCCGAGGCGGCGTGGGCGGCGTTCCGCTGCGAGGGTCGGCTCGGCGAGTGTCGGATCAAGACCGGCAGCGGCATCCGACTCGACGAGACCGGGCCGTTGGAGATCGACAGCAGCCACGGGGAGGTCGCGGTCGAGCGTGTGCTGGGCTCCGCCCGGGTGAAGGCCTCGTCCGGCAAGGTGCGCATCGGCGCTGTCGACGGCACCGCCGAGATCAAGAACTCGTCCGGCGACTGCTGGATCGGCCACAGCGGTGGCGACGTCCGGATCAACACCGCCTACGGCGACATCACGGTGGACGCCTCGCAGGCCTCGGTGACGGCGCGCACCGCCTACGGCAACCTGCGGCTTGGTGCGGTCACCCGCGGCGCCATCGATGCACAGACCTCCTACGGCGCGATCGAGGTCGGGATCCGTCGCGGAACCGCCGCCTGGCTCGACGTCAGTTCCAAGCACGGCCGCGTGCACAACGCGCTGGAGTCGACCGACAGCCCGGCGCAGACCGACGAGACGGTCGAGGTCCGGGCGAACACCTCCTACGGCGACATCATGATCCGCCGCGCCTGATCCACCGCTCCGCCGACCATTGATGAGGAGACCATGACCAGTTCCATGAACCCCGCGATCGTCGCCACCGACCTGCGCAAGTCCTACGGCGACAAGGTCGTGCTGAACGGCATCGACCTGATGATCACCGAGGGCACCATCTTCGCGTTGCTCGGTCCGAACGGCGCCGGCAAGACCACCACCGTGCAGATCCTCTCGACCCTGATCGACGCCGACGGCGGCAACGCCCGCGTCTTCGGCCACGACCTGACCCGGGAACCCGACGCGGTACGCGCGCTGATCGGCGTCACCGGCCAGTTCTCCGCCGTCGACAACCTGCTCACCGGTCGGGAGAACCTGATCCTGATGGCCGACCTGTGCCACCTGGACAAGGCCGCCGGTCGGCGGCGGATCGCCGACCTGCTCGACCAGTTCGACCTGACCGAGGCGGCGGGCAAGCCGGTGTCGACGTACTCCGGTGGCATGCGCCGACGGCTCGACCTCGCGATGACCCTGGTCGGCGAGCCCCGGGTCATCTTCCTCGACGAGCCGACCACCGGCCTCGACCCGCGCAGCCGCCGGGCCATGTGGCACATCATCCGCGCGCTCGCCGCCGAGGGCGTGACCATCCTGCTCACGACGCAGTACCTGGAGGAGGCCGATCAGCTCGCCGACCGGGTGGCGTTCCTCGACCACGGCCGACTGATCGCCGAGGGCACGCCGCGCGAGCTCAAGCGGCTCATCCCGGGCGGCCACGTCGTGTTGCAGTTCGCCGACCAGGAGGGGCTCGACTCGGCGGCCCGGACGTTCGCCGCCGCCACCCGGGACGACGGGGCGCTGACCCTCCAGGTGCCGAGTGACGGCGGGGTCGGGTCGCTGCGATCCCTGCTCGACCAGCTCGACCGCGCCTCGATCAGCGTGGCGGGGCTCTCCGTGCACACCCCCGACCTCGACGACGTCTTCCTCACCCTCACCGGTCAGCCCGACACCCGGGCCAGCCGACCCGACCACGAAAGGGCTCCCGCGCGATGAGCACCCTCTCCCTCGCCGTCCGCGACTCGAGCACCATGCTCCGGCGAAACCTGCTGCACATGCGGCGGTACCCGTCGATGACGTTCCTGCTCATCGGCATCCC
Organism: Micromonospora sp. NPDC127501; assembly: GCF_040302185.1. Lineage (NCBI taxonomy): Bacteria > Bacillati > Actinomycetota > Actinomycetes > Micromonosporales > Micromonosporaceae > Micromonospora > Micromonospora sp. NPDC127501. Next base: position 523,208 of record NZ_JBEORJ010000003.1, on the reverse strand, counting down.
GATCATCATCCTGCTGCTCTTCGTCTACGTCTTCGGCGGCACGCTCGGCGCCGGTCTCGGCCCGTCCGGCGACCGGTCCCAGTACGCCAACTACGTCACCCCCGGCATCCTGCTCATCACAGTGGTCAGCGCCGCGCAGGGCACCGCCATCTCGGTCGCGATGGACATGACCGAGGGGATCATCGCCCGGTTCCGCACAATGTCGATCTTCCGACCGTCGGTCCTGACGGGTCACGTACTGGGCAGCCTGGTGCAGACCATGCTCAGCCTCGTGGCCGTCACGGTCGTGGCGCTGCTGGTCGGGTTCCGGCCCACCGCCAATGCTGTCGAATGGCTCGCCGCGATCGGCGTGCTCGCCATGATCACCTTTGCGCTCACCTGGCTGTCCGTCGCCCTCGGCCTGGTCAGTGACAGCGTCGAGACGGCCAGCAACCTGCCCATGCCGCTGATCCTCCTGCCGTTCCTCGGCAGCGGGTTCGTCCCCACCGACTCCATGCCGACCGCGGTGCGGTGGTTCGCGGACTACCAGCCCTTCACACCCGTCATGGAGACCCTTCGCGGCTTGCTGCTGGGTACCGGGATCGGCGCCAACGGGATCATCGCGGTCGTCTGGTGCGCCGTCATCACCGTGGGCTGCTTCCTCTGGGCCAAGGCCCTGTACAACCGCAACCGGACGGCCTGATCCGTCCGGCGCGCTCAGTCCCGCCAACGCAACAAAGAGCCGGCGGCTCGGCCCACAGGGGCCGGGCCGCCGGCTCGTGGCGTCGTGCGACCGGCGGGTCGGCGGCGCGGGTGCGTGATCGACCGGCGGGTCGGCGGCGCGGGTGCCTGATCGACTCGGCTTTCGTGACGTCGGCCGATCACGCCGTCGCGCGGACCCCGCGACTTCCCGGAGCGCGAGTGGACCTTGTTTCCCGGCGCCGCCCGGGGCGCCGTTTGGCGCGGGGGTCGACCCGGGACGCGGGCACGCCAAGACGTTGAATGTTATCGATAACACCGGCATGCCGTCCGGCTTCGCGGTGGGCGGGCCGTCCTCCGGAGCGCCCAGCCATGAGCCCGCATGGTCGTCGATGGCTGTCGGGCGGATCCGGGCACGCGACCGCAGCGCCCCGGGAATGTTATCGCTGCCATCAGCACCGGGGGGAGAAGTGGTCGCTATCGGACGGCAACGCCGCGGTGTGCGGCGCCCTGGACCTGTCGCGCCGCGTGTCGACGGTCTCCGGGCGCCACTCGTACCGGCCGAGGGCCCCATTCGTCGGATGGCTGCTGCCGTTGAGGGTGGAATCTTGGGGTTTGCACCGGTCCGCTATCTACCCTCCCGAGTCGGTCCGCCTTCCGCGTTCCGTTACGGAGCTGTTGCGGGTAGATGTCTTGACGAGCCTGGATGTGAGCGTTAACACTATCCCCGTTAACGGTGGAGGTGAACATGAACCGTGTGGACGGAGCTGACGACCGCTACGTCGTCGGTGTCGACTACGGCACCCTGTCCGGGCGAGCTCTGGTGGTCCGTGTCGGCGATGGTGCCGAGTTGGGGACCGCGGTGCACGAGTACGGCGATGGCGTGATCAGCACGGCGCTTCCGGGAGGTCGAACGCTGCCCCCGGACTGGGCCCTGCAGAACCCACAGGACTACCGCGACGTTCTGCGGTACGCCGTCCCGGCGGCGGTGTCCGCCGCGGGGGTGGACCCTGCGGCGGTGGTCGGCATCGGCATCGACTTCACCGCCTGCACCGTGCTGCCGACGCTCGCCGACGGCACCCCGCTGTGCGAGACGCCCGAGCTGCGCGACCGACCGCACGCCTGGGTCAAGCTGTGGAAGCACCACGCCGCGCAGCCGCACGCCGACCGGATCAACGCGCTGGCCCATGAGCGGGCCGAGCCGTGGATCGGCCGGTACGGCGGCAAGATCTCCGCCGAGTGGCAGTACGCCAAGGGTCTGCAGATCCTGGAGGAGGACCCGGAGGTCTACGACCGGGCCGAGCGCTTCATCGAGGCGGCCGACTGGATCGTCTGGCAACTCTGCGGTACCGAGACCCGCAACGTCTGCACGGCCGGCTACAAGGGCATCCTCCAGGACGGTCACTACCCCTCCGAGGGCTTCCTGACCGCGCTCAACCCCAACTTCGGCGACTTCGTGGCCAAGCTGGACGGCCCGTTGCTGCCCCTCGGCGCCCGGGCCGGTTCGCTCACCGCCCAGGCCGCCGCCTGGACCGGCCTGCCGGAGGGGATCGCGGTGGCCGTCGGCAACGTCGACGCGCACGTCACCGCGGCGTCCGCGCAGGCGGTGCAGCCCGGTCGGCTGGTCGCCATCATGGGCACCTCGACCTGCCACGTCGTCAACGGCGCGGAGGTCGCCGAGGTGGCCGGCATGTGCGGTGTGGTGGACGGCGGCATCAGCCCCGGCGCGTGGGGTTACGAGGCTGGGCAGAGCGGAGTCGGCGACATCTTCGGCTGGTTCGTCGAGCACGCGGCTCCAGCCGGCGTCGACTCGCACGAACGCCTCACCGAGCTGGCCGCGAGTCAGCCCGTCGGCGGGCACGGCCTGATCGCGCTGGACTGGTGGAACGGCAACCGTTCCCTGCTGGTCAACCACGACCTCAGCGGGATGATCGTCGGCATGACCCTGGCCACCCGGCCGGCGGACATCTACCGGGCCCTGCTGGAGTCCACCGCGTACGGCACCCGGATGATCATCGAGGCGTTCGTCGACGCCGGAGTCCCGGTGAACGACCTGGTGATCGCCGGTGGTCTGACCAACAACGCGCTGCTGATGCAGATCTACGCCGACGTGACCAGGCGACCACTGAACATCATCGCCTCGGCGCAGGGGCCGGCCCTCGGCTCGGCGATCCACGCCGCCGTTGCCGCCGGTGAGTTCCCCTCGATCCACGAGGCGTCGCAGGCGATGGGTCGGGTGCACGAGGCCGTCTACCGTCCGGACCCCGAGCGGGCCCGCGCCTACGACGCCCTCTACGCCGAGTACCGGGCGCTGCACGACCACTTCGGACGTGGCGGCAACGACGTCATGCTCCGCCTGCGGGCGATCCGCAACGCGGCGGTCGAGACCGCCGCGACCAGCCACGAGGCCCCGCTGGAGGTGGTGGCGTGAACGCCGAGGTGACCCGACAGATCGCCGAGCTGCGCGAGACCGTCGCCCGCCTGCACGCCGAGTTGACCCGGTACAACCTGGTCGCCTGGACGTCCGGCAACGTCTCCGCGCGGGTCCCCGGCCAGGACCTGATGGTGATCAAGCCGAGTGGGGTGAGCTACGACGACCTCACCGCGGCCACCATGGTGGTGTGCGACCTCGACGGCGTTCTCGTCGAGGGCGACTTCGCCCCGTCCAGCGACACCGCCGCCCACGCCTACGTCTACCGGGCCATGCCCGAGGTCGGTGGGGTCGTGCACACGCACAGCTCGTACGCGACCGCCTGGGCCGCGTGTGGGGAGTCGATCCCCTGCCACCTCACCGCCCAGGCCGACGAGTTCGGTGGGGAGATCCCGATCGGCCCGTTCGCGCTGATCGGCGGTGACGACATCGGCAAGGGCATCGTCGCCACGCTCTCCGGGCACCGCTCGCCCGCGGTGCTGATGCGCAACCACGGCGTGTTCACCATCGGCCGCGACGCCCGCGCGGCGGTCAAGGCGGCGGTCATGTGTGAGGACGTGGCCCGTACCGCGCACCTCGCCCACACCCTTGGGCAGCCGGTTCCGATGGCCCAGGCAGACATCGATGCTCTTTATGACCGTTACCAGAACGTCTACGGTCAACAACCAGTCGCACCGGCGGGTTCCTGACCCCTGCACCGATCATCCGAGACCCGTCGGTCTGCACCACGACGCACCAGCACGCACCACCCGCGTACGCCGCTCTTTCGCACCTCGGCGGTCGGCGCGGTTACCCACCACATCCAGCCAAGGAGATTCGATGGGAAAGATGCGAACGCAGTCCGCTCCGTGGCGCGCTGCCGCGGTCCTCGCCAGCGTGCTGCTGGTCGGCGGCGTGGCGGCCTGCGGCAACAGCGACACCGGTGGCGGCGGGTCCAAGGACGACGGCAAGATCACGATGGGCTTCTCCCAGGTCGGTGCGGAGAGCGGGTGGCGTACCGCGAACACCACCTCGATCAAGGATGCCGCCACGGCGGCCGGTATCGAGCTGAAGTTCGACGACGCTCAGCAGAAGCAGGAAAACCAGATCAAGGCGATCCGCAACTACATCCAGCAGAAGGTCGACGTGATCGCCTTCTCGCCGGTGGTGGAGTCCGGGTGGGACACCGTGCTCAAGGAGGCCAAGGACGCCGGCATCCCGGTCATCCTGACCGACCGCTCGGTGGACTCGGCCGACAAGTCGCTGTACAAGACCTTCCTCGGCTCGGACTTCGTCAAGGAGGGCCGGCTCGCCGGTGAGTGGCTGGTCGAGCAGAAGAAGACCGCCTCGGGCCCGGTGAACATCGTCGAGCTGCAGGGCACCACCGGTGCGGCGCCGGCGAACGACCGTAAGAAGGGCTTCGGTGAGGCGATCGCCGCCAACCCGAACCTGAAGATCATCGCCTCTCAGACGGGTGACTTCACCAGGGCCGGCGGCAAGCAGGTCATGGAGCAGTTCCTCAAGGCCAACAAGCAGATCGACGTGTTGTTCGCGCACAACGACGACATGGGTCTGGGCGCGCTCGAGGCGATCACCGCCGCCGGCAAGGTGCCCGGCAAGGACATCACCATCATCACGGTCGACGCCGTCAAGGACGGCATGCAGGCTCTCGCCGACGGGAAGTTCAACTTCATCGCGGAGTGCAGCCCGCTGCTCGGCCCGCAGCTGATGGACCTGGCCAAGAAGGTCCACGCGGGCGAGGAGGTGCCTGCTCGGATCGAGACCGAGGAGACCACCTTCACGACCGAGCAGGCCAAGGAAGCTCTGCCCAACCGCAAGTACTGATCGACGACGGGGTCGCCGCGTTCGCGTGGCGGCCCCGCCGCGTCGCTTCCCTACCCGAAACGGACCGGGCTCGGCCCGCGACGACTCCCGAACCACGCCCGCCCGAGCGACCCCCAGGGACGACCGGGCGGGCGTGGCGGGAGCGTGGCGGCCCTTCCGTGTCGACAACCCAGAAGAGGTCTGATGGGATGACGGATAGCCGTCCGGTCCTGACGATGACCGGGATCAGCAAGTCCTTCCCCGGGGTGCGCGCACTCCACGACGTCAACTTCCGGCTCTTCCCCGGCGAGGTGCACGCCCTGATGGGCGAGAACGGCGCCGGCAAGTCGACCCTCATCAAGGTGCTCACCGGCGTCTACGACACCGACCAGGGCGCGATCACCCTCGACGGTGAGCCCGTGTCGTTCACCGGGCCGATGCAGGCGACCGCCGCCGGTGTGAGCACCGTTTTCCAGGAAGTCAACCTCTGCACCAACCTCTCGGTGGCGGAGAACATCTTCATCGGCCGTGAGCCTCGGCTCCTCGGCGCCGTCCGCTGGGGTGAGGTTCGCCGTCGCGCCCGAGCCCTGCTGACCCGCCTCGACCTCGACCTCGACGTCAGCGCGCCACTCGGCTCGTACTCGCTCGCGATCCAGCAGATGGTCGCCATCGCCCGCGCGATCGACATCAAGGCGCGGGTGCTGATCCTGGACGAGCCGACGTCCAGCCTCGACGCCGGCGAGGTGGCGCAGCTGTTTCGCATCATGCGGCAACTGCGCGACCAGGGCATCGCGATCCTGTTCGTGACCCACTTCCTCGACCAGGTCTACGAGATCTCCGACCGGATCACCGTGCTGCGCAACGGCGGACTCGTCGGCGAGTACCTCACCACCGAGCTGCCCCAGCTCTCCCTGGTGGAGAAGATGATCGGCAAGGAGCTCGACGTCCTGGAGGGCATCGAGGAGCACTCCCGGCGGGACCTGGCCGCGCTGGAGGAGGGCACCCCCCTGGTGGCGGTGTCGAACTTCGGTCGGTCGGGTGCGGTCGAGCCGTTCAGCCTCACCATCCACGCCGGCGAGGTGGTCGGCCTGGCCGGCCTGCTGGGCTCGGGGCGTACCGAGGTCGCGCGCCTGTTGTTCGGCGCCGACCGCGCCGACGACGGTCAGGTCGCGGTCGACGGCACGGCGAGCAGCCTGCGCAGCCCCGCGCAGGCCATCGACCACGGCGTGGGCTTCTGTTCGGAGAACCGCCGGGCCGAGGGGATCGTCGCGGACCTGTCGGTCCGCGAGAACATGATCCTCGCCATGCAGGCGGCACGCGGCTGGCTGCGGCCCATTCCGCGTCGGCGCCAGGACGAGCTGGTCGACAAGTACGTCAAGGCCCTCAACATCCGGCCCGCCGACCCGGAGGTGCCGGTACGCAACCTCTCCGGCGGCAACCAGCAGAAGGTGCTGCTGGCCCGGTGGCTGATCACCGAGCCACGACTGCTGATCCTCGACGAGCCGACCCGGGGCATCGACATCGGCGCGAAGACCGAGATCCAGAAGCTCGTGACGCAGCTGTCCGACGGCGGTATGGCGGTGCTGTTCATCTCCGCCGAGCTGGAGGAGGTGCTGCGCCTCAGCCACAAGGTGGCGGTCATGCGGGACCGGCAGATGGTCGCGCAGCTCGCCAACGACGAGAGCCTGGACGCCGACCGCATCATGCAGACCATCGCCAGCGGATCCCACCGGGAGGAGGCAGACCGATGAACGACACCACGAGCCGTTATCGGACGATGATCGGTCACCGGCTGTTCTGGCCCGCCGCCGTGCTGTTCGCCATGCTCGCCGCGAACACGATCTACCGGCCCGGGTTCCTGTCCATCGAGCTCAAGGACGGGCACCTGTACGGCACGCCGATCGACATCCTGCGGTTGAGCGCTCCGCTGATCCTCGTCGCGTTGGGCATGACCCTGGTCATCTCCACCGGCGGCATCGACCTGTCGGTGGGCTCGCTCTGCGCGATCAGCGGCGCGATCGCCTGCATGTACATCAGCAAGCAGCCCGACCAGAACAGCCTCGGTGTGGTGGTGACCGCCCTCGCGATGGCGCTGGGTGTCTCGCTCGTGCTCGGCGCCTGGAACGGGGTGCTGGTGGCCGTCATCGGTATCCAGCCGATCATCGCCACCCTGATCCTGATGGTGGCCGGCCGGGGTCTCGCCCAGCTGATCACCGAGGGCCAGATCATCACCATCAACTCCGAGCCGTACCGGGCGATCGGTCTGGGCCACGCGTTGACCCTGCCGCTGGCCATCTTCATCGCCCTCGCGGCGGCCCTGCTGGTCGCCGCGTTCACCCGTCGCACCGCACTCGGCATGATCATCGAGTCGGTGGGCGGCAACGCCATGGCCAGCCGGCTCGCCGGCATCCGGTCCGGCCGGGTCATCTTCCTGGTGTACGTGATCAGCGCCGCCTGTGCCGCGGTCGCCGGCTTCATGATGACCGCCAACGTCTCCAGCGCCGACGGCAACGCCGCCGGCCTCTGGGTCGAGCTTGACGCGATCCTCGCGGTCGTCATCGGCGGTACGTCGCTCGCGGGTGGCCGGTTCTTCCTCAGCGGCACGATCATCGGCGCGCTGATCATCCAGACCCTGACCACCACGGTGTACGCCATGGACATCTCACCGCAGACCTCGCTGCTGTTCAAGGCGGTCGTCGTCATCGCCGTGTGCCTCATCCAGGCGCCGGCCTTCCGGGCCCGGTTCCGCCGACGCAGGCGCAACGTCCCGCCGCCCGCCACCATCGCCGACAAGCCGAAGGAGCAGGTGCCGGCATGACCACTGGAACGCTTACCGCCGGTCGTACCCGGTTCCGGCTGCCGAGGAAGCAGATACCGGTCCTGGCGACGCTCGCCCTGCTGCTGGTGATGTACGGCATCGGCGTCTCGCAGTACACGGCGTTCTCCAACGTCCAGGTCATCTTCAACGTCTTCATCGACAACGGCTTCCTGCTCGTCGTCGCGGTGGGCATGACCTTCGTGATCCTCACCGGTGGCATCGACCTGTCGGTCGGTTCGGTCGTCGCCATGACGGCGATGGTGTCGGCCGCGCTGCTGCAGGACGGCATGCCGGCGGCGCTGGTGCTGGTCATCGCCCTGCTCATCGGTCCGACGCTCGGCCTGTTGATGGGCTGCGTCATCCACTTCTTCGAGATCCAGCCGTTCATCGTCACGCTCGCCGGGATGTTCTTCGCCCGGGGCATGTGCACCTTCATCTCCGGCGCGTCGATCCCGATCACCGACGGGTTCTGGACCTCGATGTCGCAGGAGCGGATCGGGGACCCCCGGGGCAACTTCGTGTCGATCAGCGTGCTGATCGCCTTCGTGGTGGTCGTGATCGCCGCGTACACGCTGGCCTACACCCGACTGGGGCGCAACGTGTACGCCATCGGCGGCAACCCGCAGTCGGCGCTGCTGATGGGTCTGCCGGTGGGCCGGACCCGGATCGCCGTCTACACGATCAGTGGTCTGTGCTCGGCCATCGGCGGGATCCTGCTGTCGTTCTACACCCTCTCCGGCGCGCCGCTGATCGCCGTGGGGATGGAGCTGGACGTCATCGCCGCCGTCGTCATCGGTGGCACGGTGCTCACCGGCGGCGCGGGTTACGTCTTCGGCACGGTCCTCGGCGTGCTGGTCCTCGGTGTGATCCAGACCCTGATCACCTTCGACGGGAGCCTCAACTCCTGGTGGACCAAGATCGTGATTGGTGGTCTGCTCTTCGCGTTCATCCTCCTTCAGCGCCTCATCGGAATCCGTTACAAGTGACCGCCCCTCTCGCGGAAGGCAACTCCATGGCACCACACACCGAACCCGAGATCTGGTTCCTCACCGGCAGCCAAGGCATGTACGGCGAGGAGACGCTCCGCCAGGTGGCCGAGCAGTCTCGCCAGATCGCGGCCGCACTCGACGACTCGCCGCAGATTCCCGCCCGCGTGGTCTGGAAGCCCGTCCTGACCAACAGCGGTGAGATCCTGCAGGTCTGCCGGGACGCCGCCGCTCAGGGTGCCGTCGGGGTCATCGCCTGGATGCACACGTTCTCACCGGCCAAGATGTGGATCTCCGGTCTGGACGCGTTGCAGACACCGCTGCTGCACCTGCACACCCAGGCCAACGTTCTGCTGCCGTGGAACGACATCGACATGGACTTCATGAACCTGAACCAGGCCGCCCACGGCGACCGTGAGTTCGGGTACATCCAGACGCGTCTCGGTGTGGCCCGAAAGACGGTGGCCGGGCACGTCAGCGACCCGCGGGTGACCACTCGGATCGGGGCGTGGGCCCGCGCCGCGCTGGGCTGGTCGGCGATGCGGTCGCTGCGCCTGGCCCGCTTCGGTGACAACATGCGCGACGTCGCGGTGACCGAGGGCGACAAGGTCGAGGCCGAGCTGCGGTTCGGAGTCTCGGTCAACACCTACGGCGTCAACGACCTGGTCGAGGTGGTCGGCGAGGTCACCGACGCGCAGGTGGACGACCTGGTCAAGGAGTACGAGGACACCTACCGCATCGTCGGCGAGCTGCTGCCCGGCGGCGAGCAACACGACTCGCTGCGGTACGCCGCGCGGGTGGAGTTGGGCATGCGCGCCTTCCTGGACGCGGGCGGGTTCCGGGCCTTCACGACGAATTTCGAGGACCTCGGGGGGCTGCGTCAGCTGCCGGGCATCGCCGTGCAGCGGCTGATGGCGGACGGCTACGGCTTCGGCGGTGAGGGCGACTGGAAGACCTCGGTCCTGGTCCGCACCCTCAAGGCGATGTCGGTGGGCGTGAGCGGCGGCACGTCGTTCATGGAGGACTACACCTACGACCTCACCCCGGGCAACGAGGTGGTGCTCGGCGCCCACATGCTGGAGGTCTGCCCGACGATCGCCTCCGGCGTGCCCAATGTGGAGATCCATCCGCTGAGCATCGGTGGCCGGGAGGACCCGGTCCGGCTGGTGTTCGACGCCGCGCCCGGTCCGGCCGTGGTGCTCGGGCTGGCCGACATGGGGGAGCGTTTCCGGTTGGTGGCGAACGAGATCGACGTGGTGGCGCCGCCGCAGCCGCTGCGCCGGTTGCCGGTTGCCCGTGCCGTCTGGCGTCCGCGCCCCGACCTGCCGGTCTCGGCCGAGGCGTGGATCACCGCGGGCGCGCCGCACCACACCGTGCTGTCGCAGGCGGTGGGCGTGGAGGAGCTGCACGACCTGGCGGAGATGAGCCGCACCGAACTCGTCGTCATCGACGCCGCCACGGAGCCCCGCCGCTTCGCCGACGAGCTGCGCTGGAACCAGGCCTACTACCGGCTGGCCCGCGGCTTCTGATTCGCGCGGTCGGACCGCACCAAACGGGTGGTCCACCCCTGCCTGCGGGCGGGGGTGGGCCACCCGTTCGCGTGTGCGCCAGCCGGGGCCACGAGGCGGTTGTGTTACGCCTTGACTAACAGCATGTTATCGCTCACAGTCTATAACCAAGATGGTCGATGTCGTTGGCTGGTCCGGCCGCGCGCACGTCCTACCCCCGCGGTTTCGGCACCTCGTCACCGCGACGGTCGGGCGATCGGTGTTAGCGATCACATGGCCGGGCGTGGTCAGCTCGGTGCCCCGCCCGGTGCCGCGGACGCCGACCCAGACCGCACGGTTCGCGTCAGCAGAGGAGGATCATGCTTTCCATCGGTCGGGTTCCCCGGGGTGCGCCACGACGGCGCGGGTGGCTGTCGAGACTCGCCGTCGCCGCGATGGTGCTGGTGGTCGGTGGCGCGGCTGCTGCCGTCGCCGCGTCGCCCGCGTCGGCGGCCACCGTCGACACCAGCGCCTGGTACGTGTTGGTGAACCGCAACAGTGGCAAGGCCGTGGACGTGTACAACCTGGCTACGAACGACGGTGCGCGGATCACCCAGTGGACGCGTAACAACGGCAACCAGCAGCAGTGGCAGTTCGTGGACTCCGGAGGTGGCTACTACCGACTCAAGTCGCGGTTGTCGGGCAAGGTGCTGGACGTCTCGGGCTTCTCGACCGCCAACGGTGGCAGCATCGTGCAGTGGAGTGACCTCAACGGCACCAACCAGCAGTTCCGGCTGGCCGACTCGGACGGCGGCTACGTCCGGTTGATCAACCGGAACAGCAACAAGGTGATGGAGGTGCAGGGCGCCTCGACCGCCGACGGCGGCAACATCGTGCAGTACGACGACTGGAACGGCACCAACCAGCAGTGGCAGCTCGTCCGCGTCGACGGCGGGACCGACCCCACGACGCCACCCCCGTCGAACGGCACGTACTCGAACCCGGTGGTCTGGCAGGACTTCGCCGACGTCGACATCATCCGGGTGGACAACGCCTACTACATGTCGGCGTCCACCATGCACTACTCGCCTGGCGCGCCGGTCCTGCGCTCGTACGACCTGGTGAACTGGGAGTTCGCCGGTCACTCCGTGCCTCGACTCGACTTCGGCTCGAAGTACGACATGAGCGGTGGTAACGCCTACGTCGACGGCATCTGGGCGTCGACGCTGAACTACCGGCCGAGCAACCGGACGTACTACTGGGCCGGGTGCATCGACTTCGCGCAGACCCACATCTACACGGCGTCCGCCGTCGACGGCACCTGGAGCAAGCACACCACCATCCCCAACTGCTACTACGACGCGGGGATGCTGATCGACGACAACGACACCATGTACGTGGCGTACGGCAACGGCACCATCAGCGTGGCGCAGCTGTCCGCGGACGGGAAGTCCCAGGTCCGCGCCCAGCAGGTGTACCAGACGCCGTCGAGCATCGGGACGCTGGAGGGCGCCCGCTTCTACAAGCGCAACGGCGCCTACTACATCTGGCTCACCCGCCCCGCCAACGGCCAGTACGTGCTGAAGTCGACGAACGGCCCGTTCGGCCCGTACGAGCAGCGGCAGGTGCTGCTCAACCTGCCCGGCCCGATCTCCGGTGGCGGTGTGCCCCACCAGGGTGGGCTGGTGCAGACCCAGAACGGCGACTGGTACTACATGTCCTTCGTCGACGCGTACCCCGGTGGCCGGATGCCGGCCATGGCCCCGATCACCTGGACCGGCGACGGCTGGCCGGTGCTGCAGACGGTCAACGGCACCTGGGGCAGTTCGTACCCGAAGCCGAACCTGCCCGCGCCGCCCCGGGCGGTCAAGCCGCTCACCGGCACCGACACGTTCGCCGGCACCACCCTCGGCCCGCAGTGGGAGTGGAACCACAACCCGGACAACAGCAAGTGGTCGGTGAACAACGGGCTGAACCTGCAGACCGCCACCGTCACCGGCGACCTGTACAAGGCGCGCAACACGCTGACCCACCGCATCCAGGGCCCCACCTCGACCGCGACGATCGAGTTGGACTACTCCACCATGCGCGATGGTGACCGCACCGGCCTGGCGGTCCTACGCAACTCGTCGGCCTGGATCGGAGTCCGACGGGACAACGGGTCCACCAGGCTGGTCATGCAGAACGGGCTGACGATGGACGGCAGCTGGAACACCACCAGCACCGGCAGCGAGGTGGCGAGCACCGCCGTCTCCGGTGGCCGGATCTGGTTGCGCGCCAACGCCGACATCAGGCCCGGCTCCGGCCGACAGGCCCGTTTCTCGTACAGCACCGACGGGGTGAACTTCACCTCGTTCGGCAACGCCCTGACGCTGGCGAACAACTGGCAGTTCTTCATGGGCTACCGATTTGCCATCTTCAACCACGCGACGCAGTCGCTCGGTGGCGCGGTCACCGTGCGGCGGTTCGACCTGACCACCCCGTGACGCCGGTCACACGACGATCGCTCTGACCGGTGGCGCTGGCGACGCAGCCCTGGCGGCATGCGAAGTCCGCGCCACCGCGTCAGGTCCTCGCCGGCCTGTTCCACGCTCTGTCCAGGAGCGAGGGCAGGCCGGCGCATGACATCGGGACCGTGTGCCGTACCCGTTGGTTGGTGACTCCGGACGGGCGTCGCGTCGTACGGCATCGGCGCGTGGAGCGGCCTCCGCAGAGCCGTGCCGTGTTCGGGGCCGTTGCTGGCGTAGACTGTCGGCGATCCAGCGCTGGTCACCTGGGATTCAGCACCGGCGTGGTGACTGAGCGAGGGGGATCGGGCCGGGCCGCTCCAGTCGACGTCGACGGGCCGCGGGCCGGAGATGTAGCGGGGGGAGTGAAATGGCCGTCCACGGTCCCGCGATGACGGACGTTGCTCGTCTCGCCGGTGTCTCCCATCAGACGGTGTCGCGGGTGCTCAACGGGCATCCCAACGTCCGTGAGCAGACCCGGCTTCGGGTACGCGCGGCGATCGCCGAACTCGGCTACCGCCCCAACGGCGCGGCACGCGCTCTGGTGACCGGTCGATCGCAGGTCATCGGTGTGGTCGCGCAGAACACGACGCTCTACGGTCCGGCGTCGCTGCTGGCCGCCCTGGAGCAGACCGCCGCCGAAGAGGGGTTCGCGGTCAGCGTCGGCAGCGTGCGAAACCTGGACCACCGCTCCATCTCGGCGGCCGTCGAACGGCATCTGTCGCATCGGGTCGCCGGCATCGTGGTCATCGCCCCGGTCGAGTCGGCCGGTGAGGCGCTGGAGCGCCTGCCCAAGGATGTCCCGCTGGTCACGGTCGACGGCGACCCGAGCCGGCCGGTGCCGTTGGTGACTGTCGACCAGGTGGCCGGCGCCCGGGCGGCGACGCAACATCTGCTCGACGCCGGGCACCGCACCGTCTGGCACGTCTCCGGGCCGACCGACTGGTTCGACAGCGTGGGTCGGATCGACGGCTGGCGGCAGGCGCTGCTGGCCGCCGGGTTGGATCCGCCGCCGCCGATGCCGGGGGACTGGTCCGCGGCGTCGGGTTACCGGTGCGGGCAGATGTTGGCGCGGATGCCGGAGGTCACCGCCGTCTTCACCGCCAACGACCATCTCGCGCTGGGCGTGCTGCGGGCGCTGCACGAGTTCGGTCGACGGGTGCCGCACGAGATCAGCGTGGTCGGCTTCGACGACGTGCCGGAGGCGGCGTACTTCATTCCGCCGCTGACCACCGTCCGACCGGACTTCGACGCGGTGGCGCGAGCGAGCCTGCAGATGCTGCTGTCCCAGATCGAGTCGGGCACCGGTGGGGCGCTGCGGCAGACCATCGCCCCCGCTCTGGTGGCCCGCGAGAGCGTCGCTCCACCTCGTCGCTGACGGGTCGGACCGACCGGAGGTCGCACCCCGCGTAGTGCGGGGAGCGGCCCCGCCGCCGCTCTCTGCCCCAGCGGTGCACGCGGGTGCGGGCCCGCGCCGGAGCACGCCAATTTTCGGCTTCCTCGCTCGATAAGACGCGACTCGATGCGTTGCGCAGCGTGACCAATCGATGCCAAGCGATACGACGCGGTGAAGGTATTGAACCTCGTGAAATGTCGCCGTAACATGATGGGCGTCTCTGTTAACGCTAACAAAAATTGGCGTCCAACTATCGGCGTACCGACCAGAGATCGTAATCACGGGCGGGCGTCACCGACAAGGAGGCTCGATGAACCGCAATACCCGAGGTCGTCGCTGGGGGAGCGTACTGGCGGCCGGAATTCTGCTCGCCGGTGCGCTGGTCGGCCTTCGCGCCCCGACGGCGCAGGCACTGGACAACGGCGTGGCGCGCACTCCCCCCATGGGTTGGAACTCGTGGAACTCGTTCGGCTGCAACATCAACGAGGCGCTGATCCGGCAGACGGCGGATGCGATCGTCAGCAGCGGCATGCGGGACCTGGGCTACAACTACGTCGTTGTCGACGACTGCTGGTTCAACCCCAACCGGGACAGCTCCGGCAACATCCAGGGTGACCCCGGCCGGTTCCCCAGCGGGATGAAGGCGCTCGGCGACTACCTGCACGCCCGGAACCTGAAGTTCGGCCTCTACCAGGTGCCGGTCGACAAGACCTGCGCGCAGTACTTCGGCTCCTACCCCGGCGCGACGGGCAGCCGTGGCCACGAGGTGCAGGACGCGCGCCAGTTCGCCGCCTGGGGTGTCGACTTCCTCAAGTACGACTGGTGCTCGCCGGAGGGCAGCATCAACGACCAGGTGGCCACCTTCGCCAAGATGCGTGACGCGCTGGCCGCCACCGGTCGACCGATCGTCTACAGCATCAACCCGAACAGCATCCACGCCAAGACCGGCCCGCAGCGCAACTGGGGCGACGTGGCGAACATGTGGCGAACCACCGAGGACATCACCAATGCGTGGGACACCGGCCAGAGCAACGGCTACCCGATGGGCATCCAGAACATCATCAACGTGACCGTTCCGCTGGCGTCCTACGCGAGGCCGGGTGGGTTCAACGACCCCGACATGATGGAGGTCGGCCGCGGCGGCATGAACGATACGGAGATGCGCAGTCACTTCGCGATGTGGGCGATCATGGCGTCTCCGCTGATCGCCGGCAACGACGTGCGGAACATGAACGCCGCGACGCAGACGATCCTCAAGAACGCGAACCTGATCGCGATCAACCAGGACTCGCTCGGGTTGCAGGGGACGCAGGTGTCGTTCGACGGCACGCGTCGGGTGCTGGCCAAGCGGCTCGCCAACGGTGACGTCGCCGTGGCCCTGTTCAACCAGGGCGGCTCGACGACGACGATCTCGACCACGGCCGCGGCCATCGGCAAGTCCGGCTCGTCGTTCACGCTGGTGGACGCGTGGACCGGTGGCACCAGCTCCAGCAGCGGGACCATCAGCGCCAGCGTCCCCGCGCACGGCACCGTGGTGTACCGGGTCAGCGGTGGCGGGACGACTCCTCCGACGACGCCGCCGCCCACCACGTCGAGTGCGTACGCCAGCGCCGCCTCCGGCCGCTGCCTCGACGTGCCGAACAGCAACACGACCAACGGCACGCAGCCGGTCATCTGGGACTGCAACGGCGCCGCCAACCAGCGCTGGACCAGGAGCGGTCAGACCCTGCAGGCCCTGGGCAAGTGCCTGGACGCGCCGCTGAACGCCGCGGCCGGTGCCAAGGTGCAGATCTGGGACTGCAACGGCGGGACCAACCAGCAGTGGGCGGTCAACGCCAACGGCACGATCAGCAACGCCCAGTCGGGGCTGTGCCTGGACGTCAACAACAACGGGACTGCCAACGGCACCACGGTGCTCCTCTGGACCTGCACCGGGGCGGCGAACCAGCGGTGGTCGCAGCGGTAGCCGACAGCCGACCGCCGAGGTCGCGGCGACCCACCTGATCCGGCGTGATGCCGATGCCCGCGGACGACAGCCGTCGTCCGCGGGCATCGGTCTGTAGAGTGCTGCGGACGACCACGCTGAGTCGCCGCGTCCTGCCCTTCCGGTGGATCGGCCACATGGCTACGCTCGCCTGGATGCTCCGTTACGAGACCGTGACACCGGTATTTCGGCTCTGGTGTTGACGCAATCTATGTGAGCGCTAACACTACCCGAAAGATGACACTTGGCCCCGGCAGTCGGCGGGGGAGTCCAGAGAGGAGAAGCCCGTGGGCAGGAAATTCCTGGTTGCTCTCGGCGGCGCCGCACTGGCGCTGAGTTTGGCGGCGTGCAGCGGCGGGGGTGCGGGCAGCGGTGAAAAGTCCGGCGACGAGAAGCCCAGCGATCTGACCATCGGTGTCTCGATGCCGACCCAGACGTCGGAGCGGTGGATCGCCGACGGCAACGCGGTGAAGTCGAAGCTCGAGGCCAAGGGCTACAAGGTCGACCTCCAGTACGCCGGCGACGACATCCCCACGCAGTCGCAGCAGGTCGACCAGATGATCACCCAGGGTGCCGACGTTCTGGTCCTCGCGGCGATCGACGGCACCGCGCTCAGCAGCCAGCTGCAGGCCGCCGCGGCCGCGAAGATCCCGGTCATCTCCTACGACCGGCTGATCCGTGGCAGCAAGGACGTCGACTTCTACGTCAGCTTCGACAACTACAAGGTTGGCGTCGCCCAGGGCACCGCGCTGCTGGTCGGTCTCGGCCTGCTGAACAAGGACGGCTCGAAGGGCACGGCCAAGGGGCCGCTGAACGTCGAGCTCTTCGCCGGGTCGCTGGATGACAACAACACCCAGTACTTCTTCGGCGGCGCGATGGACACGCTGAAGCCGTTCATCGAGAACGGCACGCTGGTCGTCAAGTCCAAGCAGACCACCCCCGAGCAGGTAGCCATCCTGCGCTGGCAGCAGGAGACCGCGCAGAAGCGGATGGAGAACCTGCTCACCTCCAGCTACAACGACGGCTCGAAGGTCGACGGCGTGCTCTCGCCGTACGACGGCATCTCCCGCGGCATCATCACCGCCCTGCAGAACGCCGGCTACGGCAAGGGCGCGAAGAAGCTCCCGGTGGTGACCGGCCAGGACGCGGAGATCGCCTCGATCAAGCTGATCAACGACGGGGTGCAGAGCTCCACGGTCTTCAAGGACACCCGGCTGCTGGCCGAGCAGGCCGTGAACGCGGCCGAGGCGTTCCTGCAGAAGAAGCAGCCGCAGGCCAACGACACCCAGACGTACAACAACGGCGTCAAGGTCGTCCCGGCGTACCTGCTGCCGATCGCGACCGTCTACAAGGACGACATCAAGGCGACGCTGATCGACTCCGGCTACTGGACGGCGGAAGAGGTCGCCGCCGGTCAGGCCAAGAAGTAAGCCACTCGTCGGGCCCGGCGGTCACCCGCCGGGCCCGACGCCTGGGCGCGTACCACGTCCAGACCTGACGGAGGACAGTGACCATGGACGACACCATCCTCGAGATGCGTCGCATCACCAAGACCTTTCCCGGCGTGACCGCGCTGGAGGACGTCAACCTCGCAGTGCGCCGCGGGGAGATCCACGCCATCTGTGGTGAGAACGGCGCCGGCAAGTCCACCCTGATGAAGGTGCTGTCCGGCGTCTACCCGTCCGGCTCGTACGACGGCGAGATCCTCTTCGACGGCAAGCCGATGCAGTTCCGTGGCATCCGCGACAGCGAGGCCAACGGCATCGTCATCATCCACCAGGAGCTCGCCCTGGTGCCGTACCTGTCGATCGCGGAGAACATCTTCCTCGGCAACGAGCGTCGCGGCCGCAGCGGGCTCATCGACTGGAACTTCGCCAACGCCGAAGCGGCGAAGCTGCTGGCGTCCGTCGGGCTGCACGAGAACCCGGTCACCCCGGTCATCCAGCTCGGCGTCGGCAAGCAGCAGCTCGTGGAGATCGCCAAGGCGCTGTCGAAGAAGGTGCGCCTGCTCATCCTGGACGAGCCGACCGCCGCGCTCAACGACATCGACTCGGCGCACCTGCTCGACCTGTTGCGGGCCCTCAAGGAGCAGGGCATCACCTGCATCATGATCTCGCACAAGCTCAACGAGATCACCGCCATCGCCGACTCGACCACGGTCATCCGTGACGGGCGCGCGGTGGAGACCCTCGACATGCGGTCCGACGAGGTGACCCAGCAGCGGATCATCCGGGGCATGGTCGGGCGCGACCTGGACAGCTTCTACCCCGACCGCGAGTCGTCCCCCGGTGACGAGGTCCTGCGCATCGAGGACTGGACGGTGCGCCATCCGGTCCAGGACCGCATGGTCGTCGAGGGCGTCGGGCTGTCCGTACGCGCCGGTGAGGTCGTCGGCATCGCGGGCCTCATGGGGGCCGGGCGGACAGAGCTGGCCATGAGCGTGTTCGGTCGGTCCTACGGGCGCGACATCCGGGGCCGACTCTTCGTCCACGGGCGGGAGGTGCAGGCACGCACCGTCGCCGAGGCGATCGACAACGGCATCGCCTACGTCACCGAGGACCGCAAGCGCTACGGCCTCAACCTCATCGACGACGTGCGGCGCAACGTGTCCGCCGCCGCGTTGGACCGGTTGTCCCGTCTGGGCTGGGTTAACGGCAACGAGGAGATCAAGGTTGCCGAGGCCAGCCGCAAGGAGATGAACATCCGGACGCCGAGCGTCATGGCGGTGGTCGGCAAACTCTCCGGCGGCAACCAGCAGAAGGTCGTCCTGTCGAAGTGGCTGTTCACCGACCCGGACGTGCTGATCCTCGACGAGCCCACCCGCGGCATCGACGTCGGCGCCAAGTACGAGATCTACACGATCATCAACCGGCTGGTGGCTGCCGGTAAGGCGGTGATCGTCATCTCCTCGGAGCTGCCGGAGCTGCTCGGAATGTGCGACCGCATCTACACCCTCGCCGCCGGCCGGATCACCGGCGAGATGCCGGTGGCCGAGGCGACTCAGGAGAGTCTCATGGAGCTGATGACCAAGGACAAGGAGCTCGTCGGATGACCAGCATCAAGACCCCTTCGACGGAGCACCCCACGCCCCCGGACAGCCCGCCCGCCGCCGCCCTGCACAGCGGGACGAACGACCTGCGGGCGCTGGTGTTGAACAACCTGCGGCAGAGCGGGATCTACGTCGCCCTGGTCGTCATCGTCGCGCTCTTCGCGGTCCTGACCGACGGGGTGCTGCTGAGCCCCGGCAACATCACCAACATCGTTCTCCAGTACTCGTACATCCTGGTCCTCGCGATCGGGATGGTCATCCTGATCATCGGCGGGCACATCGACCTGTCGGTCGGATCGGTCGTCGCGCTCACCGGAGCGGTCTCGGCCGTCCTGGTGATCCAGCAGGGCCATCCCTGGTGGATCGGCGTCGTGGCCGCGCTGGTCGTCGGCGTCGCGGTCGGCGCGTGGCACGGGTTCTGGGTGGCGTACGCCGGCATTCCGGCCTTCATCGTGACCCTGGCCGGCATGCTGCTGTTCCGGGGTCTGACCCTGCGGGTGCTCGACAACATCTCGCTGTCGCCGTTCCCGTCCGAGTACCAGCAGGTCGCGGCGGGCTTCCTCAACGGCCTGCTCGGTGGGCAGGGCTTCGACGCCTTCACGCTGCTGATCGGCGCCATCGCCGTGGCCGGCTACGCGGTCAGCGGCTTCCGCACCCGCGTGGCGCGGATCCGCTACCAGCAGCCCGTCGAGTCGTTCCCGCTCTTCGTCGCCCGGGTCGTGCTGGTCGGCGCGGTCCTCATGTACTTCGCCTGGCAGCTGGCGCACGCCCGAGGGCTGCCGATCGTGCTGATCATCCTGGCGGTCCTGGTGCTGGTCTACGGCCTGCTCACCCGGCGTACCGTCTTCGGTCGCCAGGTCTACGCGATCGGCGGCAACCTGTCGGCGGCGGCGCTGTCCGGGGTGAAGGTCCGCACCGTCAACTTCTGGATGTTCGTCAACATGGGCTTCCTGGCGGCGGTGGCCGGCGTCATCTACTCGTCGCGGTCGAACGGCGCCCAGCCCGCCGCCGGCAACATGTTCGAGCTGGACGCGATCGCCGCGGCCTTCATCGGCGGCGCGGCGGTCACCGGTGGCGTGGGCACCGTGGTGGGCGCGATGGTCGGTGGTCTGATCATGGCGGTGATGAGCAACGGCATGCAGCTGATGGGCATCGACCAGTCGACCCAGTCGGTGGTGAAGGGTCTCGTCCTGCTCGTCGCGGTCGCCTTCGACGTCTACAACAAGCGTCGCGCCGGCACGGCCCGCTGACGCTCGGCCGGTACGCACGTGCCCCCTGCCCGCCTCGCGGACAGGGGGCACGCGTGCGTCAGTGGCAGGTGGTGGTGCCGCTGTCGGTGTAGGTCTGGCCGGCGACCGGTACGAACTGCCAGTCGTAGCTGTTGGAGTGCAGGGTGAACTTCAGGACGCCCCACGCCGAGCTGTTACGCGCCTCGCTGTTGGGCTGGATGGTGCCGAAGCCGTAGTGGCCGGCGCCGCCCATCCCGGCGACGAAGCTGCGCAGACCACGGCTGGAGTCGGCGCCACCGGCCGGGTTCATCGGGGCGAACCGCTCGTAGACGTGGTTGTGCCCCCACACCACGACGTCGGCGTTGTAGTCGTAGAGGGCCTGGTACAGCGGACGCGTCGACGTCGACGGCGCGTGGTTGGAGCTGGACGTGAACAGCGGGTGGTGCCAGTACGCGATCGTGCACGGCTTGCTGCTGGCGGCCAGGTCCGCGCGCAGCCACTGCTCCTGCGTCGAGCCGGCCGACATGCTGATGTTCGAGTTCAGCGACACGACGTGCCAGTTGCCGAGGTCGAACGAGTAGTACCCGCGACCGCTCGGGCCGGCCGACGTACCGAAGTAGTTGTAGTAGCCGCTCGCGCCCGACGTGTTGTAGTCGTGGTTTCCCGGCGACGGGCGGGTGCGGGACTTGTGCCGACCCCAGGTGGGCTCGTAGTAGCTGGTGAACTGCGACGCCGTCCCGCTGTCGTAGACGTTGTCGCCGGTGGTGAAGACCGTCCCCGGGATGCTGTCGAGCAGCGTCGCGGTGGCGCTGTCACCGGAGCCCGAGTCGGCGATGTCGCCGGCACCGACGAACACCGGGTCGCCCGACGAGGGTGGCGTGGTGGTCCCGGTGGTGACCACCAGTTGCGGAGCGTCGGCGCCACTCTCGCGGGTGTCGTAGTAGGCGCCGTCGCCGCTGGTCGAGGTGGCGCCGAAGCTGTACGTGCCGTTGCCGGTGACCGCGGCGGTGACGTCGACCTCGTACCAGGTGTTGCCGCTGACCGCGCCGATCGTGCCGAGCGTGGCCCCGTCGATGGTCGGCTGGTTGTTCCAGGTGGTGCCGGTCTCCGACCAGGTCGTGTTGGACATCCGGCGGAACGTGCCACCGGCGTCGCTGCCGCTGTTGCCGCTGATCGTGCGCAGTCGCAGCTTGGCGCTGGTCACCGTGCCGCTGACACCGCTCACGGTGAAGCGGAGGAACGAGCGCCGTACGGGCGAGTTGTCGACCACTACCTGCGTGGACGTGCCGTAGTTGGTGGCGGCCGCGTCGCTCTGGACGTAGGTGTCGGCGACCGGCGTGAAGGTCACGCTCGCCGCCGACGCCGCGCCAGCGCCGGTCACGACGACGGCGGCGGTCGCGGCGACGATCACCGTGACCACCCCCAGCGTCACCGACGGACGGGGGAATCGCATGTCCATCCAGGACTCCTTACCTCGTGGGAAGAGCGCAAGGAATGTAGGAAGGTCGATGAGCCGGCGGGCGACGGGCGGATGAACATCGCGTCCCGGCAGGCGAACACCTCGGTGTTGGAAGCTCGTTCACCCGACCCTCGCCCGGATGCCACCCGCGGTCCGTTGTGCCACCTCCACCGAGTACGGACGATGGCTGCCCGTCGACCGCTCAGAGGAGATGCTCGTGTACCTGTCGACCGTCTCCCGACCGGTCGCCGACCAACCCGGGTCGGGGCCCCGACGCCGCCGATTCGCGATGGTCAGCGGCAACGTCGTCGCGCTCGGCACGGTCAGTCTGATCACCGACGTGTCGGCCGAGATGGTGGCCGCGGTCCTGCCGCTCTATCTGGTGCTGGGCCTGCACCTCAGCCCGGTGGCCTTCGGCGTGCTGGACGGCGTCCACACCGGCGCCACCGCGCTGCTGCGCGTCGTCGGTGGTTTCGCCGCCGACCGGTTCCGGCGGCGCAAGCTGATCGCCGGCGTCGGGTACGCGCTCTCGGCGGTCGCGAAGCTCGGGCTGCTGCTCGCCGGTCGGTCGATCCCGGCGATCGGCGCCGTCATCGCCGTCGACCGGATCGGCAAGGGGGTGCGGAGCGCGCCGCGCGACGCGCTGATCACGCTCTCCACGCCACCCGAGGCGCTGGGTCGGGCGTTCGGGGTGCACCGGGCGATGGACAGCGTCGGCGCGTTCCTCGGGCCACTCGCCGCGTTCGCGGTCCTGCTGCTCGTCGGGCAGTCGTACGACGCGGTCTTCGTCACCAGCTTCTGCGTCGCGGCCCTGGCCGTCGTGGTGCTCGTGCTCTTCGTCCGGGAGCAGCCGCCCGGCGGGGTGACGGACGGCGAGGCGGCGGACGAGGCCAACGACCCGAAGGTCTCCGTCCGCGAGGCGTTCGGGCTGCTGCGCGGCGGACCGGCCCGGCGACTGGTACTGGCCGCCGCGATGCTCGGGCTGGCCACCATCGGTGACGGCTTCGTCTACCTGCTGCTGCAACGCCGGATGGACATCGGCCTGCGCTGGTTCCCGCTGCTCGCGGTGGGAACCAGCCTGGCGTACCTTCTGCTCGCCGCCCCGCTCGGCGTACTCGCCGACCGGATCGGTCGTCTGCCCGTGGTGATCGGCGGCTACACCGCCCTCGGTGCGACGTACCTGCTGCTGGCCGGCCCGGTCGACGGTTGGCCGCTGATCGCCCTGGCGCTGACGCTGTACGGCGCCTTCTACGCGGCCACCGACGGCGTGCTCATCGCGCTCGCCGGTCCGGTGCTGCCGGCGCGTCTGCGGACCACCGGAATCGCGTTGGTGCAGACCGGGCAGGCCCTCGCGTACCTCGTCTCCTCCGTGCTGTTCGGTCTGGCCTGGCAGGCGTGGGGGCCGGAGAACGCGATCCGCGCGGCGGCCGTGGCCGTCGCCGGCGTCCTGGTCGGCACGCTGCTCCTGCTGGCCTCCCCGTCCCGACTCACCACCCGGAAGGTGCCCCGATGACCGCGATGTCGACCCGAGCGAAGCTCGGCGTGGTGGTCGCCTCGGCCGTGCTGTTGGGCACCGTGGCAGCCGGCTACGCCGCCACGGCCGCGCAGGCTCCCCGGACGCCGCCTCCTCCCGCCGGCGGCGAGCAGGTGGTCACCCTGGCACCCGGGCCACGTCTGCTGGCGATCACCGATCGGCACGTCTCCACCGTCGCCGCGACCGACCCCGCCGGGCCGCGCACCGTCGCCGGCCTGGAATGCCTCCGGGTGTACGCGGCGGCCGGCACCGGGGTCTGCCTGAAGCCGGAGACCGCGTGGTCGTACCAGGTCGTCGTGCTCGACGCGACGTTGCGCGAGACCCGTGCGGTCAGTGTGCCGGGGCTGCCGAACCGGGCCCGGGTCTCGGCCTCCGGCCGGATGGTCTCCTGGACGACGTTCGTCGGTGGCGACTCGTACACCTCCAGCGGCTTCTCCACCCGCACCGGGATCCTCGACACCCGTACCGGCACCACTGTGGCCTCGCTCGAAGAGTTCGCGATCACCCGGGACGGCCGGGGATACCGCAACGCGGACGTCAACTACTGGGGCGTCACCTTCACCGCCGACGACAACCGCTTCTACGCGACCATGGCGACCGGGGGTGAGAGGTACCTCGTCCGGGGTGACCTCGCCGCCCGTACGGTCGAGACGCTGAAGGAGAACGTCGAGTGCCCGTCGCTGTCACCGGACGGCACCCGGCTCGCGTTCAAGGAGGCGGTCGACGCCGACCCGGCGAAGGGCTGGCGGCTGTCGGTCCTGGACCTGTCGAGCATGCGGGTCACCGCGACCGCCGAGGTCCGCAGCGTCGATGACCAGGCCGCGTGGCTGGACAACGGGAAGCTGGCCTACACGCTGCGTCGGGACGACGGTCAGCCCGACGTCTGGAGCGTCCCGGCGGACGGGTCCGGCACACCGACGCTGGTGATTCCCGGCGCCGAGTCGCCGTCGCCGCTCACCTGACGGTCCGGCCCCCGGCCCCGGCGGTCCGGACACCTGAACGCCTTGGCGCGGACAGCATCCCGTCATGTCGGATTCCGCCCCGCAGCCATCGCCGTTCATCGACGTTCCCGAGGCTGTTGACCATGACAAGGCTGAGCCGTCGTATTTTCGTCCTCGGTGGACTGGCGACCGCCGGAGTCGCGGTGACACCCCTCCAGGGTGCCCGCGCCGCGGTGCCGTACCCTTTCAAACTCGGTGTGGCGTCCGGTGACCCGGCGCCCGACAGCGTGGTCCTCTGGACCCGGCTGGCACCCTCCCCGCTCAACGCCGACGGGCAGGGCGGCATGGCCAACGCCGACGTGACAGTGGAGTGGCAGGTGTCCACCACCGACCGGTTCACCTCGCTGGTCGCCTCTGGCTCGGTGGTCGCCCGGTACGCCGACGCGCACTCCGTGCACGTCATCGCGGGCGGGCTCGCCGCCGACTCCGACTACTACTACCGGTTCCGGGCCCAGGGTCAGATCTCGCCGGTCGGGCGGACCCGGACGGCCCCGGCGCCCAGCGCCTTCGGCCGCGACCTGGTGATGGCCTTTGCCTCCTGCGCCCACTACGAGGCCGGCTACTACACCGCGTACCGGCGGATGGCCGAGGACAACCCCGGCCTGATCCTGCACCTCGGCGACTACATCTACGAGGGCGGCGTCGGCAGCTCCAGCGTGCGGCAGCACGTCGGCGCCGAGATCGTGTCGCTGGCCGACTACCGCCGCCGGTACGCGCTGTACAAGTCCGACCCGGACCTGCAGGCGGCCCACGCGGCGGCACCCTGGCTGGTCGTGCCGGACGACCATGAGGTGGAGAACAACTACGCCAACATGGTCCGCAACGACAGCAGCCCCACGCTGACCGCAGCCCAGTGGACCGCCCGGCGCAGCGCCGCGTACCGGGCCTACTACGAGAACATGCCGCTGCGACCCGCGTCCGCCGCGAACGGCAACAGCATCCCGCTGTACCGGCGGGTCCGGTGGGGGCAACTCGCCACCTTCCACATGCTCGACACCCGGCAGTTCCGCGACGACCAGGCCTGCGGGGACGGCTGGAAGGTCTGCGCCGACGCGGACCTGGCCTCCCGGTCGCTGACCGGCGCCACCCAGGAGGCGTGGCTGCTCGACGGGTTGGCCCAGCGCTACGGCACCTGGGACATCCTCGGCCAGCAGGTCTTCTTCGCCCAGCAGCTCGACGCGAACGGGGCGACGAGCATGGACGCGTGGGACGGCTACCGGGCCTCCCGTAGCCGCATCCAGACCGGCTGGCAGCAACGTGGGGTGCGCAACCCGCTGGTGCTCACCGGCGACGTGCACCGGTCGTGGGCCAACGATCTCAAGGCCGACTACGCCAACCCCTCCTCGGCCACCATCGGCACCGAGCTGGTCTGCACCTCGATCAGTTCCACCGGCAACGGCAGCGGCAGCACGACGGTCCCGAACGCGGCGGCCAACCCGCACCTGAAGTTCTACTCGGACCGGCGCGGCTACGTCCGTACCACCATCAGCCGCAGCCAGGTCCGCGCGGACTTCCGCGCGGTGAACACCGTGACCGAGCATGGCGCGGCGGCGTCCACCGTGCGCTCGTTCGTCATCCTCGACGGCCAGCCCGGCCTGCAGGCCGGGTAAGGGAGAGAGCCACCATGACCGTGATCACCGCACTGCTCACCGCATCCCTGCTGGTCCCGAACGTGGTTCCCGGCCCGACCGCGATGACCGCCGAGGCGGTCACCTGGACCACCGCGAACAGCGTCGCCACCGGCGACCAGGACCTGCCGTCCATCGCCATGAACCGCAACGGCCACGTCGCCGTGGTCTGGGAGGACGACCGGGACGGCACCGCCCCGGAGGACGACACCCACAGCGAGATCTACCTGCGGCTGTTCCGCGACGGCACTCCCGCGTACGAGCTGAAGCTTTCCACCGGGGGGACCAGCGGAGCCGCCTGGCGACACCTCAGCCCGGATGTGGGGCTCGACGACCGGGGCAACGCCGTGGTGGTCTGGGCCGCGGACGGCGACGGCAACGGCGTCTACAACATCCAGTACCGGGTGGTGTCACCCGTCGGCGCGGTGCTCGGCTCGGGACAGGCCAACGCCAGCGACGCCGGGCAGCAGATCTGGCCGAAGGTCTCGGTCGACCCGGACGGCGCACCCACCAACGCCGCCGCCGTCGGCTTCACGGTGGTCTGGGAGGACGTGCAGGGATCCGCTCCCGCCACCGTCAGGGCCGCCGGCTTCACCGCGGCCACCACCAAGGCGTACGAGGTGACGGCCTCACAGACGACGGGCACGCACCACCGTCCCGACGTGGCGGTGTCCGCCTCCGGCGAGGCGCTGGTGGTCTGGGACGAGGACGCCGACGCGAACGGCTCGTACAACATCGGGCTGACCCGGCTGGCCCGGTCCAACGGCGCCGTGA
Source organism: Micromonospora sp. NPDC127501 (assembly GCF_040302185.1). NCBI lineage: Bacteria > Bacillati > Actinomycetota > Actinomycetes > Micromonosporales > Micromonosporaceae > Micromonospora > Micromonospora sp. NPDC127501. Next base: position 496,444 of record NZ_JBEORJ010000003.1, on the reverse strand, counting down.
CGCTGTCGCGGCGTACGGCCAACGCCCAGAGCGGCGGGCAGCAGCAGCGTGCCTCGGTCGCGGCGAACTTCGCCGGTGACTTCGCCGTCGGGTGGGAATCCGACCACCTCGGTACCCGGGGTGTCTGGGCTCGATCGTTCACCGCGGCGGGTACGGCCCGGCACGACGAGGTCCCGGTCTCCACCGGCAGCGGTGCCATCGCTCCCGGGGTCGGCATCGACGACCAGGACAACGTCGTGGTGGGCTGGACGGTGTCCGGCACCAACCCGGACGTCTGGGCGCGCGGCCTCAACCCGGACGGCACGTCCACCGGCCGGCTGGCGGCCCAGGCGCTGAGCCAGACCACGACGGGTCGCCAGGAGCACTTCGCGGTCGCCGCGTCGCCCTGGGGTGAGGTGAGCGTCTGCTACACCGACGACAACGACGGCAACTCCTTCGACCAGGTGCTTCTCGGCCTGGGGACGACGAACTCCACCTGGCTGATGTCCGCTGACGAGCTGCGCCGACTGAAGGCGCGGGGCGCCAGGGCGAGCTGAACCGGTCGCCCCGGGTCGTCTGACATCTCCCTGTCGAGGAGGGGTCAGTCGGCCCGGGGCAGCCGCTCGTACAGGACCAGGGCGGTGAGGAAGGCCGTCAGCAGGCCGAGGGCGGCCAGCGCGGGCAGGATCCGGGCCACCGGCAGCAACAGGAGGACGACGCCGATCGCGACGAGCTGACCCGGCGTGCCGCGTACGGTCAGCCAGAGGAACAGCAGACGGCCGACGAGGTAGAGCGCGGTACCGCCGTAGAGGACGGCCACGGCCGGCCACCCCATCGGCTCCCCGGCGGGGTGCCGCGGCTGGTCGGCCAGGCTCGCGAGGATCAGGTGGATGCCCAGGGCGAAGTAGACCACCCCGGCGACCAGCGGCAGGTGCGCCAGCGTGTAGGCGTCCGACGCCAACTGCTGGCGACGCCGGGAGCGCGGCGAGGCTGAGGTCAGCACCTGTGCGGCGGCCGGGGCGACGCCCACGAAGTAGAGCCACCAGAGGCAGACGGTCGCGACGAAGCCGAACACCGCGGCCAGCAGCACCGGCCAGGCGATCACCGCCAGACCCGCGCCGGCCCCGGCCGACAGCAGGGACTCACCGAGCACGATGATCAGTACCAAACCGTGGCGTTCGGCGAAGTGCGCCCCGCTGCGGACCTCCCCGAAGCTGGCGGCGGTGGCGATCCGGCCGCCGCCGTAGTCGACGAGGAACGCCACGGTCCACAGCACGGTCTGCGCGGTCCCGCCGAGGACGGCTCCCACCAGCAGCGGGAACCAGGCGATCGTGGTGGAGACGGCGAAGCGCAGGGTCTGCCGGCGGTACTGCGGGTTGCCGGACGAGGCGTAGGTCATCAGGCCGAGGTGCAGCCCACGGACCACGATGTAGGCGATGGCCAGGGTGAGCGGCGGGCTCAACGCGCCGTCGTGGCGTTGCCACGCCTCCGGGATCACCAGCGCGCCCACGAAGATGGCGGCCATCGCCGCGAGCATCCCGGCCAGCACGGGGGCGTTGTCCGCGCGGACCTGATTGGCCAGCCAGGTGTAGCAGCTCCACGCGTACCAGAACCAGAGCAGGAGCAGCAGCCCCTGGTAGAGGGTGAGCGGCTCCGGCGACTCCGCCATGAAATCGATGAGCCGCGTCAGTGCGAACACCAGGACCAGGTCGAAGAAGATCTCGAAGGTGGTGGCCCGGTGTGCCTCCTCGACCAGCACCGGCCGGGATCGAAGGGCACGGCTCATCAGTTCATCCTCGTCGGTCCATCATCCTGCCCGGTGGTCGATGCGCGAAACGGACGATGTAGAAAACCTTCGATTGGTGCGTTGACTTCGACGTTTTACTACACAACAATCACCATCAATATTTATGCCCGTCTCCGTGGCCGTGCGATAACCCCTGGTCAACCCCGCCAGTATCCCAACCCTCAGTGGCCGCGGGTGCTCCATCGCTCCGGCCTGGACCCCATCGAAAGCGAGGGCACGATGAGAAACGGTCGACGATTGGCCGGCGGCGTCGCCGCGGCCCTGTTGATGGTCACGAGCCTGATCGGGGCCGCCCCCAGCGCCGCCTCCGCGGCCGTGACCCCCACGCTCACCGCTGCGGTGACCGCCAAACTGCTCGGCACCGCCGAGCTGTCCGCCGCCGGTGCCCAACCGGAGACCCGAATCACCGTCAGCCGCACCAGCGGCCGGTGGGCGTTCGGCACCGCCGTCGCGCTCGCGCCCCGACAGGAGGACGCCCACCCGACCGGGTCGATCTTCATCGCCCGGTCCGAGCCCGCCGGGTGGCGCATCGCCTTCGACGGCGAGGCCACCTTCGGTGCGCTGGCCGCCGAGTCGCCCCTGGTGACAAGCCAGGAGAAGAGCGTGCTCACCACCACCCCCACCCCGATGTACGCGGGCGGGGACTACCGGACCGGAATGGCCCTGCCGTTCGGTGTGGGCCAGACGTGGACGCTCACCAGCGGCCCGCACGGCTGGGGTGGAACCGAGTCGCCGTACAGCTCGGTCGACCTGGCCGGTGGTGACCAGGTGGTCCGCGCCGCCCGCGCCGGAGCGGCGTACACGATGTGTCAGGGGTGGATCCGGGTGATTCACGACCGGGGCTACTCGACCGACTACTACCACCTGTGGAACAGCATCTCCGTCAACGGCGCCAGCGTCGGCCAGGGCGCCGTCCTGGGCAACACCGGCACCGATGTCACCTGCGGTGGAGCCGCCTACGGCCGGCACGTCCACTTCGGGCTCCGGCAGAACAGCGCGTACGTGCCGATCGCCGGCCACGACATCGGCAAGTGGGTACTGGCCAACGGCGCCGCCGCCTACCAGGGCGGGGCGCGGCACGGGTCGGCCTGGGCCGGTGCCGGCGGCGGCCTGTACAACTACGGCGCGCTCGGCTTCAACCAGGGGGTGGTCGACGCGAACGGCGGCGGGGTGCTCACCCGACGTGCCGGGCCGGGGACCGGCTACGGCTCGCTGGGCTCGGTTGCCGACGGCGCCACGGTCACCATCTCCTGCTCCGCCAACGGCACCTCCCACACCGGCCGGTACGGCACCACGGCGCTCTGGAACCGGTTGAGCGACGGCAGTTGGGTGTCCGACGCCTACCTGTCGACCGGCGTGAACGGCCCGATCAACGGCTGGTGCTGACGAGGTTCATCAGTGCGGGTTGGCGGCCCACCGGCCGCCAACCCTCAGTCAACGCAAGGAGGGCTCATGTCCGTTCGCACCTTCCACCGAGGCCGGCTCCTGCTCGCCCTGACCACCGCCCTGACCGGAGTCGTCGCGGTCGCGTCACCGGCTGTCGCCGACCCCGGTGGGACGCCCGCGCCGGCCGCCCCGCTGGCCGTCGCGTTCGACACCGCCGCCGCGCGGTACGACGTGCCACGCGACCTGCTGGTGGCGCTGGGCTACGCCGAGTCGCGGCTGGACATGCACGCCCGCACGCCGAGCGCGGCGGGCGGTCACGGGCTGATGCACCTGGCGAGCGCCCCCGGCGTGCGCACCCTGGACGAAGCTGCCGCGCTCACCCGTCTCAGTCCGGCCGCGCTGCGGACCGAACCTGCGGCGAACGTGCTCGGGGCGGCGGCCGTGCTGCGCTCGTACGCCGATCAGGCCGGCCTCACCGCCGCGACGCGCGACGACGTGAACGGTTGGTACGGAACGGTCGCCCGGTACGGCGGCGCCAGCGAGGCGTCGGTCGCGCGACTCTACGCCGACACCGTCTACGACCTGTTGCGGACCGGGTTCACCGAGCGCGGCGAGACGGTGGCCGGGCGACCGGTCGCGCCCCGGCGGGGTGGCCTGGAGCGGGCCGCCGTGCTCGGCGGGATCGGCACCCTGAGCACCGACTACGGGCCGGCCGCGTGGGCGCCGGCCAGCACGAGCAACTACACGGTGGCCAGTCGACCGGGCAGTCACCCGGTCACCCGCATCGTCATCCACCTGACGCAGGGCTCGTACGCCGGCGCTGTCAGCTGGTTCCAGAACCCGGCCGCGCAGGCCAGCGCGCACTACACCTTCCGCTCCTCCGACGGGGCCGTCACCCAGTCGGTGCGGGAGAAGGACATCGCCTGGCACGCCGGCAACTGGACCTACAACACCGAGTCGATCGGCATCGAGCACGAGGGGTTCGTCGACAACCCCGCCTGGTTCACCGACGCGATGTACCGCGCCTCGGCCACGCTCACCCGCAGCCTCGCCGCGAAGTACGGCATACCCAGGGACCGGGCGCACATCATCGCCCACCGTGAGGTGCCCGGTGCCACCCACACCGACCCGGGCCCGAACTGGAACTGGACCTACTACCTGCAGTTGGTGAATGGAATCACCGGCATCGGCTCCGGCACGGTGACCACCGAGGCGTCCAGCCTCAACGTGCGCTCCGGCCCCGGTGCCAGCTATCCGGTCGTCGGCTCCGTCGCCGACGGCGCCACCGTCGCCGTCTACTGCCAGGCCGTCGGCAGCACTGTCACCGGCCCGTACGGCACGACCGCCGTCTGGAACCGGATCGGCACCAACCGCTACGTCTCCGACGCCTTCGTGCTGACCGGCTACGACGGGTACATCCCGAACGTGCCGCGCTGCTGAGGGCGCGCTACGACCACTACCGCTCAGGCGGCCGCCGACGAGCCGAAGAGCAGGTCCAGCTGGGCGTCCAGCGCGCCCAGCGCCTGCTCGGCGGTGTACTGCCCGCCCAGCAGATAGACGCCGAGCCCCTCCATCAGCGCCAGCAGGCCGGCCGCGGCGGCGGCACCGTGGCGGTCGGGCAGGACACTGGCGATGAACCCGGTGAACTGCGCGGTGTCCTCGTGCAGGCTGGGCGCGGCCGACGGTCGCACCGCCGTGTAGGCGAGGAACGCGAGCGCCACCCGCCCGTTGTCGCGGGTACGTTCGTCGAGCGGCAACAACGCGGCGAGCATCGTGCGCAGCAGCAGCCGGGGCGACGGGGTCTCGCCCAGCCGTGCCACCGCCTCGGTGACCCGGAGTTGGCTGCGCTCCCGCACCACGCTCAACGCGAACGCCATCATCTCGTCCTTGGTCCGGAAGTAGTGCTGGACCATCCCGGCGGACACGCCGGCCGCGGCAGCCACGTGCCGGAGGCTGACGGCCTCCAAGCCCTGATCCGCGGCGACCCGCATCAGCGCGTCCGCGATGAGAGTGCGTCGCTCCTGGTGATCGACCTTCTTGGGCATGGCCTCGATCGTTTCACAGTGGGTGGCCCGGAGACTCCGCCAGCGCGACGGTCACCGGCTGACGGTCTGGCTCACCGGAGTGCCCCGCGCGCTGCGCAGCAGGCCGTCCGGGTCGTCGGCGTACAGTCGCAGCTCGTTGACCGGCGTGGACCCGGCCTTCGGCAGGTCGAAGGTCAGCGGCCGACGCAGCAGGACGTCGATGCTGGTCTGGCTGCCGACCGAGATGGACACCACCCGGCGGTTGCCCTCCTGCTCGACCTGCACCGATCTGCTCGACGGCAGCGATCGGTAGCGCTTGCGCAGCGCCTCGACGTCCGTCCACGGGATCCAGATGTCCACGCCCCAGCTGAGCCGCACCCGCAGGCCCCGGTCGCCCACGACGTGCGGGTGGATCGTCATGCTGGCGAACAGGCCGATCATCCAGAGCAGACCCCAGATTCCGAGGCCCAGCACGATCCAGCGTGCGGGCCGCCACGGCACCACGTGGGTGACCACCACGTCGAAGATCGGGATCTCCACGACCGACAGGCCGATGAAGATGCCCAGGATCGGCTTGACCACGCCGAGGTAGCCGAACGGCTCGTCGCCGGGCCCCAGCGGCAGTGGCCGGCGCCGCGCCCACACGTACAGACTGCGCCACGTCGCGGCCTCGGCTTCGGCCGCCCGACGCAGCAGCGGGCCCACCCGCGCCCTGGTCGGTGTCTTCGTGTCGGTCATGGTCGTCCTTCCTGCTCGGGGGCCGACGGTCCGTGCGGCGTGACCGTTCCGGCGCCGCCGTCCACGGTGACGAGCTGTCCGGTGGTGATGGTCCGGGTGGCGTCCGGCACGCAGATGACGGCGGGAATGCCGTACTCACGGGCCACCGTCGGGCCGTGCGCCATGATCGCGCCGGTCTCGGTGACCAGCGCCGCGGCGGTGAGGAACAGCGGGGTCCAGCCGGGGTCCGTGGTCGCGGCCACCAGGACTTCGCCGGGCTCGACGTGGGCGGTGCCCGGGTCGTGCACGACCCGGGCGGGGCCGGTCACCCGGCCCGCCGACGCACCCACTCCGGCGAGCGTCCCGTCGCCGGTCGATGCCGCCGGCAGGACGGCCTCCACATCCGTACCGTCGGAGAGCAGTGCCACCGGCACCGTCCGACGCCGTAGCTCCCGGCGGTGCACCGCCCGTCGGGCGGTGACGGTGCCGCGCAGATCAGCACCCTGGTGTACGACGGTGTGCACCTCGTCGAGGGTCAGGAACATGATGTCGTCGGGCTGGCCCAGCAACCCGCGGGCGTGCAGGTCGGCGCCGATGAGCAGCAGTTGGCGACGGGTCTCGCGCAACGGGTACAGCCCGGCGAACTTGCCGGCCTCGCGCAGGCCGGCCAACGACCGCGCCCGGCGCAACAGGAAACCGGCGATCGTGCCGCGCACCGGCCGTCGACGGCGAGCCCGGGTGACCAGTTCCTCCAGTGCTGTCTCGGCCGCCGAGGCGGCCCGCCGGAAGCGCTGGTCGGGGCCCTGCTGCGGATCGGTGACCCGCAGGTAGTTGGAGATCGCGGCGAAGACCGGCGTGGGGTCCTCCGCCCAGCGCGGCACCCCGAGGTCGACTTCGGCGACGCCCCGGTGCCCGTAGACGTCCAGGAAGGCCGCCATGCCGATGTCGGGCAGCGTCCCACGCAGGTGGCGTGCGGCCAACTCGGCCGGCGGGGTGTCGAGGAGGAGTTGGCGGTGCTCGCCCACGCCCTGGGCGAGCCGCCAGAGGGCCAGGTCCATCTCGATGGTGACGTTGTGCGGCATGCCGCCGAGCACGGTGTGGATCTCGTCCGGGCCGGCGACGCCCTTGAGCAGCGCGGTCGGCAGGGCGGCGGCGAGCATCCCGGCGACGATCGGCCACATGATCGCGTCGGCGCTGTCGTCGGCGTCGGCCTCGTCCTGCGCCTGCACGAAGCGCAGCCGATCGGCGGTGGTACGCAGGTCGGCGGGGGCGGCGGCGCTTACCCTCAGCTGCTCGATCGCCTCGAACATCCGGGTCCGCGCGGCCTCGGGACGGGCCAGCGCCCGCAGGATCCCCACCACCGCGCGGCGGGCCGTCCGCAGCGACGCGGCCCCCGGTGCCCCGCCGCGCCGGGAGCCGCCGCTGCTCGGGGCGAACCGGGGATCGGCCAGCACGTGCTGCATCACCGCCTGGGCGCGTGGCCCGAAGTCGACCGCCAGGAGCTTCACCAGTCGCTTGCGGGACGACCTGTCGCGCGCGAGGTCGGTCAGGTCGCCGTAGAGGCGGCCGCCGATGTCGACGATCTCGACCCGCACCCCGAGCGCGGCGAGCATCGCGGCGATCTGCGTCCGCAGGGTCGACATGCCCATCGGGGTGACCGGTTGCAGCATGCCCTGGACGTGCCCGAATTCCAGGTAGACGCGGGGGAGGGGCTTCTCGCTGAGCGGTGGGGCGGGGAACAGGCTGGTGATCGGCCGGGACTGGAGGAGCCACAGCACGTCGTCCGCGTCGATGGCCCACTCGACATCCTGCGGGCAGCCGAAGTGGGCCTGCAACCGCTCGCCGGTGGCGCGGAGACGGGCCAGTTGCGTGGACGTCAGGCATCCGGCCTCGGTGCGTGTGACGTCGTCGAGGATGTAGTGGTCGACGGCGGCGGCGCCGTCGACCACTGTCGTACCGAGGCCGGGAGCCGCGTCGACGGCCATCTCGTCGCGGCGGCCGGTCAGCGGGTTCGCGGTGAACAGCACTCCGGCCACCGTGGGTGCAACCATGCGTTGCACGACGACGGCCATCCGCACCGTTTGGTGATCGATGCCCCGGGCGTCGCGGTAGGCGGTCGCGCGGTCGCCGTGCAGTGAGGCCCAGCATTTCTCGATGGCGGCGATCAGCTCGGCGGTGCCGGTGACGTCGAGGACGGTGTCCTGCTGCCCGGCGAAGCTCGCGTCCGGCAGGTCCTCGGCTGTGGCACTGGAGCGCACCGCCACCGGGCCCGCGCCGAGCCGCTGGTACGCGGCGACGACCTCGGCCGTGGGGACGACGCCGAGCCGGTGTGCCTCGGTGGTGACGCAGAAACCGTCGGGGACCCGCTCACCGTGCCGGATCAGCTCGCCCAGCCCGGCCGCCTTACCGCCCACCAGGGCGGTCATCTCGGCGGTCACCTCGGACAACGCGATCACGTGCATGGCAGCCCACTCTCGTTGCAATACAACTGCATTGCATCTGACCGTACCCTCTTGGCGATGCGACTGCAATGTCACGGCTGTGGGTGCGCCACCTCGGGATCGGAGGGTTGCCGGGATCTGCCATGCTCGGGCCGGTGACGACCGGCCGCCCCACCAGAGCCCGTTCCCACCGCCGCCCTCGAAGCCGTGCCATCCGCCTCCTCCTCGCGCTCGTCGCGGCGGCGGCCGTCCTGGGCGTCGCGGTGGTCGCGGTGCCGATGCTGCGACCGGCCGGGCCGCGCCCGCTGTTCCAGATGCCGGTGACCTGCGGCGAGACGTGGCAGCTCAGCACCTACCCCGGGCACGACGACTACGACGTCGATTTCTTCCCGACCGAGGGTGAGACGTGGGGGCGGCCGGTGCTCGCCTCGTACGCCGGAACGGTCACCGTGGCGGGCATCAACGGCTCGTTGGGTGGTCGGACCCCGGAGAACCCGGATGGCCCCCGGGGGCGCGGCGGCGGCTACTGGGTGAAGATCGACCACGGCGGCAAGTGGGAGACGCAGTACCTGCACATGCTCGAACCGCCGCTGGTCACGGTCGGTCAGAAGGTGGCCCAGGGTGACCAGATCGGGCGGCTCGGCAGCACCGGCAACTCCGGAGCCCCGCACCTGCACTACGAGCAGCGCCGCGGCTGGGACAAGGTCGAGACCCACTTCGACGGCACGCCGTCGGGCATCACCACCGACGAACGCGAACAGATCCTGCGGCGGGTGAGCAACAACTGCCCGGCCGTCTCCTGAGGACCGCAGTTTGCCCGGCACGGCGCGGGGGCACTGACTTGAGGGACAGCGCAGACGCAGGGAGGAGCCGGTCATGGCCAAGGGTGACGTCGACACGTACCAAGAGGACGGGCAGTGGAAGAACAAGCCGGAGGGCAACGAGCGGGCCAGCAGCACGCATGACGTGAAGGCCGACGCGCAGGCCCAGGGCCGTGAGATGGCCGCCGACCGCGGCGTCGAACACGTGATCAAGAAGCAGGACGGCACGATCGGGGAGAAGAACACCTACCCCCGCAGCCGTGACCCTCGGGACATCGAGGGCTGACAGCCTCCAGTTTCAGCGGACCGACCTCCTCGGCGTGACCGAGGGGTCGGTCCGCTTTTGCGTGGCCGGGTACGAACCGGCTTTGTCGCTGTACGAGAAGTTTGGGCGTTTTGTGGGGATATAGTCCGTATCGGGACTGGAGTGAAGGCTGGGAGTGGGCATGTCGTTTCGGGGCTGGCCTCGGCCGATCAGCAGCGCAGCGCTGGTGGCGGCCGTGATCGCCGGGGCTTTCGCGGTCGCGCCGCTCCCCGCGTGGGCGGCCGGGTCCGTGCTGTTCGACCAGCCGTTCCACAACAACACCCCGGACGGCGTCGGCGCGGTAGCGGTGCCGGGCGTGCCGGCCGCGAACGCGACCAACGCCGCCTGCCTGAGCGCCGCCGGCAACTCGACCATCGGCCCGCTCCTGAGCTGCCCGACGGCAACCGATCCGCAAGGCTCGGGCAAGCTGCGCCTCACCTCGGCCGTCGCGAACCGGCAGGGCGGTGTGTTCGGTGCGGTGAGCGTGCCCACCTCCCAGGGATTGCACGTCACCTTCAACACCTACCAGTACGGCGGCAGCAGCCCCGGAGCGGACGGGCTGGCGTTCGCGCTGGCCGCCGTCGACCCCGCCAACCCGCGGTCCCCGGGGGTCATCGGCCAGTCGGGCGGATCGCTGGGCTACTCGGCGGCGTTCAACGGCGGCTCGGTGGGTCTGTCCAATGGTTACCTGGGCATCGGGCTGGACGTCTTCGGCAACTTCAGCAACAGCCTCTACCAGGGCACCGGTTGCACGAATCCGCCGTACATCTCGACCACCAACACGCGGGTCCCCGGCCAGGTGGTGATTCGCGGGCCGGGCCGGAACGCGGTCGGCTACTGCGCGATCAACAGCACCGCTGGAAGCACCTCCACCCCCGCCCTGCCGCTGCGGGCCGCCACCCGGGCGGCGTCCGTGGTGCCGGTCGAGGTCGTCATCAACACCACCTCGTCCCCGTTCACCACCGATACCGGCATCACCACCCCCGGCGGCCAGTACCGGGTCAGGTTCACTCCGGTCGGCGGGTCGGCACGGATCCTGGAAGGACCCCTTCCGGTCGTGTCCCCGAGTCTGTACCCGTCGCCGACCTGGCTGAACGCCAGCGGCTACCCCCGGCAGCTCGCCTTCGGCTGGGTTGGTTCCACCGGTTCGGTCACCGACTTCCACGAGATCGACAACGTTCGGGCGGTCAGCTTCAACCCGGTGCCGGATTTGAACGTGTCCCAGACCAGCGCAGTCGGGGCCACCCCGCAGCCCGGTGACCCGGTCACCTACTCGATCACCGCCGGGGTCGATGCCGGGACCGCCGAGACGTCGCCGATCTCGGTCACCCAGACCGTGCCCACCGGTGTCGTACCGCGTGGCGCGTTCGGCTCCGGTTGGGTCTGCGCCGCACCATCCGGACAGGCCGTCACCTGCACCAACAGCAACGGTCCGTTCGCCGGCGGCACCTCCCTCCCACCCATCACCGTCGCCGCGACCGTCACCGGCACCGCTGTGACGCCGACGCAGATCCAGACCGCGACGGTGGCGACCTCGTCGTCGATCGACGCGAACCCCGGCTACTCCACCGTGACCACACCTGTCGCGCCGGCCACTGCGCCCACCGGCGTCACCGTCACTCCGGCGCAGAGCTCCATCGCCGGGGGCATCGCGGTCACCGTCGGCGGCAGCAATCTCACCGGCGCGACAGCGATCACCGTCGGTACGGCAGCCGAACAGCAGGCCGGCACCTCGGTGGTGCTGGTGCCGTGCACCTCCGGCCCGGCCCCCGGTTGCTTCACCGTCAACCCGAACGGCACGCTCGGCATCTCCGCCATGCCCGCCCGGTCCAGCCCGGCGACGGTCACCGTCAGCGTCGTCACCCGGGGCTCCGTCGGATCGGCGACCTACGTCTACGCGTCCGTGCCGGGCACGCCGACCACGCCCACCGGGGTCGCGGGTGTCACCAGCGCCACCGTGAGCTGGACCGCGCCGGCGAGCAACGGCAGCCCGATCACCAGCTACCTGATCACCCCGATCCGGGACGGCGTCACCCAGCCGATCCTCACGTTCGACGCCTCCACCACCAGCCGCACCCTGACCGGGCTGACAGCGGGATCGTCGTATGCCTTCCGGGTGGCGGCGGTGAACGCGTACGGGACCGGCGCGGCCAGCCCACCCTCGGCGGCGGTGGTCCCGTACACCCTGCCGGGTACGCCGACGAACACCTCGGCCACCGCCGGAACCAACGCCGCCACGGTGAGCTGGACGGCCCCGGCCAACGGCGGGTCGCCGATCACCGGCTACACCGTGACGCCGTATCTCGGCGGAGTGGCGCAGACACCCCGGGTCTTCAGCGGAACCGCCACCACCCAGATCGTCACCGGGCTGACCGCCGGTGCCACGTACACCTTCCGGGTGGCCGCGGCGAACGCCGGCGGGACCGGCCCGCAGTCGGCCCCCTCCGGGTCGGTGACGGTCAACGCGCCACCGACACTGACCTTCCCACCGCCTCCACCCGGCAAGGCGTACGACCCGTACGAGTACCAGCTCACGGTGACCGGCGGCACCGGCCCGTTCGCCTGGTCGGTCAGCGCCGGGAGCCTGCCCGCCGGGCTGACCCTCGACCCGGTCACCGGCCTGCTCTCCGGCACGCCCACCGCGTCCGGCACGTTCCCGTTCACCGTCCGGGTGACCGACTCGTTCGACCAGTCCGCGACCCGACCGGTCGACCTGGTCATCACCCCGCTCGGTGGGCTCTCCATCAGCGTTCCGGCGATCTCGGCGCTCGGCACCGTCACCTCGGGCACGACCGGCGTCTCGGGCCAACTCGGACCGGTGACCGTCACCGACGACCGCGGGCCGTTCTCCGGTAACTGGGTCAGCGTCGTCACCAGCACCAACTTCACCACCGGCTCCGGCTCGGGTGGCGAGACCATCCCCAACAGCAACATCACGTACGCCTCCGGGCCCGCCCTGGGCAGCACCGGGGTCGGATCCTTCGTCCCGCAGCCTGGAGCGGTGCTGAACACCCCGCGGACGGCCGCCGGGTGGTCCGGACAGACCGGAGGCCCGAACTCCGCCACCTGGAACCCCACCCTGTTGGTGGCCCTCCCGTCCTCGGTGGTGGTCGGCGACTACGTGGCGGTCGTGACGCACTCCGTCATCTAGCCCAGCCAGCTGTTGCGCAGCCCCGTTCCGTCAGACGTCGCTGCCCGGCCGTTCCGAACGGAACGGCCGGGCAGTCTCTGGTCCGGGAACGTCAGGCCAGCTGGGTCCGGCGTCGGCGGACGAGATACCAGCCAGCAAGGGTGGCCAGCACCAGCAGCGCGATGCTGCCCACCGTGTAGACCAGCCACCTCGGCCCGCCGGACGTCGCGACAGTCATCGGCGCCGCGACGGGCAGGACGATCGTCCCGGTCGCGGTGCGCTCCACGGTGCCGCTGGCGAGCTTCGCGTGCACGTCCCAGGTTCCGGCGGGCAGGGCCTGGTTGACCTCGATCCGAACCTGACCGCTCTGGCCGGGCAGGATCGTCACGCCGTTGGTCACCTTGAACGGGCCGGCCTGGACCGCCGCCTTTCTCAGCGACAGGGAGCCGGTCATGTCCAGCGCGCGTTCGCCGGTATTGGTGACCTTCGCGGTGACCACGGGGAACTCACCGGTGCCGGGCTCCGCGGCCAGCCCTTCGATCCGGAAGTCCGTGGGCGGCTCACCGCCCGGGCCGATGTCGAGGTAGACCCGGATGCCCACCCGGTGGATCTGGGTGACGTTGCCGGCGCGCTCCTTCGCGCTGGTGACCTGCGCCCAGACCGCGCCGTATCGCTCGCCCTTCGACGCCTTCCTCGGCACGGCGACCTCGACCTCGACCGGTCGTCGCTCGCCCGGGTCCAGTTCCATCGTGGCGGTCTTCAGCCGGATCCACCCGCTCAGTTCGTTGCCCGTACGGCCCTCGGGCACTGTGAAGGCGTTGTTCTCGACCGACGCCGCGCCGGCATAGAACTCGATCTTCTGCGTCTCGGCGGAGGTGTTCTGCACCTCGACCCGGCGGCTGATCGTCGCCCCGGGCTTCAGGTGATCCACGATGTAGACCTGGGCGCGGGGGTCCTGCGCCCGACTGGCCGGAATGTCCAGCACGCGGATGCTGATCGCGGCTTCCTCGGCCGGATCCTGTCGCTGCTCCCGCACGGCAACGGCTGGTGCCGCCGACACCCCGAGCGCCACGAGGGCGACCGCGGACAGCAGCACCAGCCGGCCGAACGGCTCAGAACACCGAATGTGTCACCGTCCCCGTGTAGACACCCTGGACGGTGCCGACGGGCACGTTCACCACCAGGGTGGGGTTCCAGGAGGCGAAGTTGTTGCCGGTGCCGCCGGTGTGGCTCATCGCCGTTCGGGGAACATTGATGATCACCTGGTCGCCGGAGGTCGGCTGCCCCGGCGTGAAGGTGCCGCCACCGGCGGTCGCCGTCGCGGGGCCGGACCAGTACAGGATGTTGATGCTCGGGATCGTCTCTCCGGAGGAGCCGCCGCCGGTGACGAAGTCGGTGGAGATGACGTTGGCGGTCCAGTTGGGGGTGAGCGCCCCGCGCTGGTCCAGCACGGTGACCGGGCCGAGCTGACCGGAGACCGTCGTGCCCTCCACGCCGTTCCCGATGTTCGCCGTCGCCGGGACCGTGATCGACAGGCCACCGGCGGCGTCGACGGTGAGCGTCACGATCGTGTCGCCCGTCGTGTCCGCGGCGGCCGGGCCGGCCAGCGCGACGACGGCGGCTACGCCGGCCAAGCCCGCGAGAATCTTTCTACGCATCGAGTCTCCTTTGTCCTCAACAACCCATAGGAAGCGATTCAGAGATTAACTACTCAAAACGCCCATACGGGGGCGAATAGTACGAGGGTCACCCGGTGGTTGCGCGCGATTCCGTGTGGTCCGGGCCAGCGTTCGTGGCGTCGCGGAGGGCGCACGGCAAAGGGGCTCGGCGCCGTCTTGACCGCCGAGCCCCGCGAGCGGATTCAGGCCGCGACCACGTACGGGAACGTGGCGGAACGGGCGGCCTTGGTGACGTCCGAGGTGAGGCCGGCCGTGGTGCCGGTGTTGAGGATCAGGGAGAACATCACCTCGGGCGCGTTGTCGGCCAGGGTGCGCCCGTTGCGGACCGCGAAGCCGAAGTTCGCTGCCGTGCCGACCTTGTACGACAGCAGGTCGGGGTAGAGCTGCCGGGCGACACTCCAGCCGTACGCCTGCGGGTCCGGTGCGGTGCCGTTCGCCTTGACCACCCCGGCGACCGCGTTCGCGATCTCCTCCCCGCCCTCGGTGAGGTCGTTGCTGGGGTGCCGGAAGTTGGCGGGGTCGGAGAAGTCGGTGTCGTGGGGCCAGAAGATCGGCCACATCATGGGGTGGCCGGCGCGGTTGATCTGGCGCCATCCGCCGGCGTCGGTGGCCAGCATGGTGCGACACCACACGCCGATCTCGGTGCCGTCGCGCAGGAGTGGCTCGTCGTGGGAGACCTCGAGGACGATCGACTCGACGGTCGTGCCGGCGAAGCTGTTCTTGGCCTGGTCGGCCCGCCACGCCGAGCGGTCCACCCGCAAACCGTTCTTGACCGCGCCGTTGATGGTGGCGAGTTCGTCCAGGTCGATGAAGAAGGGGTCGGTGATCCGGCCGGCCCAGATCCGGACGTTGCCGCCGGTCGTCACCTCGCCGGTTCGCCCCTCGGCGATGGGGGTGCCCATCGCGGCGTCGTCGCGGGCGTCCGCTCCGGTGAGTTCGTACAACTGGAGGGCCTGCCGGGAGTCGCCGTCCGGCTCGCCGAAGGCAAACCGGTAGGTCAGGTCCTCCACCTCGGCGCCGTTGATGTGAATCTTGATCTCGTAACGCGCCTCGGCGTGGAAGCCGCGCTTGATGTCGGCCTTGGTCACCGAGCTGTTGACGTCCATGACGAACACCGTGGCGCGGTCACCGTTGAAGACGTAAAGGTCGTCGATGTACAACTGGCCGCCCTGGGCGGCCAGGGGCGTATCGAGGTGGTGCGACATGAGCTCACTCCCGGAACTGCCGGATTCTGGACTAATCCGAACATAGTGGGCATGAGGCTGGCCTCCCCGCCCATCGAGTTAATCCGGTTCGAGGTGGGCGAGGGCTCCAACGGCGGTGGGCCGCCCGAGTTCTCCTCGGACGGCCCACGCCTTCGCTCGGGTGATCAGATGCGAGACCACTTCTGGTTGGCGGCGCCGAGGCAGTCCCACAGGTGCAGCTTGCCGCCGTTGTTGGGGTTGGCTTCCCGCACGTCCACGCACTTGTTGGCGTTGAGGTTGACCAGGTCGCCGGCGGCGTTGAGGGTGAAGCGTTGCGCGGTGTTCCCGTTGCAACTGACCAGGTTGACCTCGGTGCCGTTGGCGGTACCGGCCCAGGCCGGGTCCATGCACTTGCCCATCGCGCGGATGGTCCCGTCGGAGGCGAAGGTCCAGCTCTGGGCCGCCGTGGTGTTGCAGTCCCAGATCTGGAGTTTGGCGCCTTCGACGGGGTTGGCACCGGGGATGTCGATGCAGCGACCGCTCTGCGCGCCCCGGATCCGGTTGGTGCCGGGAGTCGGGTCGCCCCCGCCGCCCGAGGTGTAGCTGGACACCCGGACGTAGTCGACGAGCATCTGCTGCGGGAACTGGGTCGAGCCGTCCGGGTAGCCGGGCCAGTTACCACCGACCGCCACGTTGAGGATCATGAAGAAGGGGTGGTCGAACACCCAACGGCTGCCGCCGAGCCGAGCGGGATCGACCCGGTGGTACTGCACCCCGTCGACGTACCAGGTGATGACGTTCGGCTCCCAGTCCACCCGGTAGGTGTGGAAGGTGTCGGCGAGCGGCGCGCCGAGGGTGCGACTGCCCGTGATGCCGCCGCCACCGGAGTAGCCGGGCCCGTGCACGGTGCCGTAGACGGTGTTGGGCTCCCGGCCGATGTTCTCCATGACGTCGATCTCGCCGGCGTCGGGCCACCCGCCGCCGGTGCCGAGCATCCAGAAGGCCGGCCAGATGCCCTGACCACGCGGGATCTTGATCCGGGCCTCGAACCGCCCGTAGGTCTGGGTGAAGGTGGCCGCCGTCAACAACCGCGCCGACGTGTACTCGCAGCGCCCGTAGTGGCACTGGTAGTTGGCGGGATTGTCCCGGCGGGCGGTGATGACCAGGTTGCCCTGGCCGTCGTGGACGGCGTTGCTGGTGCTGTTCGTGTAGTACTGCCGCTCGTTGTTGCCCCAGCCGCCGCCGCCGATGTCGAACCGCCACTTGTTCTGGTCGACGGGCGTGCCGGCGGGGGAGTTGAACTCGTCCTGCCAGCTGATGGGGCCGATGGCGGCCTCGGCCCGGTCGGGGTGCGCCGGGACGACGAGCGCCGTCGCGGTCGCGACGAGGGCGGCAGCCAGGAGTACGAGGGGGCGGAAGCGGAGGCTGGGCCGGGCTGTGAACACGGGAGGCTCCTCAGCTTGGGGGTGGTGGAGGCGGTTTACGAGGATAGAGAGCGCTCTCTAAAGCGAAGCATGTCGATATCGTGGCTTTCTGTCAAGAGTGTTTCCAATATCACGACCGTCCGTTACCGCCCGATGCTGACCAGTGAGCGGCGAAGCGCCGATCCGGTCGTCGCCGGTGCCTTGCTCGGTGCCTCCGAGATGGACGACACCGGTCGCATCGAAGGAGTTCGGCGTGGCCGAGGGTTACTCGATAGCGGTCGAATCGACCCTTCCTATTGCCGTGGGGCGTCCACGCGGGACAGGATGACGAGGCGTGCCGGAAACGTTCCCGTAACCTGCGCGCTGCTGGTCTCTGTCACAAGGAAGTGGGAGTCAGTCATGAGCGAGGCGTCGACGGCGCTGGGTGTGCGCCTCTA
This sequence comes from Micromonospora sp. NPDC127501, assembly GCF_040302185.1. Lineage (NCBI taxonomy): Bacteria > Bacillati > Actinomycetota > Actinomycetes > Micromonosporales > Micromonosporaceae > Micromonospora > Micromonospora sp. NPDC127501. The sequence goes on along the minus strand of NZ_JBEORJ010000003.1, from coordinate 479,111 downwards.
CCCGGATCTGGTCGAGCGGGGTGGCCTGGCCCCCGCGCTGATCGAAACTGCTGCCCGCCACGGGCTCGACGTCGGCCGGGTGACCGCGCCGGAGCAGGGGCGGGCCCGGTTCACCTGCGCCGAGCTGCACTCCGACGAGGGCGTGGTCTGCGTGGGGCTGGGGTCCCAGGCCCGGTACTTCATGATTGACCTGCGCGTCTCGGGAGAGGTTCTCGCCCGCGGTGACGTCATGGACCTGGTGCAGGTCGCCCAGGTGGCCGCGGCCTGGCGGGCCGGCCTGACGTTCGCCGAGCTGACCGCCCGGTTCCCGTTCATGGAGGAGATCAAGCACCGTCCGGCGCCGGTCGCCCAGGTCAGCTAGTCGGCGGGGTCGGGCAGGTCAGCAGCGCAGCCGAGGTGGCAGAGGTGACTTCGCACCGGCACTCCGGTTGAGGTAGGTCGACTGGACGAAGTCGACGAGGCGCTCCGCGTCGGTCGCAATCGAGGCCAGTCCGAATGAGACGCGGACCGCGCCGCCCGTCGGTAGCCCCAGCGCGGCGAGGTACTGGTCGATCGTGTCGACCCCCGCCAACAGCCGCTGCCGCATCGACGTCCGGCTCATCCCGAACGCGCCCTCGGCAGCGCCCGGGTTGCAGAAACAGCCGGTACGCAGGGAGAGCCCGGCCGTTGCCGCCTCCCGCGCCACGAGCCGTTCGTCGACCAGCGTGCCGTCGGGGTGGCGGAGGTTGAAGGTCACCGTGCCACCGCGCCCCGCACCCGTCGTCGGCCCGTACAGCTGGACCAGCGGCCCGCCGGTGTCGTGCCGCAGGGTGGCCAGCCGCCCCAGCAGCCACTCGGTGAGCAGGCCGACCCGGGCGTGGACGAGGTCCACGCCGATCGAGTCGAGCCAGCGCAACCCGAACTCCACGTCCGGGATGCTCAGGAAGTTGAGCGTGCCGTCCTCGAACGCCGACTCGTCGTCCATCGGCCGGTGCCAGTCGCCCTGCACGCTCACCGCGCGGATCGTGCCGCCGGCGAACCACGGCCGACGCAACCGGGCCAGCGCCGAACGGCGAGCCAGCAGCGCGCCGACCCCGGTGGGATAGCCGAAGAGCTTGTACCAGCTCAGGCAGACGAAATCCGGCCGGACGACGCTGAGGTCCAGCCGGTTCGTCGGCGCGAAGGCGGCCGCGTCGAGCAGCACGTCGTAGCCGCGCTGGTGGGCCAGCTCCACCCAGCCCAGCGGGTGCTGCACCCCGGAGAAGTTGCTCTGCGCCGGGTAGGCGAACAGCCCGCGCCGACCGGGCCGGCCCCACCGACGAGCCAGGCGGCCTCGGCCGGCGTCCAGCGCCGTGACCAGGTCCGACTCGGCGACCCGCAGCTCCGGCCCGTTCAGTGGCAGGTAGCGTACGGACGCGCGAGCCGACCGGGCGTACTCGCGGATGCCGTTGACCGAGTTGTGGTTGTCCCAGGTGAGCACCAGCGGCGCGGACCGGCCGAAGTCGTACGCCTCGCCGACCAGCCGGCAGGCGCCGCTGGCGTTCGGGGTGAAGATGACCGCGTACTCGTCCGGGTCGGCGCGGAAGAAGTCGAGCACCGCGCGTCGCGCCGACTCCACCAGCGAGCCCGCCGCCACGCTCGTGGGGTTCTCCGAGTGGGGGTTGCTGTACAGGCCGGCGAGCAACCGGTCGTGGTGGGCGCGAACCTGCGCCTGGGCGGCCACCCCAGCTCCGGCGTAGTCGAGGTACACCTGCCCGTCGGTGTCCAGGTGTCGGTACTCGGTGGCGCGAAGCTCGTCGATCCGGCCGGTGGCGTCGTATCCCGGCAGCGTCGTGGGGGAGGCGGGCGGCGCCGGGTCAGGACGCACGACGGGGATCCCGTCGGAGCAGGACCGCCCAGGCCGCGCCCAGGAAAAGCAGCACGAAACCGCCGAGCACCAGCCAGTCGACCCACACCGGCCGCGAGAAGCTGTCTTCGTACGTGGCCAGCAGCGGCGGGCCGAGCGGGGAGCCGCCGTCGCGCCAGAGCCGCTCCACCCCGGCGGTGTGCCCCAGGCCCTCGAACGCCCACCGGTTCGACATCGCGTAGCTGAGCCACTGACCGCCGACCGCCATGGCCGGCACCGGCAGGATCGCGCCGACGAACAGCACCTGCGGGAAGCAGAGCATCGGCAGCATGAGCGTCGCCTGGGCCGCGTCGGACACGGCCGCCGAGCAGAGCAGACCGAGGGCGAGCGCCGCCGCCGACGAGAGCAGCAGGGTCGCGTACAGGGCGGCGAAGTCGGCGCCGCCGACCGGCGGCAGCCGGTCCATGCCGCGCAGCACCCCGAGCAGGGCCAGGTCCACCAGGGCCAGCAGCGGCAGCAGCACCGCGACCTTCGCCAACAGGTACGGGACCAGCCGGACACCGGCGAGCCGCTCCCGGCGCAGGATCGGCAGCTCGGTGCAGATCTGGAGGAGCCCGTAGGTCAGCCCGAAGAAGAAGCCGCCGAACGCGATCCAGAACAGGATCATCACGGTCACCGTCGGGCTGGGTCTGGCCGGCTCGAAGGCCCCCGGGCGGAACAGCAGCGCGAACATGCCGAGCACCATCAGCGGCGAGCCGAGCAGGATCGCCAGGGTCAGCCGGTTACGGGCGACGATCTCCGTGTTGCGCGCGGTGAGGACCGCCCACTGGCGCAGCCGGCCGACGCGCCGGGGCGGCGTCGCGGCGACGTCAGCGTCGTCGGTGGTACGGGGCGGCTGTTCGGCCGTGCGCTGCTCGGCGAAGCGATCGGGCCACTCGGCGGGGTGCGTCGCTTCGTCGAGCCGGAGGTGGACCTCGACCAGGGACCGCAGGCCGAAGAACTCCCGGGCGGCGGCCGGGGTGCCGGTGAACGCCAGCCGGCCCTGACGGGTCAGCACGACGACCCGGTCGCAATGGTCCACGTCGGTGATCTGGTGAGTGGTCAGCACGACGGTGGCACCTGTGTCGGCGAGCGCGCGGAGCACCCGGAGCAGCTCCACGGCGATCGCCGGGTCCAACCCGGAGGTGGGCTCGTCCAGGAAGAACACGCCGGGTCGGGTGAGCAGCTCGACGGCGATGCTGGCGCGCTTGCGCTCTCCGCCGCTGAGCAGGCCGACCGGCGTGGCGGCCCGGTCGGTGAGTCGCAGCTCGGCGAGCACCTCCGCGACCCGGTCACTGATCTCGGCCGGCCTGGTGGTGGGGGGCAGGCGTAGTCGGGCGGCGTACCGCAGGGTGCGGGCCAGGGGCAGCTCGCGGTGGATGATGTCGTCCTGCGGAACGACACCGATGGTGCCGGCCGCGGCGGTGCGGTCGTACGTCACGGTGCCCGCCGCCGGTCGCTGTACCCCGGCGAGGATCTCCAGCAGGGTGGTCTTACCGGCGCCGCTGGCGCCGATGATCGCGACCAGCTCGCCCGGCGCGATGCTCACTGAGATGTCGGTCAGGATCTGGCGACCGCTCCGGACGCTCTGGCCCAGCCCCTGAGCGGCGATGCCGACACCGGCACGCGGGGGCGACGTGGTCTGCTCGGTCGTCATGTCGGCTGCTCGATCCGGTCGGGGAGTGGTCCGCCTGAATATCGTGCCTCGCCGATGCTACTGAGCGGCCGAGCAGTGCGCCCAGAGTGGACGGTCAGCGACCGTCGTCCGTTCAGCCGGTGGTGGTCCGGGCCTGCGCCGGCACCTGGAGGAGATCAAGGCAGTTGCGCCACAGCGTCTCCAGCTGGGTCGGGTCGTTGAGCAACTTCGCGAGCAGGACCCGCCCCTCGATCTGGGCGACGATCGATCGGGCGGCCTCGCGGCTGTCGACCGCGGGGCCCGCCAGGCCGCGCTCCTTCGCCTGGACGACGACCTGCTCGATGAGGCTGATCTGCTCCTCGAAGATCTCCTGGAGCCGACCGCGGATCTCCTCGGCCTGGTTGCTGAGTTCGAGGGCGAGGTTGCCGAACAGGCAGCCCGCGACCACGCCGGCCTTCTGCTGGCCGACGCGCTGGACCTCCTCGGTGGCCTCGAACAGGTCCCGGAGCCGCTGTAGCGGGTCGCGCTCGCTGCCGAGCAGCTGCTCCCACTGGCGGCGCTGGGTGACCCAGTGCTCGTCGATGACGGTGCGGGCGAGCGCCTGCTTGGACTCGAAGAAGTAGTAGAAGCTGCCCTTCGGCACGCCCGCCGCCGCGCAGATCTCGGCCACGCCGAGCGCCGTGTAGCCGCGCTGCTCGATCAGCGTGGCGGCCGCGTCGAGGATCTTGTTCTTCGCGTCACTGGTCCGACCCATGCCTCGACGATACACGACCGGTCGGCTAGCTTTTAGTAGACCAGTCGTCTAGTGAAGGTGGTTCCCTCATGAACAGCAGTCAGAGCCAGAAGGTCGTTGTGATCACCGGGGCCTCCCAGGGCATCGGCGCCGACCTCGTGGCCGCCTACCGCAAGCTCGGGTACGGCGTCGTGGCGACCTCCCGCTCGATCGGCGCGTCCGACGACCCGGAGATCGTCACGGTTCAGGGCGACATCGCCGAGGCCGACACCGCCGAGCGGGTGGTGCGCGCCGCACTCGACCGCTTCGGGCGGATCGACACAGTGGTGAACAACGCCGGGGTCTTCGTCGCCAAGCCGTTCACCGACTACACCGACGAGGAGTTCGACCTGGTCACCGGGGTCAACCTCGCCGGGTTCTTCCACCTCACCCGACGGGTCCTGCCGCACCTGCTGGCCGGAGGCTCGGGGCACATCGTCAGCATCACGACCAGCTTCGTCGACCAGCCCAGTTCGCACGTTCCGTCGGCGCTCGCGTCGTTGACCAAGGGCGGCCTCAGCTCCGCCACCAAGTCCCTGGCCATCGAGTACGCGGCCCGGGGCGTACGGGTCAACGCCGTCGCGCCCGGCATCATCAAGACCCCGATGCACCCTGTCGAAACGCACCAGACGCTCGCGGGCCTGCACCCGGTCGGCCGGATGGGTGAGACCAGCGACGTCGTCGACGCCGTCCTCTACCTCGAGTCCGCCCCGTTCGTCACCGGCGAGATCCTGCACGTCGACGGCGGCCAGAACGCCGGCCACTGACCCCGCCACACCGAGCGGGCCGCCGACATCCCATCGATGTGGAGGCAGGATCCGCGCCGCCGGTGCGGATCCTGCCCGACGGCGACCGGAGAGACACCCCGCGCGGGGGTACGCCTCGTGCGCCGGTGGATCACCGGTCGCCGCCATCGGGCCCGACCCGGGTGCGTTCGATCGGCTGACGCCGGTCACGTGTGTCGGCTGGGCCGGCGATGCCTCGGCCGGCTCGGCTGGGCCGGCGATGCCTCGGCCGGCTCGGCTAGGCCGCCGGTTGTGCGGCGAAGAACTGCCACAACGCGTCGGCGACGAGGGTGGGTGCCGTCATGGTCACGAAGTGCGACTGACCCGGCCAGACGACGTAGCGGGCCGCCGGAATCGCCCTCGCGAGGGCGTTCATCGTGGTGGGCATCGGCTCCCAGGTGTCCGCGCCGGCCAGCAGGAGAGTAGGCACGGTGATCGAGGACCACCGGGTGATGTCGGTGCTGTCCTGTGCGAGCGCCTCCAGATCGTGCAGCCAGCCGACCGCCGAGCGGCGCGCCTCGACCGGGTCGGGCACCCGGTCGCCCGCTCCGGCGGCCATCGCGGCGACGATCTCGGCCGGAACCCGCGTCACGTCGTTCAGGGCCGCTGCCATCGCGGCGGCGTCGTCGCGCTCGAAGGCGGCGCGGTACCGGTCGAGCAGCGGCGCGACCTGCGGCCCGGCCGCGAAGAGCGGCGGCTCGAAGATCGCCAGGGAGCGTACGGCGCGCGGCTCGGCCAAGGTGGTGTGCAACGCCAGTGTCGCTCCGTAGGACGCGCCGACGAGATGGACGGGCCGGCCCGAGGATCGCCGGGCGGCCTCGATGACGGCGAGCAGGTCGGCGGTCTCGCTCCGGAAGGACTTGGTGCCGGCCGGGACGTCGCTGGGACCGTAGCCGCGCCGGGCCGGCATCCACACCTCGTGGTCCTGGGCCAGGTGCTCCGCCACGGTGGCCCAGGAGTGCAGCCCGCCACCCGAGCCGTGCACCAGGACGGCGGGGTCTCCGACGCCCAGTCGTCGTACCACCAGGTGGGTCCCGTCGGCCGACTCGACCGACTGATCGTGGCTGCTCACTGCTGCTCCTGTTTCTGGGTGGGCCAGTTGCTCAACGTGGTGTGCAGCGCGTCGAGGATCGACTGCCACGACGCGTCGACAGCGCGGGGGTGCCCGAAACCGTCGACCGTTTCGAGGCTCACGAAGCCGTGGAAGGTGCTCCGGACGAATCGGATGGCGTCGGTCAGGGCCGGCTCGTCGAGCCCGTACCCGCGCAGCATCGCGTAGCTCAGCTCGATCATGCGGAGGTGCCCGGCTGACCGGGTGCCGACCTCGGGCGGCAGTTGAAGCTGGGTCGCCGCGTACTGCCCCGGATGGGTGACGGCGAACGCGCGCCAGGCGTCGGCGAACCCGACCAGGGCCTGGCGGCCGGCCCGCCCCGCCACCGCGATCGCCAGCGCGTCGGCGAACGTGGCCGCCGCCCGGACCGCGACGTGCTCGATCAACGCGTCCCGGCTGCGGACGTGCACGTACAGGGCCGCGTCCGAGACCCCGAAGTGTCGGGCGACGGCCGCGACGGTCAACCGGGACAGGCCGACCGAATCCGCCAGTTCGGCCGCGGCGGCCGAGACGCGCGCGTTGGTCAGACCCTGCCGTGGCATACCGAACCTTTGCTTCGCTAGGAAATAACTTAGGGGCCCTAAGATAGCACCAGCCTGCCGGGTCGGGCAGGCATGAACTGCCCAGTCGGGGGAAGACCGGCCGTTCCACCGCCGAACAGGAGAGCCGGGATGAGAGCCGTCGTCTACACCGACGTCCGGACGGTCGCGGTGCGGGAGGTGTCCGACGCGACGCTGGAGGCGGAGACCGACGCGCTCGTGCGGATAACCTCCACCGCCCTGTGCGGCACCGACCTGCACATGTACGACGGACGCACCAGCGCCGAGCCCGGCCTGGTGCTCGGGCACGAACCGCTGGGTGTGGTGCAGGAGGTGGGCGCCGCGGTGCAGACCGTCCGGCCGGGGACCCGGGTGGTGATCCCCACGCACCTGTTCTGCGGGACGTGTGTGATGTGTGCCCGCGGGCTCTCGGCGGCCTGCCTGCGGGCCCGGGCCGAGGGGCCGGGCGCGGCGTACGGGTACGCCGGGATGGGTCCGTACCGGGGAGCGCAGGCCGACCTGCTGCGGGTGCCGTGGGCCGACGCCAACTGCGTACCGGTGCCCGGCGAGCCGGGGGACGCGTACGAGGACGACTTCGTGCTGCTGGCCGACGCGTTCGTCACCGGCTGGCACGCCGCCACCACCCTCGCCGAGGTCGGCCCCGGTGACACCGTGGCGGTGTTCGGCGCCGGCACGATCGGCCTGCTCGGCGCCTACTCGGCGCTGCTCCGAGGTGCCCGCGTCGTGTACTCCGTCGACGGCGTCGACGCCCGACTCGACAAGGCCGGCGAGATCGGCGCCGTGCCGATCGACTTCCGCCGGGGCGACCCGGTCGAGCAGATCCGGGCCGACCGGGCCCGGACCGGGCTGCCGCTCGGCGAGGAGAAACTGGGCGGGGTCGACAAGGTCATCGACGCGGTCGGGTTCCAGGCCCGCGACCGGGAGCACCCCGACCGGGAGCGTCCGAACCAGGTCATCGCCGACGCGGCCCGGCTGGTCAACGCCGCCGGCGCGATCGCGGTCGCCGGGGTGTACCCGGACCGGGACCCACACCCCGCGCCCGGCGCGGACGGTCACGAAAACCTGGTCGCGCCGTGGGGAGCGCTGTTCAGCAAGGGGGTCGCGGTCCGGTTCGGTCGCACCCACGACCGCCGCTACACGGTCCTGCTGCGGGACCTGGTCGTCGCGGGCCGGGCGCGGCCCAGCGTGATCGTCACCCACCACGGCACCCTGGCTGACGCCCCCGAGCTGTATCGCCACTTCGACCGGCGGGAGCACGGCGTGATCAAGGCGGTGCTGCACCCGAGCTGACCGGTCGACGCCCCGGCTGCGGGTCGCGGTGTGCCGTCACGAACTGCGCGTAACGGACGTCGGGGCACTGACCCGTCGTCCGGCGCACAGTGCTCCAGGATGGTGGCCGTCGATGCGTACGGCCGGTAGAGGCGTGGGTCACATCAGCTGACAGAGGTTCGTGGTGCGCCCCGCGTACGGCGCTGGGTTGATGCCCGATTCCCATCATTCGATGGCGTGGCATGTGCGCTGCGTTACCGGGTGCACCGCCCCTGAGGCATCTTTCCTGGTGGGAAAGCTGCGGGAACGGCCGGGGTCGATTGGCGCGTTGTCGCAGGTGAGCCTGGGTGCGGCGGCCAGGCCTGGGGCACCGGGAGGGGCTGTCGTTGCCGCTGTGGCGGACGAACACTGTGCGACATCTATATTACCGGATTGTTACTTTTTCAACAGTCCCTCGCCTTGCGGATGGCCCTCCGGCCGCAATACGTTGCCGTCAACAACAAAACCAAGTGAAGGTTCAACCTTCCGGAGGCAACCGATGACGTTGGCGAGGTGGTACGAGCGATGAGCGACGTGCCCATCCTCCTTGAGATGCGCTCCATCACCAAGGAGTTTCCCGGAGTCAAGGCCCTCTCCGACGTCAACCTGGTGGTTCGCGCCGGCGAGATCCATGCCATCTGCGGCGAGAACGGTGCGGGCAAGTCCACCCTGATGAAGGTGCTCAGCGGCGTGTACCCGCACGGCACCTACGACGGCAAGATCATTTACCAGGGGTCGGAGAGCAAGTTCTCCGACATCCGGGCCAGTGAGAACGCCGGCATCGTGATCATCCACCAAGAGCTCGCGCTCATTCCAGGGATGTCGATCGCCGAGAACATCTTCCTCGGCAACGAACCGCGCAAGCGGGGCGCGATCGACTGGAAGGCCGCGAACCGGATGGCGCTGGACCTGATGGCCCGGGTCGGTCTGGAAGAGGACCCGGACACCCTGATCAAGGACATCGGGGTCGGCAAGCAGCAGCTCGTGGAGATCGCCAAGGCGTTCGCCAAGGACGTGAAGCTGCTGATCCTCGACGAGCCCACCGCGGCGCTGAACGAGGCCGACTCCAAGCACCTGCTGGACCTGCTGCGCGGCTTCCGCTCCCGTGGCATCACCTCGATCATGATCTCGCACAAGCTGAACGAGATCGAGGCGATCGCCGACCAGATCACCATCCTGCGCGACGGCCGGACCGTGGAGACCCTCGACGTCAAGGCGGACGGGGTCGACGAGGACCGGATCGTGCGGGGCATGGTCGGCCGCGAGCTGAGCAGCCGGTTCCCGGACCACACGCCGAAGATCGGCGAGGTCTTCTTCGAGGTCCGCAACTGGAACGTCCGGCACCCGATCTCCGCCGAGCGGCAGGTCTGCAAGAACGAGAGCTTCGTGGTGCGCCGCGGCGAGATCGTCGGCTTCGCCGGTCTCATGGGCGCGGGTCGCACGGAACTCGCGATGAGTGTCTTCGGCCGCTCCTACGGGGTGTACGAGTCGGGCACGATCATCAAGGACGGCAAGGAGATCGTCCTGAAGTCGGTGGCGGATGCCATCGACAACGGGCTGGCGTACGTCAGCGAGGACCGCAAGGCGCTCGGCCTCAACCTGCTCGACGACATCAAGACGTCGACGGTGGCCGCCAAGCTGTCCAAGATCTCGCACCACGGCGTCCTGAACGAGGTCGAGGAGTACCAGGCGGCCGAGGCGTACCGCAAGGAGTTGCGGACCAAGGCCCCGACGGTCGACGAGGGCGTCTCCAAGCTCTCCGGCGGCAACCAGCAGAAGGTCGTCCTGGCGAAGTGGATGTTCAGCGACCCGGACCTGCTGATCCTCGACGAGCCGACCCGCGGCATCGACGTGGGCGCCAAGTACGAGATCTACGGCATCATCCAGCGGCTCGCCGACCAGGGGAAGGGCGTCATCGTCATCTCCTCGGAGCTGCCTGAGCTGATCGGGCTCTGCGACCGCATCTACACCGTGTTCGAAGGTGCCATCACGGGCGAGATCGCCCGGGCGGACGCGGACCCGGAGACCCTCATGAAGCAGATGACCTCGACGAAGAAGTTGGCCACCCGATGAGCCGTATCAAGGACCTTCAGAAGAACCTGTTTGGAGGCACGACCTCCAACGCCCGCCAGTTCGGGATGATCTTCACCCTGGTGGCGATCGTCTTGATCTTCCAGATCTGGACCAATGGGCTGACGCTGCGGTCGGACAACCTGATCGCGCTGTTCCAGCAGAACTCGTACATCCTGATCCTGGCCATCGGCATGCTGATGGTGATCGTCGCCGGGCACATCGACCTCTCGGTCGGCTCGGTCGCGGCATTCACCGGCATCCTGGTCGCCAAGTCGATGACCGAGTGGGATCTGCCCTGGCCCGCTGCCATCGTGTTCGGCCTCGCCATCGGCGCGGTGATCGGCGCGTGGCAGGGCTTCTGGGTGGCGTACGTCGGGGTGCCGGCGTTCATCGTCACCCTGGCCGGCATGCTGCTGTTCCGCGGTGGCAACCAGTTCATCGGCAACGCGCAGAGCATTCCGGTGCCGGAGGGCTTCCGGGAGATCGGCTCCGGCTTCCTGCCCGAGTTCGGGCCGAACACCGGCTACAACAACGCGACGCTGCTGCTCGGTCTGGCCGCCGCGGTGGCGGTGGTGTGGCGTGAGATCCGGGCCCGCAACACCCGTCGGGCCATGGACGCCGACCCGGCGCCGATGTGGATCTCGATCCTGCGGATGGCCGTCATGGTCGGGGTCATCGCCTTCGCGGCGCTGCGCTTCGCCAGCGGTCGCGTCGGCACCAGCTTCCCGATCTCGGGCATCATCCTGGTGGCGCTGGTCATCGCGTACTCCTTCTACACCCGCAACACGGCCGGCGGCCGGCACATCTACGCGGTGGGCGGCAACTCCCGGGCGGCCGAACTGTCCGGCGTGAAGCTCAAGCGGGTCAACTTCTTCGTCATGATGAACATGTCCGTCCTGGCCGCGCTGGCCGGCATGATCTTCGTGGCCCGCTCGCAGGCTTCCGGCCCGCAGGACGGCAACGGCTGGGAGTTGGACGCCATCGCCGCGGTCTTCATCGGCGGCGCGGCCGTCGCCGGCGGCATCGGCACCATCAGCGGCTCCATCGTCGGTGGTCTCGTCATGGCCGTGCTCAACAACGGCCTCCAGCTTCAGGGCGTGGGCACCGACAAGGTCCAGATCATCAAGGGCCTGGTCCTGCTGCTGGCCGTCGCGATCGACGTCTACAACAAGAGCCAGGGGCGGTTCTCCATCATCGGGAGCCTGATGCGGCCCTTCCGCCGCGAGGACTCCGCCCCACCCGCCTCACCGCCGGACGCGGAGCGCGAGCCCGCCAAGGCAGCGGTGTCCGGCTGACGGTCACCGACCTCTCCACCCGCCTCACCATCTAGAAAGGCAAGTCCTCACCATGCGTAAATTCTTCGGCACGTCGGTGGTGGCCATCAGCGCCGCCGCCATGCTGGCCCTCGCCGGCTGCGGTTCCGGCCGCGACGGCGACAGCGACTCCGGCGGCGAGGCCGCCAAGGGCTTCGCGGCGAACTCGCTGATCGGCGTGGCCCTCCCGGCCAAGACCTCGGAGAACTGGGTCCTCGCCGGCGACCTGTTCAGCAACGGCCTCAAGGAGGCCGGTTTCCAGGCTGACGTGCAGTACGCCGGCGCGTCGACCACTGTCGCCGACCAGCAGGCCCAGATCACCGCCATGACCACCAAGGGCGCCAAGGTCATCGTCATCGGCGCGACCGACGCCGCGCAGCTGGCGACCCAGGTCGCCGCGGCGCACGCCGCCGGCGCCAAGGTCATCGCCTACGACCGGCTCATCACCAACACGCCGGACCTCGACTACTACGTGGCGTTCGACAACTTCAAGGTCGGCCAGCTCCAGGGCCAGGCCCTGCTGGACGGCATGAAGGCCAAGAAGCCGAACGGCCCGTACAACATCGAGCTGTTCTCCGGCTCGCCGGACGACAACAACGCCGGTGTCTTCTTCAACGGCGCGATGGACGTGCTCAAGCCGGAGATCGACAAGGGCAACGTGGTCGTCGCCTCGGGTCAGAAGGACGTCAAGCAGACCGCCATCCAGGGCTGGAAGGCCGAGGGTGCGCAGGCCCGCATGGACCAGCTGCTGACCTCGACCTACGGCAACAAGGAGCTGGACGGCGTCCTCTCCCCGAACGACACGCTGGCCCGCGCCATCCTGACCTCGGTCAAGGGTGCTGGCAAGCCGACCCCGGTCGTCACCGGTCAGGACTCCGAGGTCGAGTCGGTCAAGTCGATCGTCAAGGGCGAGCAGTACATGACGATCAACAAGGACACCCGCAACCTGGTGAAGGAGACCATCAACATGGTCAAGGCTCTCCAGGCCGGCGACAAGCCGCAGGTGAACGACACCAAGTCCTACAACAACGGCAGCAAGGTCGTCGACACGTACCTGCTCCCGCCGGTCGCCGTCACCAAGGCGAACGCGGCTGAGGCGTACGCCAACGACCCGAAGCTCGCGCCGCTCACCAAGTAATCACCGCACGGTAGCTAGTAACGCCGATGGGTCCCGGGTCTCCTCTACCGGGACCCATCGTCGTCCCTGCACCCCCGCACCAACCGGCCTCGACCCGGAAGGAGGTCTGACCGTGGCGATACCAGTACGGGCCAGGCCAGCCGGCGTCGGCCGCAACGCCGAATCCCCGCTGCCGTCGGTTCCCGGCGCCAGCCAGGAGGAGATCCGGCGGCAGAACCTCGGCGCCGTGCTGCGCTACGTCCACCTGCACGGACCGACGTCCCGCGCCGAGTTGACCAGCCGGCTCGGCCTCAACCGAAGCACCATCGGCGCCCTCGCGGCGGACCTGGTCGCCAGCGGCCTGGTCACCGAGGAGGCTCCGACCACCGCCCGCCGCGCCGGCCGCCCTTCACTGGTCGTCAGCCCTCGCTCCGACCGGGTCTACGCCCACGCGTTGAGCATCGACGCGGACCGGCTGCGTGCCGCCCGGGTCGGCCTCGGCGGGCAGATCCTCGATCTGCGGGAAATCCCCCGACCCCGCGGCATGTCGGCGATCGAAGCCGTCGGGCCCCTCGCCGACCTGGTCCGCGACATGGAACGCTCCGTGGTCGGTGACGCGCTGCTGGTCGGCGGTGCCGCCGCGGTCACCGACACCACCCGCGACCCGGACGGCAGGATCCGGGTCGCCAGCATCGACGAGACGCTCGGTGCCACGCTGGAGGCGGAGTTCAGCTCGGGCCCCGGTTTCGTGGCCGGCGACCTGGCCGACATCGCCGGCCTGGCCGAGCATGTCCGGGGCGTCGCGGTCGGCATCGACGACGTCATCTACCTGCACGGCGATCTGGGCATCAGCGCCGGCCTGATCGTCGGTGGCCGACTGGTGATCGGCCACCGGGGCCACAGCGGCAAGGTCGGCCACATGGTCGTCAACCCCAACGGCCTGCCCTGCGGCTGCGGTTCACGCGGTTGCTGGGAGACCGAGATCTCCGAAGCCGCGCTGTTGCGGCACGCCGGCCGGGACCCGAGCGACCGAGCGGCGGTGGCCGAGGTGCTGCGCGCGGCGGCGGACGGCGACCCGACCGCCCGCGCGGCGGTCGAGCAGGTCGCGGACTGGCTCGGCTTCGGCGTGGCGAACCTGGTCAACGTGGTCAACCCGGACGCCGTGGTGTTCGGTGGCTCGCTGCGCGACATCTTCACCGCCGGTGCGGACGTGGTCCGGGACCGGCTCGACACCATGCCACTGCCCGCCTCCCGCGAGCACCTGCGGTTGCGCGCGGCGGCGCTCGGCCGCGACGCCGTCCTGATCGGCGCAGCCGAGTTGGCGTTCGACAAACTCCTGGCCGACCCGTTGAACGTCGGCGTCGCGGGCCAGGTCGGGACCGCCAACCCCGCGTAGCGGCGACTCCCCGCCGGTGCCGCCTGGCTCCGGAAGTGACCTGACGTCGGCCGCGACGACTGCCGCTGGCACACCCTGCCTCCACTCGATCTGGCCCCCATGGCCCTTCCCGTACGCGCTATCGTACGTTGTACGGTAATGCGGGCAGACAGTTGCGGGAGGGGAGCGCTCTGATGACAAGAGCCGACGCGATAGTGGCGCAGGGGCTGCGCAAGCGGTATCGGGACCGGTACGCGCTGGACGGGTTCGACCTGCGGGTGCCGCGGGGAACGGTGTGCGGCCTGCTCGGCCCGAACGGGGCGGGGAAGACCACCTCGGTACGGATCTGTCCACCCTGCTCCGACTCGACGAGGGTCGTGCCGAGGTGGCCGGCTTCGACGTGACCCGCCAGCCCGACCAGGTGCGCTACCGCATCGGGCTGGTGGGGCAGCATCCCGCGCTCGACGAGGCGCTGAGCGGCCGGCAGAATCTGGTGCTCTTCGGCCGGCTGTTCCACCTGGGCCGCCGCCGGGCCCGGCAGCGGGCGGTCGAGCTGCTGGACCGCTTCGGTCTCGCCGACGCCGCCGAGCAGCCGGTGAGCACGTACTCCGGCGGCATGCGCCGACGGCTCGACCTGGCGGCCGGCATGATCCTGGCTCCCGCGGTCCTCTTCCTCGACGAGCCCACCACCGGGCTGGACCCGCGCGGCCGCAACGAGGTGTGGGAGTCGGTCCGGGAGTTGGTACGCACCGGCACCACAGTGCTGCTCACCACCCAGCAACTGGACGAGGCCGACCAACTCGCCGACCGGATCTCGGTGGTCGAGGCCGGCCGGGTGATCGCCGAGGGAACTCCGGACGACCTCAAGACCCGGCTCGGCGGCGATCGGATCGAGGTGGTCGTCGCAGCGACGGCCGACCTTGCCGCCGCCGTCGCCCAGGTACGCCGGGCGGCCGACGACGAACCGACGGTCGACGTGGACCGGCGGATGGTGAGCGTCCGGGTCGGTCACCAGGCCGGTGCGCTCGTCGACGTGCTGCGGGCGCTCGACGCCGTGAACGTCCCGGTGGCGGACGTCGCGCTGCGCCGCCCAACCCTGGACGACGTGTTCCTGCACCTCACCGGGCACCGGGCGGCGACCGCCGAGGTGGCGGCATGAGCGCGGTGAGCATGCCGGCCCCGCCGGTGGACCTGACGCCCGGCCGGCCCGCCCTCCTGGGCGACAGCGGCACGCTGATCTGGCGCGGTCTCGCCCGGTGGCGACGCGATCCTGGCCCACTGATCGCCTCGCTCGGCTTCAACATCCTGATCGTGCTGATGTTCGCCTACCTGTTCGGTGGCGCGTTGCAGGTGCCCGGCGGTGGCAGCTACCGAGAGTTCCTGATGCCCGGCATGTTCGTGATGACCATGGTCTTCGGCATCAGCCTCACCACCATCGCCGTTGCCGAGGACCTGGAGCGCGGGGTGACCGACCGGCTCAGATCGATGCCCGTCTCACCGCTGGCGCCGCTGGCGGCCCGGGCGGTGGCCGACATGCTGTTCGCGGTGGTCACCCTCGGGGTCCTGCTGCTGACCGGTCTCGCAATCGGGTGGCGGGCACACGGTGGGCTCGGTGCCACGCTGGCGGCGGTGGGATTGATCCTGCTGCTGCGCTTCGCCCTGATCTGGGTCGGCATCTTCCTCGGGTTGGTCGCCCGTGGGCAGACCGCCGTGGTGGCCGTGCAGACCCTGGAGTTTCCGCTCGGCTTCCTCTCCAACGCGTTCGTCGCACCGTCCACCATGCCTGCGTGGCTCGGAGCGGTGGCCGCGTGGAACCCGCTGTCGGCGACCGTCGGCGCCACCCGTGAGCTGTTCGGCAACCCCGGTTGGGGCGGCGACTCCTGGGCGGCGCAGCACTATCCGTTGCTGGCGGTGCTCTGGCCGCTCGTCCTGGTCGCGGTCTTCCTGCCGCTCTCGGTCGCCCGGTACCGACGGCTGGCCGGCTGAGCTCGAGCCCGGATGGCGATCCGACTCTCTGTCGGTGGTCGTCGTTAGGCTCGCCGGCGTGGGTGTGCACCGACTCGATCGGGCCCAGGCGCGGCGGATCGCCATCCGGGCCCAGCTGCTGGCCGCTCCGCGTCCGACCGACCTGCTGACAGTGGTCCGCCAGTTGACCCTGGTGCAGATCGACCCGACCGCCGCCGTCGCGCCCAGCGCCGACCTCGTCTGCTGGAGCCGGCTCGGCTCGTCGTACCAGCCCACGCAGATGCGGGAGGCCCTCGAACGGGACCGGACGCTCTTCGAGCACCAGGCGATGGTGCGACCGATGGACGACCTGGGGCTCTTCCTCGCGGCGATGGCGGCGTCGCCCGGTCATGAGCGCCACCGCGAGTGGCTGCTCGCCAACGACTCGTTCCGACGGGACGTCCTCGACCTGCTCGGCCGTTCCGGTCCGCTGCTCTCCCGCGACATCCCGGACACGAGCGCCGTGCCCTGGCCGTCGTCGGGCTGGACCAACAACCGCAACGTCACCCAGATGCTGGAGTTCCTGGTCCTGCGCGGCGAGGTCGCGATCGCCGGCCGCCAGGGCCGACAGCGGCTCTGGGACGTGGCCGAGCGGGTCTACCCGGCCGACGTCCCCGTCATCGAGCTGGAGCATGCGCGCCGACTTCGCAACGAGCGACGGCTGCGGGCGCTGGGCATCGCTCGGGAGAAGGCGGTGGTCGTGCCCGGCGAGCCGGCCGAGGTCGGTGACGCCGGCGAGCCAGCGATCATCGAGGGCGTCGCGGGGGAGTGGCGTGTGGACCCGGCCGCGCTCGGTCAGCCCTTCACCGGGCGTACGGCGCTGTTGTCGCCGTTCGACCGGCTGGTGCACGACCGGGTCCGCCTCGCCGACCTCTTCGAGTACGAGTACGTGCTGGAGATGTACAAGCCCAAGGCGAGTAGACGGTGGGGCTACTTCGCGCTGCCGATCCTGCATGGTGATCGGCTGGTCGGGAAGGTGGACGCCACGGCCGAGCGCCGGCGCGGCAAGCTCACCGTGCACGCCGTCCACGAGGACCTGCCCTTCACCCCCGAGGTGACCCGGGCCGTGCACGAGGAGCTGCACGGCCTGGCGTCCTGGCTGTCGCTGACCGTCGAGGGCCTGCGCTGACGCGTGATCGCCGGGGCCCCCGCTCCCCGACGACCACCCGTCGCCCCGCTAGGCGATCCGGCGTATCCGGCGCACCGCCAGGTAGAGCAGGAGCACGGCGAGGGCGACGAAGATGCCCGTCTCGATGCCCTGGAACAGCCAGAACCGGTCCGCCGGCTGGTAGAGCTGCCAGTTGTACGCGCCCGGTTCGAGGCCCAACTCGGACCCGCAGACCCGACCGTCCGGCCCCTTCCCGCCCGGCGGGCACTGGATCCGGGTGTCCTCCGCGATCATCGTCCCGTCGGGGTTCCGGACGCCCTGGGTGAGGATCCAGTCCCCCCGGCTGATCTCGGGCGGCCCATCCCCCTCGATCGGGAAGGTCTTGGTGCGGGCGGCCTGGTAGTGCGGACGGGCCAGGATCTCCACCGCCGCCCGTACGCCGATGAACCCGGCGAGGGTGATGCCCATGGCGGGCAGCATTCGCTTCCACACCGTGCCGGCGAAGATGCCGAGCGCCACGGCGAAGAGGGTGTAGCCGATCGGGGCGATGCCCTGCAGATCGAAGACGATCATGCCGAGGCGGCCCTCCTGAGCGGCCTGGGTCAGCGGCTCCACCCACCAGGACATGCCCAGCCCGTAGCCGATCGCGAGGACCAGCACGGACACGCCGACCAGCCCGAACTTCACCAGGGCCCACCGGTTGCGGCCGACACCCTGGGTCCAGACGAACCGGTGCGTACCCTGCTCCACCTCCCGGGCGACCAGTGGGGCGCCCCAGAACAGGCCGACCAGCACCGGCAGGGTGATCAGCAGTACGGCCACCAGGTTGAGGCTGCTGTACTGGTTGCTGAAGCGGTGGAAGCCCGCGTCGCAGGTCTCGCGGGTCGTCTGCGCCACGTCGGCGCGGGCAAGCTGGCTGACGCAGTCCGCCAGCCCGAGGTCGCCGAAGGTGTTCCGCATCGACAGGCCGATCGGGACCAGCAGAGCGGCGAGTGCCGCGAACCCCAGCAGGGTGTAGAACGCCTGCTTGCGATGTTGCCGCCAGGTCAACCAGATCATGCTGCTACCCCCCACTCGCTGTGACTGGTCTGCGTGGTGCCGTCGGCCAGGTAGGCCAGTACGACGTCCTCCAGGCTCACCTCGCGGACCGTCCAGGCCGGATCGGTGACCGGCCCGTCGGTGCGGACGAGCAACGTGGACTGCCGGTCGGTGTGGCTGGCCCGGATGACTGCGGTGACGCCCCCGACAGCGCCGCCGTCGTGCCGCGGCCCGACGAGCTGCCGGTGCCCGGCGACCAGGTCGTCGACCGCGCCGGTGAGCTGCACCTGGGAGGCGTTCAGCACGATCAGGTAGTCGCAGACGCGTTCCAGGTCGGCCAGCAGGTGCGAGGAGAGCAGAACGGTGGTGCCCGACTCCGCGACGCTGCCCATCAACGACTGGAGGAACTCCCGTCGAGCCAGGGGGTCGAGGCTGGCGACCGGTTCGTCGAGCAGCAGCAGCCGTGGCTGCTTGGCCAGTGCCAGAGCAAGCGCGACCTGGGCCCGTTGACCGCCGGAGAGCTTGCCGACCGGCTTGTCCGGCGGTATGCCGAGCTGGGCCAGCCGCCGGCGGGCCAACGCCGCGTCCCACCGCTTGTTCAGCTTGCCGCCGACGATGACCAGCTCGGACGCCGTGAAGTCCCGGTACAGCGGGGTGTCCTGGGCGACGAACCCGATGTCGGCCAGTCCCTCCGTGTCACCGTACGGGGAGCGACCGAACACTCGGACCGTGCCGGCATCGGGTTTGAGCAGCCCGACGGCCAGGTGCAACAGCGTGCTCTTGCCCGCGCCGTTCGGCCCGACCAGCGCGGCGATCCTGCCGGCCGGCAGATGCAGAGAGCAGTCCCGCAACGCCCAGGTGCTGCCGTACCGCTTGCCGAGCCGGTCTGCTTCCAAGACCATGTCCATCCCTTGTCCTCTCGTTCCGTTCACGCGGGTTCCTTCTGCGGGGCGTCGTCGGCGAGGGTGGCGCGCAGCGTCGTCTCCACCAGGGCGATGACGTCCTCGGCGGTGAGACCGGCCGCTTGCGCCCGGTGCAGCCAGGCGACCAGGTCGTCGCGCAGCTCGGCCTGGTTGGGCAGGGACGCGCCGGCCAGGGTGCGCTGAACGAACGTGCCCACCCCCGGTCGGCCACCGACCAGACCCTCGATCTCCAACTCCCGGTACGCCTTCAGCACCGTGTTCGGGTTGATCGCCAGGGATTGCGCGACGTCCCGGACCTTCGGCAACTGGTCGCCCGGTGTCAGCAGGCCAACCCGTAGCGCCTGTTTCACCTGCTGCACGAGCTGCATGTAGGTGTTCACCTTCGACCGGCTGTCCAGTACGAACTCGATCACTCCCGTTGACCCTTCCTGTTGTCCTACGACAGTAGGACTAATAGACAGCCTCATCGGTGACCCGCCGGCTGTCAAGCCCGGCGCGGCACGTTCTGTCCGGGCCCGGCGCGTCTCGTCCGGCGCGCCGCGTGCCTGCCGTCGGGCGCATCGGGGCCCGGAGCGGCGGGCAGGACCGTGGTGGCACTGGCAGGCCACCTGTTGGCACCCAAGGGTCAGCCCGGGGGGAAGGGACCGGCAGCGATCCGCGTGGACGGGGAGGTGTTCGGTGGTCACCAACGAACTGACGACGTCGAGGGCGACTCCACTACAGGCCGCTCGCGCCCGGGGCCGCGTACGCGGGCGGTTGATCCTGCTCGGCCCGGCGTTCGTCGCCGCCGTCGCGTACGTCGACCCCGGCAACTTCGCCACCAACTCCGCCGCCGGCGCCCGCTACGGCTACCTGCTGGTCTGGGTCGTGGTGGTGGCCAACCTGATGGCGATGCTGGTGCAGACGCTCACCGCGAAGCTGGGTCTGGCCACCGGGCGCAGCCTGCCCGAGCTGTGTCGGGAACGCCTTCCCCGGCCGGTGAACCGGGTGATGTGGGTGCAGGCCGAGTTGGTCGCCATGGCCACCGACCTGGCCGAGGTGATCGGTGGCGCGGTCGCCCTGTACCTGCTCTTCGGCATCCCTCTGCTGCCCGGCGGGATCATCATCGGCACGGCCGCGTTCGCCGTGCTCGCCCTGCGCTCGCGCGGGTACCGCGCCTTCGAGGTCGCCATCGCCGTCCTGCTCGGGGTGATCGTGCTGGCCTTCGCCGCCAACCTGCTCGCCTCCGGCTCCGATCCCGGCTCGGCCATGGCGGGCATGGTGCCGCGCCTACAGGGCACGGACAGCGTGCTGTTGGCCGCCGGCATCCTCGGCGCGACGGTCATGCCGCACGTCATCTACGTGCACTCCGCGCTCACCCGCGACCGCATTCCCGCCGCCGACGACACCGAGCGTCGGATCCTGTTCCGCGGCCAGCGCACCGACGTGCTGCTCGCCCTGAGCGCGGCCGGCGCGGTCAACCTCGCCATGCTGCTGATCGCCGCGGCCAGCTTCCGGGGCGGCGGACCGGGCGGTGCGGACAGCCTGGAGGGGGTGCACGCCGGGCTCGGCCAGACCATCGGGACCGCCGCCGCGTTCGGGTTCGCCGTCGCCCTGCTGGTCTCCGGGCTCGCCTCCACGAGCGTCGGCACCTACGCCGGAGAGGTGATCATGCAGGGCTTCCTGCGTCGGCGGATACCGCTGCTGCTGCGTCGGCTGGTCACCCTGCTGCCCGCGCTGGCCGTGCTCGCCATCGGCCTCGACCCGACCCGGGCGCTCGTGCTGTCCCAGGTCATCCTCAGCTTCGGCATCCCGTTCGCGCTGATCCCGGTGGTCGCCTTCACCCGCCGACGCGACCTGATGGGCAACCTGGTCAACCACCCACTCACCACCGCCGCCGCGTCCCTGGTGGCCGTGCTGGTGGTGGCGCTCAACGCGTTTCTCCTCTGGCAGGTCGTCGCCGGCTGAGCCGGCTGGTCGGTGCTGCCGGCGTGAGCAGGGCCGGCCGCCTGGCCGGGCGCGCTGACGCGGACGACCTGCGTGAGTGGAGCGCCCCCGGACATCCCTCCACGGGCGTTGTACCTGTGAGTCATTTATGACTCGCAGGTACAACCCGTTAGCGACCATGTCGGGCCGGACCCCGTGTGGGTGGCCGGATCCCTGTGGGCGGCTGGCCGGCTTGGGCGGGTGTGGTCAGGTGCGACGCCCCTCGTCTCGGGCCGGGATCTCCTGGCGCTGTTCGAGGGCGTCCGCCGGGTCGGCGTCGGCTGGCAGCGACGTCACCTCCTCGAGCGTGCCCGCCGGGAAGGCACCCTGTTCGGCCAGGTCGGCCTCGGCGGCCTCCGGGTCCACGTCGCCCGACACCCGATCCGGCGGCCCGACGTCGAACGCGTCCTGCCGTTGTTCCAGGGCATCCGCCTCCGGCGGAGGGAACGTGCCGCCCTGTTCGTCCCGGTACGTGCTCATCGGAGCCTCCCACCCGGCGGGTGTCGACATACCGCCGGGCCGCTGCCTACCCGCCAGCGCCGCACTCACGCCGCCACGCTGCTCAAGATCTGGGCCGCACCGTGGTGGGCGCCCCCAGGTCGACCGGGGCCGGGCCGCCCGAGCAGGCCAACGCGCCCACCTGGCCGCCGGCGAGGATGGGCGCCGATGCGGTGCCGGCCAGCGCCAACGGCCCGGCCACCCGGGCTCCCACCATCGTGACGTGGTCGGTGGTGCCGGTCAGCGCCACCGCGCCGCGTACCTCGGTGTTCAGCACCTCGACGGCCGTGGCGCGGGACGCCGTCAGGTTCCCGGCGATCGAGGAGCCCTGGGCGACCAGGGCGGCGCCGGGCGCGACGGTGACCGGGCCGGTCACGGTGGCCGCGCGCAGGCAGGTGACACCGGCGGTGACGGTCAGCGGACCGGCGTGTCGGCCGGTGACCACTGTGGTGCAGGCCGGTGGCGGCGGGATCAGCGTGGCCACGAACGCGCGGGCCGACCCGATGTTGCCGACGGCGTCGATGCCCCGGTACTCGACGCGGTGCCGGCCGTACCCGGGAGACCGCTCAGCGAACGGGGACACGGACAGGCCGCCCGAGCCGAGGTTGCCGTAGACCAGGCCGTCCACGTCGGTGCCGGTGGCGGTGAACAGGAACGGCGATCGGGCATCGGTGGGCCAGCCGTAGTAGTTGTGCCACCCGTCGCCGTCGAGCCGGAACTCCGAGGTGACCTGACCGGTGCCGTCGTCGGTGCCGGTCAACCCCATGGTGAACGGGCCGTTGTACACGTACTCGGTGGGTCGGCCGGGCCGGGTGACGGTGAGCAGCGGCTCGGAGAGGGCGTACGCCACGTCGGGCCGCGTCGCGTCCACCGTCCAGGTGCGGGTCACCGCCCTCCCGGTGCCCGGCTCGTCCACCCGGGCGGTCAGCCGGTGGGTACCCCGCGACAGGCGCAGCGCGCCCAGGTCAACGTCCCGGTCGGTGCCGGTGTCGGCCACCGGCCGGCCGTCGAGCGTCCAGCGCACGCGTGGCACCCGATCGGTGGGCTGGCTGGTCCGCACGTACACCACATCGTGCGCGCCGACGGGCCGGTCGGTCGCTGTGGACGCGGTGATCGCCAGCGGCGACTCCACCGCCGGGGTACGCACCGCGGTGTCCACGGTCCAGGCGCGGGTCTGGGTCAGCGCCGGTGAGCTGCGGACCGCCGGGTCGCGGACGAACTCCGTCGGGTCGGTCACCGTGGCGGTCACCGTGTGCCGGCCGGGAGAGAGCCGTAGTTTCCGCAGGTCCAGATGGCGGGCATTGCCGGTACGCGGCACCGCCCTACCGTCCACCGACCACGTCACGGTCAGCGCGTGGCTCACCGGGTGCAGGGTGTCCACCCAGAGCAGCCGGTCCGCGCCAACCGCCTGGTCGGTGGCCGTACCGCCCTGCACGATGCCGACCCGGGCGGCGATCCGTTCGGTCATCCGCTCCCGGCCGACCTGGTCGAAGTAGAAGCCCAGCGACTTCATCATCGAGTGCCGGCTCGGTCGCCACACCCCACGCTGGAGGTACAGGCCGCCCTCGTAGCGGCCGATCGTTCCGCCCGCCTCGCTCGGCTCACCCAACCAGCGCCACCACTTGGCCCGGGTGTCGCGCATCTGCCGCTCGGTCAGCACGGTGTGGTGCACCGAGTCCGGTTCCGGCCCGCTGTAGGTGTCGCCCGGCACCCCACGACCGTAGTAGTCGTACTCGTCCTGCAAGCCACCGAGCGAGTGCCCCAGCTCGTGCGGGCTGATCAGCGCGGAGAGCGCGTTGCCGCCGGAGGCGGTGGCGTTGCTGCCGCCGGCCCCACCGTAGGTGCCACTGTTGGCCAGCGCGACCAACTGGCGGTTGCCGGGGTTGGTGCCGACCGCCAGGTCGGCGTACGCGTTCGCGGCGGCACCGTCGACAGTGAGCAGACGTTGCACGCTCGCCGGGTTGCAACCACCCCAGAAGCCCATGCCCAGCGCGGTGTCGCGTCGCGGCGCGGACAGGCCGGGGTCGCAGTCCACCCCGGACTCCGCTGAAACGATCTCCACCGTGTAGACGTTGAAGTAGCTGCGGTAGGACTTGAACGGCTCGATCGTCCACAGGGTGTTGAGGTGCCGGTCCACGTGTGCGCGGAAGGTGGGTAGGTCGGCCTCGGTGTAACCGTCGCCCAGCAGCACCAGGTTGAACCGCGTCGCCGGGTCACCGGTGACCTGGATCGGCACCACGGTGGCGCCGGCCACCGGGACGGCGGACGGTGCGGCGGCGGCCGGTGTGCCGACCGTCAGTCCCGCCGCGACGAGCGCCACGACACACAACCCCACTTTGATCCGCACCCTGCGCCCCTTCCATGGCCGGTCGGCCTGGCGGTGCCGGGCGCCGGGCCCGGCGGGGCGCCGTCGTCCGGGCCTGCCGTGACCGTGGACATCTCGGACCGTACCGGTCTGCGCACCGACAGGTAACCCTCGGCGGTCCTCGGCGGACGTCAAGGCCGGCAGTCGGAAGCGGGGCCCCCTGGACCGCTCGGCGCAGCCAGTCCGGCGTTCGGCTCGCGCCGCGCCAGAATCGGCTCAGCCTGAACAGCCCATCGCTCAGGATCAATGGATGCGTCCGGGTGGTCGTCGTTGTCGGCGGATGGCCTGCCACCGACGGTCCCAGACGACCTTCGAGGAGAGGGATCAACCATGCGATGGAACGCACGACGGGCCGCCGCCGGGGCCTTCGGGCTCGCCCTCGGTGCCGTGCTGGCGCTGGCCCCGGTCGCACCCGCCCAGGCCGAGTCGAACGGTGGCGTACGCGTGATGCCACTCGGAGACTCGATCACCGACGGGTTCAACGTGCCCGGCGGGTACCGGATCAACCTGTGGCAGCGGCTGGCTGGCGGCGGCTACACGGTCGACTTCGTCGGCTCCGGGTTCAACGGGCCGGCCAGTCTCGGTGACCACGACCACGAGGGCCACTCCGGCTGGCGCATCGACCAGCTCGACGCCAACATCGTCACCTGGTTGCAGGCCACCGACCCGCGTACGGTGCTGCTGCACATCGGCACCAACGACGTGAACCAGAACTACGACCTCGCCAACGCTCCGGCCCGCCTCTCCGGTCTCATCGACAAGATCAGGTCGACGGCTCCGGGGGCGGAGGTCTTCGTCGCCACCATCACCCCGGAGTCCGACCCGAACCGGGAGGCCCGGGTGCAGGCGTACAACGCGGCGATCCCCGGGATCGTGGCGCAGAAGGGCAGCCGGGTGCACCTGGTCGACATGCACGCCGCGCTCACCACCGCCGACCTCGCCGACGGCGTCCACCCCAACGCCGGCGGGTACGACAAGATGGCGGCCCGCTGGTACGCCGCGCTGCAGTCGGTGCCAGGCAGCCTGGTCCCGGCGGGCGGGCCGCCGGTGGGCACCGCGGTCGGCCTGCTCAACCCCGCTTCCGGGCGTTGCCTGGACGTCTCCGGCGCCAGCACCACCAGCGGCACCGCCACGATCATCTGGGACTGCCACGGTGGCGCCAACCAGCGCTGGACCCGCACCGCCGCAGGGGAGCTGCGGGTCTACGGCGATCGGTGTCTGGACGTGAACGGCGGGGCGAGCGCCGACGGCACGAAGGTGCAGATCTGGACCTGCAACGGCACCGCCGCGCAGCGCTTCACGTTCCGTACGGACGGCTCGATCGTGCTCACCTCCGCCGGCAAGTGCGTCAACGTGACCTCCGCCGGCACGGCCAACGGCACGACCACGCAGCTCTGGACGTGCAATGGCACCGGTGCGCAGCGCTGGTCCGTCCGCTGACGGACGCCCAGGGCCGGTCCACGTGCACCCGACGGGGGCCGGCCCTGGGTGGGCCGCTACCGGTCAGTCGGCCGTCGCCTCGGGCGTGGTGTTCCGGCGGGTTCCGGCGGCCAGCGCCAGTGCCAGCAGCGCGCACACCGCACCCACCAGGAAGAGCAGCGAGGCGGTCGGCTGGCCCAGCCACTCCCAGTACGGGTGCCAGGCCGGGTGCGGCTCGCCGAGGTGGTGCCGCAGCAGGAACGGGACGCTCACCAGCACCGGCAGCCACCACAGCACCGTGGCCACACCGATCAGGCCGTGCACCGCACCGCGGCTACGGCGTCCCTCGGTGCGTCGGCTGACCCAGCCGAAGACCAGCCAACCGGCCACCGCGCCCAGCACCGTGCCGAGCACTCCGGCGGGGACCACCAGGGGCGGTGGCGCGCGGTGCAGCTCGACCGAGAGGTAGCTGGCGTCGACGGCTGTCTGCGAGGAGATCGAGGCGTTCAGGATGGTGTCGCCACGTCGGGCGGTCAGCGCGGTGTCGGTGACCGCCTGCGGGGTGGCGCACATCTTGTCCGCGCAGCTGACGCGATCGGACACCTGTGGGTCGTACACCCGCCAGCCGCCACCGGTCAGGCGGTCCCGGGCCACCGTGACGATCTGTGCGACGGGCGCCGGTGGCGCGCCGAGGGCGAAGGCGCCGGTGGCGCTCTCCTGATACTCGCCGCCGTCACCGAACACCAGGGTCTTGACGGTCCCCAGGCGCAGCGCGTGCCCGTAGACGACGAAGAGCGCCGGCGGGGTGTCGATCTCGTCGAGGTCGTGGCCGGGAAAGGCCTCGGTGAGGACGGCGGCGGCCTCGGTCCGGTCGGGTTGCGGTCGGGACGTCTCCCAGGCGGCCCGGCTGGCCAGCGCGCCGGTGAAGAGGCCGCAGACGACTGCGGCGAGCGGCACCCACGCGACGGCGGGGCCACCGGCCGGGCGGCCGAGGCGGCGCAGCAGCCGCCGTCCGAACCTGGTGGCGGGCGCGGTGTCGCTCACGGACATGTCCACCCTCCGGCTTGAGATCAGGCGGAGCGACAGTACATCCCCCAGGGGGCCCGGCGCGTCCCCCCGATGACCGCCGGCCGTGGCCGGGATCGGCCAGGATGGGCGGGTGGCCGTCACGGCCGCGACGAGGAGGGTGGGCGATGCGGGGACGTGGACGGTTGACCTGGGGGCGGCGTGCTCGTGCGGGGGCGGTGGTGACCGCGTTGCTAGCGGGCGTGGTGCCGCCGGCCGTCGTGCTGGTGCCGGGCGCTGCCACAGCGGCCGCGGCGGCGGGGACGCCGGTCTGCCAGGTGCGCGACGACCGGCTGCGCGAGATCTCCGGGATGGTCGCCACCGACGACGGGTACGTGGTGATCAACGACGGGGCCGACGACGAGGCCCGCCGCCGGATCTTCTTCCTCGACCAGCGTTGCGCGGTGGTGCGCACCGTCTCCTTCCCGTCCCGGCCCCGCGACACCGAGGACCTGGCCATCGGCCGGGACGGCACCGTCTGGGTCGCCGACATCGGTGACAACGACCGCTCCCGGCCGACGGTCGGCGTGTGGCGGCTGGGTTCGGGGGCGAAGCAGCCGGTGCTGCACCGGATGACCTACCCGGACCGTCCGCACGACGCCGAGGCGCTGCTGCTCGACGCGTCCGGTCGGCCGCTGATCGTCACGAAGGGCGGCAGTGGCACGGTCTTCCTGTACGCGCCGGCCACCGCGCTGCGGTCGGACGCGACGACGCCGCTGACCGCGCTCGGCCAGGTGACAGTGCCCTCGACCACGACCAGCAACCCGTTCTCGTTCCTGGGGCGCGGGGTGATCACCGGCGCGGCGAACGCGCCGGACGGACGGCGGGTGGTGCTGCGCAGCTACG
This sequence comes from Micromonospora sp. NPDC127501, assembly GCF_040302185.1. Taxonomy (NCBI): domain Bacteria; kingdom Bacillati; phylum Actinomycetota; class Actinomycetes; order Micromonosporales; family Micromonosporaceae; genus Micromonospora; species Micromonospora sp. NPDC127501. Next base: position 451,966 of record NZ_JBEORJ010000003.1, on the reverse strand, counting down.
CCGACGCCTTCGAGTACGACGTGCCCGACGGCGACGTGGTCCGCGCCTTGACCACCGGCACCCCGCGGATCACCCCGCTGCCGGACGAGCCCCAGGGCGAGTCGATCACCTACAGTCGCGACGGTCGGTCGTTGCTCACCGTTTCCGAGTCCGCCGGTCAACCAGCAGGCACCCGCTCGACGATCCTGCGCTACCCGGCCACCGCCAGCACGGCCACGGCCGCGCCCTCGACGGAGTCCGTCGACCCGGTGTCGCCCACGGCGGTCCGCCCGGCTGCCGGGGAGCTCGGCGGCGGAGCTGGGCGGACCTGGCCGCTCGCCCTCGGCGCGGGAACACTGCTGGTCCTGCTCGGGTTGGCCGGCGTGCTGTGGTGGAGGCACACCGCGCGCCGGTGAGCGGGCCGGGCCTGCGGCAGGATGGGGGGATGTCCGTCCTGTCCACGTTGCGCCACCCGATCGTCGCCGCCCCGATGGCTGGTGGCCCGTCCACGCCCGCGCTGGTGACCGCCGTGTCCGCCGCGGGTGGGCTGGGCTTCCTCGCCGCCGGGATGATCGACACCGGCCGGCTGGTCGCCGACGTCGCCGAGGTCCGCGCGCGTACCGACCGGCCGTTCGGTGTGAACCTCTTCCTGCCCGGCCCCGGCGGCGTCGACGAGGCCGCCGTCCGGGCGTACGCCGAACGGCTCGCCCCGCAGGCCGCGCAGCGCGGCGTGAGCCTGGGCGAGCCGGTGGGCGGCGACGACGCGTACCCGGAGAAGCTGGCCGCACTGCTCGCGGACCCGGTCCCGGTCGTGTCCTTCGTGTTCGGGCTGCCCGACCGGGCGACGGTGACCGCCCTGCGCGAGCGGGGCACCGAGGTGTGGGCCACCGTCACCCGTCCGGACGCCGCGACCACCGCCGTCGACCTGGGTGTGGACGCGGTGGTGGTGCAGGGCACCGAGGCCGGCGGGCATCGCGGCGGCCTGCCGGACGACGACGACTACGGGTTGCTGCCGCTGCTCCGGCTGACCGCCGCCCGCTGTGACCGGCCGTTGGTGGCCGCGGGCGGCCTCGTCGACGGCCCCTCGGTGGCCGCCGTGCTGGCTGCCGGCGCTGCCGCCGCGCAACTCGGCACGGCCTTCCTGCGCTGCCCGGAGGCGGGCAGCTCGCCGATGCACCGGGCGGCGGTGGCCAGTGCCGCGCCGACCGCGTTGACCCGGGCGTACACCGGTAAGCGGGCCCGTGGCGTGGCCAACGACTTCCTGCGCCAGCACGACGCGGTGGCACCGAGCGGTTACCCCCAGGTGCTGCACCTGACGCGTCCACTGCTCGCCGCCGCCCGGCGCGACGCGGACGCGTCGGTGGCCAACCTGTGGGCCGGGCAGGCGCACCCGTTGGCCCGGGACGTGCCGGCGGCGCAGGTGGTCGCCGAGGTGAGCGCCGGCGCCCGAGCCGCGCTGGCCACAGTGGTCGAGCGGTCCAGCCGCTGGGGCTGAGCAGGACACCGGCAACCGGTTCGGGCGGGCGGGACGGGGCCAGGCGGGCAACCCGTTAGAGTCTCGCCGTGATCGAGATCGGTGCCCAGGTCGACCTGTCCCACCCGGCTGAGCGGGTCTGGCGCGCTCTGACCGATCGGGAGTTGCTCGGCCGGTGGTTCGCCGAGGCCGAGATGGTCGAGGGCGTACCGGACCGGATGCTGCTGCACACCGCCGGCCTGCCCGGCTTCGAGGCCAACGTCGAGGTCGAGGTGACCGAGCGGCAGGAGCCGGACCTTCTCGTGCTGGCCTGCGACGAGGCCGGGCGGCTCAGCGAGCTGACCTGCACGGTCACGACCACGAAGCAGGGCTGCCGACTGGAGGTACGGGAGGTCAGCACGCACGGCGCGTGGTCCGCTGGGCAGCACGAGCCGCGCGAGCAACAGCTCCGGCAGGCGCTGACCGTACGGCTGCCGGCCATCCTGGACTGGCTCGCCTTTCAGCAGGTGGACCTGCGCCGAGCCGACGGTGGGATGACCGCGGAACTGCCGCTGATCGGCGTACGGGGCAGGGCCGGCCGCAACCCCCGTCGGCGTCGCACCCTGGTCGCCGTGCTCGCGGGAGCCGTGCTGGTGGCGGGGACGGCGGCATGGGTGACGTTGCCGCCCGACCCGAAGCCGGCCGCCGCGCCCACGCCGACCGCGACCGCGTCGCCGACAGTGACGGCCGACAGGACCACCGTCGCTCCCGCGGCGACCCCCTCGGCGCGTCCCTCGCGGACCACCGCGTCGGCGACCGCCCGGCCGAGCCGAACCCCGTCGGCGAAGCCGTCGCGGACGCCCGCGTCGGCTACCCCGGCTCCGCCACCGACGCCCGTCACGGCCCGCTACGAGACCGAATCCGACCGACTGTTCGGCTACACCGGCCAGATCGTGGTCCGCAACCCCGGCGGCGCACCGGTGGCGGACTGGGCCGTGGTGGTCACCCTCGCCGAAGGCACCACCGTCGACGACGTCGACGGCGCGAACTGGCGACAGGACGGACGGGTGATCACCTTCACCGGAGCCGCGGTGGCGGCCGGGGGATCCCAGACGATCAGCTTCGACGTCCGCGACAGCCGGCCGAAGGCCCGGGAGCCGGAGAGCTGCACGATCGGCGGGCAACAGTGCGCGGGCCTCTGACTAGGCTGCCGTCATGGCACTGCTGCACAGGGCGACCCTGCACCCCACGAAGCTGGACCTGCTGACGGCCTGGCTGCCGGACCGACAGTGGTACGCCGGACCTACCGGCGTCGAGGTGGTGAGCCGGGGCGCCTACCGCTTCGACGACCCGGCCGGCGAGGTCGGCATCGAGACGATGCTGGTCGGCGCCGCGGACGGGCCGGTCCACCATGTTCCGCTCACCTACCGCGCCGCGCCCCTCGACGGTGCGGACGCCTGGCTGGTCGGCACCACCGAGCACTCGGTGCTCGGCCGGCGCTGGGTGTACGACGGCTGCGCCGATCCGGTGTACGCGGCCGCGCTCGCCCACGCGATCCTCACCGGCAGTGGCCAGGCGGAGCAGTACTTCGAAGTAGACGGCCGGCGCGAGGTGCGGGAGCCGACGGTGACCGTCGTCGTCGACGGCGCCGGGGACGCCAACCCGACACCGTTCGGCGTCGTGCGTCGGGTGGTCGATGAGGACAGGACGCTCATCGACACCGACACTGTCGAGCTGGTCGTCGTCCGCCGTCCCGGCGCTGCCGACAGCGCCGGGCCCACCCTGCTCGGCAGATGGAACGGGCAACCGACGAGCGTGCCGCTGGCGTACGTGCGGGCGCGCTGACGTCCCGGTCGCCCGACCCGCTCGTCGCGGTCGACGGGGGGACCGGACGGCCGTACGGTCGGGACGTGGTCACCGTCGCCGATGTGCGGGCTCTCGCCCGAACGCTGCCGCGCAGTAGCGAGCACCTGATCCGGGACCGGGTGAAGTTCCGGGTTGGGTCGATGGTCTACGTCGCCTTCTCGCGGGACGAGGCGACGATGAGCTTCGCGTTCCCAAAGCAGGAGCGGGCCGGGCTGGTCGCCACCGACCCGGAGCTGTTCTTCCTGCCGGGAGAGGCCGACCTGCGCTTCCACTGGATGTGCTGCCACGCCGCGCGACTGGACCACGATCACATGACCGAGTTGGTCACCGAGGCGTGGCGGATGGTGGTGCCGAAGTTCCTGGCGCGGCAGCGGCTGGGCAGCTGACAGACGGTGGGCGGCCCGACTTCCCGGGCCGCCCACCGTCTGTCACCACTGTGCCGGAGGCGGCGGCGGCGACACGGGCGGCCGGTCGTCGCAGGTGATGGTGTTGGGCAGCAGCCACGGTGCGAGCCACCCGCCGTCGTTGCCGCCGAGGTCGGTCAGCGTGAACTCCGAACCGGCCGGGGTGAAGTGGAACGATCCGCAGTTGTTGACGCCGACCGCCCCGACGTTGCGGGCGTCCACGTTGGCGAACGAGGCGGACCCGGCCGCGCGGGCGCTGACCACCGAGGTGCCGGTGCCGTCGACCCGGACGTCCCGGAACCGCGCATCGGAGATCGAGTAGAGATCCTTCACCGGCCAGTCGCTGACCAGCATGATCGCGTTGTAGGTGTTGTCCAGGTACGCGTCGCCGGTCACCTCGATGGGCGCCTCGATGCTGCGATCCAGGGCGAAGACCCAGATCGCGCCCAGTCCGATGTTCCAGTTCAGCTCGTACGTGCCGGCGCGGGCCGTGGTGTTGTTGGTGAACCGCAGGTGTCCGGTGAACGGCTCCGCGCCGAATCGGGCCCCGACGTGCAGGCCGCTGCCCTCGCGTACCGGGTCGGCGACCAGGTTGTGCGAGACCGTGGTGTCGGTGCCGCCGTAGATGGCGATGCCGTTGGCCAGGGTCGGTGACTGCACGGTGTTGTGGTCGAACGTGTTCCGTGCGTTGGCCGTCTTCTCCGACCACATCGCCAGGCCGTCGTCGCCGGTGTTGCGGACGAAGTTGTGCGACACGAGGGAGTCGGTCACACCGGTGTGGAAGTTGAGCGCGTCGGCGATCTGGTCGACGATGATGTTGTTGGTGACCCGGACGTTGCGCATCGGGCCGTCGAACCACAGGCCCGCCTTTGTGTGGTGCAGGTAGAGCCCGTCGATGGTGGAGTCGCTCATCGCCCCACCGATCGCGTTGACCTGGTCGGTGTCAATGCGCTCCCGCACGTCGCCCTCGATGGCGAAGCCGGAGAGGTGCACGTTACGGCTTCCGCCGTCGGCGGCGTCCCGCCCGTAGAACCCGACCCCGGTGTGCACCGACCCGTCCGGCGCGGGAGTCGGCAGGGCGACCTCGCGACCCTTGATGGTGGTGTACCAGTTGCCGGCGCCCTCGATGGTCACGTCGTCGACGATGATGTGCCGGTTGACCTGGTAGGTGCCCGGTGGGATGTACACCTTCAGGTGGGCGCGCCGAGCGGAGGCGATGGCCCGGTCCAGCGCGTCGGCGGAATCCCGCCGGCCGGTGGGGTCGGCGCCGAACGCGAGCACGTTCGCGGCGAGCAGCCGGACGTGCGGCGGCGCGACCAATTCGGAGTCGAGCAGGTCGATGACGGTCCAGGCGGCGGCGCTACCGGGCGGCGCGGTGAGCCGGACCTTGTCGCCGGCCCGGTAGGTGCGTCCGAGCAGCAGCCGCTGCTCGTCGTAGAAGTGGGTGGGCCGGAACGGCTTGTCGATGCTCGGGTACGGCGTGGTGGCCGACGGCACGCACTGGCACTCGGTGATCCACCAGTCCGGGTGCAGCAGCCCGGCCTGCGGGTCGTTGGTGAACGGGTACTGGTTGTAGAGCCACGAGTACTGCGACGTGAGCGTCATGGTGCGCAGGTGGCTGCCGTTGACGGCGACCCGCAGCGGCGCGGTGATCCCACCACCCTGCGGCGCGTCCGGGATGCTGTACCGCACGGTGATCCCGTTCGCCGCGCTGGGCAGGACGAACTCCACGTACTCCCCGGGGGTGAGCCGGACCGCCCGGCGGCCGGAAGCCTCCGCGGGCAACGTGTAGGCGGTCCGGTCGGGCCCGATGATCTCGCCGTTGGTGCGGGCGTTCTCCGCTTCCTGCTCGAGAAAGTCGACGTCCGCGCCGCGTCCGGCGACCAGCGCCGGATCGAGGGCGGCCCGGGTGACCACCGGCTGCGCGCCGGCGGACGCGGGTGGACTGGCGGCGGCCGCGGTGGGCCCGGCGACCAGCACGGCGAGACCGGCCGCGAGCGCGACGGCGGTGCCGCTGGGCCGGCCGGGGCGTCCCCGCGCGGGCGTGAGGCTGCGAAACATCGGTGACCCTCCTGGGTGGGTGGTGGTGGAGGTCCGCCCGGCGTTCCCCCGACGCCCGACATTGATCGTCATGATGCAGCACCAGACAGGGCACTGCAAGACACCTATCGAGCAATGAAAATAAACGAGTGTCTGGCCGCAAGAAATGGACGGTCGTCGAGTTGAGGTGTCGCGCGTCGCCCGCCCCGACCAGGTCACGCCCGGCGTAGGCTGGTCCGCGTGGATCAAGAAGACCGTATTGCCCTCTTCCTCGACTACGAGAACCTCGCGCTGGGCGCGCGCGACCATCGCGGCGGCGCGGCCTTCGACTTCCGGCCCATCGCCGACGCGCTGGCCGAACGAGGTCGGGTGGTGGTCCGCCGGGCGTACGCCGACTGGTCCTACTTCGACGAGGACCGCCGGATGCTCACCCGGTCCCACGTCGAGCTGATCGAGATCCCGCAGCGGATGGGCGCGTCCCGCAAGAACGCCGCGGACATCAAGATGGCCGTCGACGCGATCGAGTTGGCGTTCGAACGCGACTACATCTCCACCTTCGTGATCTGTAGTGGGGACAGCGACTTCACCCCGCTGGTGCACAAGCTGCGCGAGCTGAACAAGCGGGTCATCGGCGTCGGGGTCGAGGGGTCCACCTCGGGGCTGCTTCCTCCGGCGTGCGACGAGTTCCTGTACTACGACCGCCTGGAGGGCGTGGACATCCCGCCGGCCCGTGGCCGGCGCGCTCGTCCCACCACCCGGCAGGCCGGCGTGGAACAGCGCCCACCCGAGCCGGAGCGGGAGCACGAGCCGGAGGTGGACCGTCGCCCGGCGGGGGAGGAGCCCGGCCGCGACGTGGACGCCCTCGCCGTGCTCGTCGCCCAGTCGGTCGCCGGGTTGCAGGGCAGTGCCAACGGTGAGGTCACCGCCTCCCGGCTCAAGCGCACCCTGCTGCGCAAGGACCCCACCTTCAGCGAGTCCGACTACGGCTTCCGTACCTTCGGCGAACTGCTGCGCCACCTCGCCGAGCGCAACGTGATCGAGCTGGGCGAGGGCCCGGCGAAGGGTGACCCCGAGGTCTCGCTGCCCGAGCACGGTGACCGCGAGGTGGCGTTCGGCCTACTCCGGGGCGTCGTGGCCGATCTGGGCAGCGGCGGCAACCCGGTGGCGTTGTCCGGGTTGAAGAACCAGGTGCGCCGGGCCCGCCCCGACTTCAGCGAGAAGAAGCTCGGCTACCGCAGCTTCCTGCAGTTCTGCAAGGCCGCCGCCACCGCCGGCGTACTGGACCTGCGCTGGAGCCCTGAGGCCGACGATTATCTCCTGACAACCCAGACCTGACCGTGCCGCCCCGCAAAATCTCGTGTTGATCAAGAGGTTCGCGTCACCGGGAACGCGATTCGTGACGCGAACCTCTCGATCAACATGGACTGGGGGTGGGAGTTGTGGGGAGGGGACAGAGTGGGGCGCGGTTCCTGATTCGCAAGTCAGGAGCGGGAGAACCGCCCGTTATGGTTTCGAACCGTCAACGGTTGGCCCGAAATGCGCCTGGATTGTCGCCCTTGCCCCGGTCCGGGCATACCTGCGCCGTACCCTCGGCGCGGGAATTGCTATACGGTCGGCGAATGAAGGTGGAGGAGCACTGGTGGAACGGAGACACGACCCCGCGCGGGCGCCGGGACGTGTACATCCGTACTGACGGGCAGGGTTGGGAGGTCCGCGCCCAGATCGGTGGGGCGTCGGGTCGTGAGCGGGTGCAGCAGTGCCCAAGCCGGGCCTCGGCGGCCATCCTCGCCGACGCCTGGCGCGGCACCCACCCATCCTGGCGCGAGCTAAAGCAGCGCTGATCCGGCACCGGGCCGGGTCGGCAACGCTCCCGGGCTCCAGCCCGGCGCGCCCGCCGACCGGCCCGGCGCTCGGTACGTTGGTCCGCCGAAGGCGCTCAGCGGTTCAGCCGCCGACCGCATCCGACGCACAGGTCACCGCCCTCTGAAGCATGACGGACGCAACGTCTGCCAGAGGCGCCAATGCCGAATCCAGGTGCGGGCAGTCGTCGCGAGCGTGGCATTCAAGGCAGCCGCCAGCTCGCCACGGCCTCTCAAGAGCCCGACTCCAGTGCGCACCCGGCACCCGTCCGGCCGTACCTGACCAAGGGATCGTCGTCACCTCCGTGTCTCCGCCCTCAGGCCGGGTACACGTGGGTCTGCCGGTCGCGCCCGATGGAGGTCCCCATGTCGCACGGTCCCGACGAGGAGAACCCCAGGATCGACGATGAGGCCCGGGAGGCCGAGCGTCGGCTCGCCAACCTGCCCAGGACGTCGGACGACGCGCTCACCGACGACGACGCCCGCGCGCCGGACGACGCTCGCTCCGAGAAGGACGCCGACTGAGGCTGCCGAGCCATGATCCACCCGAACTCGGTGAAACTGGTGTCGGAGGCGGTCCGCCCTCGCAGTTTCACGGACACCGGGTCGATCAATGTGCGGGCCGCCGAAACCGCTGCCATCAGGGCCTGCCCGGCATCCTGCCGGACAGGCCCGATGGCGGGGGTCAGCGCTTCAGCGTGAAGGTGAAGTCGCCGGAGAGCTTGCCACCCAACCGGAACGCCGAAACGACCTTCCCCTCCGCGAGGAGTCGGTCGACCTCGCCCCGCGACAGACCGCAACCCTCAGCGATCAGTCGGGTCGGCCGGACCGGGATCCGTGCCGCGTTGCGGACCGCGACGTCGATCACGTCGAGGTCCAGGTGATCCGATCCGCCGGTGTCGAGACGCCAGGCGTCGGTCCAGTCCAGAGCGAGTCGGTTCTGGTGCTGGACGGCCGGATCCTGAAGCAGTTCGGCGATCAGGCCGGGGTCGTTGGCGTGGAGCCGGTCCAGCAGTTCGGGTGGGATGGAGCGCACCGTCATCCGTTCCAGGACGGTGAGCTTGGCCGTCTCCCCGCAGGCGGTGCAGAGCGCGAGCAGCCAGACGTCGAGGAGCTTGTGGTTGGCGTTGACACGGAACTTGCCACTCGCCCGGAGGCGTTGGGAGGCGCACGCGTGGCAACGGCGACGAACGATGGGCAGACAGGTAGGCACGACGGCCCAATTTATGAGCACAGAAGTACACCGGTTTCAGTGAGAAGTCCGCAGCAAAAAGGAGCGCGGCGCAACTGCGCGACGCGCGACAGATCAGCTCTCGGGAGGTCTCACAGGGTGTACAACGGCACGTCCTTGCCTAGACGACCTGGTTGCGCAGCACGGTAACGGCGCACGGCGGCGCCGCTCCACTGGTTTTCGCGTACGCGTCAGGAGCCCGGGTGGCGGGAGGTGCCGACCGGTCGGGTGTCCGCCCCGGTCAGGCGGTCGGGACCGGCAGGACCACGCCCTCGGCCGCCGACCGGTGGGCCAGCTCGATCAACTCGACAGTGTGGACCGAGTCCCGGGGATCCACCGGCATCGGCGCGCCGTCGCGCAGCGCGGCCGCCACCTGTGCGTAGAAGCTCTGGTAGGCGCCGGGTTCGGTCGGCACCGGCCGCAGGTCACCGTCGACGCCGAGCAGGCCGTAGCGGTCCGACGGGACCTCACCCCAGCCCGGCTGGTCCGGTCGGCCACCGTCGTGCAGCGCCGCCTCCTGCACGTCCAGCCCGTAGCTGGTGTAGCCGGCCCGGTCGCCCAGCACCCGCAGCCGCGGCCCGAGCTGAGCGGTCACCGCGCCCATCCACAGGTGCGAGTGCACCCCGTTGGCGTGGGTCAACGCCACGAAGGCGTCGTCGTCGACGGCCGCGCCCGCGCGGCGACGGTCCACCTCCGCGTAGACCCGGTCGACAGGGCCGAACAGCTGCACCGCCTGGTCGACGAGGTGGGCGCCGAGGTCGAAGAGGGCGCCGCCGGCCTCCTCCGGACCGGCGAGCTCCCGCCAGCCCGGCTTGATCGTCGGACGGAACCGCTCGAACCGGGACTCGAAGCGCAGCACCTGCCCCAACTCGCCCTGCTCGACCAGACGGCGGACGGTCAGGAAGTCACCGTCCCAACGCCGGTTCTGGAAGACCGTCAGCGGCACCCCCCGCTCGGTCGCCTCGTCGATCAGCACGCGGCCCTCCGCGGCGGTCGGGGAGAGGGGCTTGTCGACGACGACCGGCAGCCCGGCGGCGAGCGCCGCGCGCGCCATCGGCACGTGCTGCCGGTTCGGCGTCGCCACCACGACCAGGTCCAGGGCGTCCGGGGTACGCCACAGCTCGTCGGCGTCGTCGACCAGGCGGGCGTCCGGGAAGTGCTGTCGCGCCTGCTCGCGTCGCTGCGGATCACGGGTCACGATGGCGTCGAGCCGCAGCCCGGGAGTCGCGGCGATCAGCGGCGCGTGGAACACCCGTCCCGCCAGCCCGTACCCCAGCAGACCAACCCGCAGCGCCTTCGCCATGCCGTGCCCCCGTCTCCCTGGTCCGCGCCCTGACCTGGCGTCGGTACCGCTGAGAAGAATCTACGCCGGGGCCGGTCGGGCCCGATCTCGGCCCGTCAGCTCACCGGGTCGGCGCGCAGGTAGGTGAGGACCGCGAGCACCCGACGGTTGGTGTCGTCGCTGGGGGGCAGGTCGAGCTTCAGCAGGATGTTGCCGACGTGCTTGCCGACCGCCGCCTCGCTGACGTGCAACCGGCCGGCGATCGACGCGTTGGACCGCCCCTCGGCGAGCAGCGCCAACACCTCGCGTTCCCGGGCGGACAGTGCGGCGAGCGGGTCGCGGGGGCGGTGCAGAAGTTGCCGGACCACGTCCGGGTCGATGGCGGTGCCGCCCCCGGCGACCCGGCGGAGCGTGTCGACGAATTCGGTGACCTCGGCGACCCGGTCCTTGAGCAGGTAGCCGACGCGTTGGCCGTCGCCGCTGTCCAGCAGCGCCGCCGCGTACCCGGTCTGCACGTACTGGCTGAGCACCACGACCGGGAGGTCAGGTCGCCCGGTGCGCAGCGCGACGGCCGCGCGCAGCCCGTCGTCGCGTCGACCCGGCGGCATCCGGATGTCGGTCAGCACCAGGTCCGGTCGGTGGTCGCGGGCCGCCGCCAGCAGGTCCGGTGCGGAGCCGACGGCCGCGCACACCGTGAAGTCGAAGCGGGTCAGCAGAGCGACCAGACCCTCGCGCAGCAGCACCTCGTCCTCGGCGAGCACCACCCGGGTCACCGACGACATGGCAGCTCCACCCGGACCACTGTAGGCCCGCCGGGCGGGCTGGACAGCAGCAGCCGGCCGTCCACGGCGGCGACCCGGTCGGCGAGCCCGGTCAGGCCGGTGCCCCGGGCCGGGTCGGCGCCGCCCTGACCGTCGTCGGTCACCTCGACGACGAGGTCACCGCCGGCCCGGGTGAGGCGTACCTCGGCGCGGGTCGCCCGGGCGTGCCGGGCCACGTTGCCCAGCGCCTCGGAGACCACGAAGTAGGCGGTGGTCTCCACGATCTCCGGCAGCTCGTCGTGCAGGTCGGCGTGCACGGCGACAGGGATGGTGGCCGCGTCGGCCAGCTCGCGTACGGCGCCGGCCAGGCCGAGGTCGGTGAGGCTCTGCGGGCGGATGCCGTGCACCAACTGCCGCAGCATCACCATCAGACCCCGGGCCTGGTCGTGCGCCACGGCCAGCGGTCGGGAGGCGGGGGAGTCCTCGGGTACGTCCAGCCGGGCCAGCCCCAGCTGGAGGGTGAGGCTGGTGAGCCGGGGCTGTGCGCCGTCGTGCAGGTCGCGCTCGATGCGGCGGCGTTCGGCCTCGTACGCGCCGACCAGCCGGGTGCGGGAACGGGTGACCTCGCGCAGCGCCGCCGCATCCACCGGGTGGGCCAGCAACCATCGGGCCACGGCTGCCTGGACGGCGGCGAGCAGACCGATCGCGTACCAGAGCACGGGGATCAGCAGCACCCCCAGGATCGCGTACGGAATGGCTTCGCCGGTGCTGTCGATCGGCTGCCAGATCACCACCGGCTGGTTGGCGTCGCCGGCCAGCCAGGGGCTGGAGATCATCCCGAGGTCGAGCAGCACCAGCACCAGGAACACCCAGTAGGCGACCGGTGCGAAGCCGCCCAGCCAGAACAGGTACGCCACCTCCCGCCAGGTCGCGGCGCTGCGGTAGCGGGCGACCAGGCCCGGCCACGGCGACGAGGCCAGCGGACGACCGTCGACGAGCCCGACCCGCCACCGCTCGACGACGGCCACCGGGAAGCTCACGAGCGGGGCCAACGCCAACAGGGTGAGGCTGCCGGTCGCCAGGAACAGCATCAGCGCGATGCTCGGCGGTCGGCCGTGCTGGCGGAGCCCGTTGACGGCGGCCAGCAGGGGCGCGCCGATGACGAGCAGTCCGACGCCGAGAACGCCGGCGATCGGCACCGTGGTCACCAGGTAGGCCAGCGCGCGCCAGGGCCACGCGGAGATCAGCCAGCGGCGGCGGCGTAGCGCCTCGGCCAGGTGCGAAGGGTGTTCCGTGGTCATGCAGCAGACGCTAATCGGGCGCGACAGGGTGCCCCAGCCGTCCAGATCCACTCTTCGGGGTATGCCCAGCACTACCGCCGAACGGGTGTGCGAGGTCCGGAAACGGGAAGAACGCGCCGTCACGCGGCCCGCGTGACCTGTGCCGGCGGCTGGAGAGACATGGGTGCCAGAACCTTCGTGGTGGTCGGCGGGACCAGCGGTCTCGGCCTCGCGGTGGCCCGACTGCTCGTCAACGAGCATCAGGTCGTGGTGTTCGGCAACGTGCCGGCCGAGGTCGCCGCCGTGACCGACGAGCTGGGTTGCGACGGCGCCGTCTGCGACGTCTCCTCCTACGAGCAGGTCCGCGACGGGTTCGCCGAGGTGGTCGAGCGCTTCGGCACGATCGACGGGGTGGCGGCCTGCGCCTCCATGTGGGCGGGCGGCGACCTGGGGGACCTGTCGGTGGAACACATCCGCCGGGCCGTGGAGATCAACGTTCTGGGCATCACGTACCTGCTGCGGGAGGCGGTGCGGCACCTGCACCGACAGGGCCACGGCAACGTCGTCTACATCGGCGCGCTGGCGCTGGCGGCACCCCGGCCCGGCATCCCCGTCTACCGGGCCACCAAGAGCTACGGCAACAGCCTGGTCGATTCGCTGGCCGAGGCCCAGCACAGCAACCGGGTCAAGGTGATGCAGCTGCATCCCGGGCCGATGCCGACGCGGCTACAGGAACGGGTGGGTGCCGAGTTCCTGGACAAGGTGTACGCCATGCCCGAACAGGTCGCCACCGAGGTCGTCCGGTTGCTGCTGCTCGAACCCGACGACCTCTACGTCTCCGGTGAGCGCGTGCTGCGCGCGGACGGGCGGTGGTGACGGCCGCAGCCGGACCCGACGACCGTCCGGCCTCGGCCTGGGCGCCGCTGCGTACGGCGGTCTACCGCAACCTGTGGCTGGCCCTGCTCGCGGCCAACATCGGCACCTGGATGCAGACCGTCGGCGCGCAGTGGCTGCTGATCAACCACTCCAACGCCTCCACACTGGTCGCGTTGGTGCAGACCGCCAGTCTGCTGCCGGTGCTGCTGCTGGCACTGCCCGCCGGGGTGCTGGCCGACAGCTTCGACCGCCGGCACCTGTTGATCGCCGTGCAGCTGTTCCTGGTGGCGGTGGCGGTGGCGTTGACGCTGCTCACCCTGGCCGGCCGGATGCCGCCGGCGCTGCTGCTGACCCTCACCTTCGCGTTCGGGGTCGGGCAGGCGCTGACCCTGCCGGCCTGGGCGGCGGTGATTCCGGAGCTGGTGTCGCAGGACCAACTGCGGTCGGCGTCCGCACTCGGTTCGATAAGCGTGAACGTCGCGAGGGCCGTCGGGCCCGCGGTGGCCGGTGTGCTGATCGCCCGTACCGGCGTCGCCCCGGTCTTCGGCATCAACGCGGTCGCCTTCGCGATCTTCGCGTACGCGCTGTGGCGCTGGCGGCCCGGTAACGCCCGCGCGGTCGAGGTGCCCGAGCGGTTCACCGCCGCGTTGCGCGCCGGCAGCCGCTACGTACGCCACTCGCCGATCGTCCGCCGGCTGTTGCGTCGTGCGCTGGTCTTCGTGGTCCCGGCCAGCGCGCTGTGGGCTCTGCTGCCGTTGGTGGCGAGTCGGCGGCTGGGGCTGGGCTCCGGCGGGTACGGGGTGCTGTTGGCCGCCCTCGGCGTGGGCGCCATCGCGGGTGGGGTGCTGCTGGCCGTGATCCGTACCCGGCTGTCGGCCAACCAGCTCCTGCTGATCGCCGGGGCGCTGTTCACCGTGGCGCTGACCGTGGTCGGCACCGTGCGGGCGGTGCCGCTGGTGCTGCTCGCCCTGCTGCCCGCCGGGATGGCCTGGGTGACGGTGCTGGCCAACGTCAACGCCGAGATGCAGCTCTTCCTGCCCAGTTGGGTACGGGCTCGGGGCCTGGCCGTCTACCAGGTGTGCTTCGCCGGTGGGCAGGCGGTCGGCGCGCTGCTCTGGGGGTTGGTGGCCGACATGGCCGGGCTGGTCCTCGCGTACCTGGCGGCGGCGGTGCTGATGCTGGTCGGGACGGTGACGAGTCGGATCTGGCCGTTGCCGGACCTGCGGTCGGTGAACCGGGAGCCGGCGGCCTACTGGCCGCAACTGCACCTGGCGCACGAGCCGGACCCGGGGGTGGGGCCGGTGCTGGTAACCGTGCAGTACACCGTCCGGCCGGAGCGGACCCAACGGTTCCTGGCGGCGATGGACCTGGTGCGTGGCGCGCGGCAGCGGACCGGCGCGATGCGCTGGGGGCTGTTCCGCCCGGCCGAGACGGTGGACCGGTTCGTCGAGGTGTATCTGGTGCCGTCCTGGGACGAGCACCTGCGCCAGCACGGTGGCCGGTTGACCGGTGAGGACCGCGCGGCCGAGCAACGGGCCCGGGAGCTGACCGACGGGGAGCCGGAGGTCCGACACCTGGTGCCCGCCGCCGCCGGTCCGACGCTGTCCGACGACCGCGAGGCGCTCTGACAGCGGGCAGGGCGCGCGAGAGCAGGCCGGCGCGGTCGTACGGCGTACGGCCTCGTTGTTAGGATGGCCGCACCATGGCGAGTGAGCGCAAGGCGACCGCGGACCCGGCCCGCAGCCTGGCCCTTCTCTGGCGCACCCGGGAGCCGACCAGCCGCAGCGCCGGTCCGGCGCTCAGCGTCGACCGGATCGTCCGGGTCGCGATCGACATCGCCGACGCCGAGGGGCTCGACGCGCTGACCATGCGCCGGGTCGGTGAGGCGCTGGGGGTCGGCACGATGTCGGTCTACACCTACGTGCCGGGCAAGGCCGAACTCGTCGCCGTCATGATCGACACCGCGTACGGCGAGATGCCGCGCCCCACCGTCGAGGGCGACTGGCGGACCAGGCTGGAACGGATCGCCCGCGACAATCTGGCGCTCTACCAACGGCATCCCTGGATGCTGCGGGCCGAGACGACCCGACCGGTGCTCGGTCCGCACCTGATGGCCAAGTACGACTACGAGCTCGGCGCGATCGTCGACATCGGGCTCACCGACGTCGAGGTCGACGCGGTGCTCACCCTCGTGCTGGGTCACGTGAAGAGCGCCGCCCGGGCCGCTTCCGAGGTGGTCGACCTGGAGCGCGAGACCGGCATGACCGACGGTCAGTGGTGGCAGTCGCACGCGCCCTGGCTGGAGACCTTCCTGAAGCCCGGCGCCTACCCGACCGCGTCCCGGGTCGGCACCGCCGCCGGCCAGCAACACGGCGCCGCGTACGGCCCGGAGTACGCGTTCGAGTTCGGTCTGCAACGCGTCCTCGACGGGATCTCGGTGGTGGTCGCCGAGCGGGCGGCCAACCGATAGCCGGCCGGTTCCGGGGCGGCGACGCTAGCGCGGTGCCGCCCGTCGAGCCAGCCGGGCCAGCGAGCGCGCCGACGGGCTGCCCGGCTCGGCGTGATAGACGACCAGCGACTGGGTGGTGCCGCTGATCGCGAGCTTCTCGTAGCGCAGCGCCAACTCGCCCAGCTCCGGGTGCTGGAACACCCGCACCCCGCCGCCCGCACGGGCCGTGACGTCGTGCCGGGCCCACAACCGCCGAAACCGCTCGCTGCCGGCCGTCAGCTCCTCCACCAGCTCGATGAGGCGGGGGTCGTCCACCTCGGGGCCGACCTGTGCGCGCAGGCCGGCCACCGCGTTGGCCGCGACCGCCGTCAGAGCCGGGTAGAGCGCCGGCACGCCCGGGTCCAGGAAGACCGCGCGCAGCAGGTTCACCCCGGCGGTGAAGATCGGCGCCAGCGCGCTCGCGGCGGGGTTGGCGAAGAGCACGTCCAGGTGTCGACCGTGCACGAAGGCCGGCGTCTCGGCCCACGAACCGACCAACTGCCGAATGCCCACCGGCACTCGCTCCGAGGGTCGCGCCGCCCGGCGGGCCGGCACCGGCCGGGCCAGGCCGTGCAGGTGTGCCGCGGCGTCCGCGTCCAGCCTCAGCGCGCGGGCCAGCGCCTCGACCACCTGCGTCGACGGGTGCCGGTCACGCCCCTGCTCCAACCGCAGGTAGTAGTCGGCGCTGATGCCGGCGAGCAGGGCCGCCTCCTCGCGCCGTAGGCCGGGCACCCGCCGGCGGCCGTGCGCCGGCAAGCCGACGTCACCCGGCCCGATCAGCTCGCGCCGGGCACGCAGGTATTCGCCCAGCGGGCCGGCCGTGCTCACCCGCCCATCGTAGGAGCCGCCACCGACCGCCCAGCCTGGTCCTGCCACTACCAGGAAAAACAGGGAACCGGCTAGCGCCTGCCACCGGGGTGACAGTGTCGGAGTAAGCGTGATCGAGAGACGGGACAGCAATGACAGAGCGCATCACGACCCCCTTCGGTTTCGCCTCGACCGCCGACGAGGTCATCGCCGGGGTGGACCTGAGCGGCAAGCGGGCCATCGTCACCGGCGGCGCCGCCGGTATCGGCATCGAGACGGCCCGTTCGCTCGCCGCCGCCGGCGCCGAGGTCGTGCTCGGGGTCCGCCGGGTCGCGGCGGGTGAGCAGGCCGCCGCCGACATCGCGGCCAGCATCGGCGCGGAGCGGGTCACCGTCCGCGCGCTGGACCTGGCCGACCAGACCTCGGTACGCCAGTTCGTCGCCGGTTGGGACCAGCCGCTGCACATCCTGGTCAACAACGCGGGGATCATGGCGCTGCCCGAGCTGGAGCGCACCGCCGAGGGCTGGGAGATGCAGTTCGCCACCAACTTCATGGGGCACTTCGCGTTGACCGTCGGCCTGCACGACGCCCTCGCCGCGGCCGGCGGCGCCCGGGTGGTGTCGGTCAGCTCCAGCGGCAACCTCTTCTCCCCGGTGATCTTCGACGACCTGCACTTCGCGTTCCGGCCCTACGACCCGCTGTTGGCCTACGGGCAGTCCAAGAGCGCCGAGGCCCTGCTCGCCGTGGAAGCCACCCGCCGCTGGGCCGACGAGGGGATCTACTCCAACGCGCTGAACCCGGGCGCGATCGCCACCGGGTTGCAGAAGCACACCGGTGGGCTCAAGTCGCCCAAGGAGATGCACAAGACCCCGCAACAGGGTGCCGCGACCTCGGTGTTGCTCGCGGCGTCCCCGTTGCTGGCCGGTGTCGGCGGTCGCTACTTCGAGGACTGCGCCGAGGCCCCGGTCGTCACCGAACGGCCCGCCGACTACAGCGGGGTGGCCGCGTACGCGGTCGACCCGGGCAACGCCGAGCGGCTCTGGACCGTGGCGACCGACCTGATCGCCCAGCGCGACGGCAGCGCCGGCCGCTGACCATGACGGCCCGGCTCGACGGAACCGGCCCGGGCCCGGCAGCCCGGGTGGTACGACTGGAGCGGCGGTGGCAGCCGCGGGCCGGGGAAGGATGGCGATGGCGGGCAGTCTTCCGGGACAGCTGCTGCTCCGAAGGGAGAACCCGGGCAAGGCGTCGTTCCTGGAGCTCTTCTTCGACCTGGCGTTCATCTTCGCGCTGACCCGGTTGTCCCGGGCGCTGCTCGACGACCCCACCTTCAACGGTGGCTTCCAGGTGCTGCTGATGTTGGCGGCGCTCTGGTGGGTGTGGTTCGTGACCGCCTGGTCGGCGGACTGGTTCGACCCCCGGGCCCCGCTGATCGTCACCCTGCTGCTGTGGACGATGTTCGGCGGTCTGTTGATGGCCGCGGCCGTACCCACAGTGTTCGACGGGCACGCCATGGTGTTCGCCGTCGCCTACGTGGCCATCCACCTGGGTCGGGCGGCGATCCTGATCCCCGGCCTGCGGGGGCACCCGCTCCAGGTGCGGAGCCTGCGGGTGGCGGTCTGGTTCGCGATCTCCGGTGTGCTCTGGGTGGTGGGGGCGGCCGTCACCCCGGCCCGGGAGGTGCTCTGGGCGCTCGCCCTCGTCATGGAGTACGCCCTGGCCCGACTGCGCTGGCCGTTCCCGCGGCTCGGACGCAGCACCTGGCCGGAACTCCAGGTGAACGGAACACACCTCTCCGAGCGGTACCAACAGATCATCATCATTGGCCTTGGTGAGCTGATCCTGATCGCCGGCGTCACCTACAGCGGGTCCGGCCTGGACCGGGACAGCACGGTTGCCTTCGTCCTGGCGTTCGTGACCGCGGTGGCCCTCGCCCGGCTCTATCTGGTGCCCGCCGGCGGGCGGCTGGGCGCCAGAATCGAGGCGGAGGGCCCGCCCGGCAGCAAGTTGACGCTGATGGCGGGCTACCTGCACCTCGTCATGATCGCCGGTGTGCTGGCCACCTCGGTGGCCATGGAAATGACGATCGGCCATCCGGGAGACCACGACAAGGGGCAGACGATCGTGGGCGTCATCGGCCCCGCGTTGTTCCTGACCGCCCGGATCCTGCTTGCGGCGGTGGTCGACGGCAGCTGGCCCTGGGCGCGCCTGGTTGGTGTGCCGGCCATAATCGTGGGCGGGCTGGCGACCGTGCGGTCTCCGCAACTGGTCAACAGCGCCGTCGTCGCCGGGGTGCTGCTGCTGATCGTCCTGTTCGACGCGATGCCGGCACTGCGGCGGTCCATGCGCGAGCCCGGGGAGAGCGACGCACCCTCCCAGCGGCGACCCGGATAGCTCCGCCGATGCCAGGGGGAAGGCCGCAGCACGGCGACCAACCGCGACGACACGACGTGGTGGAGTTGCGGGTGCACGGGGTGTCCGGTGCGGCCCCCACTGTCATCCTCGACCAGCCGCAGGTCCGGCAGGTTGCCGGCGATGGCAGCGGTGGTTTCCACCGTGCCACCCGGTCGGACGACGTCGGTCCGGACGGGCTGACGCTGGAGGCGTACCGCTGGGGTGACCTGCCCTCGGGCACCGTCGGCCGGACCCTCGCCATGGTCTTCCTGCTGCCGTTCATGCTCAGCAACGTGGCCGTCTGGATGCGCCCCACCGGCCGCCGCCGCGCCGCCGCGGTCAGCGTGCTGTGTCGGCTCCTCGCGCTCAACCTCACAGTGCTGTACGTGGTGTCCATCGCGGGCGTCGCCCTCGACCTGCTCGCCTGGCGGTGTCTCGGTGCGGCTCGCTGCCGCCCGCCCTTCGACACCATGGCCGGGCTCGACGACCGGCACGTCGGGCTGCGGCTGGCCGTGCTGGCGCTCCTGCCGATCGCCGCCATCGGGGTCCTGCGCCTCCTCGGCACCCGTCGGTCCGGCCCGGCCGACAATCCACTGTGGGCGGTGGAGCCGCTGGTGCACCGGCTGCGCGCGATCCACGTCGCCGCGGCTCTCGCCGTACTCGATGTCGTGTTGCTCACGGCCCGTCGCGCCAGCGGCGCGTCGTTCTCCACGACGCTGCTGCTGGCGCTCAGCGCGGCGGTGCTGCTGACCTGCGTCGGTCTGCTCGCCGCTCCCGGGATGATCGACCGGGCGGCGACCGTGCGAACGGCCACCTGGACCGCCCGTACGGCGGGCGTGGTGGCGGCCGTCCTGAGCGTGGCGACCCTCGCCACCGTGGCGAGCGACCGGCGCGACTGGTCGTCGGCGACCGGGCTTCCCGGCTACGACGGGATCGCGGGTGTGGCACTGTTTGGCCAGATGACGTTGCTGGTGCTGCTCAGCGTGGTGGTGCTGTGGCAGCGCGGTCGGGTGGGCGGCCGGTCCGCGCTGCCGGGTGGCCTGGGCGCGGCGGTCCTCGCCGCCCTCGCGGTCGGCCTGACCGGCGCGCTCTCCGCCGGCCTCGTCTACCAGACGGGGGAGCTGCTCGGTGGCTACCGCGGTGACGGTGGGCCGCCGTCGCCGTACCGCTGGACGCTGCTGGCCTTCTTCCTGCACGTGGTCGCGGCGGTGCTGCTGTGTGGCGCGTTGACCGTCGTGTCGCGGCGGCGCCGGCAGCGTGCGGCGGCGGCGATCGCCGCCCGTGACTTCCCGGTCGTGCCGCCGGAAGCGGTCGGCCGGCTGCGGCTGACGACGAGGACCATAGCCCGGGCGCGGTTCACCGAGTGGTTGGGTCTGCTGGCCGCCACGTACGCGGTGCTCGCGGTGGTCGGACTGGCCACGAGTCTGCTGGGGCGTACCGGGCGCGAACCGGAGGAGTTGACCCGGCAACTGCTCGGGCTGCCGGTCGGAGCCGTCCAGATGGGGCTCAGCGGGGGCAGCTACCTTCTCGCCGCGTTGCTGCTCACGCTGTTGACCAGTGGCGTGTTCGCCTATCGGACCCCGTGGTTTCGCCGGCACGTCGGCATCCTGTGGGACCTGGGAACCTTCTGGCCCCGGGCCGCGCACCCCTTCGCCCCGCCGAGCTACGCCGACCGCGCGGTGCCGGAACTGGCCGACCGGATCAGCCAACTGGCCGAGCGGCACGTCGGGGTTCTGCTCTGTGGGCACAGCCACGGGTCCGCGCTGCTCGCTCTCGCGGTGCTGCGGCTGCCGCCGCGCGTACGTCAACGGGTCGCGCTGCTCACCTACGGGTCACCAATGGACCGCCTGTACGCCCGGCTCTTTCCGGCCTACCTCAACGAGGAGGTGCTGCGTGCGGTGGGGGAGCGGGTCGAGTGGCGGTGGATCAACCTCTGGCGGGACACCGACCCGGTCGGCGGCTGGGTCTTCGCCGCACACCGCCCTGGCGATCCACCCCCGGACCCGACCGATCCGGCGGGCCAGGTCGACCGGCGGTTGCGGGACCCACCGGATCTGCTGCCGGCGCCGGGGGAGCGGTCTGCGCCGCCGCTGCGGGGACACCATCCGGGCGAGGCCGACCCGGAGTTCCGGGCGGCGGTGCGCGAACTCGCCGAACGCCTCCGTGGTGCTGGCTGAGCCTGCCGGCCGCGGGCCGGGCGGTGCGGGGACACCACTGCGGTCAACGGTCCATCTCGGGAATCCGGTCGGACTCCGCCACCGTCGCACGGACCTTGCGCAACGTGGCGTCGGGGGCGCGGATCGCGGCACGCCAGCGGTCCAGTGTCCGGGTGAGCACCCGGACCACGAACTGCAACTGATTGACCTGCTCGCGGAGCGTGCCCAGCTCGGACCGGGCGCTGAACGCCTCGCCCTCCAGCTGGGTGATCCGCGTCTGCAACGGCTGCACGAGCGTGAGGGCGGCCTCGGTGAGCGTGTCGGCGGCGTCGGCCTTGAACTTGCCCCGCTGCACCACGACGGTGGCGATCGCGGCCAGACCGGTGCCTCCGCCGAGGATGCCGAGCACGCTGAGCGCCACCTGCACCCAGTGCGGTGCGGCTGGCGCGGGTGCGGTATTCACGTGACACCTGCCTGCAACTGTTCGTAGGTCACGAACTCGCACGCTCGAGCCAGGCGACGTAGGTCGATGGCGATCTGCGCGGCCCGCCAGAGCGACCCGACCGTCACCGCCATGACGAACGACGTCGCGACGATGGAGTTGCGGCCCGACATGACCAACACGGCTACCGCGTACATGCCGGTGATCGTGCCGAGCACCAGCACCGACGCGAGTTCGAGGCCGAGCCCGGTGGAGAGCCGGCCGGGCCACAGGATGCCCAGTAGACCACCCACGCCCACCACGATCAGACCCAGCTCCCAGGCGACCTGGATGGGCTGCGGCATCGACGTCTGAACGGACGTCGGCCGCACATCGAGGGTCATCATCAGAATGCCGCAGAGTGGTGCTGCGGCCAGGACAGCGATCTCGTACGGCTGGTGGCGGGATCGGATACGTAGGTTTCCCACGGCAACTCCTTGGTCGGTGACCGGCGTCCGGCAGCGCCCGGTGGACCAGTGCCGTTCGGTGGTTCGCGACTGTCGAGCTGCGGTCCGTGCGGCGAAGCCCAGTGGTTCGTTGCCTGTGGACGGTCGTTGGGCGAGAAATGGAGCGACTCGACGTCGTTGGCTGCCGTTATCTGCCTGTCTATCACCGATGACCGGTCATCGTCCACCTGGTGTAACGTCGCGTTCCCGCAGGTCAAAGCCCATTACTGGCCGGTTTCGGGGCCTTGCGGCGGATGGGGCGCGGCGACCCGGCCGCGCGACCACCCAGTGACAGCCAGTGTCGGATATCTTGCCCAGGGTGACAGCGGTAGCCGGGTCGCCGATCGATCAACGGGCGAGCAGGGCGCGTAGCGCCCGGACCACCTCGGCCGGGGCCTCCTCCGCCATGAAGTGTCCGCAGGTGACCGTCTGGTGGTCCAGGTCCGGCGCCCAGGCCCGCCACACCGCCGCCGCGTCGTAGCCCAGCGCCGCGCCCCAGTCCTGCTGGAGCACCGTCACCGGCATCCGCAGCCGGTTTCCGGCCGCCCGGTCAGCGGCGTCGTGGGTCACGTCGATCCCGGCGGACGCCCGATAGTCGGCGACGATCGAGGGAATGGCGTCGCGGGACGCACGCAGGTACGCCGCCCGCACCTCCGCCGGCAGGGCCTCCGGATCACGGGTCCAGATGTCCAGGAAGTGACCGAAGAAGGCGTCCGGGCTGCCGGCGATCAACTCCTCGGGCAGGCCGGGCGGCTGCGCCATCAGGTAGAGGTGAAACGCCACCGCGGCGCTGGCGCCGTGCAGCACGTCCCACATGTCCAGGGTGGGCAGCACGTCGAGCAGGGCCAGTTGGCTGATTGCCGCCGGATGGTCGAGGCCGGCGCGGAATGCGACCAGGGCGCCCCGGTCGTGCCCGGCCAACGCGAACCGGTCGTGACCGAGCGCGCTGGCCAGCGCCACGATGTCGGCTGCCATGGTGCGCTTGGCGTACCCGGTGCCGTCGGTGTCGACGGGCTTGTCGCTGTCGCCGTAGCCGCGCAGGTCGGGGCAGATGACCGTGTGGTCGGCGGCGAGATCGGCGGCGACGTGCCGCCACATGAGGTGGGTCTGCGGAAAGCCGTGCAACAGCACGATCGCCGGCCCGGAACCGCCCACGGCGGCGTTGAGCGTCACGCCGTCGGCGACGGTGACGCGTCGGTAGTCGAATCCGTTGATCTTCGGGTCCACGGGGAACCTTCCTGGTGAGCAGTGCCGGCGGGGGCGGTGGCCCGTCGCCGTCGTACGTCACCGAGCCTGCCCGGCGGTGATCAGCAGCCGGTCAGCGTCGGATCAGTGCCGGCCGGGCCACGGGCCTAGATTGGTGCCATGACCAGGCAGCTGACGGCGCCCGTCGCGGTGACCTTCGGCGTACTCGGGCCGGTGATCGCCGCGACCGCGCACGGCCCGGTCCCCCTACGGGGACACCGGCAGCGCCTGGTGCTGGGCCGGCTGTTGATCGCCCACGGTCGGGTGGTGCCGGTGGATCGCCTCGTCGACGATCTGTGGGAGGTCGCACCGGACGGTGCGGTGGGCGCGATCCGGACCTTCGTCGCCGACCTGCGCCGGGCTCTGGAGCCCGACAGACCACCCCGGCAGCCGCCCCGGATCCTGGTCACCGAGCCGCCCGGGTACGCGCTGAAGGTCGCCCCGGACGCGGTCGACGCCGGGCAGTTCGAGGCGGCCGTGGGCGAGGCGGGCCGGCTGCTGGCGGCCGGGCGTCCCGCGCCGGCCCTGGCCGCGCTGGAGTCGGCGCTCGGGCTCTGGCGCGGGCCCGCGTACGCCGACTGCGCTAACGAGTCCTGGGCGGTCGCGGAGATCAACCGGCTGGACGAGCTGCGGATGCTCGCCGTCGAGCGGCGGGCCGAGGCGCTCCTGGCGGTGGGCCGACCCGACGAGGCCGCTGCGGACCTACCAGCACACCTGGCCAGCCATCCGCTGCGCGAGGACGCCTGGCGACTGCTCGCGACGGCCCGGTACCGCGCCGGCCGACAGGGCGACGCGCTGGCCGCGCTGCGGGAGGCCCGCCACGTCCTGGTGACCGAGCTTGGCGTGGACCCGGGGCCCGAGCTGCGCCGGCTGGAAGCCGACATCCTGGCCCAGGCGCCGCACCTCGCCCCTACCCTCGACCGGGCCGTCACCCCCCGCCTCGGGGAACCCGTTCGACCCGTCCAGGCGGAGCAGCGCCCGTTCGTCGGCCGCGACGCGGAGCTGGAGCGGCTGCGGCGCGCCGCCGAGGCCGCGTCCCGCCGCCGCCAGCCCACGCTCGCCCTGCTCAGCGGCGACCCGGGCGCCGGCAAGACGGCACTGGCCGAGGCCCTGACCGGGCGACTCGCCGCCGAGGGCTGGACCACGGCGTGGGGACGCAGCGCGGAGTACGAGGGCGCTCCGCCGGCGTGGCCGTGGACCCAGATCACCGACGCGCTCGCCGGGCCGGCCGCCCCCGCCGCCGCCGACTCGGAAGACGGCGCGGCGGCTGACGGTTCGGCCGACCCCGCCACCGTGCGATTCCGTCGGCACCGCGCGGTGGCCTCGCTGATCTCGGCGGTCGCCGACCGGGAGCCGGTCCTGCTGGTCCTCGACGACCTGCACCGCGCCGACGGCGACACCCTGGACCTGCTGACCGCACTGCTCACCGGCCCGCAGCCGGCCAGCGGACCGGTGCTGATCCTCGGCACCTACCGGGCCACCGAGATCAGCCCCGAGCTGACCGCCACCCTGGCCCGCGCCGCCGGGCTGGAGCCGGTCCGGGAGTATCTTGCCGGCCTGCCCGCTTCGGCGACCGGCGAACTGGCCGGCGCCATCGTCGGGGCGGAACTGGACCAGGCCACCGCCCGGTCGATCCACCTGCGCAGCGGCGGTAACCCGTTCTTCGTCCGCGAGCTGGCCCAGTTGTACGCGAGCACAGGGCAGGCAGGGTTGGCCGCCGTGCCGCCCGGGGTACGCGACGTGATCCGGCACCGGTTGGCGCAGCTGCCCGCCTCGACCCGTACCGTCCTGCGGCAGGCGGCCGTGCTCGGCCGGGACCTCGACCCGGACGTGCTGGGCGTGTTGGCCGGTGACCCGACGACAGCGCTGGACGCGGTGGACCGCGCCCTGGCGGCCGGGTTCCTCACCGAGCGGGAGTCCGACGGGCGGCTTCGCTTCACTCACATCCTGGTCCGCGACACGCTCTACGCCGACCTGTCCGCGCCGCGCCGCGCCGCCTGGCACGCGGCCGTCGCCGAGGTGCTGCGACAGCGGAAACCCGTCGAGCCGGCGGCCCTCGCGTACCACCTGCTGCGCGCCGGCGGGCCGGTCCACGCCGCCGAGGCGTCGACGTACGCCCGGGTGGCGGCCGAGCGGGCCGAACGGGGCGGCAACCCCCACGAGGCGGCCCGCCTGTGGGGCCAGGCGATCGACGCGTACGACCGCGCCGGTGGGGTCGAGCCGCGTGGGCGGGTGACCGCGCTGCTCGGCCTGGGGCGGGCGCTTGCCGTGACCGGCCGGTTGGCCGAGGCGCGGCTACGGCGTGCCGAGGCGATCACCGTCGCCGAGTCCACCGGCGACCCCCTGCTGATCCAGGAGGCCCTGGCTGGCTTCGACGTGCCCGCCAGTTGGACGCGCAACGACGACGACCTGCTCTCCGGGCACATCGTCCGAGCCGCCGAACACGCCCTCACCGCGCTGGGCCCGATCGGCTCGACGCAGCGCAGTCGGCTGCTGAGCACCCTCGCGCTGGAGCTGCGCGGCACCACCACCGAACGTGGTCGCCGCGCCGCCGTCGAGGCCGAGACGATCGCTCGCGACATCGGCGATCCCGGGCTGTTGGCCTTCGCGCTCAACGCCCGCTTCATGCACGCCTTCCACCGCGTCGGTCTGGCCGACGCGCGGGCCCGGATCGGCGAGGAACTGGTCGAGTTGGCCGCCCGGCATCACCTGGTGACCTTCGAGGTGCTCGGCCATCTCGTCCTGGTCCAGGCCAACTGCGCACTTGCCGACCGGCCCGCCGCCGACGCGCACGCCCGCGCCGCCGACCGCCTCGCCGAACGGTACGAGCTGCCCTTGGTCGGTGTCTTCACCCGGTGGTACGCCGCACTGCGCCTGGCCCTCGACGGCGAGTCGGACGCGGCGGCGCGGGCGTACCGCTGGGCGGCGGCCCGGGTCAGCGCCGACGCCATGCCGGGGCTGACCCAGGGGTTACTCCCGCTGGCCCTGCTCGGTCTGCGGCTGGCCGACACCATCGGCGCTGCCGACCGGCCGGCCACCGGGCCCGGCGCTGCCGACCAACTGACCACGGGGCTCGGCGTGGACGACCGGGCGGACCTGGACTGGGGTCCGCACGAGCCGTGGGTCCGACCGTTGCTGCTGGTCGCCGCCGGCGACCGGGACGCCGCCGCGGCCGCGCTGCGGGCGCTTCCCGAGGGGCCGCACGATCTGCTGCGTGAGGTACGGCTCTGCCTCGTCGGTCGGGCGGCGCGCGCCCTCGACGACCGGGCCACGATGGCCCGGGTCCACGCCGAGCTGCTGCCGGCCGCCGAGGAGCTGGCCGCCGGCAGCGGGGTGCTCACCGTCGGCCCGGTGGCGGGGCACCTCGCCGACCTGGCCGCCGCGCTGGGCCGGCCCGAGGAGGCGGCCGAACACCGCCGTACGGCCCGTGCGGTGACAGCGCGCGCCCGGGCCGTCGCCTGACCCTCGCCCGCGGCGACTTGTCGGTTTCCGCCGGAACCCACCGGCCGGTGCGGTCAGATGGAACCACCGGCGCGTGCACCGTCGGCCATGGTCGGAGGGGGGTACCCGTGGAGGCGCTCATCCTGATCGTGGCGCTGGGTGTCACCGTCCTCGTCGGCACCACCCTCGGCGGTCGGTACCGGGTCGCCCCGCCGGTCCTGCTCATCGCGTTGGGGGTGCTGCTCGGGCTCGCGCCACCGCTCTCCGAGGTCACCCTGGAACCCGACCTGGTCCTGCTGATCTTCCTGCCGGCGATCCTGTACCGGGAGAGCCTCACCATCAGCCTGCGGGAGATCCGGGCCAACCTGCCGGTGATCGGGCTGCTCGCCGTGGTGCTGGTGGTGCTCACCATGGTCACGGTGTCGTTCGCCGCGCAGGCGTTCGGGGTGAACCCCGCCGCCGCCTGGGTGCTCGGCGCGGTCCTCGCGCCGACCGACGCCGCCGCGGTCACCGGCCTGGCCAAACGGTTGCCCCGGAAGCTGCTCACCACCCTGCACGCGGAGAGCCTGATCAACGACGGCACCGCGCTGGTGGTCTTCGCGGTGGCCGTGGGTCTGCTCAGCCACAGCGCCAAGCCGGGCGTGCTGGGCATCGGCGAGGAGTTCGTGGGCGCCAGCGTCGGCGGCGTGGTCGCCGGGTTGCTGGTGGGGGCCGCCGTGGTGCTGATCCGCAAGCGGCTCGACGATCCGCTGCGCGAGGGCGCGCTCAGCGTGCTGACCCCGTTCGGCGCCTTCCTGCTCGCCGACTCGGTGCACGCCAGCGGTGTGCTGGCGGTGGTGGTCGCCGGCCTGGTGCTGGCCTACGCCGGACCACGGGTGATCCGCGCCCGGTCCCGGGTCCTGGCGTACGCGTTCTGGGACCTGTCCACGTTCCTGATCAACGGCGGGTTGTTCGTCCTGCTCGGCACGCAGATTCCCCGCTCGGTGCGGAGCATCACCAGCACCTCGCCTGAACGGGCTCTGGTGATCGTGCTGGTGGTCACCCTGGTCGTGATCGGCACCCGCCTGCTCTTCGTCTACCTCACCGCGCAGTCGGCGCGGCTACGGCGTCGCCGGATAATGGACCCGAGCCAGGGGCCGTCCGCCTGGCGGGTGGGGACCGTGGCGGGCTGGTCCGGTTTCCGGGGCGCGGTCTCGCTGGCCGCCGCGCTGGCCGTCCCCACGGTGATGGTCGACGGTCAACCGGTGGTCGAACGGGATCTGATCATCTTCGTCACCGCGCTGGTGATCGTGCTGATCATGCTGCTTCAGGGCACCACCCTGCCGTTGGTCGTGCGCTGGGCCGGGCTGAGCGGCGACCCGGAGCGCGTCGACGAGGCCCGCAACGCCCGGCGGCGGGCCACCGAGGTGGGCCTGGCCGCTCTTCCCCAGGTCGCCGCGGAGATCGGTGCTCAGGATGAATCGGTGCGTCGGCTGGAAGCCGAGTACCGGCGGCATCTGGAGGACCTCGACGAGAGCGGTGGGAGCACCGCCGAGGAGCGCCGCCTGGAACGGCGACTGCGCCTCGGCGTTCTCGCCCACAAGAGGCGGGAGGTCACCCGGCTGCGCGACAACAGGGAGATCGACGACCTGGTGCTCCAGGAGCTCCAGTCCGCGCTGGACAACGAGGAGATCCGGCTGCTGGGGCGCGGGCCCACCGAGTGACCGTCGGCAACCTGTCGGGCGGCGCGGCTCAGAGCACCTGGTCGAGGAAACGGCGAAGCCGCGGATGCTCGGCCCGTTCGAAGATCGCCTCGGGTGGGCCGGCCTCCAGCACCACGCCCCGGTCCATGAAGGCGACGGTGTCGGCGACCTGCCGGGCGAAGCCCATCTCGTGGGTCACCACCACCATTGTCATGCCGGCGGCGGACAGGTCGGCCATCACCCCGAGGACGCCCTTGACCAACTCCGGGTCGAGCGCCGAGGTGGCCTCGTCGAAGAGCATCACCTCGGGCCGCAGCGCCAGGGCGCGGGCGATCGCCACCCGTTGCTGTTGGCCACCGGAGAGCTGCGCCGGCCGGGAGTTCGCCTTACCGGCCAGCCCCACCAGCTCCAACTGGGCCCGGGCGACGGTCTCCGCCTCGTCCGCACCGAGCTTGCGCAGCCGCCGCAGCGCCAGCGTGACGTTGCGCAGCACGCTCATGTGCGGAAAGAGGTTGAACTGCTGGAACACCATGCCCATCCGCTGCCGCAGCGCGTCCGGGTCGTCGCCCAGCACGCTGCGCCCGTCCAGCAGCACGTCGCCCCGGTCCGGTTCGATCAGCCGGTTGATGGTGCGCAGCAGGGTGGACTTGCCCGACCCGGACGGCCCGATGACGCAGGCCGTCGCCCCGCGCGGCACCGAGAGATCGACGCCGCGCAGCACCCGGTTCGGTCCGAAGGCGAGGTGCACGTCGCGTACGTCGAGGCTGACCGAGGTCGTCGTGGCGGTGGTCATCGCCGATCTCCTTCCGTCACGGCGTACGACGCGATGTCGTCGTCCTCTTCGGTTGACGCGGTAGCCGGCCGGCCGTTGCGCAGCCGCCTGTCGATCCAGTTGACGACGTGCGTCAGCGGGACGGTCAACGCCAGGTAGCAGAGCCCCGCCAGCAGCAGCGCCGACTCGTTGCCGGTGGTGGCCGCGTAGTCCTGGCCGATCCGGAACAGCTCCCGCTGGCTGGCCACCAGGCCGAGGAAGTAGACCAGGCTGGAGTCCTTGATCAGTGCGATGAGCTGGTTCACCCAGGCCGGCAGCACCCGCCGGATGCCCTGCGGAATGATCACCAGCCGCATCGCGTCGGCCCAGGAGAAGCCGAGAGCACGGGCGCCCTCCAACTGGGCGGCCTCCACCGACTGGATGCCCGAGCGGAAGATCTCCCCGATGTACGCGGCGGCGATGAGCGACAGCGCCAGGATGCCCAACGGGTAGGGATCCGGCCCCCAGACCTGCATGCCCAGCGGGGCCAGCCCGACGCCGATCAGCAGGATCGTCGCCGCGGCCGGCAGCCCCCGGAACACGTCGGTGTAGACCCGCGCCGGCCAGCGCAGCCACCGGCTGCGGGAGATGCCGGCGACGGCTAGCAGCAGGCCCAGCACCGAGCCGAGCAGGGCGGCGGAGACCGCCAGGATCAGCGTGTTGGGCAACCCGACGGTCAGCATCTCGGGCAGCGCCTCGCGCATCGCGTCCCAGTCGAAGAACGTCTCCCACAGGGTGCTCAACGGATCCATCGGTCGCTCCTCCTACCGCCCTGCTCGCTCGTCACCGGCTCAGGACGCGGTCGACGCGGAAGCCGACGCCGACGGCGCGGTCGACGCGGAAGGGGCCTTCACCGTGCCGCTGCCCGGTGTGAAGTCCGCCGGGATCGGCCGGCCCGGGTAGTACTGCGCCTGCAACCGGCTCCAGGTGCCATCGGCGATGACCTCGTCGAGGCCCTTGTTCAGCGCCTCGCGCAGCTTGTCGTTCCCCTTGGCCACGGCGTACGCGGTCGGTGCCGGACTGAGCTGCTTGGCCGCCACGGTGATCTTTCCGTTGCTGTCGGTGGCCGACTTCTCGCCGATCTCCGCCGGGGCGATCCAGGCGTCGGCGGTGCCCGCCTTGAGCTGGTTGATCGCGCCGTTGTAGTCGGGCACCCGCACCGGGTTGAGCTGCTTGCCGGTGGCGTAGTCGTCCTGGACGGTGCCCTGCACCACCACGACCCGCTTGCCGGCGAGCTGGTCGAAGCCGGTGATCGGCGACCCGGCCGGGACGTCCAGGCCGAAGTAGCCGAAGTCGTAGCCGTTGCCGAAGTCGACGGTCTTCCTGCGGGCCTCGGTGATGGTGATCGAGGAGCTGCCCACGTCGAACTTGCGGTTGTTGACCTGGCTGAGCAGCGCGGAGAAGTCCGTGCCGACGAACTCGACAGTGAGACCGAGCTTGCCGGCCACGGCGGTCAGCAGGTCGTTGTCGAAGCCGGTGAACTTGCCGTCCTTGAGGTACACGTTCGGCGGGGCGTCGGTCAGCGTTCCGGCGCGCAGCACGCCCGACTGGGCCAGGCCGTACGGGTTTGCGGTGGCGTCGGACGAGCTGTCGTCGCCGCAGGCGGTGAGGGCGGTGGCGGCCAGGATCGTGGCCGCGCCCAGGGCGGCGGCGCGGGTCAGGGCAGGAAGGAATCGCACGGGTGTCTCCGAAGGGTGGTGTCTCGGCGCGCACGGACGTGCGCCACCGACGGCGCGCCCGATGGGCGTACCGGTGGGAAAGGAGCTCGGGAAGGTGGTGCTAGAGCGCGATGCCGCGACGACAGGCGGCGCTGCACATTCGCATCATGTCCACGTGCCGTCGCCGGATCAGTGCGGGCGAGGGTCGACCGGTGCGGGAGTCCGCGACGTCGGTCGGTGGGGTGGTGCTGAGGATGCGCATGGTTCTCCCGGGTCTGTGCTGACCTGGGTGCCAGGCCACGCTTGCACCGACGTCCTGCCGGTGCCTGGTCTTCACCCGGGGCACCCCACCGCGGAGGAGGGTTGCCGGCCAGCGAGCCGGGGCTTCGCGCTGGCGCTCATGACCTGCGCCGAGGCTAGCAGCAGGAACGGGTGGATCGTCCAGTCGTTATGACCACGCTCACGGTGCCCGACGGACTGTCGGCTCGCAGGTCAGCCGGCGTGCACGTGCGGCCGACGGTGCGGGTCGGGCTCCTGGCGGCGCAGGATCTCCCGGGTCACCGAGGCGATGGCGCCCTGTCCGAACGCCAGGTAGCGCAGGAAGTTGCGGGTTGGGCCGCCCTCGGACCACTCGAAGTAGATGTGGGGGCGCCGGCGGCTGCGGTCGCGGATCTCCAGCAACAGGGCGGCGAGCGCGGTGGGCACCGACGAACTGGCCAGGCTGAGCACCAGGAAGCGGCCGTCGACCATCCCGCCGCGCACCAGAAGCTCCGTCTCGAAGTCGGACGGGTCGGTGACAGTGACCTCGACGAAGATGACGTCGCCGTCGTCGGGAAAGTCGTTGTCCGCCATGGTCTGCGCCAGCTTGGCGCGGTACTCGGCCTCGTCGCGCCGGTCGGGTTCGTGCGCGATGAGGCGGATCCGTCGGCCGGCGCGTTCGTCGATCATCCGAGCCGCGGCGTGATCCAGTTCGACGTGGTCGACGCGCAGCTCGTAGGCCCGCATCAGCCGGGACAGCACCGACACCAGGATGATCCCGCCAATGAAACAGGCCGCGATCTTGACGCCGCTCGGGCGCTCCACCACGTTCGCCAGGGTGGTGTAGACGAAGATCACCGCGATGACTCCGAACGCGATGGTGCGCCCGCGCTGACGCGCTCGGAGCGCCGCGAGCGTCACCGCCGTCGCGGCCGAGGTGATCAACACCAGGACCCCGGTGGCGTACGCGCCGCCCTGCGCGTCCACGCTGGCCTCGAAGACGATCGTGATCAGGAACGCCACGGCGGTGAAGACCAGCACCAGCGGCCGGACGGCTCGCGCCCAGGTCGGCGCCATGCCGTAACGGGGCAGGTAGCGCGGCACGAGGTTGAGCAGACCAGCCATCGCCGATGCCCCGGCGAACCAGAGGATTCCGATGGTGGACAGGTCGTAGACGGTGCCGAACACCTCGCCGAGGTGGGCGTGCGCCAGGTAGGCCAGCGCCCGCCCGTTCGCCGGCCCGCCCGGCTGGAAGGCCTCCGGCGGGATGAGCACCGTGGTCGTCACGCTGCTGGTGATCAGGAAGACGCTCATGATCACCGCCGCGGTGGTGAGCAGCCGGCGCGCGCCACGGATCCGGCCCAGCGGCCGTGCCTCCGAGTCCTGCGGGTCACCCCGTACGCTCGGCATGACCGCCACCCCCGTCTCGAAGCCGGACAGCCCCAACGCCAGCTTCGGAAAGACCAGCAGCGACAGCCCGACCACCAGCCACGGATCGCCGTGCCCGGTGGTCAGCGTGGTGGTCCAGTCGCCGACCGCGCTCGGATGCGTCGCGACCCGCCACAGCGCGTCGGCCACCACCACCGCGTTCAGCGTCAGATAGACCGCTACCAGGACGACCGCGATCCCGATGGCCTCGGTGAATCCCTTGAGGAAAACCGCGCCCAGCAGCGACACCAGCAGCAGCGTGACCAGTACCTCGTGACCCTTGAGCCCGCTCGGCCAGAACGGGTTCTCGTCGATGTGCGCCGTCGCGTCGGCGGCCGAGAGGGTGATGGTGATGATGAAGTCGGTGGCCGCGAAACCGAGCAGCACCAGCACCAGCAACTTGCCCGGCCAGTAGCTCAGCAGGCGTACCAGCATCGCGATGGAACCCTCACCGTGCGGGCTCTCCACCGCCACCCGCCGGTAGACCGGCAGCGCCCCCAGCAGGGTCACCAGCACCAGCACCAGGGTCGCCACCGGTGAGAGCGCCCCGGCGGCCAGCGCCGCGATGCCCGGCTGGTAACCCAGCGTGGAGAAGTAGTCGACCCCGGTCAGGCACATCACCTTCCACCACGGGTGGTGCCGGTGCTCCGGCGGGCGCCCGTGCGGCCCCGGGTGCTGCACGGCCTGGTCCGAGCCGGCGTCGAGCAGCCACCCCCGCAACCGGCCGGCGCGTCTGTCGACAGTCACCGGCGCGTCCCCCGTCATCCCGCCCACGGTCACCGTGAGTATCCGCCCCACGGGCCGGCCCCGTCCGCCGGTGCGCGGAACCCAGCCGACGCCACAGCGGGTTTCAGGGCCCAGGACAGGGGGGAAGCAGCGCCCGGGCTGGATGGGACGGCACCGGGGGAGGGGACAGGGCATGGTCGGCGGCCGTCGCTTCCGCCCGGGTGGTGGCTTCGGCCGCCAACTCGACGAGTACGAGACGAGGGTCGGTGTGCCGCCGTCCCCGGAGTCGCCCGCCGCGTCCCACGGCGGCCTGGTGGACAGCGCGGTCTACATCCGGGGGCACCGGTTCGCCTCGCCGTCCGGCCTCGCCGAGACGTACCGCTGCCTCCAGGAGCAGGACGGCGCGATGGCCTGGATCGGGTTGTACCGGCCCGACATCGAGCAGATCACCTCGCTGGCCCGGGAGTTCCGGCTGCACGACCTGGCGGTCGAGGACGCGATCAACGCCCACCAGCGGCCCAAGCTGGAGCGGTACGGGCACACCCTGTTCGTGGTGCTGCGCGCCGCCCGCTACAACGACCTCCGGGAGGAGGTCGAGTTCTCCGAACTGCACCTGTTCATCGGCCCGGGGTTCGTGGTCACCGTCCGACACGGTGAGGCACCCGACCTGGCTGCGGTGCGGCGGCGGCTGGAGACCGAGGCGCAGATGCTCGCCCGGGGGCCGGAGGCGGTCCTCTACGCGATCCTCGACCAGGTCGTCGACGGGTACGCGCCGGTGGTGGCCGGACTTGAGAACGACATCGACGAGATCGAGACCCAGGTGTTCGGCGGCGACCCGAACGCCAGCCGCCGCATCTACGGGCTCAGCCGCGAGGTCATCCAGTTCCAGCGGGCCGCCCGCCCGCTGCTGAGCGTGCTCGGTGCGCTGGCCGACGGCGCCGGCAGCACGGATGAGGAGCTGCGCCGCTACCTGCGCGACGTGACCGACCACCTGACCCAGGTGGTGGAGCGGGTGGACGGCTTCCGGCACCTGTTGCAGAACATCCTGACTGTCAACGCCACCCTCGTCTCACAGCAGCAGAACGAGGAGATGCGCAGCCTCACCGCGGCCAGCTACAGCCAGAATGAGGAGCTGAAGAAGGTCTCCTCCTGGGCGGCGATCCTCTTCGCTCCCACCCTCATCGGCACCGTGTACGGCATGAACTTCGTCCACATGCCGGAGCTGAACTGGCGCTTCGGCTACCTCTTCGCGCTGCTGTTGATGCTGCTGGTCTGCGGCACCCTCTATGTGATCTTCAAGCGGCGCGGCTGGCTCTGAGCCGCGCGGCCGGGATTCACTCGATGCCGCGCAGGATGTGCCGTTCGTCCTCGACGTCGTCGTCGCCGGCACCGATCCGGCAGAGCAGTACGGCGGCCGCCCAGATCGTCAGTGGCGTGGCCGCCCCGGTCATTCCGCCGCCGGTCCGGTCGTCCCGGGTCTGGCTCCGCTCCGTGCGCGGTGGCCTGCGCTGAGCCTGCATGGGCCCTGCCTCTCCTCGTCGAAGCCGCCGTGGGTGGCGCGGGGTGACCCCGCGCCACACCGGTCGGGCGGACCGCCTGTGAGCAGCCCACCACCGGTACGACAGCCACTCGAACCTTCCCACGCCCGGCCGCATCCGCACCGCTTGTTTTCGGGTTTCCGACTGTCGCCCGCCAAACCGGACATTACGCCTCGACGGTCGAGGCGCGGTCAAGGCAGCGGGTGGACGATGCCGCGCGCGTGGTCGGTGAGCGCCGCGCCGACCACTGTCGCGGCCAGTGGCAACACCTCCAGGCAGCGGCGCACCGCGGCGGCCATCAGCGTGTTCGGCACCCGCATGGAGAGCGTGCAGTGCGGCACCCACCGCCCCGGCTGGTAGTGCTCGGCGAGGGCGATGCCGGCGGCGGTGAGCCGGTCGTGCACCAGCCGGTGGTGCGCCAGCAACTCCGGGGTGGGCGCCGGGCCGAGCCAGAGCACTCGACCGACGAACTGACCGGCGTGCTGGAAGTCGAGCCGCAGCGGAGCGGCCACCACCGTCCCCTGTAGCGCCTCGGCGACCTGCACCCTGTCGAAACGGGGTGCCACCATGAGCGAGACGTGCGGACGGTGGCGCTGCTCCAGCAGCGAGCGCATGCTCTGCACCCCCTCGGCCTCCAGCGCGTCCCAGAGCACCCGGATCCGGCGGGTGGCGTCCGGGTCCAGGTACAACTCCACCGCGGCGACCATTCGATCACCGTAGCCGCCGAGGTTTGCGCGCCCTGGTCCGGCGGTACCTGTTCGGAAACCGACCAGGAAGGCGTACCCGTGGACGTGAGTGACCTGTTGACCGAGGCGTACGACCGGCTGCCCGACCTCGTCCGCGCGGCCGTCGACGGCCTCAGCCCCGAGCAACTGCGTCACCAGCCCGGGCCGGGCGCCAACTCGGTCGGCTGGCTGGTCTGGCACCTCACCCGGGTGCAGGACCACCACGTCGCCGACCTGCTCGACGCCGAGCAGATCTGGGTGAGCGGCGACTGGGCGGGTCGGTTCGGGCTCGCCGCCGACCCCGACAACACCGGCTACGGGCACTCTCCCGCTCAGGTCGCCGCCGTGCGGCCGGAGAGCGCGCAGGCGCTGATCGACTACTACGAGGCGGTCGCGGCGCGTACCGGAAGCTTCCTGGCCGGCCTGGGCCCGGCGGACCTGGACCGCGTGGTCGACGAGGGGTGGGACCCGCCGGTCACCCTCGGCGTCCGGTTGGTCAGCATCGTCGACGACGACCTGCAACACGCGGGCCAGGCCGCCTACGTGCGCGGCCTGATCGAGGCCGGCTGACGCGCCCCTCACCCTTTCCAGGTGAGCCCGGCTCACCCCGACGCGGGTGATCCTGCGGGAAACCGTGGGGAGGGGACCCGATGGGCGCGACGGCGGAGCAGTACCTGCGACAGCTGGACACCGGTCGGCGGCCCGACCTGCCGGAGACCACCGCGGGGACGCTGCGGCTCGACGTCCGCGACGACGGCAGCACCGATCACTGGTACCTGACCATCGCCGACCAACAGGTCCGGGTGACCCGCTCGGCCGACGACGCCGAGCTGGTGGTGCGGGCCGACCGGCCGGTCTTCGACCGGATGGCCCGCGGCGAGCTGCACCCCGGCGCGGGCCTGCTGCGCAACGAGCTGACCGTGCAGGGCAACATGCGACTGCTGATGCTGCTGAGGCGGATCTTCTCCGGGCCGGACGGCGCCCGTCACCCGCACGAGCTGGGCCGAGCCGCGCTGGTCGGCCGGGCCGCGACGGCCGCTCGGAATGACACGACCGCTCGGGATGAGCGACCGTGAAGCAGGAACTGGTGCACGTCATCGCCGGCAACCTGTTCGCGATCAGCGACGCCCAGGGCGACATCGAGGTCGACCCGCAGGCCCCGGTCGGACTCTTCGCCTACGACACCCGCTTCTTGTCCCACTGGGTGCTCCGGATCGACGGTGAACGGATCAACGCACTCGCCCGCGACGACCTCACCTACTTC
Organism: Micromonospora sp. NPDC127501; assembly: GCF_040302185.1. Classification (NCBI taxonomy): domain Bacteria; kingdom Bacillati; phylum Actinomycetota; class Actinomycetes; order Micromonosporales; family Micromonosporaceae; genus Micromonospora; species Micromonospora sp. NPDC127501. The sequence goes on along the minus strand of NZ_JBEORJ010000003.1, from coordinate 415,387 downwards.
GAGACCCGGTTCTTCCTGGTCCCCGGTGCGGCGAGTCACTACGTCGACGCCGAAATGTCGATCATCAGGCACCGCTCGGTGCACGACTGCTTCCACGAGAACATCACAGTGCTCAACCACTCGTCGCAGCCCGCCGAGTTCACCGTCCGGATGGAGATGGCCAGCGACTTCACCGACATCGTCGAGGTCGGGCAGCTCCGGCAGCGGGCCGTCGAGGTCACCGCCGACCCGGCGAGCCAGCGGCTCGTGCTGCGCTACCAGCGGGACCGGTTCGTCCGCGAGACCACAGTGCGCAGCACAGTGCCCGCCGAGGTGGACGAGCAGGGGATGACGTTCCGGATCCGGATCGCGCCCGACGGGAAGTGGGAGACCGACCTGCACGTCAGCGTGACCATGGGCGGCGAGGAAGGCCGGGATCTCCGCGCCGACCTCCAGTCGCACCAACAGACCGTGCGGACCGGGATGCGCGAGGACCTGGCGCAGTGGCTGGACCGGGCGCCGCAGCTGGTGGCCGAACGCAACGGCCTGGAGGAGCTCTACCGGGGCAGCCTCGCCGACCTGGAGGCACTGCGGTACAAGCCGTTGTCGTACCGCGAGCGGGTGCCGATCGGTGGTCTGCCGTGGGCGATGGGGTTGTGTGGACGGGACGCCATCATCACCTGCCTCCAGACGATGGCCTTCACCCCCGAACTTGCTCCGGCGACGCTACGGATGCTGGCGCTCATGCAGGGCGGCCAGCTCGACGACGCGCTGGACGAGGAGCCCGGCAAGATCCTGGCCCAGCTCCGGTACGGCGAGACGGGAGCGTTCGGCGACCGGGCGAGCGCGCTGTACTACGGCGCGGCGGACACCACCCCGCTCTTCGTCGTGCTGCTCGACGAGTACGAGCGCTGGTCCGGTGACGCGGACCTGGTCCGCGAGCTGCGCCACCCGGCCCGGATGGCGCTGGACTGGATCGACGAGTACGGCGACCTGACCGGGGACGGCTACCTGCGCTACCAGCGCCGCAACGAGCGCGACGGCACGATCAACCAGTGCTGGAAGGACTCCCCGGACGCCATCGTCGACGCCCACGGTCGGGAACCCGCCTTCCCCCGCGCCACCTGCGAGTTGCAGGGCTACGCGTACGACGCGAAGCGGCGCGGCGCCCGGCTGGCCCGGGAGTTCTGGGGTGACCCCGCGTACGCCGACCGGTTGGAACGGGAGGCGGCAGCGCTGAAGGAGCGCTTCAACCGGGACTTCTGGCTGCCACACCGGGAGTACTACGCGTTGGCGCTCGACCCGTACGGCGAGCCGGTCGACGCGCTGACCTCCAACATCGGGCATCTGCTCTGGAGCGGGATCGTCGCGGACGACCGTGCGGAGGTGGTCGCCGAGCATCTGGTCGGGCCGCGACTGTTCAGCGGGTGGGGAGTACGCACGTTCGCCGCGGGGCAGCGCACGTACAACCCGGTGGGCACGCACCTGGGCGCGGTGTGGCCGTCGGACAACGCGCTGATCGCCGCCGGGTTGCGCCGCTACCGCCTCGACGTGCAGGCGGCCCGGATCGCGGACGGCATCTTCGACATGGCGCAGACGCTCGGTGGCGCGACGCCGGGAGTGATCGCCGGCTACGAGCGCGACCTCACGACCTACCCCGTCCAGTTGACGACGAGCTGCCGCCCGCAGGCGTGGTCGTCGGGAGCGTTGCTGATGCTGCTCGGCACCATGCTGGGCCTGCGACCCACCGGTGACAACCTGCTGGTCAACCCGGCGGTGCCGGAGGGGTTCGGTCGGCTGGAGCTGCTGGACATCCCTGGCCGCTGGGGTCACTCCGACGCCTACGCGAGAGACCGGACCACCGAACGCCGGCACCGCCTGCGCTGAGGCGGTGCGGCAGCGCTCGGCCCGGCGACGGTCGACGTCGGAGTCAGCCCATCGTCTTGGCGCCGTCGATCGACTCCCGCAGGATGTCGGCGTGCCCGGCGTGCTGGGCCGTCTCGGCGATCAGGTGCAGCAGCACCCGGCGGACCGTCCAGCTCGCCCCTGGCTCGAACCACGGCGCCTGCGGCAGCGGGTGTGCCGCGTCCAGGTCGAGGGTGGCGATCAACTCGTCGGTCTGGGCGGCCACCTCCTGGAAGCGCTCGACCAGCCCGGCGAGGGTCTCGCCCGGCAACATCTGGAACTGACCGACCCAGTCGATCTCCTCGCGGCCCATCGCCTCCGCGCCGCCGACGGCGAAGAGCATCCACCGGCGCTCGACGCCGGACACGTGCTTGATGAGACCACCGAGGCAGAGCCCGCTGACGGTGGGGCGGCTGGCCGCCTGCTCGTCGGTGAGGCCGTCGACCGTCTGCAAGAGGAAGGCGCGGTGCCTGCGCAGGCTCTGCAGGAGGTCGGTGCGCTCACCGGTGAGCTGCTCAGTGCTGGTCATGCCGCCACCCTTCGTTGATGTCCACCCGGTGCCACCGTAGGGCGAGGCACCGACACTTTCGGGCACGACACCTTCTCGACCGAAGACCCGCCAGCGGTTGCCGATCCGCGCCGGTGGCGGTCCACTGAATGACATGGGTGTGATTAAGGTGGGCACGTCGTCCTGGGCGGACCAGTCCCTGCTGCGTTCCGGGTGGTACCCGCGCTCGGCCAGCACCCCGGCCCGTCGACTGGGCTTCTACGCCAGCCAGTTCCCGATGGTCGAGGTGGACACGTCCTACTACGCCATCCCGGTGCCGGAGACGACCCAGGGCTGGGTGGACGCCACACCTGACGACTTCACCTTCGACGTCAAGGCGTTCAGCCTCTTCACCGGTCACCCGACACCGGTCGCCGTGCTGCCCCGGGACCTGCGACCGGCCGGCGGCCCGAGCCGGATCCGCCGCCGGGACCTGCCGGAGCCGGCGTACGACGAGCTGTGGGCCCGGTTCCGCGCGGCCCTCGACCCGATCGCGGCGGCCGGCAAGCTCGGTGTGGTGATGTTGCAGTTCCCGCCGTGGCTGGTGCGCAGCCCCGCGGCCGAACGCCGGATCGTCGAGCTGGCGCAGCGCTGCCGGCCGTGGCGGGTCGCTGTGGAGCTGCGGCACGGCTCCTGGTTGGACGACGACGCCGCGTCGGACACTCTGGACCTGCTACGCGCCCACGACCTGTCAGTGGTATGCGTCGACATGCCACAGGGCCACCCGTCGTCGGTGCCGCCGATCCTGACCACGACGGCGGAACCGGCGATCGTCCGCTTCCACGGTCACAGCGACGCCTGGGGCGAGGGCGACAAGCAGGAGAAGTTCCGGTACGCGTACGCCGAGGACGAGCTGCGGCACTGGGCCGGACGGCTGGCCGAGTTCGCCGATCTCCCCGACGAGCTGCACGTGTTGTTCAACAACTGCTGCGCCGGGCAGGCCCAGCGCGACGCCACCCGGCTCGCGCAACTGCTCGCCGAGACGATGGTCGTCGAGCAGGCCGTCCCGGCGACCGGCTGATCGCGGCACGGGCCGCTCGGCCCGGCGCCGGTCCGCTCAGGACCGGCGTCCCCGGCTGCGCAGGGCGTCCTGGGTCGACTCGCCGATGTCCGCGTCGTCGGGGAAGCTCCGGCCGCTGGGGGCGGGATCCGGTGGGGCCCCCGGTCCTGCCATCGTCGTACGGGTCGGCTCGACCGAGCCGAAGCCGTGTCGTCCCGCCTGGTCCGACCGGCCCGCCGGAGCACCCGCGCGTCGTTCGCCGCGCCGTCCCTCGGGCACCGCGGTCTCCTCGCTGCCCTCGTCCATCGGTGAGTCGTCCGCCGTGCCCCAGGGCGCGTCGGCGTCGAAGCCGTCGCCGGTGCCCCACGGGTTGGTCGCCTCCGGCTCCAGTCGGTCGTTGTCCCCGCTGCGTCCCTTGTGCGCCGTCATGGCCACCCCGCTCGTCGGTCCGCCGCCAGCGGCGGACGATGTGCCGTCCTCGGGCCGGGACCGCCCGCCCGAGTGCGGCGCACGACATGTCGCCGGCACGCCGCCGCGCACGGGGCATCCGTCATCGCTCCGGTGCGCGCGTACGGCCGGCCAGCGCCCCGCCGTCGAGGTGGCGGCGGGACGCCGGCCGGCCCGACGTTCAGCGTCCGGCCATCGCCATCGGCCGCTTGCCGTTGCTCATTCCCGCCATCTTGATCATGGTCTTCGAGGCGCCCTTCATCCCGCCAGCGCGACCGAGCATCCCGCGGAAGACCTGGCCGGGCTTCTGCTGCTCGCTCATGTACGCGGTGACCACGACCAGGGTCCCGGTCAGCGCCGGAATGGCCCACTGGAGCAGCTTCATCTGCCGCTGCGACGAGGCCACGCTGGACGGCGTCTGGTGGTTCGGTTCGGTGGCGCCGCTCACCGACGGGCCGCCGGCCTTCTCCAGCCGCATGCCGACCAACCGGCTGTAGCCGGTGACCGCCAGCGCGCCGATGGTCAACGCCGTCTTGATGGCGCTGGCCCGGGCGACGCCGGACTGGGCCGCCACCCGTGGGCTCTCGGTCACCAACTCGCCGACGGCGCCGGCCAGGTGCGCGCCGATCGCGGCCGCGTTGACCGGTGTCCACTTGGACCATCCGGCCGAGGCGACCGGGAGCCGCTGGGTCGAGTCGCTGATTTTCGCCGCTGCGCCGTTGACGCCGAAGGCACCCATGAGGGAGCCGCCAAACCAGGCCGCCAGGCCCAGATCGTGCATCGAGCGCAGTGCGGTATGCCGTTCGGACATGTGATCCCCTTCCGCCGTGTCGGGCGGTGCGGCTTACCCGCCGGTCGGGCGGCTAACCCCGCCCCGAGCGGGCCGATCCGCGCCGTGGAGGGCGACTACCGGACATCCGTGGCGTCGGCGGCTCGACCTGACCCGGGCAGGAGTCGTTCGCCCGGTGGCGGGTAGATCCCGAGCGACGCCGACGAGAGGGGAACGCGATGTCGCAGCCGGACGAGAGCCGGGAGAAGACCCCCAAAACAGACGCGGTGCTCATGCACCCCGACAACGACCCACACCGGAACACCGCAGAGGTCGCACCCCGCAAGGAGCACGCCGAGATCCAGGTGGAGCGGGACGGTGACCTGGTGCCGCTGGACCAGGACGAGTGAGCCGACCGGCCGGTACGGCTCAGCGGGGCGGCAGGTCGCCGACGAAACCGGCGATCCGCCGCGCCAGCGGGACACCGGCGCGGACCCAGGTGAAGTGGTCCAACGTCGTACCGGCCTGCGCCACTGTGTACCGCTCCCTGGTCACCGGCGCGTCGGCGAGCTTCGCGCAGAGGTGGTCCATGGTCTCGTGCGGGGTGAACTGGTCGTCGTCCACACTGACGGCCAGCACCGGGGTTCGTACCGCGCGGACGGCGGCCTCGGTGTCCGTACCGTCGAGCCGGGGGAATCGGCCGGTCCGCGCGGTGTGGGCCCAGTCGCGGATCACGCCGCGTGCCTGCCGACCGCCGAAGCCCCAACCCGGCCAGACCCCGAGCAGCGCCGCCGTGGCGGCGATCCCCTGGGTGTAGGGCAGTACGCCGAGGCCGCGACGGCCCGGGTAGCTCCGCCAGTACGGGATGCCGACCGCCACCAGCGCCAGTCCGTCCACCTCGCCGCTGCCGTGCAGGGCGAGGTGCAGCAGCGCGGCCTGCCCGCCGAGCGAGTGCCCGAGGAGCAGTCGGGTGCGTCCGTCCAGACGTGGCTTGAGGGCGGCCAGGACGGCGCCGACGTCGTCGGCCAGTTCGGCGTAACCGTGCCGGTCCGCCCGGCTCGGCGCGGGCGTGCTCGACCCGGTGCCACGCAGGTCGGCCACGACCACTGCCAGTCCGGCGGCGCGCAGAGCCGCGGCGAAGGGCCGGTAGTACCGGGCCCGGACCCCCATCGCGGGCCAGATCACGACCACCGGCGCGGCCGGCACCCCGGCCGGCTCCGGATAGACCTGTACACCCAACCGGCCACCGTCGACGTCGACGAACTCCTGCGCGTACTCCGGGTCCCCGTTCACCGGCCCAGCCTACGGCCTGACGTTACCGGCGGGTAGCAGCAGGCCGTCGGGGTCCACGACAGCGGTGGGCAGACGCGCCCCGCGCTCGACGGACGCGACGGAGGGCCCCGCCAAATGGCGGAGCCCTCCGAAGGACGCTGCGGTCAGGAGACCGAGATCGCCCCGTTGCTGGCCCGCACGCAGGCCACCGAACGGGCGCTGGTGGAGGCCGCGCCGCTCAGGCACTGGCCGAGCACCTGGTGCCCGGTGGCGTTCGGGTGCCACGACTCCTGGCAGGTCTGGAAGTAGGTGACGCAGGTGTTGGCGATGCGCTGGATGGCGATCTTGTCCTTGCCGGCGAGGCTGGTGACGAAGGTGCCAGTCGCGCCGTCCTGAAGCCGGATCGGAGTGGCCAGCGCGCCGCTCGGGCTGCTGGTCTGCTCGCAGAGCCGAGCGCCGTTGAAGGCCTGCTGCACGTTCAGGTACACCAACTCGTCGGCGGGGAACTCGGCCGCCAGAGTGTCCCGGGTGGACTTCACGATGCTGCCCAGGCCCTGCGAGAAGCGGTGCCCCGGCGCCAGGCTGGCCCGGTGGATCGGGCAACCGCCCGCGTACCGCTCGGCACCCAGGTCACGGAACTTGTCCCGGGTGTCGTCCCGGCTGTCCTCCTCGTGGAACTGCGGGTTCAGGTCCAGCGGCAGCGGGTTCGTGTAGTCCTGGAACACCACCCGGTGCTGCCCGTCCGCGTCCACCTGGTCGAGGGTGGTCAGGATCTGGCGTACGGCCGCGGTGGTCTCCGCGGTCGCGGCGCTGAGCTGCGCGGCGGTGGCCAGGTCGGCGTCGCTGCACGGCTTCTGCTCCACCGGCCCGTTCAGGTACGCCCAGAACTCCCACCAGCCGGTCCAGGCGTCGGCGATGAACCGGTTGGCGCATTTCTCCGCGACACTGCCGAAGGTGAACGAGCTGTTGTTGGAACCGAGGCCGATCAGCACCAGGTCGATGTCCTGGGTCTGCGCGACGGCGCGCAGCTGACTGAGCTGTGAGGCGACGGTACGACCGTTGGTCCGCGCCTGGGAGGCGTTGGCGATGTCGTGTGGCTGACCACCGGAGCAGGCCAGGTTGAACCGGTTCTGGATGCCGGGCAGGTTGGCCTGGTTGAGCGAGGCGTTCGCCGAGCGGTGGCAGAAGAACGCGTTGTTGTTCGCCGCGGTCCAACCGGGGAAGCCCTGGCTGACTCCGTTGACGTCGACGACCGGGGTGTACGCCCCGGCGCCCTCGCCACTGATGAAGCTGTCCCCGAGTGCCACCGCTGCGGTGGGCAACGCGGCGGACGCGGGTGCGGGCAGCGCGACGGCGGTCGACAACGCGGCCATGGCGATCGTTAGTCCCGCGGCGAGCGCGGTACGCCGGAACCTGGGCATGGGGCCCCCAACCATCGAAAGATGAAAGATTCTCTGAGAGCGCGATCAGATCACCCCGGCGCGACGGGCGTCAATGGCCCGTAACAGATTCGTTCGACGAAAGACATGCGCCCGTAGGACTGACGGGCTATCGCGTCGAGATTGGACCCGCGCTCCGTTTGTCGACCGCGCCGACCCGCGACGATCGTGCGTGAGTCAGCGACCGGTCGGGCGGCCGCGGCGGTTCAACAGGGCCGCGCCCAGGGCGTTCAGCCCGACACCCCAGATCAGGAGTACGCACAGCCACTGCACCCACGCCACGGCGCTCATCTCGCCCGAGAGCAGGTTGCGCACGCTGCCGAACGGAGTGAGCCACGGCTGCGCCGGGCGGAGGGCGTCCACGGCGCCCAGCAGCGCGAACAGCCCCAGCGGCAGGATGATCGTGGCCAGGAACGCCAGCACCACCGAGCGCAGCAACAGGCCCAGCCCGGTGCCCACCAGTCCGGCGACGATCTGCACCAGCACACTGCCCACCGCGACCGTCCCGGCGAACCGCCACGGCGCCTCGGCGACGTCGGCCGGGGGCAGCGCCAGCGTCGCGGCGCAGATCAGCACACCGGCCATGCCGATGACGACCGCCGGCAGCCCCACCGCGAGCACGGTGGGCAGGACCGGGAGGCGGACGGGCGCCCGGCGCAGGTCGCGTACCAGCATGATGCCGAAGAGCGGGGTCGCGACCGACAGCAGGCTCTGCACCGTGTCCGAGAGTTCGGCGAAGGTCCGGTCGGCGGGATCCGCCGCCGCGACCAGCGCCACGGCGGCCAGCAGCCCCACCACCAGGGTGCCCACCAGCAGCCACCGCCGGGCCGGCGTGCCGAGCGAGCGCCGCAGCGCCTCGCGAATCGTCTCGTCCACCTCGACCGCCTCCCGATCTCCTCGACCCGGACCGGCATGCACCCCGCGCTCAACCGGCCGCGATCATGGGTGAGCGTACCGGTGGCGGTGTCTCTGCGTGCTTCCATGATCACGCGGCGGCTGTCGGTTGGCTCACGTCCGGAGGGGCGCGCGCGGCGGGTCGCGTAGGTCCTCCGGTGGTTGTCCTAGCCTCGGGCTAGGCTCGCTGCGGCGCGCCACGCCGGCTGATGTCGCCGGTGACCGGCAGCACACCGCCGAGACCGGGGAGTACGACCAGTTGACCGCAGAGCCTGACACCCTGTACGGGGCCGATGACCTCACCCACCTTGAGGGGCTGGACGCTGTCCGCAAGCGGCCCGGCATGTACATCGGTTCCACCGACAGCCGTGGCGTGGGTCACCTCGTCAACGAGATCCTCGACAACTCCACCGACGAGGGTGTCGCCGGTCACGCCAGCCACGTCGAGGTGATCCTGCACGCCGACGGCTCGGTGCAGGTCGACGACGACGGCCGCGGCATCCCCACCGACGTGCACGCCAAGTCCGGCATCTCCGGCGTCGAGCTGGTGCTGACCCGGCTGCACGCCGGCGGCAAGTTCGGCGGCTCCGGCTACAAGACCTCCGGCGGTCTGCACGGCGTCGGCGCATCGGCGGTCAACGCGCTGTCCCGCCGCTTCGACGTGACCGTCCGCCGGGCCGGCAAGATCCACGCGATGTCGTTCCGGCACGGCGTCCCGGGCATCTTCGACGGCGACGGGCCGGACGCCCCCTTCACCGCCGGCCCCGGGCTCCAGGTGACCGGCGCCATGAAGCGCGGCCAGCGCACCGGCACCTCGATCCGCTGGTGGCACGACGCCCGCTACTTCGAGACCGGCGCCGCGCTCGACGTCGACGCCGTCCGGATGAAGCTTCGCAACACCGCGTTCCTGGTCCCCGGCGTGACCTACCTGCTGCGCGACCTGACCGGCGAGACGCCCGCCGAGGAGCGGTTCCACTACCCCAACGGGCTCAGCGACATGGTGGAGTTCCTCGCCCCGGCCGGCGACCGGCCGGTCTCCGGCACCCTGCTGGTCAACGGCGAGGGCACCTACCGGGAGAACGCCGCCGACGCCAACGGCGTCATGCAGTCCAACGTGCAGCGGCGCGCCGAGGTCGAGGTGGCGTTCCGGTGGGGCACCGGTTACGAGCGCACCGTCGAATGCTTCACCAACACCATCCGCAACGCGCACGGCGGCACCCACCGCAAGGGTTTCGAGCGGGCCCTCGTCCGCGCGCTCGCCGACGCGATCCGCAACACCCGCGGTCTACTCAAGGCCAAGGAGGAGCCGCCCACCCTGGACGACGTCCTGGAGGGCATGACGGCGGTGGTGCACGTGCGGATCCCCGAGCCGCAGTTCACCTCGCAGACCAAGGACGAGCTCTCCACCACCGGCATCACCAAGGTTCTCCAGTCCCTGGTCGACGCGCACATCAAGGCCTGGCTGGAGGACCGGCGCACCAAGGCCGAGGCGCGCACCGTCCTGCAGAAGATCGTCGACGCCGCCCGGGTGCGGCTCACCCAGAAGCAACAGAAGGACGCCGCGCGGCGCAAGACCGCCCTGGAGGGCGCGTCCATGCCCCCGAAGCTGGTCGACTGCCGGGCCACCGGCATCGATCGCAGCGAGCTGTTCATCGTCGAGGGTGACAGCGCCCTGGGCACGAGCCGGATGGCCCGTTCCTCGGAATACCAGGCGCTGCTGCCGATCCGCGGCAAGATCCTCAATGTGCAGAAGGCCAACCTCCAGCAGGTTCTGGACAATGCCGAGTGCGCGGCCATCGTGCAGGTCCTCGGCGCGGGCTCGGGGCGCACCTTCGACCTCTCCGCGCTGCGCTACGGCCGTGTGCTGATCATGGCCGACGCCGACGTGGACGGCGCCCACATCCGTACGCTGCTGATCACCCTGTTCGCCCGGTACATGCGACCGCTGATCGAGGCCGGTCGGCTCTACGCCGCGATGCCGCCCCTGCACAAGATCACCACCAAGGGGCGCAGCCCGCAGACCGTCTACACCTACACCCAGGCCGAGATGGAGACGACGGTCCGCAAGCTGGAGAAGGCCGGCAAGCAGATCGTCACGCCCATCCCACGGTTCAAGGGTCTCGGTGAGATGGACGCCGACGAGTTGTGGGACACCACGATGAACCCGGCGACCCGGGCCGTCCGCCGGATCACCCTCGATGACGTCGACGCCGCCGAACGCATCCTCGAACTGCTGATGGGCGAGAAGGTCGAGCCTCGTCGCAACTGGCTCATCGACTCCGCCGACCGCGTCGACCGGGATGCGATCGACGCATGAGCGCCCGTTCCGTTCCAGTGGAGAGCTGAGTCATGGCACGCCGTAAGGAAAACAAGGTCGACCTCTCCTCGTTCGACCAGGCCGGCGCGCGGGTCTTCGACAACCCGCTGGTCACCGAGGTCTCCGACTCCTACCTGGAGTACGCGTTCTCGGTCATCCACTCCCGCGCCCTGCCCGACGCCCGCGACGGCCTCAAGCCTGTGCACCGGCGCATCCTCTGGTCGATGTACGAGCAGGGCTACCGCCCCGACCGTGGGCACGTGAAGTCTGCCCGAATTGTCGGCGACACAATGGGTAAGTACCACCCGCACGGGGACACGGCGATCTACGACGCCATGGTCCGCCTCGCGCAGGACTTCTCCCTCAACGTGCCGCTCATCGACGGGCACGGCAACTTCGGCAGCCCCGACGACGGCCCGGCCGCCTCGCGGTACACCGAAGCACGCATGTCCCGCGAGGCGATGCTGCTCGTCGGTGAGCTGGGCGAGGACACGGTCGATGTCGAGCCCAACTACGACGGGTCGCTGACCCAGCCGACCGTGCTGCCGGCGGCCTTCCCCAACCTGCTGGTCAACGGCGCGTCCGGGATCGCGGTCGGGATGGCCACCAACATGATCCCGCACAACCTGGCGGAGGTCGTCTCCGCGGCCCGCTGGTTGATCAACCACCCGGACGCCACTCTGGACAAACTCATGGAGTTCGTCCCCGGCCCCGACCTGCCCACCGGTGGGGTGCTGCTCGGCCTGGACGAGGTGCGCCGGGCGTACGAGACCGGGCGCGGCGTGGTGCGGATGCGCGGCAAGGTGGAGATCGGCCCGATCGAGGGCAGCCGGGGTCGTCAGGCGATCACCGTGGTCGAGCTGCCCTACGGTGTCGGTGCGGAGAAGGTCATCGCCGCGATCACCAACGAGGTCACCAAGACCAAGCGGCTGACCGGCATCGCCGACGTCAAGGACCTCACCGACCGGGAGAGCGGCACCCGGCTCGTCGTCGAGTGCAAGGTCGGGGTCAACCCGCAGGCGCTGCTCGCCGACCTCTACCGGCTGACCCCGCTGGAGCAGTCGTTCGGCGTCAACAACCTGGTCCTGGTCGACGGGCAGCCGCGCACGCTGGGCCTCAAGGCGCTGCTGGAGGTCTTCCTGGCCCACCGGTACGAGGTGGTCACCCGGCGCACCTCGTACCGTCGGCGCAAGCGTCAGGAGCGGCTGCACCTGGTCGACGGTCTGCTGATCGCGCTGCTGGACATCGACGAGGTGGTCCGGTTGATCCGGGGCAGCGACGACGCGCAGGCCGCGAAGGACGGGCTGATGAGCCGATTCGGCCTCTCCGACATCCAGGCCACGTACATCCTGGACACTCCGTTGCGCCGCCTGACCAAGTTCGACCGGATCGAGCTGGAGGCCGAGCAGGAGCGGCTGCGCGCCGAGATCGCCGAGCTGAGCAAGATCCTCGACGACGAGCGGGTGCTCCGGAAGGTGGTCTCCGACGAGTTGGCGGCCGTGGTCAAGCAGTTCGGCACCGAACGCCGTACGACGCTTGTCGACGGTGACCTGAAGGAGGTGCTGGCCGCGTCCGCGCCGGCCGGCCCGCTGGAGGTCGCCGACGACCCGTGCCAGGTGATCCTCTCCGCGACCGGGCTGGTCGCCCGGACCGCTGCCGAGTCGGAGGAGAGCTCCGAGGGGCGCCGACGCAACGGCCGGGTCAAGCACGACACGGTACGCGCCATCGCGCACTCCACCGCCCGTGGTCGGGTGCTGCTGTTGACCAGCGCCGGTCGGGCGTTCAAGGTCGACGTCCTGCCGCTGCCGGTGCTGCCCGAGCAGGCGGGCACTGTGTCACTGCGTGGCGGTATGTCCGCGGCCGAGCTGGTGCCGTTGGCGGCGGGGGAGACCGTCGTCGGTCTGGCCCCGCTGGGCGGGCAGGCGGAGGGCTCACCGGGGCTGGCGTTGGGAACCCGGCAGGGCGCGGTGAAGATCTGCTCGCCGGAGTGGCCGGTGCGCTCCGACGAGTTCGAGGTGATCGGTCTGCGCGACGGTGACGAGGTGGTCGGGGCGACCTGGCTGACCGACGGCACCGAGACGCTGACCTTCGTCACCTCGGAGGCGTCGCTGTTGCGCTTCCCCGCCGGGTTGGTCCGGCCGCAGGGCCTCAAGGGCGGCGGTATGGCCGGCATCAACCTGCCGACCGGGGCGCGGGTCGCGTTCTTCGGCGCGGTGCGCACCGACGACCCGGTGCATGGCGAGCCGATGGTGGTCACCTCCACCGGCGCGACGGTCAAGGTGACGCCGTTCAAGGCGTACCCGGCGAAGGGCCGGGCGACCGGCGGCGTGCGCGCGCACCGCTTCCTCAAGGGTGAGACGGACGTGGCCGTCGCCTGGGTTGGTCCGCGACCGGTCGGCGCGACCGCCACCGGCGACCCGGTGGAACTGCCCGCCGCGGACCCACGCCGCGACGGCAGCGGCTTCGCGGTGATGCTCGGCCCGACGGTGGTAGGCCACCTGATCGAACGCGACTGACCCCACCCGCGTTGTCGGGCCGTCCCCGGGGCCGGCCCGGCACCTGCGGCCCGAAGATCGTGCTCGATCCTGGAAGTAGTGGTTTCGCCGACGCGGTGATGCCACTCGATCCTGGATCGAGCACGATCATGTGGGGTGGGGCGTCCGCCAGCGCGGTATGGTGGTGGCCTCTGTTGTCGGTGAGGGTCCGGGTGCACCGCGAAGCGCCCCTCAAGATGATTTCTTTCCTGTCCGGCGGAGTCGCCGGCGCGGCGTGAGCGCCGCCATCCGGGTCCGGCCGAGGCGCGAGCTACGCGCCGCCCGCCGTCCCCGGCCACACCGCTGTTGGGGTCACCTGATCGCCGCGCCGCTCTGGCCGCTGCACGGCGCGAACCTGGGCACCCTGTTGCGTACGTGCGACGCGGTCGGCGCCTGCCTCGCCGTGCCACCGTTTCGTTGGGTGGACGAGGCCGTGGCCCGGGGCAACACGCTGCGGCGGCCGGGCTGCGTCCACCGGGTCGGCAGCCCGCTGCGATGGCTGGCCGCCGAACGGGCCGCCGGCACCCGGGTCCTCGGGGTGGAACTGGCCGACGAGGCCGTCCGGCTCGGTGACCTGCCCGCCGCTCGGGGGCGCACCGTGGTGCTGCTGGGGCACGAGGCGACCGGCATCCCGCCCGAGGCGCTCGACCAACTGGACGCGGCGGTGGAGATTCCCATGGTCGGCCACGGCCACAGCCTGAACGTCGCGGTAGCCGGCTCCCTGGTCCTCTACAAACTGGCCGGCCTCCTGTAGTACGGCGCCCGGTCACCGCTGGACCAGTGGCGATCAGGCCGGAGAACCGCAAGGTAGGCCCGGACGACCGGTCCCGTCGCGTCCGGACCTACCTTGCGAGTCGCTGGTCACCGCGTGGGTCGGTTCCCGGTTTAGCCGTACATGGTTCTGGGCGAGGTCAGCAGGTGCGGGAGTTGTAGGCGGCCCAGTAGGGGCCGCTGCCCTGAGGCGGGTAGAACCGGTAGTTACCGTCGGGCGAACGCTGTAGGACGAATTGGTGCGAGCCGTACGGGCTCCGGGAACCCGTAGCCCCGTGGTACACCACGTACAGCCACCCGTTCTGGTTGTCGTGCTGCACCAGCTTGTCGCCGGCCTTCGTCCAGCTGTTCCGGCCTGCCGAGCCATCCGCTGAGAGGCCCTTGTCGCGCTGGAAGTTCCTCGTCGCGGCATCGGTCTGGTCCCCGAAGACGCCGTCGACACCGGACGAGGGCAGGTAGCCGTTCGCCCAGAGAATGGTCTGCCACAGACAGGCGACGTTCGAGTTGCGGTGCGTGGTGACGTTGGTGACGCCTTCGTCATCGAAGTCGTCAGACACCGCGCCGGTGCCATGGACGAACGCCCGGCCCGTGTAGGAGCCGCTGGCCGCGGCCGGCGTGGCGATGGAGACGTTGATGCCGATGGCCAATGCCGTGCCGACGGCGGGCATCGCGACTCTCGTGAGGACGCGGCGGGTGGATCGGTGCGACGACATGTATCTCCTCTGGTCGGGATTCGTGAGGGGGAAACGGTGCTGGGACGCGTCGCGTCTGCCGGCGGTGTCAGACCTGACACGACGAGGCGAGGTGGCCTCGCGCCAGGTGTGGACAGACGGTCCCGTTTGCCTCGCGCCATCGCCGTGCAAACAGGCCTGGCGATTGGCGCTCCTGGATGGGGCGGTGAGGACGGTAGAACCGTCCTCACCGCTCCGGGCCCCCCGTGGAGAAGGTACGGTGGGGCCGGTACAACCGCCGCACAACTCACGCACAGCTCATCTACTCGCCCGCTTGTCCGGGTGCTGTACGCGTCGCGGCACTGGCAGCGCCCACATGTGAGGTGCCTGGTTGCGTTTCGAACTCCTTGGCCCGTTCCGGGTGTACCGCGACGGCCGGCCGGTTCCACTGGGCTCGGTGAAGCAGCGTCTCCTGCTGGCGACCCTGCTGCTGCGCCCGAATGAGGTCGTCGGCACCAACGAGTTGGCCGCGATGCTGTGGGGCGACGAGGAACCGGCGTCGGCCGCCGCGAATCTGCGCACCTATGTGCGCGGGTTGCGGCGGTCGCTGGGCGGTGGGGCGACCTGGGATGGGATAACCGCTGCGGCCGGCGGCTACCTGCTGCGGGTGGGCCCAGGCGAACGGGACGTGGACCTGTTCGACGCCGCGGCGGCGCGGGGTCGTGAGGCGCTCGCCAGTTCCGATCTGGACCGGGCCGAGGCCGAACTCTCCGCCGCGGTGCGCCTGTGGCGTGGTGCGCCGCTGTCCGACCTGCCGCTGCGCTCGACGCTGGCTCGGCGGGTGGCGCAGTTGGAGGAGCGGCGGCTGCTCGTCGAGGAGGACTACGCCGAGGCGGTGCTGGCGCTCGGCGCGTCGGCGGACGTCGTGCACCGGTTGCGCGGCCTGCTCGACCGGCACCCGCTGCGGCAGCGGGCGTGGGGCCAGCTGATGGTGGGCCTGTACCGCATCGGAGACGTGGCCGGCGCACTGGATGCCTTCCGGCAGGCCCGACAGACGCTGGCGGAGGAGACCGGCCTCGATCCCGCACCCGAGCTCGTCACGCTGTACGACGACATCCTGCATCACCGCCCGGGGCTGGCGGGGCCACCGCCAACGGGGTCGGACCGGCCGGCGCCGGAGACGGCAGTCGGGCCGCTCATCCAGCGCCCCGAGCAACTGCCGCGTGCGGTGCCGGAGTTCGTCGGACGCAGCGTCGAGCTGGCGGGCCTCGACGGGCTTCTGGACGGCGGGGCTGACGGGTCGACGAGCGGGGCCATCTCCGTGGTGTCCGGCATGGCCGGAGTTGGCAAGACGGCCCTGGCGTTGCACTGGGCGCACCGGGTTGCCGACCGCTTTCCGGACGGCCAGCTCTATGTGAACCTTCGCGGTTACGACGAGGCTGGCGCGGTGTCCCCGCCCGACGCCCTGTCCGGCTTCCTCGAAGCGCTCGGGGTGGCCCACGCCCGGATACCCTCCGACATGGAGGCCCGGACTGGTCTCTACCGCAGCCTGCTGGCCTCCCGCCGGATGCTCCTGGTGCTCGACAACGCTCGCGACTCCGCCCAGGTGCGCGCCCTGCTGCCCGGTGCGGGCCGCTGCATGGTCGTGGTCACCAGCCGCGACCGGCTCGGCGGCCTGATCGCCGCCGAGTGTGCCACGCCGTTGACACTGGACGTGCTCACGGCGCAGGAGTCGAGGAGCCTGCTCGCCAGGCGTCTCGGGGTCAGCCGGCTCGCGTCCGAGTCGGTGGCGGTGGCCGACATCATCGAGGCCGCAGGCCGGCTTCCGCTGGCACTGTCGATAGTGGCGGCGCGTGCCGCGACCCATCCCACGTTCCCGCTCAGCGCGATCGCCGCCGAACTGCACTCGGCCGAGGCGAGGCTGGACGCCTTGGCCGACGGCGACGTCCGGCGCGTCTTCTCGTGGTCGTTCCTGGCCCTGGGGGTGGACGCGGCCCGGCTGTTCACCCTGCTGGGGCTGCATCCGGGCCCGGACCTGACCACCGCCGCGGCCTCGGCTCTCGCCGGTGTGTCGGCCGCCGCCGTCACGCCGATCCTGCGGGAACTGACCCGGCTCCATCTGCTGGCGGAGCACGCGCCCGGCCGGTTCGCCTTCCACGACCTTCTGCGCGCCTATGCGGCCGAGCTCGCACGGTCGTCGGAGCGCGGCGACGAACACGTCGCAGCCCGACAGCGCCTGTACGACCACTACCTGCACGCCGCCTATCCGGCCGCCCGGCTACTCCAGCCGCAGTGGCCCCCGATCGAGCCGCTGCCGCCGTTGCCCGTACCCGCCAGGCGGTCGGTGACCGATCACGACGGCGCGCTCGCCTGGTTCACGGCGGAGCATCGAGTGCTGGTCCGGGTGGTCCGACAGGCCGCCGAGAACGGCTTCGAGACGTACGCCTGGCAGATCGCGTGGGCGCTGACCACCTTTGTGGCGCCGCGCGGCCTCTGGCAGGACCAGCTCGCCATCCAAGAGGTCGCGCTGGGCGCCGCGGAGAAGGTCGACGACCTCGCCGGTCAGGCCGTCGCCAACCGGCTGGTCTCCCGCGCGCTGACCCGACTGGGCGACCGCACCACTGCCGAGTACCGGCTCAAGCGCGCGCTTGAGCTGCACGAACGTCTCGGCGACCCGATCGGCCAGGCCCAGACGCTGCACAACTACTGCGAACTCTGCTACCTGGACGGCCGGCTCGACGAGGCGCTCGCACACGGTCGCGAGGCGCTGCGGCTCTACCGGCTGGTCGGCAATCACGCGGGCGAAGCCCGCACGCTCAACGCGATCGGTTGGCTGCTCGCCACCACCGGCGACTATGTCCAGGCCATCGCCAGCTGCACCGAGGCCCTCGACCAGCAACGACGGACCGACGACCGCAACGGTCAGGCCGCGACGCTGGACAGCCTCGGCTTCGCCTACGACCGCCTCGGTGAACGCGACCGCGCGGCCAACTGCTACGAGCAGGCGATCGAACTCTTTCGCGACTCCGCGGACCGGTACCACGAGGCGGAGACCCTCATCCGACTCGGGGACACCCGGGAAGGGATGGGTGACCGCAACGCTGCCGCTGCCGCTTGGCGCCTGGCCGCCCGGATCTACGAGGACGTGGGCGACCCCGCAGCCGAGGAGGTCCGCCGCCGCCTCGAACGTCTGATCATGCCCTAGTGCAGGCCCACAGTCAGGCGACGTTGTGGGGGCGGAACTGGACGCTCACCCGGGGGCCCACGGGTCGGGTGGTCTTGGGGATGGCGTGTTCCCAGGTGCGTTGGCAGGAGCCGCCCATGACGATCAGGTCGCCGTGGCCCACCGGGAAGCGCAGGCTCTCTCCGCCGCCGCGTGGGCGTAGCAGCAGCGGCCGGGGTGCTCCGAACGACACGATCGCGACGACCGTGTCGGTGTGCGCCGAGCGGCCGATGGTGTCGCCGTGCCAGGCCACGCTGTCGCGCCCGGACCGGTAGAGGCACATGCCGGCGGTGACGAAAGGCTCGCCCAACTCGGGCGCGTAGTGCTCGGTGAGCGCGGCCCGCGCGGCGGTGAGCACGGGGTGGGGGAGTGGCCTCGCGCTGTCGTACCAGCAGAGCAGGCGGGGCACGTCGACCTCCGCGTCATACATGGTGCGCCGTTCGGCGCGCCAGGGCACGTCGGTGAGCAGGGTGTCGAGGACCGTGTCGGAGCCGCGCACCCACCCGGGGAGGTGGTCGACCCAGGCGCCCCGGCTGAGCTGGTGCCGGCGGATCTGGCCGGGCAGCGGCCCCAGCGTTGGCCCGGCGTCGGCCAGGTCGAGCATCGACGGCTGATAGGCGGCCTGCGTCATACGGCCACCCTAGCAGCACTTTCGTACACCCGTGCTAGCGCCGAAGGGTGCGGGCCCGATACCCCTCTGCAAGATCGTGCTCGATCCTGGATGTGGTGGCCTCCCGCGCGTTCGAGGGGACTGTTTCCAGGATCGAGCGTGACCCTGACCTTGATCTGCCGCCGTCAGCCGGGGACGGTGGCGGCGCGTACGGCGTCGAACACGGCGTCCACCACCCGCGTCCGGCCCTGCCCGTCGACGGTGGCCCAGGCGCGCGCGGCCAGCGTCGCGCGCCGCTGCGGCGAGCTGAGCAGCCCACGCAGGGTCTGTGCCGCCGTCGCTCGGGCGGCTCGTCCGGCCACACCACCGGCGGTCAGCTCCGGCAGCTCGCCGAGGCCGGCGGCCAGGCCGTGCCGCACCACCCGGGTGTACGACTCACGTTGGTTGTCGACCACGCAGACCAGTGCGCTGGGTGCGCCGAGGCAGCAGAGTTCCCAGGTGGACGTGCCGGCGGCGCTGACCACCAGGTCCGCTTCGGTGATCAGTGCCGGCAGGGAGGTGGTGGGCGGCACCGATCGGATGGTCTGCCCCCGGCCGGGGGCGACGTCGTCGACCTCCGCCTCGATCTCGGGTCGCCCGACGATGACCGTGAGGTCCATCGGATGACCGGTGGCCACCAGCACCCGGGTCAGGACCGGGGCCGCGCCGACCGCGTCGGTGCCGCCGAAGAAGGCCAGCACCCGGGGGCGGCTGACCGCCGTGGCGGGCGGGGCGACCGGCGGTCGAGCGCCGATCACGGTGTCGCGCAGCAGGGCGTACCCGCTCCCGGCGAGCAGCCGGCCGGGCAGTTCCGCCCCGGCCCCTGGCCCGGGCAGTTCCGCCCCGGCCCCCGGCGCCGGCAGCTCCGCTCCGAAGTTCTGGTCGAGGTAGAGGTCCGCGACCTGGCCCCGGCTGTCGCCGTCGATGATGGCGAGGGTGTAGACGCCGGCGGCGCGCAGGGCGCCGGCCCCGGCCGGGTCCAGTTCGTAGGAGTCGAGGACCAGCACGTCCAGGTGGTGTCGGCGGGCCGTCTCGACCAGTTCGGCAGCCGAGTCCGGGCCAGGGAGCAGCGGGATGCCCCGCGCGGCCAGCTCCGCGGTTGCCCAGTCGAGCCGTTCGACGGTGCCGAACACGGTGACGTCGGCGCCGCGGGCGAGGAACTCCTCGGCGAGCGCCAGGCAGCGGACGAGGTGGCCGACGCCGCGCCGTGGCCCGGCGTCGCAACGCAACCCGACCCTGAGGGTGCTCAGGACTCCTCCAGGTGCTTCTGTCGTACGTCGGCGTTGAGCGCGCGCAGCCGGGGCTGACCGTCGAGCCAGTCGGCGAGCTTGGCCAGCGGCACGCTGACGTCACCGAAGTGGTCGATGATCGCGCTGACCAGCCTCCAGTCCTGCTCGGTGTCGAGGGTGAGCCGCAGCGCGGAACGATCCGGGGTGAGCGTCACCCCGAGCACCCGGAACAGCTCCGGATGGGTGTACGCGTAGGAGGTCACGTGCACCCGGTGGTGGTCGGTGGCGAGCCGGCCCAGCGTACGCAGCGCCTCCGCTCGGATGATCTCGACGTCCAGCCCTCGGGGCAGGGTCCGGGCGATCGACGTGCTGGCGTAGTCCAGCCCGGGGACCGCCCGGTACACCGACGCGACCAGGGTGATGATCTCCGGGTCGAGCAGGGGGCAGTCGGCGGTGAACCGCATGACGGCGTCCCCCGGGTGCGCCGCGAGGGCGCCCACGAACCGGTCCAGCACGTCGTCGACCGGCCCGCGGTGGCACGGTACGTCGAGCCGCGCGCACTCGGCGGCCACCGCGTCGTCGACCGCGTCGGTGCTGGTGGCGACCACCAGGTCGGCCAGAACGCCGCTGTCCCGCGCGGCCCGTACGACCCGGCCCAGCACGGAGCGTCCGGCGAGCGGACGGAGCACCTTGCCGGGCAGCCGGGACGAACCCATCCGCGCCTGCACGATGCCGACGATCCGTGGCCCCGCGTCGTCCGCGCAGACCCCGGGCACCGGTACGCCGGTCACTGCTGCTCCTCCTGCTTGGGGGCCAGCACCGCGGTGGCCCGACGTTTGGCGGCGCGCGCACCCCGCTTGGCGAGGCGGGCCGGGGTGATGGCGAGCCGGCCCACCCGGTAGCTGAGCGACCCGCTGAGCAGGCCGATCGTCGTCTCGGCCCGGCGCAGCGCCCGTTCCCGCGAGGTGAGCAACTCCTCGGTCCACGCGGTCAGCGCGGCCAACCGGGTGAGTTCCTCGCGCTGGCGCAGCCACGCCTCGCGTAGCTGCTGGTAGCTGTGCCCGCCCACCGGCGGATCGGTCGGCGCGACGGCATGCAGTTCGGCGGCGAGGTCGACAGTGCCGGCGGCGTCCAGCCCGTGCAACGCGGCGGCGATGGCCGCCTCGGCCTCGACCGCCTCGCTGACGGTCGCGCGGTCGAGGTCGTGACCGGCGAGTCCGCCGAGCACCACGGTCAGGCCCGCGACGTCGAGAGTGGACGGCCACGGGTGGGCGTACCCGCCGGTGAGCAGGCCCGCGGCGAAGCGCCACAGCCCGCGGGCGAGCACCACGTCGGCGGGCAGCGCGGCGGTGGCCCGCCAGCTCGGGTCGAGCACCGCGTACCGCTCGCCGTCGACCACCACGTTGTCGGTGCCGGCCAGCGCCGCCGCGCCGGCGATCCGGCCGTCGGTGTCGGCCTGATCGGCGAGCCAGCCCGCGTAACCGCGCAGCAGCGCGCGCAGGGTGGCCAGGTCGCGGCGCAGGGCCGCGTCGAGCAGCAGGGTACGCAGCAGCCGGCCGGACGGCACCGGTCCGGACAGCGCGTCCGCGTCCCGGTACGCGGCCTCGCGGCTGGCGAACGGCGCGACGGCCGGCCTCGTCGCTTCGGTGGCCGCGATGAGCCCCCAGCGCCAACCGGAGGGGCCGTGCAGCACCTCCAGCACGCCGATCCCGGGGCGACCGGTCTGCACGAGGGCCACCGGCAGATCCCGGTCGACCGTCGGCGTTTTCGGGTCCGTGGGGTCCGCGGGCCGGTGGGCGAGCGTCAACCAGCCCGGTGCGAGATCGGCGGCGCGCCCGGCGTGCAGCGCGTCCACCGCGAGCCGGGCCGGGTCCTGGAGCACCGTGGCGCTGGTGAAACCTCCGGCGCAGGCGCCGTGCAGAACCGCCTCGAACAGGCCGGAGCCCGCGTCCCGGTCGAGGTGGTCGGCGTCCAGCAGCGCCGTCGGGGTGCTGACGCCGGGGTACGCGGCCCAGCACGCGGTCGGCCGCAGCCCCGCCGCGCCGAGCCGCTCGCGCAGTTGGTCCCGGTTGGCCGGGTGGGCGCGGTCCAGCACGCCGCCGATCACCCAGGCGGAGTCGTCGCGGCGGGCGTACCAGGGGGTGGTGTCGACCAGCCGGTGCAGGCCCAGGGGGTTGTCCAGGCGCAGCAGCAACGCGCCACCCGGTCGCACCGCCGCGACGAGTCGCGCCAGAACAGCGTCCCAGCCGAGCCGGGTGCCCTCCACCGACTCCACCGGGTCCAGCCCGGCAGCGGCGATCACCACGTCGTACGTCTCGTCGTCGGGCAGCCCGGCCGGGCCACCCACCACCACGCGGGCGGCCCGGTGCGCCAGCGCCACCGCGTCCGGGTGGCTGCGTAGCAGGCAGGTCACCTCGGCGTGGGTGAGCTGGTCGAGCAGCGCCGGGTCGTGTGGACCGGCCACCAGGACCCGCGCGCCGGGCGGCACCAACCGGGCGGCCAGCGCGGCGAGCGGCCCACCGTTGGCCAGCCGTTCCTGCGGCAGATCCGACCAGGCCAGCATCTCGCCGCCCGGCAGGGTGATCCGGTCGGCGGGTGCCGTCTCAGTCGTCACGGTCTTCCTCTTCCTCCTGGAGGTTCGCCCAGCCGAGCAGCTCGCGGAGCTCGGCCGGCGTGCAGCGGTGGTCGGTGCCCAGCTCGGCGCGGGCGATATCGACCGCGGTGGGCAGGTCGACAGTGGTGCCGTGCAGCTGCGGCCACTGCCGTCGGATCCGAGCGGTGCCCCCGAAGGTGGGATCCTCGTTGGACAGGATCATCGGGTCGCCGTAGACCGCCGGCTCGCACCCCGCAGCGATGCCGTAGAAGATCGCGCTGGTCAGCCGGTTGGATGCCACCCGGCGGTGACGGCGCAGCTCGGTGAGCTGTCGGTCGAGGAACTCCGGATCGGTGTCCTTCCACCAGTGTCCCCGGTACCCGTGGCAGATCACCCGGAACCCGGCGCGCTCGTAGAGCCGGCGCACGTTGCGCATCCGGTACTCGTGCCAGTAGAGGCAGACCGTGACCGGGCCGGGCTCGGTGTCCTGGATGAGGGCGATCAGTTTGCGGTGGTCGCCCTTGACGTGTTGACCCTCCCAGCCGTGGAACGGGTACCAGATGGTGCCCTCCCGGTCCTGGGCCGGTGGTTCCTCGGGTCGCATGGCCAACAGGTAGCTGAACGGCGCGCCGATGACGACCACGTTGCGTCGCCCCACCGACCAGGCCCGGCGGCGGGTCTGCTCCGACCAGAGCAGGCTGGGGGTGCGGTCGGCGTACGGGTGGCCGGGGGCCAGGCCGTCACCGATGTTCCAGCCGTGCTGCACGTACCCGTTGATCCGGGGTGGGTGCCGGTCGCCGAGACCGGCGTACCGGGCCAGCACGTGCGCGTGGCCGTAGAAGTGGTTGGCGTGGTGCATCAGGTTCCCATCAGGCGGCGGAACGCAGCGAGCCGCCCCGCACCGCGGCGGTCAGCGCGTCGATGACGCGGTCCTGGTCGGCGTCGCTGAGCCCTGGGTACAGCGGCAGCGACAGCTGTTGGGAGTAGAACGACTCGGCCACCGGGCAGGACCCGCGCCGGTAACCCAGGTCGGCGAAGGCCGGGTGCCAGTGCACCGGGATGTAGTTGACCTGGACGCCGATGCCGGCGGCCCGCATCCGGTCGTACACCTCGCGGCGACGCCCGTCGAGCACCCGGATCGGGTAGAGGTGCCAGGCCGGATCGGCCCACGACCTGCGGTTGGGCAGCAGTACGCCGTCGAGGTCGGCCAGCGCCTCGTCGTAGCGGGCGACCAGGGCGCGGCGGCGGGCCGTGAACTCGCCGAGCCGACGTAGCTGGCTGCGGCCCAGGGCGCAGAGCACGTCCGGCAGCCGGTAGTTCAGCCCGAACTCGTGCACCTCCTGGTGCCAGCCGCCCTCATCCGGAAAACGCAGGTCGTCGCGTTCGCGGACCACACCGACGCCACGGAACCGGCGGGCCCGCCTCAGGATCTCCGGGTCCAGCGCCGCGACGGCGCCGCCCTCGGCGGTGGTCAGGTTCTTCGTGGGGAAGAACGAGAACGTGGTCAGGTCGGCGAGCGAACCGACCGGCCGGCCGTGGTACGTCCCGCCGATCGAGTGCGCCGCGTCGGCGAGCAGCAGCGCGTCGCTGCCCTCGACCGACTTGCGCAGCGCGTCGTAGTCGGCGGGGTGGCCGGCGTAGTCGACCGCGGCGACGACAGTCGTCCGCGACGTGACCGCGGCGGCGGCCGCCGCCGGGTCGAGGCAGAACGTCTCGTCGTCGACGTCGGCGAACACGATCTTCGCGCCGAGGGCGATCGCGCTGCTGGCGGTCGCCACGAACGTCATCGGCGGGACGACCACCTCGTCGCCCGGCCCCACCCCGGCCGCCGCGTACGCCACGTGCAGCGCCGCGGTGCCGTTGGAGACGGCGGCCACACCGACTCCGCCGGTCCACCGGGCGAGGTCGGCCTCGAAGGCGTCGACCTGCGGACCGGTGGTGAGCCAGTCGCCGCGCAGCACGTCGGCGACGGCCGCGACGTCGTCCTCGTTGATCGACTGCCGGCCGTACGGGAGCATCCCCGTCATCCGTTGATGCCGAGCATGTCGCGCAACTGCTCGACGGTGAGCCATTCGTCGTTGGTGTCCGACTGGTAGGCGAAACCGTCCGGCACCGGGTCGCAGTCGACCGGTGCCTGGTAGCCCCAGGTGGCGATGGTCGGCTGGACGATGAACCGGCCGTCGGCGCGCAGCGTCCGCCGGCTGTCGTCGGGCGCGATCATCTCCTCGTGCAGCTTCTCGCCCGGCCGGATCCCGATCTCGTGAGTGGTGGCGTCCGGGGCCACGGCCTCGACCAGGTCGAGGATGCGCATGCTCGGGATACGCGGCACGAACAGCTCGCCGCCCTGCATCTGGTCGAACGAGTCCATGACGAACTGCACGGCCTGGTCCAGGGTGATCCAGAAGCGGGTCATCCGCTTGTCGGTGATCGGCAGGCTCTTGCCCTCGGCGGCCAGCCGGCGGAACAGCGGGACCACCGAGCCGCGGCTGCCCACCACGTTGCCGTAACGCACCACGGCGAAGCGGGTGGGGTGCTGGGCGGCGTAGTGGTTGGCCGAGACGAACAGCTTGTCGCCGACCAGCTTCGTCGCGCCGTACAGGTTGATCGGGCTGGACGCCTTGTCGGTGGAGAGCGCGATGACCTTCCTGACGCCGGCCTCGATCGCCGCGTCGACGACGTGCTGCGACCCGGTGATGTTGGTGGCGATGTACTCCGAGGGGTTGTACTCCGCGGTGTCCACCTGCTTCAGCGCGGCGGCGTGCACCACGTGGTCGACGCCGTGCATGGCGCGGGTGAGGCGGTGCCGGTCCCGGATGTCGCCGATGAACCAGCGCAGCCGAGGGTCGTCGCCAAGTTGCTGGCGCAGCTCGTACTGCTTGAGCTCGTCGCGGGAGAACACCACCACGCGGGCGGGGTCGGCCTCGTTGAGGATGTGCCGGAGGAACGTCCTGCCGAAGGAACCAGTTCCCCCGGTGATCAGAATGGACGATCCATTCAACTCACTCAATGTGGTGCTCCCGTGTTCGTGGATGAACGAGCGGCCCTGGGCCGGCCGACCGGGGTGACACGCTAGCCATGGCGGGTTAACTCCTCGGCGCTCGTGGGTGAACCACAACCTCTGCTCCCGTGAATGCCGAACACCGCGTAGGCGAACACTTCCGACCGCGCCGAATGTGGGCTGACCTGGCCGGATCGGGCCGTTACAGTGACCGCGCGAACGACCCGGCGGCCCGGCGCGCAGCCGGGTCCCACGTTCACCCGACATCCACACCGGCTCGGTGCGAGCGGGCCACCCCGGCGTCACCGACGCCGGTCGACGGGCCTGTCGGATCAGCGCGGGCCGGTCCGGCCGGCAATTCTGGAGGCGTTCATGGCACCCGGTAGTGACGTGATCGAACGGCCGGTGGTGGTGGCCGAGACGCCGAGTGGCCCGCCCGCCCGACGTTGGCTGGTGCCGCTACTGCTGGTCGTCGGCTGGGTGCTCAGCGTGGCCTGGCGGATGTGGTGGTCCCGGCACATCGTGCTGCCCATCGCGCACACCGACGAGGACAGTTACCTGAACACCGCGCGCGCTCTGGCCGGCGGCCCGGGGGGATTCAGCAGCGAGAACGACCTGCTGCGCCGGGTCGGCTACCCGATGCTGATCTCGCCGGCGTTCCTCGGGGACCGGGACTTCACCGACAGCTACCGGATCGTCCAGCTGATCAACGCGATGGTGAACTCGACGCTGCTGCCGCTGGCGTACCTGTTCGGTCGCCGCCTGTTCCAGCTGCGCCGCTCGTACGCGCTGCTCGGCGCGGTCGCGGCGGCGACCCTGCCGGCCACCGCCTTCTACGCGGGCGTCGCCATGATCGACGCGGTGCTGGCGCCGCTCGTGGTCGCCTGGCTGCTCGCCGTGCACCGCTGGATCACCCGGCCCGGCCCGCTCGCCGCCGCCACCGTGGGCCTGCTGGTCGGCGGGTTTCACCTGCTGCACTCCCGCGGCCTGGTGATCGTGGCCGTGCACGCCGGGCTGGTGCTGCTGCTGTTCGTCCGCCGCCGGATCAGCCCGCCCGTGGTGCTCGCGGCGATGCTGCCGGTGCTCGCCATGGCGCTCGTCAACGAGGCCGCCATCCGCCACCTCGGCGGCAAGGTCTACCTGCTCGGCAGCACCCCCGACGGCGGCACGTTCGAGGCGATCACCTCCGCCCAGGGGATGGTCCGGGTGAGCGCCGCGGTCACCACCCAGCTCTGGTACCTCGTGGTGATCACGTTCGGAATGGCCGGGGTGGCCTGGGCCGGCGCGGTGCGCGAGCTGTGGCGCCCGCGGCACGGCGACGCGGCCCGCTGGACGATGGGCGTGGCGCTGGCGGTGACCGTCGGGGTGGCCGGCGGCGCGTCGGTGATCCTGTCCGGCATCACCGGCAAGCCGCTGGACGCGATCTACGGCCGCTACGTGCAGATGCTGGCGCCGCTCTGGCTGCTGGTCGGGCTGGGGGTGCTGTTCACCGCCGGCTGGCGGGTGGTGTTGCGCCGGGCGGCGGTCGCGGTGGCGCTGCTGGTCGGTGGCGGCGCGCTGGTCGCGGTCCGACTCGCGTACGTGGCCAGCCAGGGCCACCGGTTGCGCTACGGCGGGTTCAGCGCACCGGACCTGGCGGCGTTGACCGAGGGCTGGCGGGAGTTACGACCGGTGGTCGGGTCGCTGGTCGGCATCGCCGGCTGCGTGCTGCTCGTCGCCACGGTCCGGGTGCCCCGCCTGCGGCTGCCCGTCCTCGGTGCCGTCGTGGTGGTCAATCTCGTCACGATGCAGGTGATCGACCAACGGATCGTGCGACCGACCGTCGCGAGCACCGCGCCGTCGCCCCGGGTTGCCGACGTCGGCGTACGCCCCGGCGAGCGGGTGTGGGCCTCGACCAACGTGCACTACACCCTCCGGTTCAACCTCAGCCACCAAGTGACCTGGGCCGACGTCCGGTGGTTCGGCGACAGGCAGCCACCGGCCGCGGCGCAGGTCGTGTTCGCCCGCTGGGCACCGGGGCAGGTCGACGACTGGGACGGCACGGCGTACGGCTTCGTCCGACTCGGCGGCAACCCGGAGCAGCACTGGGCCGCCTGGCGGCGGGCCTGACCCACCGCGCTTCGGTGGACACCGCTATTCGTGAACGGCGGATGTCCACCGGGAGCACGGTCGGTTAATGCTTTCTGTCCAATGCGGGAAAGGGTCCGGCAATCAGCGTTGGCGGCGGTCTGCCCGAGCCAGAGAAACCGGGATGACGGTGATTTCCCGGCCGTCGGACAGCTCCTGTCGCGGGGTTCCCTCGACGAATCGGAAACGCCGGTTCATCTGTCGTACGACGGTATTGTGGCCGAGCACCTCCCCGTCGAGTCGGTCCAGGTGCAGCCCGTCGAAGGCGTACTCGACGGCCTCCCGCATGACCCCCAGCCAGGCCGGCAGTGTCTCGCCCCGCCCGTCCAGCCCGTCGGCGTCGAGATAGAAGCCCCACGCGCCGGTGCGGGGGCCGTCCAACCGCAGGTCGAAGAAGGTGACCACACCGCAGGGCCGGTCGTCGCGGACGTACACCAGCACTCGCCGGGACGGGTCGGCGCGGACCGCCGACCACCATCGGGCGTGCTCCTCGGCAGTGATCTCGTGACTGGTCTTGCTGACCTGCCGATTGGTTTCCTGATTACGCCAGGACAACATCAGATGAACGTCGTCCGTCGTCGCTTCGCGCAGCACGTGCGTCTCGCTTTCCTAGCCGTTCACGTCGGGTTCCGGCACCTTACCCGGGCCTACCGGGAAATCAGATATGCATTCGTTGGGTTGTAGACTGCGGCGCATGAACGAATTGAGTCGCGCGCAGATCCGCGACCTCATGGCTCAGGTGCTGAAGAATCAGGACAAGGAGCTGCCCGCGGACGACGCGGCGCAGTTGCGGGAGATCGGCTTCCGGTCGCTCGACTTCTCCGAGCTGGCCCTGCGGGTGGAGGACGAGACGGGGGAGGAGCTCAACTTCGACGCCCCCGGGCTGCGTCGCATCGCCACCGTCGGGGACGTCCTCGACTTCCTCGTCGAGCTTCAACACCAGTGACCGTCGCGACGTCGCGCCACCCGACCCCCGCCGGCCCGGAGCCAGCCGGTGCCGACAACCGGCTCGTCGTCGGTGGTGCCGCGCTGACCTGGCGTTCGCTGCCGACGCCCACCCTGCCCGACCCGGCGGCGGTGCTCGCCCGTTCGGCCGTGCACGCGCTCACCGCGGCGCGGCAGCACGCCGTGCACGGCACCGAGCTGCTGCTCAGCACCGTGAGTCGGGTCGACGCGGTGATGCGCACCGAGCTGCTGACGGCCGGGTTCACCGTCGGCGTCCTCGACGACGACGGCGTGCACCCGAGCGCACCGGCCCGGCCGCGAGCCGCCGAGGCGGGAAGACTCTGGCTGCTGACCTCGGGGTCCACCGGGCGTCCGAAGCGGGTCGGGCACACCCTCGACACGCTGACCACGGTGCGGGCCGACCAGCCTGAGCGGACCTGGCTCTGCCCGTACGCCCCCGGCACGTACGCCTGGTGGCAGGTCGTCACCCTGTCGCTGACCCAGCCCGGCCAGCACCTGGTGGTGGTCGAGCCCGACGAGTTGGACGACTGGCCCACTGTCGCGGCCACCCACGGGGTGGACGCGGCCTCCGGCACCCCGACCTTCTGGCGGCGCACCCTCTACCGCGACGCCGAGGCGCTGGCCCGGGTGCCCCTGCGCCAGATCACCCTCGGCGGGGAACCGGTGGACCAGGCGATCCTGGACCAGCTGCGGGAGGTCTTCCCGACCGCCCGGATCTCCTGGATCTACGCGTCCTCCGAGGCGGGGGCGTCCATTGTGGTGCACGACGGGCGGGCCGGGTTCCCGGTCGACTGGCTGGACCGGGAAACCCCGGGCCGGCCGACGCTCTCGGTCCGCGACGACGAGCTGGTGGTCACCTCCCCGTACCACGGGGCCGGTCTCGCCGGCCCGATCCGCACCGGGGACCGGGTGCAGGTGCTCGACGGCCGGGTGCTGATCACCGGCCGACTGGACTCCGACGAGATCAACGTCGGTGGCAGCAAGGTCTCCGCCGGTGTGGTCCGCGGCGTACTCACCGGTCATCCGGCGGTGGCCTGGGCCCGGGTGACCGGCCGCCGCGCCCCGGTTCTCGGGCGGATGGTGGTCGCCGAGGTGGTCCTCGCCGCTGCCGGCCCGTCCGGCGCTGACAGCGGTGTGCCGGACGAGGCCGCGCTGGTCCGCTGGTGCGCCGACCGGCTCCCCGAGCACGCGGTGCCGCGCCGCATTCGCGTCCTGACCGACATTCCCGTCAAGGAGACCCTGAAGAGCGATGTCTGAGCCAGCCGACACCCAGCTCGTCCCGCCCAGCTCCGTGGTTCTCGTCTCCGGCGGTTCCCGTGGCCTGGGCCTGGCCATCGTCACCGACCTGCTCGACGCGGGCGTACGCGTGGCCGCGTTCGCCCGCACCATCACCCCGGAGTTGGAGAAGCTCGCCGCCGAGCACCCCGACCGGGTGCACGTCGGCTCGGTGGACGTCACCGACCTGCGCGCCGCGCAGAGCTTCGTCCGCGAGGTGGAGCAGCGCCTCGGCCCGATCGACGGCATCGTCAACAACGCCGCCATGGGGCAGGACTCCCTGCACGCCCACACCGCCGCCGACGACATCGCCCGGATCATCGAGACGAACCTGACGGCCCCGCTACAGCTGACCCGGCTGGTGATACGCCGGATGCTCGCCAAGGGGCTGCGCGGGCGGATCGTCAACATCACCTCGATCTGCGGGCAGCGCGGTTTCCCCGGCCTCGTCGCGTACTCGGCCACCAAGGG
This sequence comes from Micromonospora sp. NPDC127501, assembly GCF_040302185.1. NCBI lineage: Bacteria > Bacillati > Actinomycetota > Actinomycetes > Micromonosporales > Micromonosporaceae > Micromonospora > Micromonospora sp. NPDC127501. Next base: position 385,311 of record NZ_JBEORJ010000003.1, on the reverse strand, counting down.
CGGCATGGACGCCGCCACCCGCTCGCTCGCCCGCGAACTGGGCGGCCGGATGCTGGTCAACTCGGTCGCGCCCGGGTTCTTCGCCTCGGAGATGTCCGCCGTGCTCGGTCCGACCCAGCTCGACCAGATCGTGCGCCGCACCCCGACCGGTCACCTGACCGAGCCGGTGGAGGTCACCCCGGTCGTGCGGATGCTGCTGCGGGAGCACACCAACATCAACGGCCAGGTCATCGTGGTGGACGGTGCCGCCGCCATCTGACCTGCGGCCGGTTCCCCCGCCGCTGCGACCAGCACGGCACGGCGGGACGGCCGTGCCGCGTCCGGTGCCGGGGCTGCTCGTCGCCGCCGAGCAGCACCTGCGCATCGGGTCGCCGGCCGCGATGGCCGAGGCGGTGACCCGCAGTCACCTCGACGATGGACGGTGCGTCGGCTGGTACGGCCCACCGGCGCCCGGCTGGCGGGTGGCCGTCGATGCGGAGCGCGCCGATGCCCCGGTGCCCCCGGCGCTGGCCCGCCGCTTCGGCACTGCGGACTTCTGGGCCCGCTGGACCCGGGCCGAATGCTGGTGCAAGTTGGCCGATGTGTCGGTGGCGGCCTGGTGGCGGCGCCATGGTCTGGGTACGCCGGCCGACGGGTCGGCGATCTGGCGGACCCTCCGGGTGGATGACCTGGTGGTCACCGTCGGCTTCGCCCCGACCCTCCCACCCCGCGATCTTGCACTGTCTGACGCCGAATCGCGGCTTACATGCCTTGCGCCGGGACAGTAACTGCAAGATCGCGGGGTGGGGTGGGTTAGATCTGGTCCCAGCTCAGTGGGGTGCCGCGCGGGACGTCGGTGGCGAAGGTGCGGCCCAGGACCCGGTCGATCTCCACGGGTGCCAGCCCGCCGGCCGGCCGGATCGAGCGGACGTTGTGCGCGGTCACCGGATCGCCGGCCCGGACGTCCTCGACCACGAAGAGCGACCGGCGGAACCGCAGCCCCTCCTGCTCCGCGGGCGTCGGTCCGATCGCGGTGCCGCCCAGCGCCTCGTACGCGCGGCCGGACTCGGCGACCAGGGCTGTGAGTTCCGCCGGGTTCAGGGAGAAGTCCGAGTCCACGCCGCCGTCGGCCCGGTCGAGCGTCACGTGCTTCTCGATGAAGCAGGCGCCGAGCGCCACCGAGGCGACCGCCACCCCGATGCCGGGGGTGTGGTCGGAGAGCCCGACCGGCACGTCGAACGCGCCGGCCAGCACGGGCAACCGGCGCAGGTTGCTGTCGGCCGGCGGCGCCGGGTAGGACGCGGTGCAGGCCAGCAGGACGATGCCCGCCGCGCCGCCGGCCCGGGCGGTGCGTACGGCGGCGTCGATCTCGGCGACCGTCGCCATTCCGGTGGAGATCACCATCGGCTTGCCGGTGCTGGCCACCAGTCGGATCAGCGGCAGGTCGACCAGCTCCGACGAGGCGATCTTGTACGCGGGCGCGTCCAGCGACTCCAACAGTTCCACGGCGGTCGCGTCGAACGGCGACGAGAAGACGGTCAGGCCCCGCTCACGGGCCCGCTCGAAGATCGGGGCGTGCCACTCGTACGGGGTGTGCGCGCGTTCGTAGAGGCGGTACAGGTTCTCCCCGCCCCACAGCTCGTGCCCGCTGGAGATCCGGAACGCCGGGGTGTCGACGTCGATGGTGATGGTGTCCGGCCGGTACGTCTGGAGCTTGAGCGCGTGCGCCCCGCTCGCGGCCACCGCGTCGACGATGGCCAGCGCCCGGTTCAGATCGCCGTTGTGGTTGCCGGACATCTCGGCGACCACGAACGGTCGCTCCCCGGCACCGACCGCGTGCGGTCCGATCTTGATTGTCGCCGTCATTCCGACCTCTGCTCAGGTACGTCCGCACCGGGGTGCGGTGGTGCTGTCGTCGTCCGCCCGGCGGGCGGACGACCTGGAAAACGAGGGCGCCGGGAGCCGCCCCGGCTCCCGGCGTGCTGCGCGGTGGGGTCGATCACGGCAGCCGGCCGACGGCCAGCGCGTCGCGCCGCTCCGCTGTGAGCCCACCGTCGCGCGTCGCGGCGGCGCTCGCCCCTCGCCCCGGGTCCTCGTCGGCGGCGAGTGAACCGCCGTCGGCGCCGATCGCCGGGCCGGGTCGACGCAGGCGACCAGCGACCCGGTGGGCCTGGCGCAGCGCCGAGTACGCGACCCAGTCACCCCGCCCGATGAGGCGGTGCTTGAGCCCGGTCACGCCCGGGGGCAGCGGGTAGCCACCGGTGGGCAGGTAGCGACGGTAGTGCGCGGCGGCCCGGTGGAAGAAGTCGCGCCGCAGGTGTGGGTGCAGCCGGCCGTCGTTGCCCACCACCACCAGGTAGTGGCTGATCATCAGCTCGAACAGCTCGGCCTGCAACCGCTCGTCCGGGTGCTTCCGGGCCACCCAGTCCATCAGCCGCTCGTACTGGGCGAAGGCGTCGAAGTGCCGGCCGCTGCGGGTGGAGGTGATCGCGCCCTGGCGGCCCTGGCGGTACAGGTAGCAGACCCGGTCCAGCACGGAGATCTTCTCGGCCCCGATCAGCAGAGGATGGCTGAACGGGATGTCCTCGTACCAGCCGGGGAAGAACCGCAGCTCCAGCTCGTCCATGAAGTCCCGGCGGACCACCTTGTTCCAGGCGGTGTGCTGCACCCGCAGCAACTGCGGCTGGTCGGCCAACCGGGTGACGCCGGTGATCCCGCGCAGCAGGGGGCTGCTCGCGTCGACCTCCCGCCGGCCGTCCTCGTGCACCCGCAGGTGGTCGAGCATCAGCACGTCGGGCTGGTGCTGGCGCAGCCGGTCCAGCACCGCCGCGATCGTGCCCGGTGGCAACCAGTCGTCGCTGTCGACGAACCAGACGTACCGGCCGGTGGCCACGTCGAGCCCGGCGTTGCGGGCCAGCCCCAGACCCACGTTGCTGCTCAGGTGCACGACCCGCACGCCGTCGCGGCTGACCGCGTACGAGCGGAGCATGTCGCCGCAGCCGTCCGGGGAGGCGTCGTCGACGGCGATCAGCTCGACCGCGTCCGAATCGCCGGCCGGGATGTCGGCCCGGATCGACTCGAGGCACTGGTACAGGTACGCCTCGACGCCGTACACGGGCACGACGATGCTCAGCAGCGGTGCGTGCGTCGGCTCATTGACCACGTCCGCCACCTTCGACGACCCGGGTGGCCGGCCCCGGAACCTGACGTTGCCGCCGATGGTGGACTCTCTGAACTCCCGCCCAGCGGAAGGTTAACGCCGGCCAATGGGCGGTTTCCGGCCCGGGGACCGCGGGCTCGTGGGGCGGGTGGGATGCGTCCGGTTCACCCGGGAGTGACCCGGTAGGGTGCCTCGGTGCGGCCCTGCCGGGTCGTCGTGGGCGTCGCCGTCGCGCCGTCCGACGCCGCGACAGGAGGCTACGAGCGTGCTGGTGACCCTGCCGAGCGCCGGGATCCCGGCATGACGAGCGTCGCCGCGACGTCGGCCGCCCGGCCCGCACCCGCCCCGCCCCGGCTGCCCTCGCTGACCGGGCTGCGGTGGATCGCCGCGCTGCTGGTCTTCGGCTTTCACGCCGGCACCATGCGGATCATCGCCGAGCCGGACTACAAGGCCGTCATCGACGCGCTGTTCACCCTCGGCCTCTCCGGGGTGCAGTTCTTCTTCATCCTCAGCGGGTTCGTGCTCGTCTGGTCGGCCCGCGAGGGGGACTCCCGGCTCACCTTCTGGCGGCGACGGATCGCCAAGATCTACCCGAACCACCTGGTGCTGTTCGCGGCGACGCTGGTGGTCGCCTGGTGGTTCGCCGACCCGGTTTTGCCGGCGGCCGCGTTGGAGAACCTGCTGCTGTTGCAGGCGTGGGACCCCCGGCCCGGCTGGTTCTACAGCATCAACACCGTCAGCTGGTCGCTGTCCTGCGAGTTCTTCTTCTACCTCTGTCTGCCGCTGGCGCTGCCACTGCTGCGCCGGGCCCGGCCGAAGCTGCTCTGGGCGCTGATCGTCGCGCTGCCGCTGCTGATCCTCGCGCTCTGGCCGGCGCAGGAGTTGGTGCCGGAGGTGAGCCGCTGGTGGTTCACCCAGATCTTCCCGCCGGTGCGGTCGCTGGAGTTCTGGTTGGGCGCGGTGGCGGCCGAGTTGATGCGCCGAGGGCTCTGGCGCGGTCCCGGACTGACAGTGGCCAGCGGGGTGTTCCTGGTCACCTGGGTGGCGGCCGCACAGTGGATCCGCGCCGAGCTGTGGACCACGCTGCTCGCGGTCGCGTACCTGTTGGTGATCACCGCGGCTGCGGACGCGGACGTGCGGGGTCGGCGCTCGCCGTGGCGGTCCCGGCCGGTGGTCTGGCTCGGTGAGGTCTCGTTCGCCTTCTACCTGGTGCACGTGCTGGTGATGACCAGCGTGCTGCGCTGGAGCGGCACCTGGGGGGTCGGCTTCGCGGGCTGGCGTGGCCCGGCCGTGGTGCTCGGCTTCCTGGCGGCGAACCTGATCCTCGCCGGGCTGCTGCACCGCTTCGTCGAAACCCCGATGATGCGCCGGCTCGCGCCGCGCCGTGCGGCCCGTCCGGTGCCCGTCCCCCGACAACGGGTGGCCGGCGACGACGACGCACGAAACCCCGCGAGCAGCGCCCGCGGCGAGGTCGACGGACCTGCCGAGGAGGTCGGTCGGGCCGGCGGTCGATCAACGTACGTCGACCTGCGCTGACAACGTCCACCCTGGTCAACGGGGTCGGCGCGGCGTGATCCGACACGCCCGTGGTCGGTGCGCCCGGGTCAGCGCGACGGTAGCGTGGGGATGTGCTTCCGGTCGCGCTCACCTGTCCGCTGTGGTGGGTGGCGCGCTGGGCGACTCGGGTGCTGACCAGCCTCGCCGTCGTCGCGGCCCTGGCGCTCGGCGCAGGCCCGGCCACGGCCGCCACGCCGACACCCGGCCCGGTGCCGACGTCGAGCGCGGTGCCGGCCTCGGTCGCCGTCGGGTCGTTGGCGGCCTGCTACCGGCGCGGCGAGGCACACAGTGCGGCCCGCCCGGCCCCGGCGATGCCACCGGAGGCCGCCGAGGAATCGGTCCCGGCATGGTCGGTCGACACGCTGATGGCGCTCCCTGGCGATCAGGGCACCATCGCGGCCGGCGTGCTGCCGGTCGGCGCGGCCGAATCTGACCGGCTGCCTCTCGTCGACGCAGCGGACGGTCGGGCTTCCCGGGCCCCACCCGCGCGCTGAGCCACCGGGACGACCGTCCCGACACCGCGCCCTGTCGACCCACCCGCTCCCTGACCCGCCGACCCGTGGCCCGCCGTGGCCCGCCGGTCGGCGCGGCTTCCCATCGCACTGCTCTCTCCCCGAGGTGCCGACCATGGAGACCGTCGTCTTCTACCAGTTCGTGACCGAGGTGCCGCAGGCCGCCGCCATCTGGTCGACGCTGTTCCTGCTGACCCTGGGCCTGCTCGCCGTGCTGGCCGCGCGCCCCGAACGGGACCGGCCCACCGACGATGCGCTCCCGGCCGGGCCCACTGCCCGGGAGCTGGCCGCCGCCGAGGCCGTCGACCTGCGCCGCTACGCCGAGGAGGTGGCCGTCGCCGCAGCCGGCGCGACCACCACCGCCAAGCGCCGGCGTGCCGCCTGGCTGACTGCTCAGGAGCAACTGGAACAGGCCTGGATCGGGTACGACGAGGCGGACACCGCCGCGCGTCGCTTCGCCGGCGCCGGGGCGCTGCCCACCCCGCAGACCCCGCACACCCCCGCCGAGTACGCCGCCCGGGAACGCTATCTGCACCGGGCGGCGATGGCGGCGTACTGGCGGGGCGACCTGACCATGGCGCAGCTCGGCGACGTGTTCGGGCACCGGCGCGGCTGGGATCCCCGGCGACACCCGGTCGAGCAGGAGGTGCTGATCAGCCGGGTGGTCCGGGATGCGCGGCTGGCCGACTACCAGGTGGCCGCCGACCGTGAGCGGGCCGCCTGGCGCGACGCGGAGTTGGCCGCCGAGTCGGCTCGTGCCCTCGCCGAGGAGGCGTACGCGGCGGCGGCCCGGCTCCGCCCGACCCTGGTGCCAGCGCGCCGCACGGTGGCCGGGGCGTTGCGTCCCGCCGTCGTGGCACGGTGGCGCCCGGCCCGGGTGGGTTGAGCCCAATCCGTGATGTGAGGCCGGTCACCTGATCGCGAAATGGGACGGCCGGCGCGATCGGCGGGATTGTTCCCGCGATTGTGGCCGCGTTTTTTGCGGCCTGTCCGGTTGTCGCCCGCAGGCGTCGCCGTAACCGGTTGTCCCATCGAGTCACGTCATCGGTAATACGCGCAGAAATTGTCGCGCCAATTGGGGTTTACGCAGGTGAACCTGGCTTGGCAGGGCGTTGAGACGCCAGTAGTGTCGTCCCGTCCGGTGCGGTAACCGATCGCAAGACGCGACGCCGCATCGACCCGCTTAATCGTGATCAACGAACCGGGGACCCACCAGTAAGTCCGGGGTGAATCCGCGAGCCACGGCCCGCGGTAGGGCGTCTTCCCGCCCGAATCCGTCAGCTAACCCGGTAGGCGGTGTCGGAAGGAGTCCCATCCTCGTGCAGCACCTTTCCACCCCTCGGTTGTTCCCCCGCCTCCACGGCGCGGCGATGCACCCGCTCATTCGTCGCGTGACGGTGAGCTGACCCTCCGGGTCATCGCCTTCCCCGCCCGGCCGCGCCGGGCGTTCCCCTGAGCGGTTCACCATCCGCGGACCCCTGTCCGCGCGCTGGCGCCTGCCCGGATACCGGTCCGGCACCGGTGTGCCGCTCTCCCCCCGATCCGTGGAGGACCCCGTGAAGCACACCCTGCAGCGTCAGCTCCGCCGCCTCGCCACCGAGCGCCCGTACCAGATCGTCGCCGCCTCCGCCGCGGCCCTCGCGATCGCCACCACCACCGGCGCCCTGCTCACCACTGCCGACGACGCCCCGGCCGGCCAGCGCAGCGCGACCACGGTCGCCGAGATGCGCAGTGACGTCGCCGCCTCCCGCGGCGAGGCACGGGACGCGTCCCCCTCGGCCAGCGCCACGTCGACCACGGCCGCCCCGGCCACCAGCGCCGCGTCGCCCGCTGCCAAGGCCAGCAGCAACCCCGACCTGACCCGGAAGCCGGAGCGGCCGAAGCCGCCGGCGACCAAGGTGCTCGACTACGACTACGAGGCGCAGAACACCTACTACAACTGCGGCCCGGCGGCCACCCGGAACGCGCTCAGCGCCGCCGGCGTCGACCGCACCCAGGAGGAGCTCGGCGCCGAGCTGGGCACCACCGAGATGGGCACCAACTCGGCCGAGGACACCACCCGGGTGCTCAACGCCGAGGTGAAGGGCTCCCCGTACCGGACCCGGATGTTCCCCGGCGCGCCCAGCCCGGCCCAGATGGACCGCCTCCAGGCCGACGTGGTGAAGGCCATCACCGACGGCCGGGGCGTGGTGGCCAACGTCGTCGGAGACGCCACCGACACCGACGGCGGCTGGCACTCCTACGGCGGCGGGCACTACATCGCCGTCGTGGGCTACAAGGACAACGGTCGCACCGTGCGGATCGCCGACTCGGCGAACCCGGCCGACCCGTCGTACTGGATCACCACGATCGACCTGGCCAACTGGATCACCAGCCGGGGCTACTCCGCCTGACCCGGGCACGCTGACCGCCGCGGGCGCCGTCCCCCACAAGGGGCCGGCGCCCGCAGCGGTTGTCCGCGCGGTCCGTCATCGACGGCTCTCGTACCCGACCGTGAACCGTGGGAGACTGCGGCCGTGGTGGAGAAGACGGGTGGTCACGCCGGCCGCAGGCCGGTCCTGCTGCTGCTGCACGGCATGGGAGCAACCGGGGACGTGTGGTTGCCCTGGGCGCCGTACCTCGAGCAGCACTGGCCCGGACGATGGCTGGCACCGGACCTCGCCGGTCACGGCTGGGCGTCGCCGCTGCCGTCGTACTCCTTCGCGGGCTTCGCCCAGCAGATCGCGCAGGCCCTCGCCCCCGACGACCGGCTGGTCGTGCTCGGACACTCGCTGGGTGGGGTGGTCGGCCTGGCGCTCGCCGCCCGTGACGCCGGTGCGCCGGTGGACGCGGTGGTCGGGCTGGGCATCAAGGCGCTCTGGTCACCCGCTGAGCTGACCCGCGCCGCCGAGGTCGCCGCCCGCCCCGTGAGCTGGTTCGCCAGCCGCACCGAGGCGGCTCGCCGCTACCTGCGGGTGTCCGGGCTGGCCGGCCTGGTCTCGCCGGACCACCCGGTGGTGGACGCCGGGCTGCGCCAGGTCGACGGCCGGTGGCGCCTCGCCATGGACCCGACCGCCTTCGCCGTCGGCGAACCCGACCTGGCGGCGCTTCTGGCGGCAACCGACGTGCCGGTGGTGCTGGCGCGCGGGGAGAACGATCCGATGGTCACCGACGAACAGCTCAAGGAGTACGGCGTACCGGTCGCCACGCTTCCCGGTCTCGGGCACAACGCGCACGTGGAGGACCCGGCAGCGGTGCTGGCGCTGCTCGACCCGTACCGCTGAGCGGCTACGCCGGTGTGGACGCGGTCAGTGTCTCGGCCGGTGCCAGCTCCCGGCGGGCGGCGGTCAGGAACGCCTCGGCGTACGCCTCGGCCGGGAAGTCACCCAGGTAGCGGCGGCGGGTGGCCCAGCGGGCCTCGGCCAGCGGGTCGGTGTCCAGCAGGTCGGTCAGCACCGCGTCCACGTTGGACATGTCCCGGCGCAGCACGTAACCCGACCCGGCCAGTGGGAACCGCTCCACGAACCGGTCGCCCTGGTCGCCCATGTCGGTGACCGCGTACGGCTTGCCGGAGTAGAGGAAGTCCGAGATCACGCCGGACACGTCGGAGACCAGCGCGTCGGCGGAGTTGACGCACTCGGTCAGGCTCAGCTGCCGAGCCGCCGCGCCGACCACATGCTGGCGGCCGGTGCGGGCCCGGTCGGCGACGAGCAGCTCGGTCAGGCGGCCCAGTTGGCGGGCCGACGCCGGGTTCTGCGTGGTGTACGGGTGGGCCCGCAGGATCACCGTCGCGCCGCGCTCCAACAGCCGGCGCAGCAGGCCTTCGGCCACCGGAAGCGAGCAGTAGTCGGCGTCGGCGTGGTGCCCGGTCCAGGTCGGCGTGTAGAGCACCGTCGGGTGCGCCAACCCTCGCGCGGGCTCCGGGCGTACCTCGATCGACTCGACCTGTGGGCGACCCACCACCACGAACTTGTCCGCCGGGATCTGTACTCCGGCGCGGGCGTACCGGTCGATCGCCGCCTGCCCGGCCACGAAGATCCGGTCGAAGATCCCCGACACCGGGTTGGCGCTCGGCGCCTTGTCGCTGTCGCCGTGGTGCAGCTGGATGTGCGTGAGCTGGGTGAACCGGACACAGTGGCTGTTCTTCGCACCGTGGTTGACGTAGAACGCCGCCCGCAGGCTCGGCACCAACGCCTGGTCCATCGCCCCCAGGGTGGGGCAGTAGACCACCGGTGCGTCGGTGGCCGCCGCGATCGGGGCCAGGAACTCCGGCTCACGCAACACGACCAGGAACGGCCGCCCGATCCGTTCCAGGTACGGCAACCACATGGTGACCTGGTATTCCGAGCCGGGAGGCGCGGAGAAGTAGAGCAGGAACTCCGGCTGGTGCCGGCGCAGCGCGGCGGCCACCGACCCGCCGCCGGCCCTCGGCCGGAACCGCCGTCGGGCCAGGTCCAGCGCGACCGCACCGGCGCCCGCGCCGACCAGCAGGCTGGCGGCCAGCGCCACGCCGGCCGGCAGGGCGAGCGCTGCGGCGAGCGCCAGGGCGGCGAGCAGCCCGAGCAGGGCCGTGCCGAGCCGGTCGGCGATCAGCGGCGTCCAGGCGCGTACCGGCAGGTTGGCCGCCCGGATCTCCAGGCCGCCGGCGGTGCGTAGCGGGCCCACCAGCAGCACCAGCCCCAGCAGGACCAGCCCGGTGGCGACCAGCGCGAGGTTGAGCCCGTCGTCCAGCCGCCGGGAGTAACCGACCAGGACCGCCGCGGCGATCAACGCGGTCTCCGCCACCAGGTCGGCGCCCGGCCGGATCCGTTGCTCGGCGGCCGAGGCGGCCAGCGCGGCGACGGCCAACGCCAGCCCCCACCCGGTGGCGCCGGTGAGCGCCAGCACGACAAAGGCCAGCACGGCCAACCCGGTGGTCAGGCACCGGGCGGCCAGCTTTCGGACCAGGTCGCCGCGCATGTCGCTCCGTTCGTGGTTCCGCAGCCGTCGGCGTCAGTTCGCGGACGTCGCGCCGGCCGGCGTCTCGACCCGACCCGACCCGGACTGCGCCGGCACGCTCGGCGTGGGCCCGTCACCGGGCGCCCGGCGTACGTCGATCACCTGGCCGGTCAGATCGGAGATCAGCACGTCCAGCGACGACTGGGCGACGGCCTCCGCGGCGAGCAGGGTGTGCTCCGGCTCCTCGCCGAAGGCCCGCGTCCGCATCGGGGTGGCGGTGCGCTCCGGGTTGATGCAGTTGACGCGGACACCGACGTCGGCCCACTCGTCGGCGAGCGCCTGGGTGAGGTTGACCAGGGCGGCCTTGGTGGCCGAGTAGAGCGCGTAGCGGGCCCGGCCCCGGGTGTAGGAGCTGGAGGTGTAGAGCAGCAACTGGCCCTTGGTCTGCTGGAGGTACGGGAGGGCCTGGCGGGCGATGGTCACCGGGCCGACGAAGTTGACCTGGAGCAGCCGGTCCATGGTCTCCTCGTCCATCTCGGCGAGGGCGCCCTTCTCCAGGATGCCGGCGGTGACCACCACGTGGTCGATCCGGCCGGTGGCCTCGAAGGCGGTCGTCAGCGCGGCCTCGACGTCCTCGGCCCGCTCCACATGGGTGCCCGTGCTGGAACGGCTGAACGGGAAGACCTGGGCGCCGTAGCGCCGGGCCAGCTCGGTCAACTCGTGACCGATGCCGTAGCTGCCGCCGAACACCACGATGGTCCGGCCGGTCAGCTCCTCGCTGTAGCTGCGGTGGTCGGTCAGTCGGGGCGCCTGCGCGGCGGCGAGCTGGAAGAGCTTGTCCGCCAGGTGCACGTCGACCGGGTGGGTGACCTTGATGTTCTCGTCCGAACCGTCGATCACCTTGATCGGGGTGCCGGGAAGGTAGCGCAGCACCACGCCACAGTCGTCGGTGGCGGCGAAGTCCGGGTCGTCCTCGGCGATCTGGTACGCCGCCCGGATCGTGGGGGAGCGGAACGCCTGTGGGGTCTGACCACGGCGCAGCCGGGAGCGCACCGGGATGTCGGTGATGCAGTCGTTGTCGTCGACCTGGATGATCGTGTCCGCGGAGGGGATGGCCACGTCCACTGCGTCGTAGCTCCAGAGCGCGTTGACGCACTCGCGCACGATCCGGCCGCTGAGCAGCGGGCGTACCGCGTCGTGGAAGAGGATGTTGCAGTCCTCCGGGCCGACCGCGTCCAGCGCGATCCGGGTGGTGGCGTTGCGGGTGTCGCCGCCCTCGATCACCTTGGTGACCTTGCGCAGGCCGGCCTTCTCGACGATCTGCCGGGCGTCCTCGACGTGGCCGGTGGCCATCAGCACGATGATCTCGTCGATCTCCGGTGCCGCCTCGAAGACCGCCAGGGTGTGCTCGATGATCGGCTTACCGGCGATCTTCAGCAGCTGCTTCGGGATGCCGAGGCCCAGCCGGGTCCCGGTGCCGCCGGCCAGAACCACCGCCACTGTCCGTGCGGGCCGCCACGGCGTCGGGGTCTCCGCTTCGGCGTCCGGGCCAGGGGTCTGGTCCTGCGTCATTGCCGGATCCTCACTCTCAGGGATGCGTTAACGGAAGTTTCCGCCCGAGCGGCGACGGAATGAACCTTAACGCGCGGACCGCGTCGCCCCAACGCGGGCGACGCGGTCCTCAGGTGCCATGTCGATGCCGGACGTTCGCCGGAACTCTACTTGCTGTTCGCGTACGCCTCGTACGCCCGGATGACCTCGTCGGTGGGGCCATCCATCCGGATGACGCCCGATTCCAGCCAGATCGTCCGTTCGCAGGTGTCCCGTACGGAGGAGAGCTGGTGGCTGACCAGGAACACCGTCCCCGCGCCCTCCCGCAGCTCCCGCACCCGCTGCTCGCTGCGCTTGCGGAAGCCCTTGTCGCCGGTGGCGAGCGCCTCGTCGATGAGCAGCACGTCGTGCTTCTTGGCGGCGGCGATGGAGAACCGCAGCCGGGCCGCCATGCCCGACGAGTACGTCCGCATCGGCAGGCTGGCGAAGTCACCCCGCTCGTTGATCCCGGAGAAGTCGATGATCCCCGCGGCCTGCCTGGCCACCTCATCGGGGTGCATGCCCATGGCCAGGCACCCGAGAACGACGTTGCGTTCCCCGGAGAGGTCGTTGAGCAGGGCGGCGTTGACGCCCAGCAGCGACGGCTGCCCCTGGGTGTGGATGGCGCCCCTGTTCACCGGCAGCAGACCGGCGATGGCCCGCAGGATGGTGGACTTGCCGGAGCCGTTGCTGCCGATCAGCCCGATCGCCTCGCCCCGGTACGCGGTGAACGAGATGCCCTTGACCGCGTGCACCTCCCGGACGTTCGGCGCGTGGGTGCGCTTGACCAGCCGGCGCAGCGCGGCCACCGGCGTGGTGCCGCCGGCCGCACCCTGGTGCACCCGGTAGATGATGTGCGCGTCGTCCACGACCACTGTCGGGATGCGCTCCTGGGTGCGGGTCATCGTCGCGCTCGCCTCGGTGTGGGCGTCGAAGTGCTCAACCACGGCCGTACTCCTGTTCGCCGCGCCAGAAGTAGATGAAACCGCCGATGCCGGCGACCAGCGCCCAACCCGCGCCGACCAGCCAGAGCTGGGTCAGCGACTCGTTGAGCAGCGGCGCCTCCTCGAGCAGCGCGTAGCGCGCCAGCTCGATGTAGACCAGCAGCGGGTTGTACTGCACCAGGGTCGTCGCCCAGCCGGGCAGCCGGTCGAAGAGGCTGACGCTGTAGAGGACGCCGGAGCCGTACATCCAGGTCCGCATGATGAACGGCATGACCTGCTTCAGGTCGCTCGACTTGGCGCCCAGTCGGGCCACCAGCAGCACCACGCCGGCGTTGAACACCGCCTGCAGCAGCAGTGCCGGCACCAGCAGCAACCACTCCCAGGTGAGGGGCTCGCCGGTGACCAGCACGATGCCGATCAGCACCACCATCGAGGCCAGCAGTTGCTGGAACTGGGTGATCGTGGTGGACAGCGGCAGGCTGGCCCGGGGGAAGTGCAGCGCCCGGATCAGTCCCAGGTTGCTGCTGATCGACTGGGTGCCGGCCAGCACCGCGCTCTGGGTGAAGTTGAAGATGAACAACCCGGTGGTCAGGTAGGCGATGAAGTTCGGGATGCTGTTCTGTGCGAGCACCACCCCGAAGATCAGGTAGTAGACCGCCGCGTTGGTGAGCGGGGTGAGCACCTGCCAGAGCTGACCCAGCTTGGCGTTGCTGTACGAGGCGACGAGCTTGGCGTTGGCGTACGCGGCGATGAAGTGCCGGTAGGCCCAGAGTCGGCGGCTGTACTCGACGAGGCTGGGTCGCTCACCGGCGACGCGTAGCCCGTGCCGAGCGGCCAGCTGCGCCTGGGTCAGGCCCGTGTCGGGGTCGACCAGCGCGGTGGTGGCCATGGAAATGGCGCTCCGATCTTTCGTGCAGACGGGGGTTGCTCGCGACGATCGAATCCTAGTGGGAAATTTGCGCGGGGCGCCGCCTCGTCGCTGCGAGGACAGTAGTCCGAAACACGTCGGGACGCAACCGTACCGTCGTTGCGCTACGCTATCCGGCGTGACCTGCGATAAGAGCCCTCGATGACCACCGAAAAGAGGCGGGCGCCGGCCGGCGCGGCGGTGCTGCGCGACGAGATCACCACGGCGATCCGCCGGGCGCTGATGCAGGAGCTCGCCGCGGTCGGCTACGGCCGGCTCTCCATCGAGGCGGTGGCCCGGCGGGCCGGTGTCAGCAAGACGGCGATCTACCGACGGTGGAGTTCGAAGCTCGACCTGGTCCTGGAGGTCGTCGCCGCCGCGGCACACGGCAAGCTCCCCGCACTGGACACCGGCACGCTGCGCGGTGACCTCGCGCTGCTCTTCCAGGCGGTGGCGCACGCGCTGCGGCACCCACTGGCGTCGCAGATCATCCCGGACCTGCTGGCCGAGGCGGCCCGCAACCCCAGCATCGACGCGACCCTGCGTCAGGTGCTGCACGCCCGGCAGCAGGAGATCGGCGGTCAGTTGGTCACCCGGGCCGTGCAGCGTGGCGAACTGCCCGCCGACACGGAGTCCGACGCCGCCGTCGACCTCATCGTGGGGCCGCTCTACTGGCGGCTCGCCATCGCCCGTCTCCCACTCACCGACGGCTATCTCGACAATCTGGTCGAATCCGTGGCGGTCGGGCTCGGTGCCGACAGCGTGCTGCCCCGTCCCCGGGCGGCCCCGGTCTCCGGCTGACCACGCCCGCGACACCCCGCCACACGGAAAATGGTTCAGCTACCGGTCTCCGCTACGCTGCCCCATTGACACCCGGCCGTCACCGTGCCGAAGCCCGCCTGCTCCCCAGATGAGAAGGACACCCGTGGCCAACGTCGACAGCATCGCCGTCGCGCCCACCGGTTCGGACCCAGCACCGAGGTCCGACCAGGCTCCCCAGCCCTCCGACGACACCGGCCGGGCCCCGGCGGCCCGGGTCCGCGCGCTGGTCGCGGCCGCCCCGGTGCTGATCACCGATGGCGCGGTGGTGGCGTTCGCGCTCTGGACCGTTCTCTACCACCTGGCCTTCCTGTTCGGCCTGGCGCCGTCGGCGACGTTCCTGATCTGGATCGGCGGCTGCCTGGCAGGCCTCGGGGGTTGGCTGTGGCGCCGCAGGGGGCGTGCGTCCTCCGCCGCTGGTCGTGTTCATCAGGAGGCCGTCGAGGGCGGCGCCGCGGCGTATCCGCGCCCGCTGCTCGCCCTGGTGCTCGGTGCGGGCACGGTCGCCGCAGTCACGGCGGGGCTGACCACCGTCGAGGGCGGCGTCGGGGAGGGAATCCCGTGGTGGATCCCGGGTGGCTTCGGCGCTCTCGCCGCGGCGGGGGCCATGTTCCTCGTCCGGCGTCGCTGGCTCGCCACCCCGGCCGACGTCGCCCCAGCCGCCGCCGCGACCCCGCTCTCGTCGGCGTACGCCCTGATCGTTGCCGTCCTGGCCGCGATCTCCGGACTCTTCTTCGCCCGCAACTCCGTCGACGACGCCTTCTTCCTCGGTAAGTCGGTCTGGGTGGCGGAACGCGACGAGGTGCCACTGCGGGACTTCCTGTTCACCGACGGTGTCGCACCTGCGATGAACTCCCAGCCGCCGGTGCCCTCGATCGAGGTCTTCTACGGCGCCTTTGCCCACGTCTTCGGCCTGCACGCCGCCTCCGCCACGTGGTACATCGTGACGCCGGTCATGTCCGTCGTGGCGGTGCTGGCCCTGTGGCGGCTGGTGCAGCGCTGGGCGCCGCGCCGTGCCGCGCTCGCCTTCACCGTCGCGGTGACCTACCTCTACCTGGTCGCCGGTGATGACGCCGCCCTCGGCACCTTCCACCTGACCAGACTGCACCAGGGCAAGACCATGTTCGTGGCGGCCGTCGTGCCGCTGATGTGGGTCTACCTGACCGAGTGGTTCGACTCGCGGTCCCGCCGCGGGCTGCTACTCATCGCAGCGCTCTCCATCGTGGCCACCGGCCTCTCCACCACCTCCGCCATCGTCCTGCCGCTGCTGGTCGGCGGCGCGGTGTTCGCGATGATGGTGGTCGGCCGGTGGCGGGACGCGATCCTGGCCGGGGCTGCCGCGCTGGTCTACCCGATCGGCGCGACGATCTGGTCGCGGCTCAACGCCGGCCCCATCACCGAAAACGCCGCTGCGGCCTTCTACGACGCCGAGGCCACCTACCGGCGGACCGTCCTGTTCGGTGTGCTCGGCGTGATCGGTGGCCTGGCCCTGTGGCTCGGTCCCCTGATCGCTCGTCGGCGGACGCCCCAACTGCTCGTCGCGGGCAGCACACTGGCGATGAGTGTGCTGCTCTTCCCCGGCGTCCTCGATGCGCTCAACAGCCTGACCGGTATCGGCGTCGTGCTCTGGCGGATGCCGTGGATGTTCGCCCTTCCGGCGGTGATCGGCATCCTCTGCACCGTCGACCTGCCGCGCCTGCGGGTGCTCGGGAGCGCCGCGATCGCGGCGGTACTGGTCGCCTGCTTCGCCCTCTTCGGCACGCCCATGTGGTCGTCGAAGAGCTATGTGACGGTGCACGAACAGCCGGTCTGGAAGCTGCCCCAGCAGCGTAAGTCGATCGTCTTCTGGATGACCCGGCTCGACCGGCCCGACGGCGTGGTGCTGGCTCCGTCCACCCTCATGCACACCGCCCCGATGGTGACCAGCAGGATGCGGGTGGTCAGCCCCAACGACCGCTACCTGCCTGACTACGGCATCGACTCGCCGTTCGCCCAGGACCGGCTGAAGCTGGTAGCGCTCGCCAACGGCAAGCCCGAACTCGCGCCGCTACCTGAGCTGGCCGGGGCGATCGAGCGGCTCGATGTCACCACCATCTGTGTCTACACGGGCAACCAGGTGGCCCGGGACCTGGCTCCGCAGTTGGGTTTCCAGCAGTTCGCCACCCGTGGGCGGCCGGGAGCGATGACCTGCTTCCGTCGCGGATGAGGCCCGGAAAATCCACCCTCGTCCACGACGCGTGACGGAGCGCGCTGGACGGATGGCTACCGAGTTTCCAACCGGAAAGGGCATTGATACCTGAGCGGCATCCCGATGTCCCCTCGCGTTAAGGTCATAGGTGCGCGAGCGGCACGTAGGGGATTCGATCGCCGCCGTGCGGGCTGTAATGCGGGAGTTCAGACATGGGTTGAGGCTGCCAGCTGTCGACAGCTTTCCAGTTCCGCAGCAGTCACTCAAGGTGATGGGCGGCGAACGGGGCGCGACGCCTCAGTCTGCCCTCGTCGGGTAATGCCGTGACGAATTCAGGCCCTGCCCGTAACCGATCTAGTAGGGAGCGAAATTCGTTGTTCGGCACGTTGACAGGACGCCTCGGGGTGGCCGCCCAGAGTGCGCTACTGGTACTGGCCTACCTGGTCATGCTCGTCGGTGGCGTATTCGGTTGGATCGGCCTGTTCGCCGTCGCCGGGCTGGCCGCCATCCTCGGCGAGTTCGCCGTCGCCCGCTGGTCACCTTCGTCGCAGTTGCTGTTGGAGAAGGTGGGCCTGCACTGGTCGTACCGACAGCTGACCCGCGACCTGGCCGCCGTGCTGCTGGTCGTCGCCGAAGTGCGGCTCAACGGCGGCGAACTGAGCCTGCTGCTCGTTCTGCCGGCGGCGGTGTGGGTCGTGTCGGTCTTCGCCGGTGCGCTCTCCACCATGATCGAGCGTCGTAACCCGCTCTCCGCCATGGTGCGCAACATCGAGCTGGGTCCACTGTCCAGCGCCCCCCAGCCGCCCGTCTGGGCGGCGGCGGTGGCCGGTGACCGGATGCCCCTGCTCAACCTGCTGCTGGTGCCGGCCGGGGTGGCCGCCGCGGTGCAGCACGATCCGACGCCGTTCTTCGTGGCCGGCGCGGTGGCGGTCGTGGCGACCGGTCTGGTGGGCGCCATCATCGCGCTGACCTGGCTGCGGGGTCGGGGCGCGGGGCAGGGTCCGCTGCTACCGGCGGTCCAGCGTTGGCTGGACAGCTACCGGCCGGAGGTGGCGCTCTACTTCGCCGGCCCGGCGAAGGACGTCTACCAGGCGAACATGTGGCTCGCCCCGACCGAGGCGCTCCAGCAGCGCGCGGTGGTGCTCATGCGCAGCCGGGAGGCGTTCCTGGAGCTGGCCGACACCCGGCTGCCGGTGATCTGCGTACCGGCCGGGGTCGACTTCATGAACCTCGACCTCGGCGGCATCCGCGCGGCGCTCTACTCCGCAAACGTCGGCGCGAACATCCACATGCTCCGCGAGCCGGGTACGAAGCACGTCTTCGTCGGGCACGGCGACAGCGACAAGCAGGCCAGCGTCAACCCCTACAGCAAGGTGTACGACGAGGTCTGGGTCGCCGGCCTGGCCGGCCGGGAGCGTTACGCGCGTGCCGGCGTGGGGGTGCTCGACTCGGACATCGTCGAGATCGGTCGGCCGCAGCTCGCCGGGGTGCACACCTTCGGCGCCGAGTCGGTGGACCGGCCGTTCACGGTGCTCTACGCGCCCACCTGGGAGGGTTGGCTCGACGACGACCCGTACCACACCTCGCTGGTGCTGATGGGTGAGCGGATCGTCAAGGGGCTGCTCGCCACGAATCCCCGGGTCCGCCTGATCTACAAGCCGCACCCGCTCACCGGGTCGCGGTCCAGGGCGGCGAAGGTCGTGCACGACCGGATCGTCACGGCGATCCGCGCGGCCGGCGGCAACCCGGACGCGTCCTCACTGGACGGCACCGCGCACCTGGTGGTCACCGGCCGCACACCGGCGTTGTTCGACTGCTTCAACCAGACCGACCTGCTGATCAGTGACGTCTCCAGTGTGGTGTCCGACTTCGTGCAGAGCCAGCGGCCGTACGTGGTGGCCAACCCGGCCGGCCTGTCCGAGGACGACTTCCGCCGCGAGTACCCGACGGCGCGGGCCGCGTACCTGCTCTCCAAGGACTGCGGCGAGCTGGAGAAGATCGTGTCGGTCACCCGGGCCGGTGACGACCCGATGACCGAGGCCCGCCGGGAGCTGAAGACCTACCTGCTCGGCCCCGCCGAGGCGAACCCGATGGACCGGTTCCAGCAGGAGATCGACCGGCTCTGCCACTGAGCCCCGTCACTACGGCATCGCGCCCGGCCCGACACCGTCGGGTCGGGCGCGTCCGTGCCAGCCAGGACGGCCACCGGGTCAGCCAGCAGGGCGGTCACCGGGTCAGTCCAGCAGGGCGGCCACCGCGTCGGCAGCCGGAAGGTCCGCCGGCAACGCCCGCGCCGCCACCACCGCCGCGACCGGCAGCGGGCCGTACACGTGCGGGAAGAGCTGCCCGCCGCGCGACGGCTCCCACCGCAGCGCGTCGCCCAGTCGCTCCTCCTCGACGCTGAGCAGTGTCAACCCGGTCGCACCGGTGAAGTACCGCCGCGCCGTCTCCACCACCTGGTCGGCACCGGAGAGATGGATGAACCCGTCCTGCCGGTCCACCGCGGAGCCGGTGAAGGCACCGGTGGCGAGGGCGTCGTCCCATTCGGCGCTCGACAGCAGTTTGTAGATCACCACAGCAGCGTACGGGGCCGTGGTCGGCGCTCCCGCCCAGTTTTCGCCGGTACCGCCGCGCCCGTCGCCTCCCGCCGGGCATGCTCAGGTCAAGGGCTGCGGAGGGATGGGCGATGCAGAGCTACGACGACGACTGGACCGACAGCCAGCGCGCGCTGTACGACGAGTGCTACCAGGCCGGCGGCGACTGGGCCGACGACCCGGACACGTCGTCCGACGACGTGCAGCACGTGATCAACCTGGCCGAGGCGGACGACGACGCCTTCCAGGATGCCGAAATCGACTATCCGGCCCTGGTCGACGCGGTCACCCAGGCAAGCGGGGTCAGCGTCACCAGCGTGCCGGCCAGCCACGAGGATCCGGGCTTCCGCGGGTTCACCGACGGCGTCCGGGACGCCATCGCCGACGACACCTTCGGCCTTTAGGGCGTGTGTCGAAGCCCCTGGCCGGCCTGCGGCGGGCCCAGACGACGGCCGGCCGCGTTGGAGGTTGGCCCCGATACAACACCGGTATCCGGGCCAACCTCCGCCTTGCCGGACCGCCGCCTGGACTCCGCCCCGGCTCGACCGAGGACTTCGACACACGCCCGAAGCGGCCGGTAGCCCGCCCAGCGCGGGTGGGCGGCCTCCCGGTCCGCGCGCACTTCTGCCACCATTCGCAGAACAGCGCTGCGAGGGACGGGGGCACGGGTGCGGATCCTGCTGGTGGAGGACGACCGCCGGGTGGCCGCTGCGCTGTCGTCCGCCCTCACCCGCCGGGGGTACGAGGTCGAGCACGCCGCCACCGTCGCCGCCGCGCTCTCCGCCGCACCCTGTGACCTGGTGCTGCTCGATTTGACCCTGCCCGACGGGGACGGCACGGACCTGTGCCGGGAACTGCGTCGGCGCAGCAGTCAGCTCGGCATCATCGCGGTGACCGCCCGGGGTGAGGAACGTGACCGGGTGCTGGGTCTGCGGCTGGGCGCTGACGACTACGTGGTCAAGCCGTTCTCGATGGTGGAGTTGCAGGCCCGGATCGAGGCGGTGCTGCGCCGCGCCGCGAACGCCGCGCCCGAGCGGCACCTCATCGAGGCCGGGCCGGTCCGCATCGACGTGGCCGCGCGGACGGTGACCGTCGACGGCCGTGCCGTCACGTTGACCCGCAAGGAGTTCGACGTGCTGCTCTCGCTGGCCCGCCAGCCCGGGGTGGCGGTGCCCCGCGATCGGATCCTGCTCGACGCCTGGGGCACCACCTGGGCCGACCGGCACACCGTCGAGGTGCACGTCGGGTCGCTGCGCGGCAAGCTCGGCGACGCCCGCCTGGTGGAGACCGTACGCGGCGTCGGCTACCGGCTGCGCGACGCGTGAGGAGCTGACGTGCGCCGTCGCCTGGTGATCAGCTATCTGCTGCTGATGGTCCTCGTCCTCATCGCGTTGGAGACCCCACTGGCCGCCACCATGGCCAGCCGCGAGACCGAACGGGTCCGCGCCGACCGGCTCGCCGACGCCACCCGGTTCGCCTCGCTGGCCGGTCCGGCGTTGCGCGACGGCGGGCCCGGCCCGATCGAGTCGGAGCTGACCAGCTACGACGACCTCTACGCGATCAGCGCCGCGATCGTCGACCGGGACCGGAACATCCCGGTCTCGTCGCCGAGGTGGCAGGCCAGCCCGGGGACCGCGACGGTGCTGGACGTCGCGCTGTCCGGGCAGCAGACCAGCGCCCCCGAGTCGGTCTGGCCCTGGACGACCGACCCCGTGGTGGTGGCGGTACCGATCAACGACGGAGGTGAGGTGCTCGGAGCGGTGGTGATCGTGACTCCGGCCGGCCCGATCCGCCGAGCCGTCGTCGCGTGGTGGCTGTTGCTCGCCCTGGCCGGTCTGCTCGCCGTGCTGGCCTGCGTGCTCACCGCGTTCGGGCTGGCCGGTTGGGTGCTGCGCCCGGTCACCGAACTGGACGCGGTCACCCACGAGATCGCCGAGGGCGACCGGGGCGCCCGGGTGCAGCACCGGCTGGGGCCGCCGGAGCTGCGCCGCCTCGCGGCCAGCTTCAACCACATGGCCGACGTGGTCTCCGACGTGATGGACCGGCAGCGTGCCTTCGTCGCGCACGCCAGCCACCAACTGCGTAACCCGCTCACCGCGCTGCGGCTGCGGGTGGAGGAGTTGGGGCCCAGCCTCACCGACCCGGACGGTCGGTCCGAGCACCGCCTGGCCCTGGAGGAGACCGACCGGCTCGCGTTGGTGCTCGACGCGCTGCTCACCCTCGCCCGGGCCGAACGGGAGGAGAACGAGCGCGTCACCGTGGACGCCGCCGCGGTGGCCGCCTCCCGGGTGGCCGCGTGGGCGCCGCTGGCCCGGCACCGGTCGGTCGCGTTGCGGCTGGCCACCACCGACGCCCCGGCGTACGCCCAGACCGTGCCGACCGCCGTCGACCAGGCGCTGGACGCGCTCATCGACAACGCGGTGAAGTTCAGCGGGGCGGGCGGGGCGGTGACGGTGACGGTGGCCCGCCGCGACGGCGGGGTGGCGCTGGAGGTTCGCGACTCCGGCCCCGGCATGACCGAGAGTCAGCTCGGCCAGGCGACCGAGCGGTTCTGGCGGGCCCCGGACGCGCAGAACGTGGACGGCGCGGGGCTCGGTCTGACCATCGCCGCCGTGCTGGTGGACGCCTCGGACGGGCGGCTCACCATGCGCCCGGGGGAGTCGCGGGGGCTGGTCGCCGCCCTGTGGTTCCCGACGCCGACCCTTGCGGTGGAGCCGGCGGACGAGGAACCGGCCGCCGACCTGCGACCCTCCCCGATGCGGTGAGGCGCGGCCGTCACGGCTTGGTGGCGCGGTACCAGGACGCGGCGCCGGGGTGCAGCGACAGCGGCGCGGTGACGATCGCCGAGCGAGGGCTCATCCGTCCCGCCGCCGGATGGGCGGCGGCCAGCTCGGCCCGGCGGTCCATCAGCAGCCGGGTCACCTCACGGACCAACGGCTCCGGCAGGTCGGCCCGGACGATCAGGTAGTTCGGGTCGGCCACCGTGGTCACCGCGTCCACCCCGTACACCGAGCGGGGGATGTCCCGGGAGACGTAGACCTGGCCGTAGCGTGAGCGCAGCGGCTCGGTCCACTCGCTGAGGTCCACGATCCGGATGGCGCTGGCGTCGGCCAACTCCTCGATGCCCCGGACCGGCAATCCGCCGGAGAAGAAGAACGCGTCGATCCGCCCGGAGCGCAGCGCCGCCACCGAGTCGTCCAGTCCGAGCCTTTCCCGGCGCACCTCGTCACCACCGAGGCGGGCCACCTCCAGCAGCCGGGTCGCGGTGATCTCGGTGCCCGAGCCGGCCGCGCCGACGGAGACTCGCCGGCCGCGCAGGTCGGCGACCGTGCGGACCGGGCCGCCGCTCGTGGTGACCAGGTGCAGTTGGTCGTCGTACACCCGGGCGATGGCGTCGACCGCAGGGCTTCCCGCCGTGCTGGTGGGCAGCACGTCGGCCTGGGTGAAGCCCAGCTCGGCCCCGCCGGAGCCGACGAGCTGCACGTTCTCCGCCGAGGCGGCGGTGATCACCACGCTGGCCCGTACGTCGGGGAGTTCCCGGTTGAGGATGGCCGCCAGGGACTGCCCGAACGCGTAGTAGACCGCGGTGGGGCTACCGGTGGCGATCCGGATCGACGTCGGCTCGGTCGGGGCGTCCCGGCAGCTGGCGACGGCCAGGTTCGCGATCAGCAGCACCGTCGACAGGGTGGCCAGGCCGGCGCGGCGGGACGAGGTACGACTCACGCGGTGCACTGTGCGCCGTCGGGCGGGTGCGCGCAAGCCCGGGTTGGCGACGTGCCGGACGGTCGGAACCCGATCAGCAGGCCGCGCGACCCGTCGGCGTCACGCCCGCGCCCCGGGTCACCCCGCGCGCCGTCGCCGGTCCGGGTTCCGCCATCGGGCCGCGCGCCGGCTCCAACGCCGCACTGCGCAGGATCCGCTGCCGGTCCGGGCCGTCGGCCACGCTGACCAGGAAGCAACCGGTGCCGGGGCGGAGCCGGGCCGGCACGTCGAGCACGGCCGCGCCCCGGATCAGCACCGCGGCCAGCTCCCGGTCGGTGAGCCGGACACCGAGGATGTGCCGGCGCACGTGCCGCCCGGCGGCCAGCAACGCCGAGCGCCAGGCTGCCTCCGCCAGGCGGGTCACCAACCGTCGGCGGGCCGGGGAGGCGCCGGGCAGCGGCCCGCCGAGCAGCTCGCGTCGCCCCTGCCACCAGCCCGCGTCCAACATCCGGGTGTACGCGCCCTGGTGCTCCCGGGGCACCCACAGCCGGTGCAGCTCATAGCGGCGGCGCAGGCCGCCGACGGCCACCTCGTGGGTGACCGGGATGTCCAGCCGGTTGAGCAGTTGCCGCATCCGCTGCGCGGCGTCCTCCCGGTTGAACTCCACCCCGGCGGTGTACTCGGCCCGGACCGCGCTGGGCCGGGCGGCGGTCGGTGGCGGTGTGCAACGCAGCAGGCAGGCAGCCTCGAACGCGTCGCCCAGTGTCAGCCAGCCCAGCGGGGATGGGGTGGTCGGGGTGTGGGGCCGGTCGAGCAGGGCGGGTTCGTGGGTCAACGGAGGCTCCCTTGTCGGAGTCTGGGTTGCCTTACCGTGGCCCCTGGCACGCCGTTACGGAACCGGTCCGGCCCAGCCTTGAGCAAATCTTGCGGCTGGGGTGCCGCTACAGGTCGGTGACCACCAGATCCACCTGGCGCACCCGGCCCGCGGCGGTGTCGTGCTCCAGCACTGTGTGCTTCAACTCCCGCAGGGTGCCCACCAGCTCCGCAGCGGTGCGCGGCCGGGCGCCGGCGACGAGCAGGTCCCGGACCAGACGTCCCTTGGTCGCCTTGTTGAAGTGGCTGACCACCGAGCGGACCGGCACGCCGTCGACCTCCCGCTCGTGCAGAACCCGCACGGTGACCGTGCGCTCGGCCAACTCACCGCGCGGCGTCCAGGTGGCGGCGTACGCGCCGGAGCGCAGGTCCAGCACCGGGCCGCGCCCGGCGGCGCCGTCCAGCGCCGGCGTCAGCTCCCTGCGCCAGTACGTCGACAGCGCCCCGACGTCGGGCAGGCGGGCGCCGATCGGGCAGCGGTACGGCGGGATCCGGTCGGCCAGTCGGACCGCGCCCCACAACCCCGAGCTGATCAGGATCGACCGGCGGGCCGCCCGTTGCGCCGTGGCCGGCAACGAGGCCAGGTCCAACGCCTCGTAGAGCACCCCGGTGTAGAGCCGCTCGGCCGGCGCGGTGGCCGCCTCCCGCAGTCGGGCGTTGCGCCGCAGCTCGCCCCGCTGGCCCTCGCTGAGGCCGAGCGCCGCCCGCGCGGCCTCCTCGTCCGGCCCGGCGCTCAGCCCCACCAGGGCGTCCAGCACCCGCTCGCGGGCCGGGTTCAGCTCGGGCAGCGACAGCCGGTCCGGGGCCCAGCGCCGTCCGGTGCCGGCGTCGGCCTTCCCCTCCGAGGGCGGCAACAGGATGAGCATGGGTCTCCTCGACGGGCGAAACGGCGGCGCCCCACGCGCCGGCCCGGCCAGCGTACGACCAGCCCCTACCGCCAGGGCCGCACCGGGGTGTCGGGGTGGTACACGCGATAGCCGCCGACCTCCCGCACCGGCGCGGCGTCGGCCCGGTCGGCGAGCAACCGGCGCAACCGCCGGTCCATCGGCGAGTCGACTTCCACCACGTAGCCCGGCCGCTCGGCCCGCCCCACCTGCCGCCAGTACGGCCGGTAGCGGTTCTGCCCCGGCGACAGGTTTCCGTCGAGCACCCCGCAGACCACCGACTCATCCGTGTTGAAGATCAACCGGTTGCAGGTCCAGTAGTCCCCGTACACCTCGTGGGGTCCGTCGGCGCGCAGCGCGGCGGCCAACTCCCGGGCCTGACGCTCCTCGGTCCGCGACGCCGCGGTGCCGGTGGCCGCGAACAGCACGGTGATCACCAGGGTGGTCACGGTCAGTGCGGCCAGCACGGCGGCGGACAGCGCGCCGGTGAGCCGCCCCAGCACGCTGCTGGTGCCCCGCCAGGCGGTCAGCGCCGCCACCCAGAGCGGCCACAGCACCGCCGGCAGCGACAGTTGCAGCACCGACAGGTAGCGGGCGTTGTCCAGCGGGCTGGTGGCGGCGAGCGGACTGCGCACGTACGACAGCAGTGTCAACGCCGCGCCGGCGATCAGCGCGAGCTGCACGACCGGCCCGACCCGCTCCCCACGCAGCCCTCCGGCGGCGCGTCCGACCCGCTCCCCACGGGGTGCTCCGGCGGCGCGACGGTACGCGAGCACCGCGAGTGCCGCGCCGGCCAGCAGCAGCACCGGGTACAGCACGCCGAACCACTGTTGCCAGCGTCCGCAGCCGTCCACCGGACAGAGCCCGTGCGCCAGCGGCACCCCCTCCAGCAGGCCGCCCCGGACCCGGTCGGACCACGGCGGCTGCGGCCCCGCCTTGGTGCTGACCTCCCGGAACACCGACAGCGAGTCCTCACCGGGCCCGGCCCGCAGGTTGTCCACGATCATCGGGGCCACGCCGACGACCACCCCCGCCACCAGCAGCAGACCGGACCAGCCGAGCAGCTCCCGCCGTACCGCCCAGACCAGGGCCAACCCGGCCACCGCGAGGTACGGCAGGATCAGCCAGTCCGACCAGACGGCCAGTCCGACGAGCAGCCCGAACAGGCCGATCGCGAGCCGTCGGCGGTGGACCGTGCCGGCCGCCAACCCCACAGTGATCAGCAGCATCAGCAGCACCGCCGGCTTCACCTCCGGCCGCCCACCGACGACGGTGAGCTGGTCGCGCACCACCCGCTCCGGCCCGAGCGCGAGCAGACCCACCACGAAGGCGGCGAACCACGGGGTGCCGAGACGGCGGGTCAACCGGTGGATCAGGTAGAGGAAGATCGCGTACAGCGCGAGCATCGGCAGGCGCAGCACCGGCCAGCTCGGCCCGGCCACTGCCACCAGGGGAGCGGCCAGGTACGACTCCAACATCCCCATGTAGTGCTGACCGTAGAGGAAGACCGGGCGTTCCCGGCCCTGCCCGATGTGCAGCGCGGCGAGGCCGAAGGTCGCCTCGTCGCTGTTCGACACCGGCACCGTGAACAGCGTCAGGACCAGCCGGTAGACGACCCCGGCGAGCCCGAACAGCAGCGCGACGAGCGCCGGCCGATCGAGTCGCGGGCGCCATCGCCCACGGTGCTGCTCTGGATGCGACACGACCAGCGCCCCCGTCGTCGTCCCGACCGGAGTGTTTCATGTTCGGCCGGGTCGCCGAGGTGGATCGGCGCAGCCGGGGTGGGCTGGATCGCCCCCACGATGGCCGGACCGCAGCGGCGCGGCCGGGGTCGGCTCGCGTGGCCGTGGCTGTCGACGTGTGGCAGGGTTGGCGCGTGCCACCCACTCCCGCCGGCCAACTGGCCGTTCCGAACCTGCACCGGGCTGCGCGGATCGAGGACGCCGTGCACCAGCTCGTCGAGCGTCGGCTGCGGCGCACCGGCTGGCGGGTCAACATCGTCGCGTACACCGGCTACGGCGCGCCGGGCTGGGTGCGGGTGATGTGCCGGGTGCTGCTGGGCCGTCCGGACACCCGCCAGCGGGGTCGGTTGGACAAGGTCCGCGGCTGGCGCAGCTTCACCACGCTGCCCGCCAAGCACGTCACGGTGACCATCGAGGCCGGCGGGGTGCGGCACGAGACGCGGGCCGACCGCAGTGGCTTCGTCGACACCCTGGTCGAGGCCGACCTGCCGCCCGGTTGGGGCACGGTCCGGCTCAGCGTCCCGGACGCCGAGCCGGTCGACGCCCCGGTGCGCATCCTCGACCCGAAGGTCAAGTTCGGCATCATCTCCGACATCGACGACACGGTGATGGTGACCGCGCTGCCCCGGCCGCTGCTCGCCGCATGGAACACGTTCGTGCTCGACGAGCACGCCCGCAATGCCGTTCCCGGAATGGCGGTGCTCTACGAGCGGCTGGTCACCGCGCACCCCGGCGCCCCGGTCTTCTACCTCTCCACCGGCGCCTGGAACGTGGCACCGACGCTGACCCGGTTTCTGTCCCGGCACCTCTACCCGGCCGGGCCGCTGCTGTTGACCGACTGGGGGCCGACCGCCGACCGGTGGTTCCGCAGCGGGCGGGAGCACAAGCGGGTCACCCTGGCCCGGATGGCCAAGGAGTTTCCCGACGTGAAGTGGCTGTTGGTCGGCGACGACGGGCAGCACGACCAGGAGATCTACCGGGAGTTCGCCGCCGCCCACCCGGAGAACGTCGCCGGGGTGGCGATCCGCCGGCTCTCCCCGACCCAGTCGGTGCTGGCCGGCAGTCTGCCGGCCCCGGCCGGCTCGTCGTCGGCGGGACCGGTGGGGCAGAAGTGGCTGTCCGCCCCGGACGGCGCCGGCCTGTGGCAGCTACTGCGCGACGCCGGCCTGGTCTGATCCTCTGACGCCGGCGGCGCTCTCGGCGCCTCGGCGCCAAGACCGGCCCGCGGGAGTCCCGTCCCGAACGGTCAGTGGCTGACTTCGTAGAGTGAAAGCTGTGAAGGATACTTGCGTGGCAGTCCGGCAGCACTGAACATATTTTCGTGCGCAGAGACTTTCATCAATCCCTTCCGGGGCTGGCGCTGGTAGCGGCGCTGACGCTCGGCGCGGCCCTCCCCACAGCCGCACCTCCCTCCCCAGCCACGCCGCCGGACACCGCGCCGGTGGCCGCCCAGGCAGCCTGCGTGACAGATCCGGCCACCCCGAAACGGCAGTTGCGGGGCATGTGGATCGCCAGCGTGGCCAACATCGACTGGCCGAGCCGCACCGGGCTCACCGCCGCCGCCCAACAGGCGGAGTACCGGGGTTGGCTCGACCTGGCCAAGCAGCGTCGGATGAACGCCGTTGTCGTGCAGATCCGCCCGGCCGCCGATGCGTTCTGGCCGTCGACGTACGAGCCGTGGTCGCAGTGGCTCACCGGAACCCAGGGAGGCAATCCCGGCTACGACCCGATGGCCTTCATGGTGGCCGAGGCGCACGCCCGCAACCTGGAGTTCCACGCCTGGTTCAACCCGTACCGGGTCGCGACCCACACCGACCTCACCAAGCTGGCCGCCAGCCACCCGGCCCGCAAGAACCCGGGCTGGGCCGTCGCCTACAACGGCCAGCTCTACTACAACCCCGGCATCCCCGCCGTCCGCGCCTTCGTGCAGACCGCCATGATGGACGCCGTCAACCGCTACGACATCGACGCGGTCCACTGGGACGACTACTTCTACCCGTACCCGGGCAGCGGTGGGGGCTTCCCCGACCAGACCACCTACGCCCAGTACGGTGCCGGCTTCAGCACCATCACCGACTGGCGGCGCAACAACGTCAACCTGCTGGTGCAGGAGATGAGTGCCAAGATCCGGGCGGCGAAGCCGTGGGTGAAGCTCGGCGTGAGCCCGTTCGGCATCTGGCGCAACGCCGGCACCGACCCGCTCGGCTCGCGCACCACCGGCCTCCAGTCGTACGACGCGATCTACGCCGACACCCGACGTTGGGTGAAGCAGGGTTGGATCGACTACATCGCCCCGCAGATCTACTGGCAGATCGGCCACCCTGCGGCCGACTACGCGGAGTTGGTCCGCTGGTGGTCGGAGACCGTCACCGGCACCACCGTGCAGCTGCTCGTCGGGCAGGCCACCTACCGCGCCGGGGCATCCGGGCAGGATGCCGCCTGGCAGGACCCTGCCGAACTCACCGACCACCTGACCCTCAACCGCGCCTACCCCCGGATCCTCGGCGACATCCACTTCAGCGCCAAGGACGTACGCGCCGACCGCATCGGTGCCGTCTCCCGGGTCACGACCGACCACTACCGCCGGCCCGCCCTGGCACCGGCCGGGGTGGGCGGTGCCGCGCCCGCCGCGCCGAACCTCACCTCGGCGGTACGCGGCAGCGGCGGCGTGACAGTGAACTGGCAGCGTGGCGCCGCCGGCAGCACCGCCTCATACGCCGTGTACCGACTGCCCGGCGACGGCTCGGTCGACCCCTGCGACCTGGCCGACGCCCGCAACCTGCTCGGCACGGTGCGTGCCTCAGGCAGCACCGGGACGTTCACCGACGCCACCGCCGCGGCCGGCTCGACCTACCGGTACCTGGTGACCGCCCTGGACCGGCTGCACCACGAGAGCCCGGCCAGCAACGCGCGGGTGGTCACCGGCACCGGCGGCACGTTCAGCGTGATCGTGGACAACACCACAACTGGTGGCTTCACCGCCGCCGCCACCTGGGGCACCTCGTCGTACCTCACCGCGCGGTACGGCACGAACTACCGGTTCGCCGAGCCGCAGGCGGTCAGTGACCCGGCCTGGTTCAGCGCGACGCTGCCCGCCGCCGGCTCGTACCGGGTCGAGGTCTGGTACCCGGCCGACCCCGGCTACAACAGCGCCACGCCGCACCTGGTGGCCACCGCGAACGGGACCGTGACGGCCTCCGTCGACCAGCGCAGCGGCGGCGGGCAGTGGCGGGTGCTGGGCACCTACGACTTCGCCGCTGGGACGCGCCAGGTCGTCGGGGTCAGCCGCTGGACCAGCGCCCAGGGGTACGTCGTAGCCGACGCCGTCCGGATCACCCGGCTCTGAGCCGCGTCTGTTCCCCCGGAGCGTCTCGACGCTTCGGGGGAACGGCAGCGGCCGGGCCGAGAGTTGCCGTGCTGCGCTACGGTCCCATCCGACCCGCCCGAGCAGGCGGGCGGGACCGGGGGTGGATGGTGCGATACGCGCAGCCACAGTTGGCGTCTGACGAACGGATCCTGTTCACCCAACGGGGATACTTTCCCATTGGTGGAACGGTGTTCAGCGCCTACGGGGCCCTCCTCGTCCTCACCACCAGACGCCTGCTCTTCGCGCCAGCTCGGATCTGGAAAATCCACAACCCGTTAGAGACCTGGGTTCGCGCCAGGTCCATGAGCCTTCCGGACGTGACGGCCGCCGAACCCGCGTCCGGCGCGCGGTTGACGATCAGTTCCCGGTACGGCGACACCGTCTCCTTTTGCGCCATCCTCCCCACGGGCCCGGGCTTCGTCTGGCAGGTGCGCGACGCCGTCCCCTATCGGGACGAGACAGTTCGGCAGATCAGGCAGGCCATTCGGATCACCGGGGCTGATTCGGGTGCGGCCGACGTCGGTGACGGCGGCGCGTGGCGCTGAACGACGGGGACGTGGACCAGACCGCTCGTGTGCAGGGCGAGCAGATCGCCGTGTACGAGCGGCGCGGGCCGTTCTGGGGGCGTCTGACGCAGTTCGCGGTCGTGGTTGCCCTCGCGGCGGGCACCGTCGGCTGGACACTGGCGCTCGACACGGTCGCGAGCTTCTACCCGGGCACGGGAATGGTGAGGTCGACCCCCTCCGAGCGGCCGGCGGAGGCGACGGTCAACGACTGCCGCAGGGTCGGTCCGGTGAGTGGTGACGGGTTCGGCTACTGGTGGCACTGCGCGGTGACAGTCCGGACCAGCGACGGTCGTGAGGTGCGGACCGTGGTGCGGCACTCGACCGTCACCCCCGGCGACCGCAGTAGGCCGGTCGAATTCCGGGAGGTCTGCCACGGCAAGGGCAACACCGACTGCCGGTACGGCCGCCCGGCGTCGCGGATCTGGGCTCTGGCTCTGGCGGCCCTGGGCATCGTGCGCCGCGGCGTGGTCCTCCTGCTGCTCATGTGCGTGGGCTTCTATCTACTGCGGACGGTGGTGGGCGTCCCGAGGTACTACGCCTGGGTCAACCGCCGTGGTGAGGGCCGTCGTTGCGCGTCTCGACGAGGGACGTGAGCCCATGGACCCTGCGATCCGGGACCGCGAGCTGCGACTCTGGCGTCGCGCGTCCTACCGTCTGCACGTGTTGTCCTGGCGGCTGGCGTTCCTGGCTGGTGCCCTTACCGCGTTGACTCAGGTACTGCGCGCCAACCACGTCATCCGCCACCTGGCTTCGGTGGTCGTGGTCGTTTCGCTTGTTGCGGTCTTCGGTGGTGCCTTGCTCCTGGTGCTCGTGACCGGCGCGATTCAGGCAGCTCACATCTCGGTCAACCCTCTGTCCTGCGGTGCGGTGCCGAGGGACCGGCGAAGCATGGTGACCAGTTCCTCGGCTGCGTGGCGGCTGTCGAAGTCGGGGTCGGCCAGGCATTCCGACACGATCGCGTCGATGGCCCCGTTCACGATGACGGCGGTGGCCTGCGGGTCGATGCTGGGCCGGTAGTCGCCGGCCGCCCGCGCCGCGTCGATCAAACCGGCGACGGCCTCCCGCCGACTGCGCGCGTTCGGCGTGTCACCGATGCCGGTGTCCTCGCTCAACGCCTCGACGATCATCCGGGTGTGGTCCGGGTGGTCCCGCAGGTACGCGACCAGGGACCGGACGTAGGCCTCCACCGCAGACGCGCCGGATCGCGACCCGACCTCGGCGCCGACGTAATCGGTGAGGGACTCCAGGACCGAGGCGTAGGCGGTCCGCACGACCGCGTCCTTGGACGGGAAGTGGTAGAGGACGGCGGCCTTGGAGATGCCGGCCGCCTCCGCGATCCGGGCGAGTGAGGTGCCCGGATAGCCGTGCCGAGCAACCAGATCGATGGTCACGCCAACGAGTTGCGCCCGTCGCGCCTGCTCGGTGATCGTGAGTGGCTTGGCGGCGCGGACCTGCGCTGACGTGGGGTCGTTCGGGTGCACCCGCTTACCGTACCGGCCCCTTCGCACCCCACTCTCTGACCTGACGGTTGTATTTTCTACCATGCGGTTAGTAATCTGACCTCATGGTGATGAAGGTCGTTCGGAGGGTGGGCGGATTCCTGCGGGCGCATCGACACCTTCTGATCCGGGCGGCCGCAGTGCTCGCGGTGATCACGGTGGCGATCGCGTACGCGCTGCGCGACCCAGCACCCGTCGGCTACTTCACGTCGACGGAGTCCCACGATCGTTTCGTCGGTGCGTACCGGGAGGCGATGGCGCAGTTGCCGGCCCCCGACCGCACGCTCGATGTCCGAACCGGATACGGCGTCGTACGGCTCTACCACTTCAGCGGCGGCACCGAGCCGGCAGCGGCGCCCCTGCTGCTCTTGCCCGGCCGGGCGTCGGCGTCACCGGTTTGGGCGGACAACCTGCCGTCGTTGCTGCGGCTGCGCGGCGTTTACACCGTCGACCTGCTCGGTGAGCCGGGTATGAGCATTCAGCAGCGCCCCATCACGGGCACGACCGCGCACGCGCAGTGGTTGCACGAGGTCCTGCTGGCGCTGCCCGAGCCGACCATCCACCTGGTCGGCGTGTCGTTCGGCGGTTGGACGGCGATGAACCTCGCGGTGCACCGGCCGCAGAAGGTGGGGAGTGTCGTGCTGCTCGATCCGGTCCTGGTCTTCGCTGGTCTGTCAGCGGAGGTGGTGCTGCGGTCGATCCCGGTGAGCGTTCGTTGGGCGCCCCGATCCTGGCGCGACAGCTTCACCAGTTGGACGGCGAACGGCGCCCCCGTGGAGGACGTACCGGTCGCCCGGATGATCGAGGCCGGCATGCAGGCGTACGTGATGAAGCTGGCCGCCCCGACCCGGCCGTCCGAGGACCAACTCGCCGCGGTCGACGTTCCGGTCCTCGTCCTGATGGCGGGAAAGTCCCGGCTGCACGACGCTGGCGAGGCCGCGAAGCTGGCGGAGCGGTCCCTGACCCACGGCACCGTGAAGACCTACCCGGACGCTTCGCACGCCCTCAACGGCGAATACCCGGACGAGATAGCCGCCGACATCTCCGCGTTCCTCAACTGACCAGCGAATCCTCGTGGACATCGGCCGGCATGACCGGGCCGCCTCAGCCCCACGGCGAACTTTGCCGTGCCGCGCTACGGTCCCATCCGACCACGCGAGCAGGCGACGAGGGGCGAGGGAGTTGGTTGTGTGAAATCCCGGTCACCGATCGACGTCGTGGTCAGGGAAATAGGCCGAATCCTTGCTGAGTACGGGTTCTCTGCCGCCGGCCGTGAATTTCGTCTCCGATCGCCGCTTGGCGACTGGCTCGTAGTCGATGTGCAGACATCTGACGCGTCGAACCCATCGCGGCGGCCCTTCTACGTCAACGCCGGATTCCTTATGAGTGCCAAATGGGATTGGAGTCGGAGCGCCATTCCGGGTAAGCGTGAGCTGCCTTCGGTGGCGGACTGCCTCTGGTCGACCCGGTTCGATCCTCGGTTCGGCGACACGTCGATGCGCTGGATGGTCGATTCCGAGGCGACGCTCACCGCCGTCGTCGATGAATTGGAGCGCGTCCTCCATCGGGAGATTCCTGTCCTTGTCCGACTGCTCGACCGGGCGTCGATCGCGGCGTCCCGTCAGGCCTGACGCCTGACGGGATCGCCCCCACCAAGTGCCGATCTTGCAGTTTCGGTCGCCGAAATATGCCGAATGCCGCCAGATGTCGCGACAGAAAGTGCAAGATCGCGGAGAAAGGCGACGCTTCTCGGTCGATCATGGAGCTGTGGTGCCTGATTTGGTGCTATGCAGGCACTTTGTCGCCCACCACAACTCCATGATCGACGAGGCGGAGCGGGGTTGACTACCACGCATCAACTGATGATGGGGGATGGGTCAGCCGCTCAGCCCTGCCGCAGCCAGACCGCGCCCAGCGGCGGGACCTGGAGGGCCGCCGAGGCGACCATTCCGTGCCACGGCACGTTCTCGGCCCGTACCTCGCCAAGGTTGCCCACCCCCGACCCCCCGTAGTGGTGCGCGTCGGTGTTGAGCACCTCCTGCCAGGTGCCGCCGGCCGGCAGGCCGATCCGGTAGTCGTGCAGCGGCTGGGCGGAGAAGTTCGCCACGCACACCAGCGTCGAGCCGTCCGGGGCGATCCGGACGAACGACACGGTGTTGTTGGCGACGTCGTCGCCGGCGATCCAGCGGAACCCGGCCGGCTCGGTGTCCTGTGCCCAGAGCGCCGGGGTTTCCCGGTAGACCCGGTTGAGGTCACCGACGAGTCGTTGCACACCCGCGCGGGCCGGGTCGTGCAGCAGGTACCAGTCGAGGCCGCGCTCCTCGCTCCACTCCCGGTCGTCGGCCAGTTCGGAGCCCATGAAGAGCAGTTGCTTGCCGGGGTGCGCCCACATGTACGCCAGCAGCGCGCGGACATTCGCCAACCGCTGCCAGGTGTCGCCGGGCATCTTGCCGGCCAGTGAGCCCTTGCCGTGCACCACCTCGTCGTGGCTGATGGGCAGCACGTAGTTCTCGCTCCAGGCGTACGCCAGGGAGAAGGTGAGCTGGTGGTGGTGGTGCTGGCGGTAGATCGGGTCCTTCGAGGTGTAGAGCAGGGTGTCGTGCATCCAGCCCATGTTCCACTTGAACCCGAAGCCCAGCCCGCCGTCGGCGGTGGGGCGGGTGACGCCCGGCCAGGCGGTCGACTCCTCGGCGATCATGACGACGCCGGCGTGGTGCTTGTAGACGGTCGCGTTCACCTCCTGCATGAGCGCGATGGCCTCCAGGTTCTCCCGGCCGCCATACTTGTTCGGGGCCCACTCGCCGTGGTTGCGGGAGTAGTCCAGGTAGAGCATCGAGGCGACGGCGTCGACCCGCAGCCCGTCGACGTGGAACTGGTCGCACCAGTAGAGCGCGTTGGCGACCAGGAAGTTGCGTACCTCGTTGCGGCCGAAGTCGAAGACGTACGTGCCCCAGTCGGGGTGCTCGCCGCGCCGCGGGTCGGGGTGCTCGTAGAGCGGGGTGCCGTCGAACCGTGCGAGGGCCCACTCGTCCTTCGGGAAGTGCGCGGGCACCCAGTCCAGGAGTACGCCGATGCCGGCGGCGTGCAGTCGGTCGACGAGGTGGCGGAACTCGTCCGGGTCGCCGAACCGGGAGGTCGGCGCGTAGTAGCCGGTCACCTGATAGCCCCAGGAGCCGCCGAACGGGTGCTCCATCACCGGCAGGAACTCCACGTGCGTGAAGCCCAGCTCGGTGACGTACGCGGTGAGTTGTTCGGCCAGTTCGCGGTAGCCCAGGCCGGGCCGCCACGAGCCGAGGTGCACCTCGTAGACGCTCATCGGTTCCTGGTGCGGCTGCCGTTCGGCCCGCCGGGCCAGCCAGTCCGCGTCGTCCCACCGGTACGTCGAGTGGTGCACCACCGAGGCGGTGGCCGGCGGCACCTCGGCGTACGCCGCGAGGGGGTCGGCCTTGTCCCGCCACTGCCCGTCGGCGCCCAGCACCCGGTACTTGTAGCGGGCCCCGGCCCGGGCGTTGGGGACGAACAGCTCCCACACCCCGCTGGAGCCGAGCGACCGCATCGGCCAGCCGTCGTCGGGGCCCCAGCCGGTGAAGTCGCCGATCACCCGCACCCCACGGGCGTTGGGCGCCCAGACGCTGAACGCCACGCCCTCGTCGAAGACCCGGGCACCGAGCGCTTCCCACAGTCGCTCGTGCCGGCCCTCGCGGATCAGGTGCAGGTCCAGCTCGCCGAGGGTCGGCGGGTAGCGGTACGGGTCGTCGTGGGCGGTGCCGTCGACCTCCACCCGGTAGTCGAGCACGGTGCCGTCGACCTGCGCCTCGAAGACGCCCGCGTCGTGCACTCGCTTCATCGGGTACCGCTCGTCGCCGACGAGCAGCGCGACGTCCCCGGCGCCCCGGCGCATCGTGCGGATCGTGGTGGAGGAGTCGGCGGGGTGTGCGCCGAGCAGCGCGTGCGGGTCGTGCGTCGCGCCGGAGATCAGCTGGTCCATCGGGCGTCCTTCGGGGCGGGAGCGGTCGGCGCGGAACGGGACGAGCGGGCGGCGGACAGCCGGGACGCCACCGTGGCCGGGGTCGTCGTGGCCGGAATCTTCGTGGCCGGGGTCTTCGTGGCCGGGGTCGTCGTGGCCGGGGTCTTCGTGGCCGGGGTCGTCGGCGCGGTGCCGCCGGAGAGATCGTCCGGCACCTCGGCGACGGTGAGGTCGGCCGGCTCGGCGCCGGCCGGCTGCGGCTGGGTCGGCGGGGTCGGGCGACGCACTGTCAACACGTGCGCGGGTTGCAGGTACGGGTCGAGCCGTACCGCGTTGCGCTGACCCCAGTCGTAACTGGTGCCGGTCAGCTCGTCGTGCACCGTGAACCGTTCGTGCCAGTCGAAGCCGAGCGCCGGCATGTCGAGGGTGGTGTTGCCCCACTGCACGACGCGCGGGTCGAACGAGCAGATCACGATGACCGTGTTGCCGGTCTCCGGGTCGTGCTTGGACCAGCAGAGCAGCGCCGGGTTGTCGATCTCGTGGAAGCGCAGGTTGCGGAGCTGGTGCAGGGCCGGGTTGTGCTGGCGTACCCGGTTGAGGGTGGCCAGGAACGGCGCCAGCGAGCGGCCCTGCGCCTCGGCGCCGGCCCAGTCCCGTGGTCGCAGCTCGTACTTCTCGTTGTCCAGGTACTCCTCGGCGCCCGGTCGGGCCACGTGCTCGAACAGCTCGTAGCCCGCGTACAGGCCCCAGGAGGGGGAGAGCAGCGCGGCCAGCACCGCCCGGATCTTGAACATCGGCGGGCCGCCGTGCTGCAACGACTCGTGCAGGATGTCCGGGGTGTTCGGCCAGAAGTTCGGCCGCATGTAGTCGGCCGCCTCGATCAGCTCCTCGCAGTACGCCCGCATCTCGGCCGCCGTCGTGCGCCAGGTGAAATAGGTGTACGACTGGGTGAAGCCGATCTTGCCGAGGCCGTGCATGATGGCCGGCCGGGTGAACGCCTCGGCCAGGAACAGCACGTCCGGGTCGACCGCCTTGACCTCGGCGATCAGCCAGTGCCAGAAGTCGAACGGCTTGGTGTGCGGGTTGTCCACCCGGAAGATCCGAATTCCCTCGCCGACCCAGTGCAGCACCACCCGCAGCACCTCGGCCCGGATGCCCTCCGGGTCGTTGTCGAAGTTGACCGGGTAGATGTCCTGGTACTTCTTCGGCGGGTTCTCCGCGTACGCGATGCTGCCGTCGGCCCGGGTGGTGAACCACTCCGGGTGCTCGGCGACCCACGGGTGGTCCGGCGCGCACTGCAACGCCAGGTCCATCGCCACTTCCAGGCCCTGTGCCGCCGCCGCCTGGATGAAGGCCCGGAAGTCCGCCGGCGTACCCAGGTCGGGGTGGATCGTGTCGTGGCCGCCCTCGGCGGCGCCGATCGCCCACGGCGAGCCCACGTCGGTCGGCCCGGCGGTCAGCGCGTTGTTGCGGCCCTTGCGGTTGACCCGGCCGATCGGGTGGATCGGCGGCAGGTAGAGCACGTCGAAGCCCATCGCGGCCACCCCTGGCAGCCGCTCGGTGGCGGTCGCGAAGGTGCCGGACCGGCCACCCACCGCCCCTTCGGAGCGGGGGAAGAACTCGTACCAGGCCGAGTAGAGCGCCCGCTTGCGGTCAACCCAGATCGAGTACGTGTCACCGGCGGTGACCAGCTCCCGGACCGGGTGGTCCCAGAGCAGGTCGGCCAGGCCCAGCGCCCTGTCGACCCGCTGCGCCAGCGGCAAATCGGTGTCGACCAGCGCGGTGAGCGCGTCGGCGACCCGGGGCCGGTCGGCGGTCGGCACGAGGCCCCGGGCGGCCGCGAGCACCCGCGCGCCCTCGGCCAGGTCGTTGGCCAGGTCCTCCGGCCCCTGCCCGGCGGCGATCTTCTTGGTCACCGCGTTCTGCCAGGTCAGGTACGGGTCCTGGAATGCCTCCACGGAGAAGGTCCACGAGCCGACGGCGTCCGGTGTGATGGTGGCGTGCCAGCGGTCCTGGCCGGGCTCGCCAGGGCGCATCCGGGTGAACGGCCGGCTCGCGCCGTCCGGACCAGCCCACACCACGTTGCAGCCCAGCGCGTCGTGCCCCTCCCGGTAGGCGCGCGCCGACACCGGAACCGGTTCGTCGACCACCGCCTTGGCCGGGTATCGCCCGCACGAGACGACGGGGGAGACGTCTTCGATCGGGAACCGTCCAGTCACCCCGCCAACCTACTGCGCGAGATCCGTTCGCGCGCGGCCAAGCCGGCCGGTCCGCCCCACACCTGGGAACGCGCGGCACGATCCGCGCACTTTCGGGGACGTTGCTGCCCAGAGGCGTGGTCGACGCAGCAACGTCCCCGACGTTGTGCGGATCTTCGGGCTGCGCCGAGGTGAGATCACCTGTGGTGCCCGTGGTCGGACGGCGGCCCCGCGCCCGGGGCGGTGTTCGACGCCCGCCAGGACGGCCAACCGTCCGGCCAGGTGTCGGGCCAGTTGTCGACTCGGTCGGCCGGCGCGATCCCGGTGGGGCTGAGCACGTCGCGGGCGACCCGCTCGGCGACCTCGCCGATCTCCACCGCGGTCAGCGGCGCCCACCAGCCGAACCGTCTGAGCGCTCCGTCGACCACAGCCTGCGCTCGTTCCGCCGGTATGCCGGCGGCGGTGAGGAACCACCGCAGTGTGACATCACACCACCCCGGCCAGCCTTCGTTGTCGACGACGGGGGCGGCGGCAAACGTCATCAGCTGCGCGACGGCGGCCTCCCAGGCGGCGACGGCATCCGCCGCACTGGCGGCCCGCGTCGGAGAGAGCGACGGCAGAATGCGGTCGAAACGCTCAGCGAGGCTCTCCAACCAGCGCCGCCAGGCCAGCAACGAATCGGCGACGAACGCAGGAGCGTCAGCCGACGTCGGGATGCGATCGGTCACGAAGCCCAACTGCTCCCTCTCCCAGGGCCCCGAGTACCAGTGGTCGGCCCACGGGCCGTACCGGTCGGACAGGAGCACGCTGACGGAGTCGACCCAGGCGGAGGCCTCGGAAAATCCGACCCACCCACCCTCACCGAAGGTCGGCCGGGCAGGCGGCGGAGGGACCAACGTCCGGACCGCCACCGACATCTCGCCCGGGTCGAACGGGTACCGCGCCGGATCGACGTCCGCCCACGTCTCGAGGAGATGTCTCAACCCGTCGTCGGCCATGGCCCCACATCGTGGCGGCCGGTCAACCCAGCGTCGAGCGAATACCTCCGAGCGGTGGCCCAGGGAGTCAGGCCGGCGGGTTCGGTGCCACGAACGACCCCTTGCCCTGGCGCCGCCCGAACTGGCCCAGCTCGCCGCCACCCTCCACGTCACGTGACGTGCGCCCCGCGATCGGGCTGCCGGCAGCGGCGTCGTTGGCTATCTGCGCCGGTGGTAGTGGTTGCGGCGGGGGAGCCGGTCGGGGTTGAGCCAGGCCGGTGGGATGAACTCCGGATGCCCGTCGCCGCCAAGCTGGACGACCGGCGTCGATGATGGTCCCGCAGGGGCGGAGCACCACACCGGAGGTGCCGTAGCCTCCGGCCATGATCGAACGGGTGAAAGTCGCGGTTGTCGGTGTCGGTAACAACACCTCGGCACTGGTGCAGGGGCTTGCTCTCTACCGCCAGAGCGGCAGTCTGGTCGGAATCCGCAGGCCGATGATCGACGGCCTCGGGGTGGGGGACATCGACGTCGTGGCGGCCTTCGCCACCTCCGCGGAAAAGGTCGGTCGGGACCTGACCGAGGCGATCTTCCTGGCGCCCAACAACTTCCCTCGGCTGAACTGCGACCTGCCGAGCGCGGGTGTGCCGGTCACGAAGGGCCTCGTCGACGCGAGCGAGGTGCAACGGGTGACGGCGGCACTGGCCGGGTCGGAGGTGCTGCTCTACTCGGCCCCCAGTGGCCGACCGGAGGTCGCCCGGGCGTACGCCGAGGCGGCGCGCACGGCGGGCGTCGCCTTCATCAACACCACCGCCGACCCGGTCGCCCGCGATCCGCAGGTGCTGAGCGGCTTCGAGGCGGCCGGTCTGCCGCTGCTCGGAGATGACCTGGCCAGCCAGTTCGGCACCTCCGTGGTGCACAACGCGCTGCTGCGGTTACTCCAGGAGCGGGGCCTCACGCTGGTCAGCTCCTACCAGGTCAATCTGGGCGGCACCGAGGACTTCCGCAACCTGGTCGAGAACCCCAACACCAAGAAGCAGTCCAAGCTCAACGCCCTGCCGGACGCCGACAAGGTCGAGGTGGCTCCGCTCGGCTACCTGCCACACCTCCGATCACAGAAGGTGGCGCACCTCAACATCGAGGCGCAGGGTTGGGGCGAAACGGTGGTGAGCCTCGACGTGAAACTGAGGGTGGACGACCCCAGTGGCGCTGCCGGCGTCAATATCGACCTGATCCGCATCGCGGCCAGCGCGCTCCGCAACGGGCACGCCGGTCATCCCGCGCAGGCGACCTCGTTGCTCAAATCTCCGCCTGGAACGGCGATCTGAGCCCTGTCCCAGGGCGTCGGGGAGATCAGCGGGCGTCGACCGTACGGGTGAGGGCTGCCCAGCCGGGGCGTCAGGGGAGGACGACGGTGAGTGAATGGGCGAACGACAATCCTCGCGATCGTCGTCGGCGGTGGCATCGGTGCCACCCTGCGTTACCTGCTGGGGCTCGGCCTCGCCCCGTCCACACCACCTGACTTCCCCTGGGTCACCTTCGTGATCAACATGGTGGGTGCCTTCGCTCTCGGCGCCGTGATGACGCTGCTCGCGGCACACCGGCTGCCGGGCCCGTGGGGCAAGCCGTTTCTGTCGACCGGACTCATCGGAGGGTTCACGACCTGGTCGCACTTCATCGTCGAGGCTGACCAACTCATCGGGGCGCGGCGCAGCGGAATAGGCATCGCCTACCTCGTCGTGTCGATCGTCGGCGGGGTGATCGCGGCGGCGCTCGGCGCCCGTCTGGCGGAGCTGCGGGTGGGGCACCCGGCGGGAAGGGGTGCGTGATGTGGGTGGGCATCGGAGTGTTCCTGGCCGGCGGGCTGGGTGCGCTGTCCCGAGCCGGGGTGGACGCGCTGGTGAAGCCGTGGTGGAGCGCGCGGTCCACCGGGCCCAGCAAGTCCTTCCCGGCGAGCACCTTCCTGATCAATGTCTCCGGCGCCTTCGTGCTCGGCATCGTCACCGGCTACGCGGTGAAACACACCGCCGCCGGCGCGCAGGACTTCGCCACGATCGTCGGCGTCGGCTTCCTCGGCGCGTACACCACCTTCTCCACCGAGGAATGGCACTCCCTGGGACTGCTGCGCAAGAACGCCGCCGTCGAGGCCTTCAACGTGCTCGGCAGCCTCTGCGCCAGCCTCGTGCTGGCCGCGCTCGGCCTGTGGCTCGGCAGCTTGATCTAGTTACCGGCACCGCCGGTCCAGCGGCGTTCCCCGTCAGGACCCCCGCACCAGCAGCGAGCGGTAGACGTCGAGCGTCTGCCGGGCGATGGCGTCCCAGGAGAAGTGCTCCACCGCACGCCGCCGGCCCGCCAGGCCGAACCGCTCGGTACGCGTCGGGTCGGCGAGCAGCGTGTTGATCGCGGCCGCCAGGTCGGCCACGAAGCGGTCCGGGTCCAGTGGGGTGCCGGAGCCGTCGGTGGCCTGCTCGATCGGCACCAGCAGGCCGGTCTCGTCGGCGGCCACGACCTCGGGGATGCCGCCGGTCGCGGTCGCCACCACGGCCGTCTCGCAGGCCATCGCCTCCAGGTTGACGATGCCCATCGGTTCGTAGACCGACGGGCAGACGAAGACGGTGGCGTGCGTGAGCACCTGGATCACCTCGGGCTTGGGCAGCATCTCGGCCACCCAGACCACGCCGGAGCGGTTGGCCCGCAACTCGGCGACCAGCTCCTCCACCTCCGCGGCGATCTCGGCGGTGTCCGGCGCGCCGGCGAGCAGGACGAGCTGGGTGTCCGCCGGCAACTCCCGGGCGGCCCGCAACAGGTACGGGAGCCCCTTCTGCCGGGTGATCCTGCCCACGTAGACCACGCTGGGGCGGGACGGGTCGACGCCGAGCCGGTCGAGCACCTCGGTGCCCTGGTCCGGCGCGTACTGAATGGTGTCGATGCCGTTGTAGACCACCCGGACCCGGTCGGGGTCGATCTGCGGGTACGCGGTGAGCACGTCGTTGCGCATGCCGCCGCTGACCGCGATCACGGCGTCGGCCGCCTCCATCGCGGTGCGCTCGATCCAGGAGGAGAGCGCGTATCCGCCGCCGAGCTGCTCGGCCTTCCACGGACGCAGTGGCTCCAGGCTGTGCGCGGTCACCACGTGCGGCACCCCGTGCAGCAGTTTCGCGGTGTGGCCGGCCAGGTTCGCGTACCAGGTGTGGCTGTGCACCACGTCGGCGCCGGCCGCGCCGGCGGCCATCTCCAGGTCCACGCCCATCGTGCGCAGCGCGGCGTTCGTGCCGGTCAGGCCCGGCGGTTCGGCGTACGCGGTGACGCCCGGCTCGGTGCGCGGCAGGCCGAAGCAGTGCACCCGTACGTCGGCGAGGCGGCGCAACTCCCGAGCCAGGTACTCGACGTGCACGCCCGCGCCGCCGTAGACCTCCGGTGGGTACTCGCGGGTGAGCAGATCGACGCGCAGCGGGATGGGTTCCGTCATGACCCCGCACCCTAGTGCAGAAGACTCCCCGTACGAGTGGTGAAGTGGGGCGAGGGTGGATAGCGTCGGGGCATGGCTGCCAAGGTGCTCGCGATCGTCCTGGCGGGTGGGGAGGGCAAGCGCCTGATGCCACTCACCACGGACCGGGCCAAGCCGGCCGTCCCGTTCGGCGGGATGTACCGCATGGTCGACTTCGTCCTCTCCAACCTGGCCAACGCCGGCTATCTCAAGATCGTCGTGCTGACCCAGTACAAGTCCCACTCCCTCGACCGACACATCACCAAGACCTGGCGGATGTCCACGCTGCTCGGCAACTACGTCACCCCGGTGCCGGCGCAGCAGCGTCGTGGCCCGTGGTGGTTCGCCGGCTCGGCCGACGCCATCTACCAGAGCTTCAACCTGATCAACGACGAGCAGCCCGACTACGTGATCGTCTTCGGCGCCGACCACATCTACCGGATGGACCCGCGGCAGATGGTGGAGGACCACATCGCCTCCGGTGCGGCGGTGACCGTGGCCGGCATCCGGCAGCCGCTGTCGATGGCCGACCAGTTCGGCGTCATCGAGGTCGGCGAGGACGGCAAGCGGATCCGGGCGTTCCGCGAGAAGCCCACCGACGCGGTCGGTCTGCCCGACGCGCCGGATGAGATCTACGCCTCGATGGGCAACTACGTCTTCACGACCCGGGCGCTCTGCGAGGCGGTCGAGCGCGACGCCGAAGACAAGTCCAGCAAGCACGACATGGGCGGCAGCATCATCCCGATGCTCGTCGAACGCGGCGAGGCCAACGTCTACGACTTCCGCGACAACGAGGTTCCGGGCAGCACCGACCGTGATCGCGGCTACTGGCGGGACGTGGGGACGCTCGACTCGTTCTACGACGCGCACATGGATCTGATCAACGTGCACCCCGTCTTCAACATGTACAACTTCGACTGGCCGATCTACACCGAGCAGCCGCCGTGGCCGCCGGCGAAGTTCGTGCACCAGTGGGGTGAGCGGGTCGGCCGGGCGGTCGGCTCGATGGTCTCCCCGGGTGTGGTGATCTCCGGCTCGCTGGTGGAGAACTCGATCGTCTCGCCGAAGGTGCGGGTGCACTCCTGGGCGCACGTCGAGGGTTCGGTGCTGATGGAGGGTGTGGAGATCGGCCGGCACGCGGTGGTCCGGCGGGCCATCCT
Source organism: Micromonospora sp. NPDC127501 (assembly GCF_040302185.1). Taxonomy (NCBI): domain Bacteria; kingdom Bacillati; phylum Actinomycetota; class Actinomycetes; order Micromonosporales; family Micromonosporaceae; genus Micromonospora; species Micromonospora sp. NPDC127501. The sequence continues at coordinate 341,722 of NZ_JBEORJ010000003.1, read as the reverse complement.
GGACAAGAACGTGTTCGTCCCGGAGGGCGTCGAGATCGGCGTCGACCTGGAGAAGGACCGGCAGCGCTACACCGTTTCCGACAACGGCATCGTGGTGATCGGCAAGGGCCAGAAGGTCGTGCCGTGACCGAGAGGCACTCCCCGAGGAGGATCCCGCAGTGACCCACCCCCGTGCCGGCCAGCCCGCCGAGCCCGCCGACCTGGTCGACGTGCCGCGCCTGGTGACCGCCTACTACGCCGAGCATCCGGATCCCGCGGACCCGGCCCAGCAGGTCTCCTTCGGCACCTCCGGCCACCGCGGCTCCAGCCTGCGCAACGCGTTCAACTCCGACCACATCCTCGCGGTCACCCAGGCGCTCTGCGACTACCGGCGCGAGCAGGGGCTGGACGGGCCGCTCTTCCTCGCCCGGGACACCCACGCGCTCTCCGCGCCGGCCGCGGTGGACGCCCTGGAGGTGCTCGCGGCCAACGGGGTCACCGTGCTGGTGGACAGCCGCGACGGTTACACCCCGACCCCGGCGCTGTCGCACGCGATCCTCACGCACAACCGTGGGCGGACCAGCGGGCTCGCCGACGGCATCGTCATCACCCCGTCGCACAACCCGCCCGACGACGGCGGTTTCAAGTACAACCCCACCAACGGTGGGCCGGCCGACACCGACGTGACCCGGTGGATCCAGGACCGGGCCAACGCCATCCTCGCCGCCGGGCTCAAGGAGGTCCGCCGGATCACCTACGCGCGGGCGCGGGCCGCCGACACCACCGGGGAGTACGACTTCCTCGCCAACTACGTCGACGACCTGCCGGCCGCGATCGACGTCGACGCCATCCGCGACGCGGGGATCCGCATCGGCGCGGACCCGCTGGGCGGGGCGAGCGTGGCGTACTGGGGCGAGATCGCCGAGCGGCACCGCCTGGACCTGACCGTGGTCAACCCGACGGTCGACCCGACCTGGCGGTTCATGACCCTGGACGGCGACGGCAAGATCCGGATGGACTGCTCCTCGCCGAACGCGATGGCGTCGCTGATCGCCGCGCGGGCCGACTACCAGATCTCCACGGGCAACGACGCCGACGCCGACCGGCACGGCATCGTCACCCCGGACGCCGGGCTGATGAACCCCAACCACTACCTGGCCGTGGCGATTCGTCACCTCTTCCGCACCCGCACCGAGTGGGGGCCGGCCGCCGCGGTGGGTAAGACCCTGGTCTCCTCGTCGATGATCGACCGGGTCGCCGCCGACCTGGGTCGGCCGCTGCTCGAGGTGCCGGTCGGCTTCAAGTGGTTCGTACCCGGCCTGCTGGACGGCGCTGTCGGCTTCGGTGGCGAGGAGAGCGCCGGGGCGTCGTTCCTGCGGCGCGACGGCTCGACCTGGACCACCGACAAGGACGGCCTGCTGCTCTGCCTGCTCGCCGCCGAGATCCAGGCCACCACCGGCCGCAGCCCGAGCGAGCACTGGGCGGAGTTGGCCGAACGCTTCGGCGCGCCCGCGTACGCCCGGATCGACGCCCCGGCCACCCGGGAGCAGAAGGCCGTGCTCGGCAAGCTCTCCCCGGAGCAGGTCACCGCGACCGAGCTCGCCGGTGAACCGATCACCGCGACGCTGACCACCGCACCTGGTAACGGCGCGGCGATCGGCGGCCTCAAGGTCAGCACCGAGTCCGGCTGGTTCGCCGCGAGGCCCTCCGGCACCGAGGACGTCTACAAGATCTACGCCGAGTCCTTCCAAGGCCCCGACCACCTCAAGAAAATCCAGGAAGAAGCCAAGAACCTGGTGGACTCGGTCCTGGCCCAGGCCTGAGCCCTTTGATCAACAGGATGAGGTTGGGGGCGGGTCAGCAGGGCGGAGGTATTTCCCGCTGGGTGCGGCGCAGCTCCTCGGGGAGCAGTTCGCGCAGCTGCTCGGGGAGGAACGGCAGGTCGAGCAGCGTCATCTTCAACTGGTTGCGTTCCTGGTAGCGCAGCGGGTCGAAGCGCACCACCAGGCCGGCGTTGCGGCGGTAGTTGATTTCCACCGCTCCCTCGGTGGCCGGGTCGCGGAACACCAACCCGTCCATCTCCACCACCACCGGCGACGAGTCGGGCTCCAGCTCCAGCCGGATCTTCTCGCTCGGTGAGAGCACCACCGACCGGGAGATGCCGGCCATCGGCGCCGCCGGCGTGATCACCATCGAGTCCGCCGCCGGGGAGATCAGCGGGCCGCCGGCGGCGTAGCTGTACGCCGTGGAGCCGATCGGGGTGCTGACCACCACGGCGTCGCACCGGTAGTAGCCGTACTGCTGGCCGTCGATGGCGAGTGTGACGTTGACGAAGCCGGAGCCGGGCTGGCGCACCAGCGCGATGTCGTTGAACGCCACCACGTCGTCGCCACACACGTCGCAGGCGAGGCAGGCGTGCGACTCGATGGTGAACTCCTTCGACAGCAACCGGCTCAGCGCCTCAGGAAGCTCCGGCGGCTCGATCTCGACGAGAAAACCCACACGACCCAGGTGTACGCCGAGCACCGGCTTCGGGTCGAGGACGGCGGATCGCAGCGCACCCAACATGGTGCCGTCGCCGCCGACGCTGATCAAGGCGTCGGCGCGGGCCGCCACCTCGTCCGCCGGCACCGGCACGATGCAGGACGAGACGCGGTGCTGGTCCTCCTCGCGCACCATCAGCGTCTTGTGGTGACGCTTCGCCCACCGTTCGATGATCCCGACCACCTCGGTGACATCCCGGGTGGGGTGCAGCACAAGTCCCAGCCCCGACACCCGTACAGCTCACCACATCGGCGGCGACCGTACCCGGCGTACAGCGAAGGTGCGCCGACGGTCCGCGAACCGTCGGCGCACCTCGCCACCATCAGGGGCGGGGCTGCCCGGTGAGGTGGGTCAGCGAGCGGGCGACCAGGTCATCGCGGGCCGCCGGAGGCAGACCCTCCAACCCGAAGCCCAGGTACACCGTGTCCCCGGTGACCACCACCGAGCCCTCCTCGAACGCCTGCTGGCTGCGCGACCAGTCGTTGGCGTTGCCAGCGGAGCCGGGCGGCGGGCCGGCCACCGTCCAGCCACCCAGGTCGGCCGACTCGAACGAGGTCTCCGCCACGGTCGACCCGTCGGCCAGCACCCGGGCGTCGTCCAGGAAGACGCCGAGACCCTGGGTGCTCCAGTCCGAGGCGTACGTGATCGATACCTCGACCTGCTTACCGGCGTAGCCCGACAGGTCGGCCACGAACTCCTTCCAGCCTCCCGACGACCCGCTCGCCGCGTTCCAGCTGCCGGTGCTCCCGGTGGGGGAGCAGTCCGCGCCCTGGTAGTGCGCGAGGAACGGGTGCAACTGCTCCACCCAACCCTCGGCGCAGCTGTCCCCGGTGACCGTGCTGGTCTTGCCGTTGGCGTCCGGCAGGGTCGTCCAGTCGTCGCTACCCACCTCGTGCGCCTCGACGAACATGAAGTCCCAGTCCTGCTCGATCTCGTAGGAGGTGAAGAAGCGCAACTCTGCGCTGCTCGCCCCGGTGAGATCCACCGTGCGCGTGAGCCGCTTGTACGACTCGTCGGTCTGCCCGCTGTACAGGTACCACTCACCCGTACGCGGATCGAACGGCGCGCCGCCCGGTCGCGTCCAGCCCACCGGCGCGGAACTGGCGAACTGCGGGAACTCGTCCGGCGGCAGGAAGCTCGACGTGGTCAGGAACGACGCGGTGTGCGCCTGGTTCTCCGCCGAGCCGGATGCGTTCAGCTGCCCGTCGAAGCCGGTGAACGCCGCGTCGGTCCCGGCGACCGGGAACGGCTCCCCGTCCGGGCCGGTTCCGCCGTCGCTGACGTAGGTGTGCGCGCCCAGCCAGTACTGCTGGAAGTCGTTCAACAACGGCAGACAGCTGGCGGCCTCGGCGTCGGTGCACTCCGGTGGCGCGTCCGGGTGATAGACGTACGAACCGTTGGCGCCCTGCGCGAACAACGCGTACTGGCCGCTGACCAGCAACTTGCCGCCCTCGTTCAGGTAGTCCCGAACGGCCAGCTCGGTTTCCAGTGCCGCCCTGGCCGTCGTGCCGGCCACCTGACCGGGGGAGCGCAGGATCACGTCGTCGCCGGTCTCCCACACCACCGCCTGGTAGTGCGACAGCACGCCGAGCGGGTGCGGCGCCCTGCGGCCCATCGCGTCGAAGTCGTACACGTCACTGCTGCGCCCGGCTGCGCCCAGCGACGCCGCGACCTCGTCGGCGTACTTCGCGGTGGTACCGGTCTGCGCCGGGCTGACGCCGGTGACGTCCTCCACCGCGAGGACCAGCACGTCGCCGCCGACGTCGTTGTGCACCCGATAGGTGAAGTGTTCGCTGGCCACCACCCCGGCACGCGGTTTGTTCCCGGTGAACCAGACCTCCACCCGGTCGCCCGGCTTCGCGCCGCTGACCGTGCCCCGTAGCTCGGCGTAGTAGTCGTCGTGTGTGTCGCCGTACCGCTCGCCGCCGCGCCACTCGCGGACCGCGACCGTCTTCGGCCGCCCACCGTTGACCGTGTAGTGCATCCGCACGTTCCTCAGCGCCCGACGGGTGATCGAGGCGACCTGCTGGGTGCGCCCGTACGAGGTGTCGAAGGCGTCGACCACGAAGTCCGGAGTGCTCCGACCGACCACCGAGACCGGCTCGTCGGGGTCCGCCGCCGACCGGGCCACGGCCAACGCGAACGGCAGATTCTTGCTCACCTCGCCAGCGATCAGCGCCTCGTCGTCAGGGAAGATGAAACCGCTGACGCAGTCCTCGGGGCGCCACTGGTCGTCCGGGTCGACGGCCGAGGCGGCCTCGCAGGTGGACATCTCCGGGGTGAAGCCCAGCGTGCCGTACCTGACGGTGGCGTGACTGTCGGTGTCACCGTTTGTGGTGTACAGCTCCGCCGAGATGTCCGGGTCGTAGCCGGGCACCGCCGGGTGCGCGTCGTCCCCGACCATCGCCTTGTAGATCTCGTCGTCCGGGCTGGGGGTGCTCACCTGCCAGCCGATGCCGTAGAGCAGTAGTTCTGCCGCCGAGTGGTAGTTGACGAAGAACTCGAACCCGACCCGCTTGAAGAGCCGGTCCAGGGCCTTGGTCTCCGGCTCGGAGTTGGGGCCCGGGCCCCGGTAGGTCTCGCTGTTCGGCTCCGGCGACGAGCCCTCGTTGTCGTACCCCCACTTGTAGCTGAAGTTGCGGTTGAGGTCGACGCCGTCGCCCGAGCCGAGCTGCCCGTCGCCGTTGTTGTCCCGCAGGTTCTTGCGCCACAAACGGTTGCCGGGGGTGAACGTGAAGTCGTAGCCGTCCGGGTTGGCGACCGGCAGGAACCACAGCTCGGTCGTGTCCAGCAGTCGGGTGATCTCCCGGTCGGTTCCGTAGCTGCCCAGCACGTGATGCATCAGCCGGCGGGTCATCTCCGGCGTGATCCACTCGCGGGCGTGCTGCGCACCGGCGTAGAGCACCGCCGGTCGCCGGCCGTCCGCGACGGTCCGCGCGTTCTTGGTGACCTTCACGGCGACGATCGGCTGCCCCTGCTGGCTGCGACCGATCGTCTCCACCTTGGTCAGCTTGGGATACCGGGCCGCGGTGGCGTTCAGCTCGTCTCGCAGGCCGCCCGGCTCACCGTAGGGACGGAAACTCGTCCAGCCGGCTGCGGCCTGCTCCCGCAGCGCCTGCGACGCGTCCTTGCCTCGCACCTTCTTCACCGACAGCGGTACGCCCTTGTCGGTCAACCGCTTCGCCTGCCGTCGGCTGAGGACCGTCTCGACCGTCGTGCGGCCGGACGCGTCCACCTTCGCGTCGTGACCGAGGTCGACCCCCGCCGCGCGCAGTTGCTCCCGCTGTTTCGCGTCGACAGTGCCGACGTACACCTCCAGGCCGTCGCGGACGCCCGGGTCGGACGGCGGCCGCGCGCTGGCCGGTGGGGTCAGTGCCAGTGCGCCGAGCAGGGTGACCACGCCGGCGATCGCCAGTCGTCTCGGTCTCATCGCGCCTCCTTGGGTGAAGGACCTGTAGGCGCGAGCCTTCGGTGCGGCGTTATCGGTGTCAATAGGTCGATGGGCGAGAGGTGACTGGCCGTGTCGGTGCCGGTGCCAGTTGTGATGTCCTGCCGTGACATCAGCCGCAGCTTGGCAGGGGGGTGTCAACCGCTTCTGGGCGACTTCTCGGTTGCTGTCCGTTTCGCCCAGCTATGGTGCTCTCGTGTGTTTTATGGGTGAGATGGTCTTAACTCGTCGAATGAACGACGGATCCTGCTGGGCACGGGTGGCGCGGTGAGGGGTGCCGGAGTGCTCAGCCCTCCCGCAGCGCCGGCTCGGCGTCCAATTGGGCGCGACGGCGTGGGCGCCGGCTCGGGCTCGGCCGGACCGTGGGCCGCACGAATCTTCCGGTGCTATCCGGTCAGCCTGGTGGTGCTCGCACCGTACGTGCTGTTCATCCTTCCGATGGCTGTGGTGTACGAGAATCCCGACCTCGGATTTCTGATGCGTCTGGTCGGACTGGCACTGGCGGGCAGTCTGCTGGTCGAAACGGCCGCGCTGCCGCTGCGTGGCTCAGCGCTCGGCTGGGCTCGCGGCGTACGGGCGGTGAACGGTCATCCGCGCATCTACGCCGTCGCTCGCTGCGTCGCCGTGGCCAGCATCGTCGCGGATCTGACCGGTGCAGTGGTCGGGCGTGGAACCATCTTCACGCAGGTCTCCGGGGGCCTCCCCGACTCACCACTCGGCAGTCTCACCGCTCTGGTCTCCGGCTGGTCGACGCTTGCCGTCGCTCTGCTGATCGCGTCCACCCTGGGCGGCCGTGCCAGCACGCGGAGGGTTGGTGGCTGGCTGCTCGCGCTGGCGCTGACCCAGGCGCTTCTCGTCGTCATGACAGCCCGTGCCGCGCCCCTGCTCGGGTTCATCTCATTCGTGGCGGCGGCTGGCGCCATCTCCGGAGTCATCCGGGCCCGCTACCTCGCGGTTGCCGCGGTGGTGGTCGCCCTTGCCTGGCCCACCCTATTCGAGTTGCGCAACGACATCCGCCAGAGCGGTGGGGTCAGTGTGTCCGAGCAGGTCACCGCCGAGGACCGCCTCCGGCTGGACCTCCAGATGTCGGCAGTAGCCCACCACCGGGTCCCGGTGGACCTGCCACAGCCCGGTCCGGTGGACTACCTCCGGTACGGGCTGGTGCCCAGGGTGCTCGACACCGACCGACCCACCATCTCCACCGGAGTGGAGATCAATCAGTACCTCGGTAGCAGTGCCACCTCGGCCTACAGCTTCCTGGCCTTGGGCAACGTGTACTTCCTCGACGGACCGTGGGCGGTCATCGCCTACTACGGGCTGTGGTCGGCCCTCATGGTGCTGCTGCTGCGGGTCGGCGGAGCGCCCGGTCCGATGCGCCTTGCCGCGCTCTGCTTCACGCTCGCCGGCCCTCTGCTGTGGTCCAGCACCTACCCCGATTCGATGATCGCCGTCATTCAGCACGCGGTTTCGGCGGTACCAGTGTTCGTGCTGCTTCGTTTGACGGACAGGAGCAGCATCGGTTCAGAAGGGAAGCAGCATGCAGGCAGACGCCATCAGGCAGGAACTGCGGAGATTGGCCACGCGCTACCCGCCGGAGTGGCGGGCAGCACTCGAGCATGAGGTGGAGCGGCAGACGTTCCATATCGGGCTGGTGTCCGGGCTCGTGCCCGCCGGGGCGGTTGCCGACATCGGAGGCGGGACAGGGCTCTTCTCGGTCGGGTGCGCCGCAGCGGGGATGTCCGTCACCCTGATCGACGACTTCGCCGACCCCGGGAATGAAACCCGTACCGACGAGTTGCTCGACCTGCATCGCGGTGTCGGCGTCAAGATCGAGGTCCGCGACGTCGTCCGGGATGGACTGGGCCTGGCGCCCGGCTCGATGGACGTCATCACCACCTTCGACAGCATGGAGCACTGGCACAGCTCACCGAAGCGTCTGTTCGCTGAGGTGACGACGGCGCTGCGCCCCGGCGGATGGTTCCTGCTCGGCGTACCCAACTGCGTCAACCTCCGCAAACGTGTGACCGTCCCGTTGGGGCGTGGCAAGTGGTCGTCCATGGCCGACTGGTATGAGCGCCCGCACTTTCGCGGCCACGTGCGGGAACCCGACGTCGACGACCTGCGGTACATAGCTCGGGACATGAGGCTGACGAGCGTGCGGATCATCGGTCGCAACTGGCTGGGCCGCGGCCACGCCCATCCGCTCGTCCGGACGTTGACCCCAGTGGTGGACCGGGTGCTTCGTAGCCGACCCACTCTCTGTTCGGACATCTACCTGCTCGGACGCAGGCCCCTCGACCCCTGAGCGTCGGCCCGTGCGATCCCCCATCAACCCTGACATCGACTGAGAGGTGTAGGCCAAGTGGACCGTTCCTGGCTTGGTCGAGCAGTCCTGCGTGCCCGTCACCAAGCGCTGGCGCGGAAGGTCGCCCTGTACGACGAGGCACGGGACCGGACGCGGATCGAACGGCACCAGGTACGACGCTTCAACGAGGTGTGGACGTACTGCATCGCCGAGGTGCCGTTCTACCGGTCGTGGCGCCGCGAGCACGGTCTTCCGGATCGGATCGACCAGCTCGGGGACCTGCGTGGTTTCCCGCCGTTGACCAAGGAAGTCCTCATCGCCCGGCAGGACGAGATCTTTCAGAACGGCCGGATCCGCGACGCCTACACCACCGGAGGCAGCACCGGGCAGCCGACGCGATATCCCCGTGGCGCCGATGAAGCCGACGGGCGGTGGGTCGACGCGTACCTCGGCCGGCACTGGGCGGGGGTCCGTCCGACCGATCCGGCGGTGCTGCTGTGGGGGCATTCCCACCTCTTCGGCGCCGGCCTGCCCGGCCAGCTGGCCCAGATAAAGCGAAGGCTCGCTGACCTGGTCGTGAACGTCACCCGACTCAATGCCTACGATCTCAGCGAACCGTCACTGCGCATGCACTACCTGGCGGTGCGCCAGCGTGATCCGGTAGCGCTCACGGGTTACACCTCAGCGGTGTTCAAACTGGCGCGGTACATCGAACGGAACCAACTCGACCTGGGGGAACCGCGGCGGCTGCGGGCGGTGGTCCTCTGTGCCGAGACGGCCAGCGACGCTGACATCGCCATGGTCGAGCGGGTGTTCAAGGTCCCGGCGGTGATTGAGTACGGCTCGGCCGAGACGGGCGTGCTCGCCATGTCCCACCGGAGCACGCGGGACATCAGAGTCATCTGGGACAGCTTCGTCTGTCTTACCGACGGTGACGGTGAACTCAGTGTCACCACCTTGGCGGATCGTCTCTTCCCGCTGGTGCACTACGCAATCGGCGACCGCGTCGAGCCGAGCGACGTGGTGGACGGTAACGCTCTGGCGTTCCGCGCGGTCCTTGGCCGGCAGCAGGACATCGTCCGGGTCGGTTCGGCACGAGGACTCCTCGACCTGTCCGCCATCCTTCCAGTCCACATCCTCAAGTCGTACCCGGGCATCATCGGAGTTCAGTTCCGGCAGGTGCGTCCGGACGCACTGCGTATCCACGTCGAGGCCGACCGGCGACTCGACCTGGCGGACGTCGGCGCCTATTTCGTGCGCGAACTGCGAAAGGACCATCCCGAGCTGATCGCGGACTCGATCAGCTTCGCCCAGATCTCCGATCCCGCCCGGACTCGGGCCGGGAAGCATGCCCTCTTCGTGCCGTGAAGCCGACGGGTGCCTTGGACCGATGTCCGTTTCTGACGAGGGGGAGCGTCGTTTGACAGTGGTGCCGACTACTCGGGTTGCCTTCTCGTCTCCGACGGGAACCACACCGCACCGGTTGCCATCTCCGCAGCGATCCGCGCGCAATTCCGGCGGGAGGGTGATCTGGTTCCTGCGGCACTACCCGATCACCATTCTGGTAGCGGCGCCGTACGCGCTGCTCTTTGTGCCGATGGCCGTGTTCAACGCCAACCCGCAGACCGCCTTCATCCTTCGGCTGCTGAGTGCGGCGCTCATCGGCACGCTACTTGTCGAGACGGCCGCCGGTATGGCTCGTCCTGGACGCCGCTGGCGGCCAGGCATCGCCGCGGTGAACGCGTCCCACTGCCACCAGTATCTGGTGGCTCGGCTGGTCGCCGTGGTCAGCATCGCCGCCTCGATCACGGGGGCCCGTGCCGGTCAGGGGACCATCTTCACCCAGTTGGGCGACGAGGTAGCCGCCTCCCCGGTCGCGCGGGTGGCCGCGCTCTCGGCCGGGTGGTCCTACCTGGCATTTGCGCTGCTGCTTTCCAGCTTCCTCGGTGGCCTTGCCAACCGCACCAGGGTGCTCGGCTGGATCGGCCTCCTGGTCGCCGGACAGATCGCGACGGCGGCGCTGACCGGCATTACATCTCCGCTGTTCGGTTTCCTGTCGTTCGTCGCCGGCGCCGGCGCGATCTGCGGATTGTTCCGGTTGCGGGAGGTGGTGATCCTCGGTGTGGTGCTCCTGCTGGCGTGGCCGACGCTGTTCGCCGTGCGCAACGACATCCGGGTCGATGGCGGGGTTAGCGTGGCCGACGATGTCAGTGCCCAGGACCGGATGCGGCTCGATCTGCAGCTCGCTCACGCGGCCGAGTACGACGTTCCGGTGGACGTCGGGCAGCCCGGCCCAAGCGAATTCGTCCGGTACGGCCTGGTGCCACGGATCCTCGACGCGGACCGGCCGACCATCTCGACCGGAGTCCTGATAAACCAGTACCTCGGCGGCTCGGCGACCTCGTCGTACAGCTTTCTCGCGCTCGGCAACGTGTACTTCCTCGTCGGCTGGCTGGGGGTGCCGGTCTACTTCGCTGGCTGGGCGGCTTTGGCCCTACTCCTGCTCCGGGCACGCGGCGCGCCGGGACCGATCCGGCTCAGCCTCTTCTGCTTCGTGCTGGCTGGCCCGCTGCTCTGGTCCAGCGGTTACCCCGACGCCATGATCGCTTTCCTTCAGCACACGGTCGCCGCACTGCCCGTCTTCGCGCTGCTGTTGCTGTTGAAGAATCGGATGCCGGGTCGACATTCCGTTGACCGGAAGCCGGAGGTCAGGTGGCCGCTTGCCGCGGACCTGCGGACTACGTGGCGGGCCTGACCGAGGGATGACCCGCCCAATCGGTGCGACCGCACACCGACACCATGGGCGGCCGAGCCGCCTCCGTGCCCTCGTCCGGGGGTCTGTCGGCGCGCGTGCCCCGTGGGCAGTCCTGACGACCGCCGTGTCGAGCCTGGGAAATCTGCTCCTGTCGCTGACCGTCGTACGGCTTGCGCCCATCGACGACCTCGGCCGTTTCGCCTTGGCCTTCTCCCTCTACGTACTCGTCACCGGGCTGTCCCGGACGGTGGTCACCGAGGCCGTCCTTGCCGAGGCGGCGGTGCAGCGGGCCAACCGTCCCACGGTTGCGGCGGGCACCCGCCGGGTAGCCGCTGTCGGCGTCGGGTGCGCCGTTCCATTCCTCGCCGGTGGGATCGCCGACCGCTCCAGCTACCTGATCCTTGTCGCCATCGCTCTGCCCGGCCTGTTGCTGCACGACTACGCGAGAAACATCGGCGTGGGCGTGGGACGGCCGCGCCCCCCCTGCCTGCGAGAGGTGATCTGGACTGCGCTGACCGCGCTCGCTGCCCTGCTGGGCCTCACCGGGGTGGTGGGTCCGTCAGGCGTCTTCGGCCTCTGGGCGGGCGCCGGCGCTCTACTCGGCTACGCCACCGCCCTCCTGCACGGTCACAAGATCAGGCCGGGGTGGCTCCTCGACCGCACCGGCAGCCGCGCGGCTGTCAGCTACGGCCTCCAGTTCCTGCTCACCGCCGGATCGGCACAACTCGCCCTGACGGCGTTGGGCGTGACAGTAGGTATGGCCGTCGTGGGCGCGTTGAGCGCGGGACGAACCGTACTCGGCCCGGCGACGCTCCTGGTGGGAAGTGCATCCTCTCTGGTCATTCCTCACCTCGCCCGTGTCCGGATGGCGGCGGGGCCTGCACGACGGCGCGCAGCCGTGCGGGTAACTGTGGTTCTGCTGCTCGCCACCGCGCCGGCCTGCCTGTTCGTCCTGCTGCTGCCCGACCATGTGGGGGAGTCGGTCCTCGGCGACAACTGGCGGCACGCGCAGCCGCTGTTGTGGCTGCTGGCGCTCGAGGTTCTTCTCAGCGGGGTGGCCATGGTGGGGTTCGCGGGGCACCGGGTTCAAGGCGCCGCACGGCGGGCGCTGCTCCTCGGCGGTGTCCTCGGCGTGCTCAGAATCCCGATGGTGGTGGCCGGTGCCGTGGTGTGGGGGGCGGTCGGCGCCGCGGTCGCCCTGGCGCTCATGGGGCTGATCAGTGCCGCGGCGTGGTGGATCAGCTACCTGCAGAAGACCGGTGGCCGGACCGTCGCGGACAGCCAACCGGGCGGTTTGCCGACACCCGATTCGGGCGCCGGTGGAAGTAGGTCCACACTCTCCGCTTCCAGGGTCAGCGGTGGCCGGTGATCCCGGCGAGCCCTGTGCGTACCCGATCCACGATGACCTTGAGGTCCACGTCCGTGAGTTCGGCGTATGTCGGCAGGTTGATCCCCCGCCGAGACAGGTCGGCAGTGACGGGGTGGTCACCGGCGGCGTGCGCGTACGGCGGCAGGTCCGGGATGGGAACGAAGAACGGTCGTGTCTCGACGCCGAGCATGTCCAGCGCTCGGGCGAGTTCGTCGCGTTGGCCGGCCGTACCAGGAGGGCCGACGAGGAACGACGCCATCCATGGTGCTCGTCGCACCCCGGGCACGACCGGCTGAGGGAAGAGCAGTGGCGAGTCGGTCAGCTCGCGCTCGTACGTGGCGACGACCGCGTCACGCCGGCCGATGATCTCGTCGGCGCGTTCGAGCTGGGCGCAGAGTAGCGCCGCAGCCAGGTTCGTGAGCCGATAGTTGAAACCGACGACGGGGAAGAAGTAGCGCCTGTGTGGGTCCATGCCCTGGTTCCGTAGCAGCCGCATCCGCTCGGCCAGCGCCACGTCGGAGGTGGTCACGCAACCGCCCTCACCAGCGGTGATCACCTTGTTGCCGAAGAACGAGAAGGTCGTGGCGTTGCCCAGATCGCCAGTGGGACGGCCGTTCAGGGTAGCGCCGAACGACTCGGCGGCGTCAGCGACCAGGAGCAGTCCGTGCCGCTCGCACAGCGGCCGAAGAGCGGCGTAGTCCGCCGGGTGGCCGTACAGGTCGACGGCGATGACGGCACGGGTACGGGGGCCTATCGAGGCCGCTACCTGTTCCACGTCGATGCACCACGACTGCGGCGACACATCGACGAAGATCGGCCGAGCGCCGCAGTAGGTCACCGCGTTCGCGGTGGCCACGTAGGTGAGAGCCGGAACAATCACCTCGTCGCCGGGACCAATCCCAGCGGCTGCGAGCACGAGATGAAGCGCCACAGTGCCGTTGCCGGTGGCCACGGCGGCCGCCGCACCGCACCTGGCCGCAAACTGTTCCTCGAACTTCTGCAGATATGGGCCCTGCGAGGAGATCCAGCCGCTCCGGTACGCGTCAACCAGGTACCGCTCCTCAAGGTCCGACAGGTAGGGCCGGGCAACCGGATAGCGATCCTGCGTACTCAACGGTTTCCCCCCGATAGCAGCGTCTGGGCGAACGACGACCGAGGCATCGGCCCGGTCCGACCGGACCGCACCCAGTCCAGCACGGCGACGTAGTCGACAGCGGTGTCCCGCCACGTGCGGGCCGCCAGTAGTTCCCCAGCTGCCCGGGACGCGCGTGCGTAGTGCTGCCGCTCCTGTAGCAACCGCCGGACGGCTGCCGCCAGTGCGGCCGGGTCCTGCGCCGCGAAGACGGCTGCATCGGCCCCGGTAAATTCGAGCTGGGCCAACAGAGGCTCCGAATCGGCGCAGGCGACGGGGAGCCCCCAGCTGAACGCCTCCAGCATGGCCCCGCTGGCCGCCTCCCAGAGGGAGGGCACGACCACCGCCGAGGCACGGGCATAGAGCGACGCAAGCTCCTCGGTGCTCACGAAGCCCGGGAAGGAAACCCGCCCTCGCAGGTCGGCGCGGGCGGCGCGAGCGAGCAGCCGGCTGGCCTCAGGTTCCACCAGAGGACCGGGGCACACGACTCGGCACTCCGGAAGCAATGCCATCGCCTCCAGCAGCGTGGCGTGGTTCTTCAGCGGCGCGGTCGACGACGGAAACACCAGCAGACCCGGCTCAGGTTCGGTCGGTGGTAGCTTCCGCGCGGCATGGAAGGCAGGCAGTGGAATCAGCGCGATCTTGTCGCGTGCCTCAGGAAACGCCCGCATCGCCTGCTCGTAGGGGTGCGGCCAGGACACCACCACGGCGGCCGCTGCGGCGACGTTGCGCCGGATGACCTCCGCGAAGCCAGGGGAGCCGAGGCCCGGCTGGAGATGACGCAGGTCGTGTAGCACGATGACCGACGGTTCCGCGTGCACCGGTACGGCCGCGAATGGGTAGACCGTGACGTCAACCCCCGCCGCCGGCGAGCGGTTCCACTGACGGACGAGGTTGACGGTACGACGTAGAGCTACCGACGTCACCGCACTGCGTGGGGCGTGCCGCCGCAGCAGACGGCCGATGCGGTTGTCCGTGCGCAGAGGCGTACGGACCTCGGACCACCCGATCCGTGCCGACGGGACTCGCTGGCGCCACTCGTCGCCGGTGCCATTGAGGACGTGGACGATCAGCTCATGCGGACCATCGGTCAGGCCGTTGAGCAGACCGTATGTGAACGCCTCGATCCCAGCCGAATGTCCCGGCCGCACCGAGGTGGCATCGACGCCGATTCTCACCGGTCAACCCGGACCAGCCGGCCCGTTCGCTCGTCCTCGAGCAACTGCCTGTCGGCGTCCACCATGATCCGCACCAGATCGGTGAAATGGGTCTTGGGGGCCCACCCGAGTTGGCGGCGGGCCTTGCTGTAGTCGCCGATCAGCGCGTCCACCTCGGCGGGGCGAAAGTAGGCCGGGTCCGTGACGACGTACCTGTCGCAGTCCAGTCCGATGTGCGCGAAGGCCGCCTCGACGAACTCACGCACGGTGTGTCCCTCGCCGGTCGCCACCACGAAGTCGCCCGGCTCGTCCTGCTGAAGGGTGAGCCAGACCGCCTCCATGTACTCCGGTGCGTACCCCCAGTCACGGACCGCGTCGAGA
Organism: Micromonospora sp. NPDC127501; assembly: GCF_040302185.1. NCBI lineage: Bacteria > Bacillati > Actinomycetota > Actinomycetes > Micromonosporales > Micromonosporaceae > Micromonospora > Micromonospora sp. NPDC127501. Next base: position 326,652 of record NZ_JBEORJ010000003.1, on the reverse strand, counting down.
TTGCCCAGGTAGAGCTTGTCCTGAATTCCGGCCTCGATCCGCGCGACCGCCCGGCTGATCTTCCGGGTCACGAAGTTCTCGCCCCGACGAGGGCTCTCGTGGTTGAACAGGATGCCGTTGGAGCAGTGCATCCCGTAGGACTCCCGGTAGTTCACGGCCGCCCAGTAGGCGAAGACCTTCGCGCAGGCATATGGGCTGCGTGGGTGGAACGGAGTCTCCTCGCGCTGCGGAGGCGGGGTCGATCCGAACATCTCGGAGGAGGACGCCTGATAGAAGCGGCTGCTCACGCCGGCCAGCCGTGCCGCTTCGAGCAGCCGCAGCGCGCCCATCCCGGTGACGTCAGCCGTGTAGCTCGGGATGTCGAAGGAGACTCGCACGTGACTCTGCGCGCCAAGGTTGTAGATCTCGTCGGGCTGAATGTCACGCAGCAGGGCGACCAGCGAACCCGCGTCCGCCAGATCGCTGTAGTGCAGGAAGAGGCGCGCCTCAGGGTTACGTGGGTGAACATCGATCCGGTCGATGCGCTCGGTGTTGAAGCTGGACGAACGGCGCTTCAGTCCGTGCACCGTGTAGCCCTTGTCGAGGAGGAGTTCCGACAAATAGCTGCCGTCCTGCCCGGTGATGCCGGTGATCAGTGCGACTCGACTCATGCCGCGCCTTTCCGAAAGATGAGAATTTTCTTCGATCAGTGCACTGCGGGGCGGTCCGACCGCAGAATCCGTGCGGGAACACCCACCACCACGACGTTCTCAGGAACGTCGCGGACAACCACTGCGCCAGCGCCTACCAGCACGTTTTTTCCGATCGAAATGTTGTCGATGACGGTTGCTCCTGCGGCGATGGTCGCGCCTCGGCCGATGCGGCTGTTGCCGGCTATCCGGCACCCTGGCAGGAGTGTGGCGAAATCACCGATCTCGGTATCGTGACTCACCGTCGCGCCGGTACCGACATGCACGTGTCGACCGAGTCGGACGTCGGTGGTCAGGATCGCGCCGGGCCACAGGATGCTGCCATCACCCAGCGAGCACCGCGCCCCGACGGTCGCTGCCGGAGAGACCAACGACCCGGCGCGGCGGCCGTTGCGGCCGGCCCGTCTGTCGATCCGCGCCCGTACCGAACCGTCGCCAACGCCGATGAGGTAACGCACCGAGGGGTCGGCGCTGTCGAGCCAGTCGTCCTCGCCGAGCCAGGGGGCCGGCAGACGCGCCGCCGCCGTGGCCAGGGGTGGCCCCAGGCAACCCAGCAGTGGGTAGCCTGCCGACTCCCCGATCCAGGCAATTTCCCGGGCGTGCCCCGACGTGCCCAGTACGACCAACGCCGGCCCGACGGACGTCGGCCGATCGGGGGCGGGAACGCGAGCGGCCTCGACGGTGGTCATGGCACGGTTATACCGGTGGCGCGATAACGCCACCGCGTCTTTCACGTTTGGCGTGGCAGAGACGAATCTCTCAGCGGGTAAAACTCGCGAAATCGGTAACCGCGGGGGCGGGCGATCGTTTGCAGAATCGTTCACCGATGCGCTGGACGTGGGAGGTTCCTGGTGCGAGAGAACCGCCTGATTCCCCGTCCGACCCAGGGTGGTCGGGCGATTCTCCCGGAACCGGCACTGTTCCGTGTCCTGGTGACCTCCACCTTCTTTGAGCCCGGTTTTCGGGGTGGTGGCCCGGTCCGGTCCGTGGCCCATATTCTCGACGCCGCCTCGCCAGGGGTGGCCCCGATTCTGGTTACCCGAGATCGCGACATGGGCGCGACCGAGGCGTACCCGGGTTTGTCTGGTCAGTGGGTGGATCGCGGCCGGGCCAGGATCTTCTACCTCCCGAGGAGGCAGCCCCGGCAGTGGTACCGCCTATGGCGAGAGTTGCGGGCGACGCGTTTTGACCTGCTCTACGTCAACAGCCTGTGGGCGCCGATGTCGCTGGTACCGGTCCTCGCCACCCGACTTGGCCTTCTGCGGACGGAACGGGTGATGGTCGCTCCGCGGGGTGAATGCTCGCCCGGCGCGCTGTCCTTGAAGGCCGGCCGTAAGCGCCTGTTCGTCAAGGGCTGGAGACGGGTACTCCGCAGCCTCTCCGTCGAGTTTCACGCCTCGACGGAGAGGGAAGCCGCGGACATCCGCATGATTTTCCCCTGGGCGACGGTCCGGATCAACGCGAACCAGACGGCGCTGCCGCCCGAGCCGGCCCCGGTGCCTGCTCTCTCCTCCGCCACACCGGGACCGCTGCGGCTGGTGTTCGTGGGACGGATCGCCGCGATGAAGAACCTTGCCCTCGCGGTGGAGGCCCTGACGTTGGTACGGCAACCGGTGGTGCTGGACGTGTACGGCCCGATAGAGGACGCGGCCTACTGGCGCCGTTGCGAGGCGCTGTTGGCCGCGCTCCCGCCCAATGTCCGGGCGGAATACCACGGGAGCGTCGCACCGTCGGCCGTGGTGGGCGTGTTCGCGGACCACGACGCGTTGGTCCTGCCGACCCTCGGGGAGAACTTCGGCCACGTCATCGCGGAGAGCCTCGCGGGCTCCTGCCCGGTGCTCTGCTCCGACCGGACACCGTGGAACTCCGTTCTGCGTGATGGGGGAGGGGCGGTGATCCCGGAGTTCACGGCCAGCGCCTGGGCGGCGGAGATCGAGCGGTGGGCCGGCCTCACTCCCGAACAGCGACGCACCGCCAGGATCGCGGCGGCTGACGCCTACCGGTCGTGGCGCGCCGACTCGTCCAGGGTGACCATCCTGGACCTGATGAGCGAACTCGCACATCAGCGATGACAGAGCTCTGGCAAGACATCCGATTTATCCCAACTCGACGTGTCTGGCCGATCCTTCGCTCGTTGCTCGACGTGTGAGCGTCCGACTGTCTCCGGGCGCGCGCGATTCTGACCGACGAAGAGGAGCTTCCGTGACCAACCCAGTAGCCGGACGCCGCGTGCTCATCACCGGCGGTACGGGTTCCTTCGGCCAGACCATGGTTCGTCGGCTCCTCGCCCGCGGCGTCGGCGAGGTGCGGGTGCTCAGCCGGGACGAGGCCAAGCAGGACGCGATGCGTCGGCTGCTCGGCGACGAGCGGGTCCGCTACCACGTCGGGGACATCCGGGACTACGACTCGGTGCTCAAGGCCAGCCGGGGTATCGACTACATCTTCCACGCGGCCGCGCTCAAGCAGGTGCCGTCGTGTGAGTTCTTCCCACTTGAGGCGGTACGGACGAACGTGCTGGGCAGCAGCAATGTCGTCGAGGCCGCCGAGCGTAACGGTGTCGGCTCGGTGGTGGTCCTCAGCACCGACAAGGCCGTCTACCCGGTGAACGCGATGGGCATGAGCAAGGCGATGATGGAGAAGGTCGTCCAGGCGCACGCCCGGAACAACCCGAACAGCGCCACCACGGTCTCCTGCGTGCGGTACGGCAATGTCATGTACTCGCGTGGTTCGGTGATCCCGCTCTTCATCGAGCAGATCAAGGCAGGCCGGGCGCCCACCGTGACCGACCCGGGAATGACCCGGTTCGTCATGTCGTTGGCCGACTCCGTCGAGCTTGTCGAGCATGCGTTCCAGCACGCCCGGACCGGTGACATCTTCATTCGGAAGGCCGCGGCCTGCACCGTCGGCGACCTGGCCGAGGCGGTGTGTCAGCTCTTCGACGTGCCCGCCAAGCTCGACGTGATCGGCGTACGGCACGGCGAGAAGCAGGCCGAGACGCTGGCCAGTCGGGAGGAACTCGTTCAAGCCGAGGACTTCGGGGACTTTCTCCGGGTGCCGCTGGACGGTCGCGACCTCAACTACGCGCTCTACGTCTCCGAGGGAGAAGTCGGCGACGGGCTGACCGAGGACTTCAACTCGTCGAACGCGCCGCAGCTCGGCGTACCCGAGATTGTCGAGTTGCTGAAGACGCTGCCCGAGGTGCGGGCGGAGCTGGCCCTGCGGGACCCGGTGTTGGCGTGCTGAGGCTCGCCGTCACGGGTGGCGGCGGCTTTCTCGGCTGGCACGTCCGGGTACTGCTACGCGTGCTCGGCTGGCCGGAGCCGACCGTGCTCAGCCGCGCCGATCTGGTCGACCCCGGCGTGACCGCGGCGAAGATCGCCGGCCACGACTGTCTGCTGCACCTGGCCGGCGTCAACCGTGGAGAGCCGGCCGAGGTCGCCGCCGGCAACATCCAGCTCGCCACCCAGCTCGCCGATGGCCTCAAGCACTGCGCGGACCCGCCGGCGCGGGTCGTCTACGCCAATTCGGTGCAGTCCGGCAACGGCACACCGTACGGCGATGCCAAGGCCGCTGCCGCCCGGGTGCTGGCGGACACCGGCGTCGACCTCGACGACGTGTTGCTGCCGAACCTGTACGGCGAGCACGGCCGGCCCTACTACAACTCGGCGGTGGCGACCTTCTGCCGACTGCTCGCCGAGGGTGGGTGGCCCGAGGTGCACGCCGATCGCGAGCTGAGCCTGGTGCACGTCACCGACGCCGCGGCGCGTCTCATCGGGGCGCCAGACGGTGGATCGTGGGATCCGGCCATGCCGGCGCTGCGCGTCGGCGTCCAGGCTCTCGCGGACCGGCTCACCGGGATGGCCGCGACGTACCGGACCGGGGAGATCCCGTCCCTGCTGAACCGGCACGACGTACGGCTGTTCAACACGTACCGGTCGCACTGCTTCCCGGCGCACTACCCGATCACACTGCCCCGGCGGGCCGATGCCCGTGGCGAACTGGTCGAGACGGTGAAGGCGCACGGCGGGGCGGGGCAGACGTTCTGCTCCACCACCCGTCCGGGGATCACCCGGGGAGAACACTTCCACCTGGCGAAGGTGGAACGGTTCGTGGTGCTGCGCGGCTCGGCCGAGATCAGCCTGCGCCGGGTCGGCGACTCCGAGGTGCTGCGGTTTCCGGTGAGCGGCGCCGAGCCAGCCCTCATCGACATGCCCACCATGTGGGCGCACAAGCTGGTGAACACCGGTGCGGACGAACTGGTGACGATGTTCTGGACCAACGAGCTCTTCGACCCGGACCGGCCGGACACCTGGGCCGAGACGGTGGAGCCGGCCGGGCCGGCGCCACTGACGGTCAGCGCGTGAGGTCGACCGCTCACGTGACAGCAGAGAGAGGACGGGCATGACCCGGATCATGACGGTGGTCGGCACCCGACCCGAGATCATCAGGCTCTCCCGGGTGATCGCTCGACTCGACGACACGGTGGATCACACGCTGGTGCACACCGGGCAGAACTGGGACAGCGCCCTGTCCGACGTGTTCTTCAAGGAGTTGCGCCTGCGGGAGCCGGATCGGTTCCTCCGCGTCGACACCTCATCACTGGGCCGGGTCCTCGGCGGGGTGCTTGTCGGCATGGAGGCGGCGATCGCCGAGGTGCGGCCGGACGCGCTGCTGGTGCTCGGTGACACCAACAGCTGCATCGCCGCACTGATGGCCCGCCGGATGCGGGTGCCGGTCTACCACATGGAGGCCGGCAACCGGTGCTTCGACCTGAACGTGCCGGAGGAGACCAACCGGCGGCTGGTCGACCATGTGGCCGACTTCAACCTCGTCTACACCGAACACGCCCGGCGCAACCTGCTCGCCGAGGGGCTGCACCCGCGCCGGATCCTGCACACCGGCTCGCCGATGCGGGAGGTGTTGGAGCACTACCGGACGCCGATCGCCAGCTCGACCATCCTGAGTCAACTGGAACTCGCCCAGGGCCGCTACTTCCTCGTCAGCGCGCACCGGGAGGAGAACGTGGATCGCCCCGACCGGCTCCAGCGGCTGCTGGACTGCCTGGTGGCGGTTCGCGACCGGTGGGGCTTCCCGGTGCTGGTCTCCACCCACCCGCGCACCCGTAAGCGGCTGGAGGAGCTGGCCCCGGACGCCACCGGACTCGACGGCATCGCCTTCCACGACCCGTTCGGGCTGCTCGACTACGTACATCTCCAGACCAGGGCCTACTGCACCCTCTCGGACAGCGGCACGATCAGCGAGGAGGCCGCCATCCTCGGCTTCCCCGCGGTGACGCTGCGCGAGTCGATCGAACGCCCCGAGGCGCTCGACGCTGGCGGCATCATCATGACCGGCCTGGACCCGCAGGGCGTGGTCGAGGCCGTCGAGGTGACGGTGGCGCAGGTCGCCGCGGAGGGGGTGCCCTGCCCGGTCGACTACCAGGTGCCCGACACCTCCCGGCGAGTGGTCGACTTCATCCTCTCCACCGTGCGCCGACACCACGACTGGGCGGGCATCCGCCGCTGACCAGCAGCACCGACACCAGGGCTGGCAACCACGAACCTGTGGTCGCCAGCCCTGGTGTCGGTACGCCTGCTCCCGGCCCGCGCGCACGGGGTGCGGTGACCGCGGGGCACCCTTCAGCCAACGGAACGGGGTGACGCCGCCGCGGCGTCACCCCGTGCACCGCCGTCGTTGCGGCGGGGTCGGTCAGTGCGACTGCAGGGGTACGCCCAGCGGACCCTTCGCCATCGGACCGACCGGCTGGGCGCAGAGCAGCGCGAGATGCTCGACGATCTTCGCCGTGTCGTCGTACGGGTCGAGCCCGCTGACCTCGATCGGGTCGAGCGCCGGGACGGCCACGTGCGACACCAGCGGATGGAACGGCCGGGTGTCCACCTCACCGGTGCCGAGGAGGTCTTCGTGCAGCTTCTCGCCGGGGCGAAGGCCGGTGTAGACGATCGGAACGGAACTGGACGCCTGGTCGGCCATCTGTCGCGCCAGGTCGGTGATACGGACCGGCTCACCCATGTCGAGCACCAGTGCCTCGCCGTCCTGCCCGATCTCGGCGGCCTGGAGCACCAGGTGGACGGCCTCCTGGACGGTCATCAGGTAGCGGGTGACGTCGGGGTGGGTGACGGTCAGCGGCCTTCCGTCCTCGATCTGCCGTTGGAACGCGGTCACCACCGAGCCGCGGCTGCTCAGCACATTGCCGAACCGGACGCTGAGGAAGGTCCCCGGGAACCGGGACGCGGCGTGTGCGGTCAGTCGCTCGGTGATCCGTTTCGAGTAGCCGAGGACGCTGATCGGGTTGGCCGCCTTGTCGGTGGAGATGTTGACGAACTTCGCCACATCCTGGCAGGCGTCCAGCACCGACAGGGTGCCCCAGACGTTCGTCTTGACCGCCTCGCCCGGGTGCCGTTGCAGCAGGGTCAGGTGCTTGAGCGCCGCCGCGTGGAAGATGATCTCCGGTCGGCGCTCCCGGATGATCCGCCGAATGCCCTCGTCGTCCCGCAGGTCGGCGAGGATCAGCTCGGGGCCGTCCAACATGGCCCGACCGACGAGCGACATCTGGAGGCTGTGCAGTGCCGACTCGTCCCGGTCCAGCATCATCAGCTCACCCGGGTTGGCCTTCATCACCTGACGGCAGAGTTCGGAACCGATGGACCCGCCGGCGCCGGTGACGAGGATCCGCCGCCCGGTCAGGCTGTTGGTGCTCAGCGGCAGGTCACCGACCACCTGACGGCGGCCGAGCAGGTCGTCGATCTGCACGTCCCGGACGTCGGTGACGGTGATCCGGTGGTCGACCAGGTCCCGCACCGGGGGCAGCACCTTGAACACGGCGCCGGCATCAAGGGTGGCTCCGCGGATCTGGCGGATCAGCGCGGCGTCCGCGTTGGCGACCGAGAAGATGACGGCGGTGGCACCGGTTCGCCGGACCGAGGTGGCGACATCGTTCCGTCCACCCAGCACGCGGACCCGGCCGATGCGCAGGTCGCGCTTGTCCGGGTCGTCGTCCAGCGCGCCGACCGGTAGGTACCGACCGCGCGGGTCGCTGAGCATGGCCCGGAGCAGCCCCTGGCCGGCATCTCCCATTCCGAACAGCAGCACCGGCGTCGACGACCGGACATCCGGCCGCATGGCGAGGTCGCGGCGGTGCCGGTACGCGAACCGGGCGCCGAGCATGAACAGCAGGGCGAGCGCGCCGCCGACCAGAGGGGTGCTTGCCGGAACCGGTCGCTCGCCGGACGGCAGCAGGCCGAGCAGCACGATCCCAGCCGTGGTGATGGTGGTGCCGGCGAGGCCCTGGACCTCCTGCAGGCTGCCGAGCGGGTGTCGTCCGGAGTAGAGCCGGCGCAACGCCGCCACTGCCACGTGTATGACCGCCGCGGCCGTTCCGACCGCTGCGGCTCGGCCGAATTGGCCGGGAGGAAGCTGAAACTCGGACCGGGTCCAAGCGGCCGCGACTGAGCCGCCGACCCAGGCGGTGGTGTCGGCTGCGAGAAATCCGATGGCCCGGCGGCGAGCCCTGGCTCGTCGCGTCCGCTGGTCCAGCCGCTCCGTGTGCTCCGTGTCCTGGGGCATGTACTGGCTCCCTGTCCCGTCTTCCGACTACTTCCGCCGCCCGGCAGAAGGAGCTTTGCGCTCCTTGTCCTTGTTACAGGGCGAAGCGGCGCTGTTGGCCGTTTTCGGGTTATCTGAGCCGAAGGTCCGGCTATCCTGTTGGCCGCCCAGTGAGCCTGGCCGCTGTCACGGTCAGAGCCGCCGCCGTCCGGTTTCGTCCACCGGTGCCGCCGGGTGAGCTGCCGGGTTCGGCGGCGCCGTCGGCGCGGTGGTCACCGATCGGCCGGGACGTGGTTCCGAACCGCCTTCTCCAGGTGCCTGGCGAGGGCAACGCTGCCGACCCGTTCCGAGAGTCGTTCCAGGTAGAACTGCCGGCCGCTGCGGCCCAGCTCTTCACGTTTCTCGGCGCCCAACTCGTACATCCGACGGATCGCGTCGGCCAGGGCGTAAGGGTCGCCGGGGGGAGCGACGAATCCGGCGCCGGACTCGTCGACGAGCCGGGCCGCGTCACCCGCCAGGGCGGCGACGATGGGACGGCCGCACGCGAGGGTGCTCTGCACCTTGCTGGGCATGATCGAGCGGAGGAAGGGCTGGTCGCGCAAGGAGATCAACTGGACATCCCCCAGTGGCATCAGCTCGACCATCCGCTCGATCGGCTGCTGGCCGAGGAAGACCACCCGGCCGGGTGCGTACCGTGCGGCCGATTCGCGTAGCCGCCGCTCTTCCACGCCGCTGCCCGCGAACACGAGCGTCAGGTCCGGGATGTCGGCGAGGTATTCCAGTGCGTCGACGGCGACATCGAGCCCTTGGAGGTTCCCCATGCTCCCCGCGTACATGACGACGAAGCCCTCCAGCCCGAGGGAGGCCGCCATCTGCGGATCTGGTGTTCTCGGCCGGAAGACCCGCTCGTCGACCCAGTTGTAGACGACCGACAGTTTGTCTCGCGGGACTCCGCGGCTGTTCAGGATGTCGGCCATGCCCGGCGCGATGACGGCCACCGACGATGCGTTTCGATGCGCCGAGTCGCAGAACCGTGCGAGCAACCGGATTATCAGGTCGGTGCGACGGCCAGGGCGGACGTAGTCGCTCTCCGCCAGGGTGTCCGGCCAGAGATCCTCCATGAGGATCACGTACGGGCGTCCGTGCAGCCAACGGGCCATCATCGCGGGCAGCGCCACAGTCGCCGGCGAGGAGTAGACCAGCCACACGTCGACCTTGCGGAGCAGGTCCAACCGGGCCGCCGCCGAGGCCGCGAAGCTGAGATAGTTGGCAGCCCGTCGGACTGCTGACCGGTCGTGGCTGGGCACCAGCGGCACCCGGTGCACCGAGACTCCGTTCATTTTCTCGAACCGGTACGGACGGATCCGGTACCCCGGAGACAGTCGGCCGGACGGATAGTTCGGGAAGCCGGTAAGCACGTGCACCTCGTGCCCAAGTGCGACGAGCGACCGACTGATGATCCCCGGCACAACGGCAGAGCCACCCTCCGGGTCGTACCACTGCGTGATGATCCCGATTCTCACCGCGGTGTCACCGCAGCCGGAGCAGCCAAGGAACCAATCAGGCCAGCCGAGCCCGACACGGGGGCGAGAGTCATGGAGAACCTTCCTGTTGGGGGCGGAGCTACTTCGTCAGGTACCGGTTTGCCCCGGCCGCTCCGCTGGTGTCGTGCTGTTGCGAGTCACCTGTTCTCGGTCGCGCGAGGGCCTCGGCGCCCGGTGGCGAGGCCGGTGTCGGCCCGGTCCCGGCGGTTCTCAGTCGCTCCCATGCCTCGGGGCGCAGTTGCGGCGCCAGCCCTTGGTCGGCGAGCCAGCCCGGCACCTGTCGCTTGCCGAACAGGAGCATCTCCACGCGACGGGCATGCGCGTTGGCGTTCAGACTCGTCCGCCCGTACGCGGTGAGGCAGCGCGTCGCGTAGCGCGCCACCCGTGGTGGCAGGTGCAGTGGCTCGCGACCACCGAGAAGGCGGAGCAGGAGCCCGGTCGTCATGCCGTTGTAGGGCTGAAGAACGATGGGCGGTACTGATCCGTCGACGAGCCCGAGATGGGTGATCGCCGCGGCGACATCGTCGATGAGGACCTGGGGCGTTGGTGCGGTGCCGTCGCCGGCGACGCAGCTCGCGCGCGACTGTGCGAGCCGGATGAGGGCGCGGGTGTTCGGCCGATCCACGTCGTGCACCCAGGTCGACCGGTAGATGACAGTCTCGATGCAGTCCTCGCGTCGCAGCAGGCGTTCACCGATCGCCTTGGAACGCGAGTACGGCGAGAATGGCATCGTCCGTGCTGTCTCGTCGAGCGCCATCTGCCCCTGCGCTGCCGCGGAACTGACGTGGACCAGTCGCCTGGCGTTGACCAGAGCGCTGGCTCGGGCGACCAGGGTGGGTAGCAGGGTGTTTCCGCCGTACAACTCCGCGCTGTCCGGGGCGGACCCGTTCGGTAGTCCGGCCGTGTTGATCACGGTCTGGGCGCCGTCGAGCTGTGCGGCGAGTGCGTCGACGACATCCTCGTAGAGATCTGCCGGCACGGAATCGGCACGAAGAGCGTGAGTGAGCGGCCACGACAAGCGCGGCGCGGCGACGGGCTGGACCTCGACGCCTCTGTTGCCCAACTCGGCGACGACCGCTCGACCGACGAAGCCGCTGCTGCCGAGCACCGCGACCTTGTCGATCGGCCGGCTCCCCGGCCGGCCGGCGAGGTCACCGGCTCGTTGAGCTGACAGTTCTGGCATGGATCGTCCTTCCTTCCGACGAGGGCTGTCGTCGCTGGGCGGCGAGCCACCCCGGGGCAGCGAGATAGGCGGCGAGGATCGCGAGAGCCGTGGCGTCCAGTGCGGCGCGGGTGATCGGCCCGCTGAAGGACGCGGCAACCAGGCAGCCGGCCACGGCCGCCCCGACGACGGCCGTCGCCACGGTGACCCGCTGGTGTGACCATCCGCCGTCGGTCAGCCGTTGGTAGGCGTGGTGGCGGTGCGGGCGATACCAGGCCTCGCCGTTCCGGATACGGCACAGGAGCGTCCAGCCCGTGTCGGCGAGATAAAGGGCGAGTGGCGCCACGGCTGCCTCCGGCGGGGTGCCGCGAACGACGGCGTACGCGGCGATCGTGGCGAGCGCGCCGCCGAGGGCGTACGACCCGACGTCACCGAGAAAGACCTTCGCGACCCAGGCGTTCCAGGGGAGGAATGTCAGGGATGCGGCGGCGATCAGACTGCCGGCCGCGGTCAGCAGCGGGAGGTCCGTGAGCACTCCGAGCACGGCGTACACCACTCCGCCGAGGATCGCCTGCACGGCCGAGATGCCGTTGATGCCGTCCATGAAGTTGAAGGCGTTCACATACGAGGTCAGCCAGGCCGCCAGGGCGAGAACCAGAAGCACGTGGACGTACAACGCCTGCCCACCGGGCACCAGGACCAGGGCCGTGCCCACGCCGGCGAGCAACTGCAGAAGCAGTCGGCTGCGGATCGGGACACCCCGGAGGTCTTCCAGGAGCCCGATCGCCGCGAAGAAGAGCAGCGGTACGGCGATGGATCGTGCGTGCTCGTTCAGGAGAAGTGCGAGCCCAGCCGCCGCGGCGACCCCCACACCACCGCCGCGCGGGATCGGTGTGCTGTGCGAGGAGCGCTCCGACGGTATGTCGAGAACCGCGGCCGCTCTCAGCAGGCGAAGGATCAGTGGCTGCAGCAGGGTGCCGACGACGAGTGTGAGCACGATTCCGCCAGCGAGCGGAACACTCAGCATGGCGTGGTTCCTGCTGAAAAGAAGTGAGGATCCTCTTTAATGTGTACGAGATTCACCACTTGTGCCTTTGGGTTGAACCGGTTATATAGGGATGAATCGATGATAGAAGGTCGCTACTATGAGTAAACGACCGTTCCCGGTATTCGGTGTGGAGCAGGCAGCTGAAACTGCTCACGTTGCCGTCGAAGACGTCCGGCAGCCCGGTATGGGCGCTGACCCCGTTGGCCACCCTGCCTGCGGCGGCGGACGTGACGGTGGCCGCCTACCGAGTGTGGGACGAGGCGGCCGACCTGCTCACCCTCGTGGTGCAGCAGACCTGGTGGTAGAGCCGGGCCCGTCGCCCAACAGCCGGTTGAGCAGCGTCCGCAGCGGGATCGACTCACCGTCGCGACCCCCCGCTCCGACGACCAACGGCGCCGGGCTGGGTTGCGGGTCGACGCCGAACAGTCGAGCCCGTATGCCGCCCGGCACGGTCAGCAGGTGGAACCGGCCGGCCACATCCACCGCCCGGGTTTCGGCACGGTCGACGTACCAGCCGGTCAGCCCGGTCCGGTAGCGCCCACGCCCGTCGTATCCCCGGGCGACCAGCCGGGTGGTGGGCAGCCCTCGCCGGGTCGCCTCGGCCACGAACCAGGCCACCAGCTCCGCCGCCTCCGCGTGCTCGGCGGCACGCCGCCGCGCGTCCGCGTCGGCGTGCGCCCGCACCGCCTGCCGCTGCTGATCCCGCCACTCCCGGGCGTTCCGCTCACCCACGACGCCGACGGTACGCGAGCCGACTCAGACGAGCACGGCCCGCAGCGTGTGCCGGGCGATGCCGGCCATCACCGGGTTGGTCTCGACGTAGTACGGCAGCGCGTTGATCGCCTGTTCCAGGGCCCAGCCGCGCCCCCGCTCCCAGGCCGCGTCGTCCACGCCCAACACCCGCCGGTACGTCTCCCGGGAACCCGCGTCGAACAGGTTCCACGCCGGCATCAGGTCCACCGCCGGGTCGCCCACGCCGACTGCGCCCAGATCGATGACGGCGGCCAGCCGACCGTCGCGGACCAGCAGGTTGCCCGGCATCAGGTCGCCGTGGATCCACACGTCGGCGGCGTCGTCGCGGGGTGCGTCCCGACACCGCTGCCACACCTGGCTGAGCGCGGTGGTGTCGGTGAGCGCGCCGCTGACCGCGAGCGCGGCCCGCACGCCGGCGTCCTCAGCGGCCAGCCGCCCGCCGCGCCCGTTCCCGGACCAGATCCGCCCGCCGGTGTCGATGCCGCGCAGAGCCGTCACCACGCCGGCCAGGTCCCGCGCGAAGACGTCGAGGTCGGCGATCCGGTCGGGGTGGGCCGTCTCCCCCGGAATGAACTGGTACGCCGTCCACGGCCCGGGGTAGCCGTCGCCCGGCTCGCCGAGGCCGAGCGGTTCGGGCACCGCGACCGGCAGGTGCCCGCCGAGCAGCACGGCGTGCTCCTGCTCGCGGCGCAGCTCGGCGCGCAGCTCGGGATCGGTCGAGGGGAGCAGCGGAAACCGCAGCACGATGTCCCGGCCCAGCCGGAACAGGGCGTTCACCGTGCCGGTCGAGGGGAGCGGCCGGACCGGCAGGCCCCGCCACCGCGGAAACTGCTCGGCCACGAGCGCGGAAACCACGTCCACGCTCACGTCCACCTGGTCGGCGTGCATCCTCACCGCGAGATCATCGCCCCGACGCTGCGGCGGCGCGAGCAGATTTTCCCCGCCACCGGCGCCGGCCGCCCCCGTGGTTGTCCCGGCCAGGGGGCGGGCACCCGCGCCGATCTTGCAGGTTCGGTCGTCGAGACAGGCGGATTGCCGCTTATGTCGGGACAGTAATTGCAAGATCGGCGGAGAAGGGCGGCGCGGCTTCGTCGATCATGGAGTTGTGGTGCCTGCCTTGGTGTTATTCAGGCGATTTGTCGCCCACCACAACTCCATGATCGACGGGACGGGGCGGGGTTGACGTGCTGAACGGGTCAGGCCAATCCGGCGCGGCGTAGGGCTTCCGCCATCGCGTCGTTGGCCGGCGCCGGTGCGCCCTGCCGCTGCCCGCCACGGCCGCCCTGCTGCCCGCCGCCACCGCCCTGTCCGCCGCTACGACCGCCCTGTCCGCCGCTACGACCGCCCTGTCCGCCACGGCCGCCCTGCTGCCCGGCACCGCGACCGCCCTGCTGCCCGCCCCCGCGACCGCCCTGTCCGCCACGGCCGTCGGGCTGTCCGCCGCCGCGACCACCCTGCGGCGCGCGCTGCGCCGGGCCGCCACGCCCCTCCTGACTCGTCCGACCGCCGCCGCCGGCAGCGGGCTCGTCGTCCAGGCGCAGGGTCAGCGAGATCCGCTTGCGGGGGACGTCCACGTCGAGCACCCGGACCTTGACCACGTCGCCGGACTTCACCACCTCGCGAGGGTCCTTCACGAAGGTCCGGGACATCGCCGAGACGTGCACCAGACCGTCCTGGTGCACCCCGACGTCGACGAAGGCGCCGAACGCGGCCACGTTGGTGACCACGCCCTCCAGCACCATCCCCGTGGTCAGGTCGCTGATCTTCTCCACCCCCTCGACGAAGGTGGCGGTGCGGAACTCCGGGCGGGGGTCCCGGCCCGGCTTCTCCAGCTCGGCCAGGATGTCGGTGACGGTAGGGAGGCCGAACCGGTCGTCGACGAAGTCGGTGGCCCGCAGCCCGCGCAGGATGCCGCTCTTGCCGATCACCGAGCGCAGGTCCTGCCCGGTGGTGGAGAGGATGCGACGCACCACCGGGTACGCCTCGGGGTGCACGCTGGAGGAGTCCAGCGGATCGTCGCCGCCGGGGATGCGCAGGAAGCCGGCGCACTGCTCGAACGCCTTCGGCCCGAGCCGGGCCACCTTCTTCAGCTCGGTACGCGTACGGAACGGCCCGTTGGCGTCCCGGTGCAGCACGATGTTCTCGGCCAGGCCGGCGCCGATCCCGGAGACCCGGGTCAGCAGCGGCGCGGAGGCGGTGTTGACGTCCACCCCGACCGCGTTGACGCAGTCCTCCACCACCGCGTCCAGCGACCGGGACAGCTTCACCTCGGACAGGTCGTGCTGGTACTGGCCGACGCCGATCGAACGCGGGTCGATCTTGACCAGCTCCGCGAGGGGGTCCTGGAGGCGGCGGGCGATGGAGACCGCGCCGCGCAGGGACACGTCCATCCCGGGCAGCTCCTGCGAGGCGTACGCCGAGGCGGAGTAGACCGACGCGCCGGCCTCGGAGACCATCACCTTGGTCAGGTTGAGCTGCGGATGCCGGGCGATCAGATCACCGGCGAGCTTGTCGGTCTCACGGGAGGCGGTGCCGTTGCCGATCGCGATCAGCTCCACCCCGTGCGCCCCGGCCAGCCGGGCGAGCGTCTCCACCGACGCGTCCCACTGCCGGCGCGGCTCGTGCGGATAGATGGTGTCGGTCGCGACCACCTTGCCGGTGGCGTCCACAACTGCCACCTTCACGCCCGTCCGCAGGCCCGGGTCCAGGCCCATCGTGGGCCGGGTGCCGGCCGGCGCGGCGAGCAGCAGGTCCCGCAGGTTGGTGGCGAAGACCCGGACGGCCTCCTCCTCGGCCGCCTGCCACAACCGCATCCGCAGGTCCGCGCCGAGATGGATGAGGATCCGGGTACGCCACGCCCAGCGGACCGTGTCGGTCAGCCAACGGTCGGCCGGGCGGCCCGCGTCGGACACCCCGAACCGGCCGGCGATGGCCGCCTCGTACCGGGTCGGGCCGGTCGGTACGGCGTCCGCCTCGCCCGCCTCCTCCGACTCCATGGTCAGGTCGAGCACGCCCTCCTTCTCGCCCCGGAACATCGCGAGGATCCGGTGCGAGGGCAGCTTCGGGTACGGCTCGGAGAAGTCGAAGTAGTCGGCGAACTTCGCGCCGGCCGCCTCCTGGCCCTCGCGTACCCGGGAAACCAGCCGGCCCCGCGACCACATCTGCTCGCGCAGAGTGCCGATCAGGTCGGCGTCCTCCGCGAAGGTCTCGATGAGGATGGCCCGGGCGCCCTCCAGCGCGGCGGCGGCGTCGGCGACGCCCTTCTCCTCATCGACGAACCCGGCGGCGGTGGCCCGTGGGTCCTGACCCGGGTCGGCCAGCAGCGTCTCGGCCAACGGCGCCAACCCGGCCTCGCGGGCGATCTGCGCACGGGTCCGCCGCTTCGGCTTGTACGGGAGGTAGATGTCCTCCAGCCGGGACTTCGAGTCGGCGGCCATGATCTGCGCTTCCAGGGCCTCGTCCAACTTGCCCTGGCCGCGGATCGACTCCAGCACCGCGGCCCGCCGCTCGTCCAGCTCGCGCAGGTAGCGCAGTCGCTCCTCCAGGGTGCGCAGCTGGGTGTCGTCGAGCAGGCCGGTGGCCTCCTTGCGGTAGCGGGCGATGAACGGCACTGTGGCGCCGCCGTCGAGCAGCTCCACGGCCGCCCGCACCTGACGCTCGGCCACGCCGAGCTCGTCGGCGATCCGCTGATGAACAGACTGGGTCACGATCTCGATCCGCCTTCGGGAGTGGGTACGCCTGCATTCTGCCGGGCGGGCCCTGGCGCTGTCGCCGCGCCCGGCCGGGGCGGGGAACCGAACCACCGCGCCCGGCCGGGGTGACCGGCGGCGGTCCCGTCTGGCCTGCGCTAGCGTGGCGATCATGGAATCTGCTGCGGAGCCGCGCGCCCGGCGGCTCTTCGGCGGCAGCGCCCGAGCCCTCGGCGACCTCACGGCCAACCCGTTCCGTGCCGACCGGGACCGGATCGTCGGCTCGCCGTTCTTCGCCCGCCTGGGTGGTGTCACCCAGGTGATCAGCCCGGTCGGCTCCGGATTGCTGGTGCACAACCGGCTCACCCACAGCCTGAAGGTCGCCCAGGTGGCCCGGGCGGTCGCTGAACGGTTGAGCGCCGACGACCGGTGGCGTGACCTGCTGGACAAGCTCGGCGGCTGCGACCCCGACGTGGTGGAGGCGGCAGCGCTCGCCCACGACCTCGGCCACCCACCGTTCGGGCACCTCGGGGAGCGGGTGCTGGACCGGCTGGCCCGCCAGCGTCTCGGCCTCTCCGACGGTTTCGAGGGCAACGCGCAGTCGTACCGCATCGTCACCAGCACCGAGATCCGCGGCGCGGCCACCACCGGGTTGGACCTGACCGCGGCGGTCCGCGCGGCCATGCTGAAGTACCCGTGGACCCGCCTGGACCACCCCGACCCGCACCCGCGCACCATGGACCCGCCGCCGCGTGGCGCCACCCCGCCGCCGGACGACCCGGAGAGCGGCTCGTCGAAGTTCGGCGCGTACCGGACCGAGCTGGACGACCTGCGGCAGGCCCGGGCGCCGTTCGCCGGTCGCATCCCGGACTGGCAGCAGACCGTGGAGGCGTCGGTGATGGACACCGCCGACGACATCGCGTACGCCATCCACGACGTGGAGGACTTCTACCGGGTCGGGGTGCTCCAGCAGGGTTCGGTCTCCGCGGAGTTGATGGCCTGGCAGCGCGAGAGCGGGCAGCTGCGGGCGATCACCGACGCGGCGCTGGCCACGGCCGCCCGGCGACCCGGGGCGGCGATCGAGCGGCTACGTCGGCAACTGCACCGCAAGGACGCCTGGATCGCCGACGACGACGCGTTCGCCGCCGCCGTCGAGCACGTCCGCGAGGAGTTGGTGGACGGGCTGCTCGCGATGCCGTTCGACGGCTCGATCGAGGCCGAGCAGTACGTGGCCCGCTTCTCCGCCCGCTGGTCCACCCGTTTCGTCGAGGCGATCACGGTCACCGAACAGCCGTCGGTGCGCTCCGGGCACGTGCTGCTGGGCTGCGCGCAGTGGCACGAGGTGCAGGTGCTCAAGTTCGTCCACCACCGCTTCGTGCTGGCCCGTCCGGATCTCGCCCTGCACCAGCGCGGCCAGGCCCGGCTGCTGGGCACCCTGGTCGAGGCGCTCTGGGAGTGGCTGCTCGACCCGGAGGAGGAGTCCCGGCTGCCCCGCCGACTGCACGACCTGGTCGAGCTGGCCGAGGCGGAGCTGCACCCGCGTACGCCGGACCGGATCGGTCGTGCCCGGGGACGAGCCATCGTGGACTTCGTCGCCCAGCTCACCGACGGCCAGGCGGTGGCCATGCTGGACGCGCTCTCCGGCCGGTCCGGCGCGCTCTGGACCGACGCGTTCGTGCTCTGACCCGACGTCAGGCGACGGCCGACGTCAGGCGTGCCTGGCCCGACGTCAGGCGACGCCTGCCTGGCCTGACTCAGGCGACGGCCTGCCACCAGCCGTCGACGGCGGGCGGGTCGTCGACCACCACCCGCTCGCCCGGCCGGGGCACGGCGAGCCGTACGTCGCGGGCCTTCGCCTCGGCCCACAGCCGGTCGACCGGTTCGGACCAGTCGTGCAGGGCCAGGTTGAACGTCGCCCAGTGCACCGGCACGAACAGCCCACCGCGCAGGTCGAGGTGGGCGCTGACCGCCTCCTCCGGGAACATGTGGATCGTCGGCCAGGCCCGGTCGTACGCGCCGATCTGCATCAGCGTCACGTCGAACGGCCCGTGCTCGGCGCCGATCTCCGCGTACCCGTCGAAGTAGCCGGAGTCGCCGGTGTAGAAGACCTTGCGGCGCGCCCCGGCCACCACCCACGAGCTCCAGAGCGTGCCGTCGCGGCGCAGCCCGCGTCCGGAGAAGTGCTGCGCTGCGGTGGCGGTGATCGTCAAGCCGGCGACCTGGTGCGACTCGGCCCAGTCCAGCTCGATGATCCGTTCGGCGGGTACGCCCCAGCGGTCCAGGTGTGCGCCCACGCCGAGCGGCACCAGGAACGGCGCGGACTGTCCGACGAGCAGCGCCCGCACGGTGGCCATGTCGAGATGGTCGTAGTGGTCGTGCGAGATCAGGATGGCGTCCAGTGGGGGCAGCTCGTCGATGCCCACCGGTGGCTCGTGCAGCCGGCGCGGGCCGACCAGGCCCGAGGGGGAGCACCGCTCACTCCAGACCGGGTCGAGCAGCACCCGCCGGCCCTCGATCTCGATCAGGGTCGAGGCGTGGCCGTACCAGACGATGTTGAGCTCGTCGGTGGCGTCCGTCGCGTCGGCGCGCCCCGGCGGCACGGACGCGCTGGGGCGTAGCAGCGGAACCGGAGCGGTGGGACGCCGCTTCTGCTTGCCGAAGATCAGCTCGCGGACCAGGTTGCGCCCCGGCTCGGCGATCATCGTGCGGGTGCCGGCACGGTTGTGGAAGGTGCCCTCGCGGAACTGCGGCGAGCGGGCCGCCCGTTCGGCCCGCGCCCCGCTGAGCCGGCCACCCAGCGCCGCCGGCACATCCCGGGCGACCCAGGCCAGGCCGGCCAGCGCGGCCAGGCCGGCGGCGCCCCGCATTCGCCGCCCGAGCGACCGTTCGACGTCCGTGTTCTGCGCTCGTGCCATTGCCGTCCCTCCGACGTGTCCGCCCTACACGGTAGTCACCCGGACCGACCCGTGCCTCGGTGGTCGCCACGCCGGGTCGGTCGCCGACAGCGGCGACCGACCCGGGACGGACTTGCCGGGTGTCCTAGCCGCCGTTGCTGGGGCGTCGGGCGGTGATCCGGAACGTCCTGCCCACGCCCGCGATCCGGTCGACCGCGGCCAGGAACTTCGGGCCCATGGCGGCCCGGGCCTGCACCGCCGGGTGGGTCGCGCCGAAGTCCTCCGGGTTGGCCTGCCCGTCGGCGAAGAGGGCGTAGGTGAGCACCGCCGCGCCGGAGCGGTCGAAGATCACGCCGGCCTCGTGCCGGGCGTCGGCGTACCAGCCGGCCTTGGTGGCGATCCGGGCCCGCTCGTCGGAGGACATGGTGCGCCGGATGCCGTCGGTGAACGCCACCGGGGAGCGCAGGATGCCCAGCAGGTACGTCGTCGAGGCGGGGGAGAGCAGCGTGCCAGCGACCAGGGCGCGCAGCAGGTCGTGCGTCTCCCGGGGGGTGCTGGTGCCGAGGAAGAACCGGTTCGGGTTGGCCACCGGCTGGACCTGGGTGTTCGGGAAGCCCTTCGCGACCAGGATGGAGTTGATCTCGGCGGCCGGGGCGACCAGCCCGCACAGCCGCACCGCCGTGTCGTCCGAGACGGTCAGCAGGTTGGCCAGCACGTGCCCGATGGTCACCAGGCTCGGGTACGCGCCGTCCAGGCTGAAGATGCCGTCACCGCCCGGTACGACGATCGCCGCGCTCACCTCGACCTGCTGGTCCAGGGTGAGCAGCCCTCGGTCGACCTTGTCGAGCACCGCCGTGGCGACGGCGATCTTGTTGACGCTGTACGCCTCGATCCGCCGGTCCGCGTCAGCCTCGACCGCGACCACCGGCGCACCGGCCGGGTCGGCGACGCTGACGTACGCCTGCCAGTTGCCGCCGGCCTCGGCACTGTGCCTGGTGAAGACGGAGGCGACCCGGCGGGCGGCCCGAGCGGGGGTGGTCGGCGACGCCTCGGTGGTCTCGGCGGCGCTCGCCGGGGCGGCGGCGCCCAGCACCGTGCCGGCGGTGGCCACCGTGCCCAACCCGAGTGCCGTTCTGCGGTTCAGTCGCATTGTCAATCGTCTCCCCGATCGTGGTGTGCCAGAGCGCTTGCTGGCCCACCACACTAGGCGAGTTGATCGATGCACGATGCCCCCGAATATGTCCCGAACAGTCCCGAACAGGTCAACCGAATCGTCGGCGCAGCGCGGCGCCCACCGCAACCACCGGGCCGGACACGAGTTGCCGCAGGTCGGGCAGGTGGCCGCCGCGTACCGCCTCGCCGGCCGGGTTCGCGGCGAAGACCGAGCCGTCGTGCGCGGCGACCGGCCGTCCACTCAGGCCCGCCGCCCGCATCAACGGACCGACGAGGGCGTCGTAGACCCCCGGCAGTACGGTGAAGCCGGCCCGCAGCACCACGTTGAGCCGGCCCACCGACACCTCCCGGCGGGGCCGGTCCACACAGTCCACGATGGCCCGGGCCACCCGCTGTGGACCGGCGACCGGCGGCGGAGGTCGCCCGATCCGACCCAGATAGTTGGCCGCCTGCTGGTACACCGGTGTGTCCACGCTGCCCGGGTTGACCAGACACAGCCGGATCTCCGGGCTGTCGCGCAACTCCTGCTGCACCGTCCGGACCAGACCCTGCAACCCCCACTTGCTCGCCACGTACGCGCTCATGTACGGCGCGGTGATGTGTCCGAGCACCGAACCGGTGAGGATCACCGTGCCGGCCCCGGTGGCCCGGAAGTGCCGCAGCGCCACCCGCAGCGAGCCGGCCGCGCCGAGCAGATCGGTCCGTACCACCTGGTCGAAGACCCGTTCCGGCAACTCGTCGAAGCGACCGTAGGCCATCACCGCCGCCGTGTGCACCCACACGTCGATGCGGCCGAAGCGGTCGATCGCGGCGCCCGCGAGCGCGTCCAGCGCGTCCGGCCGGGTCACGTCGGTCGGCACGGTCAGCACGTCGACGTCGGCGCACTCCGCGCGTACCTCGGCCAGGGTCGTGGTGGCGCGAGCGGCGAGGACCAAGCGGTCGCCGCGCCCGGCGAACGCCCGGGCCGTCGCCCGGCCGATCCCGCTGCTCGCGCCAACGATCACGACCACCCGGCTCACGGCACCGGCTGCATTCGTGACCGCGGGGCTCGCAACCCGGCCGCACTCCTCGCACTCATGGTTCGAGCACGACCTTGATGCAGCCGTCCTCCTTCTTCTGGAACATCTCGTACGCCTGCGGCGCCCGGGCCAGCGGCAACCGGTGGGTACGCAGGTCCTCCACGCCCAGCGGGTCGTCGTCGCCGGAGAGCAGCGGCAGGATCTCGTCGGTCCACCGACGCACGTGGCACTGCCCCATCCGCAGCTGGATGCCGCGGTCGAACATCTCCATCAGCGGCATCGGGTCCGCCTCGCCGCCGTACACGCCGGAGAGCGACACGGTGCCGCCACGGCGAACCGCCTTGAGCGCGGCGTGCAGGACGGACAGCCGGTCCACGCCCGCCCGGTCGGTCATCGTCTGGGCCAGCTTGTCCGGCAACAGCCCGGCGGCGGTCTGGGCCAACTTCCCCGCCGGCGAACCGTGCGCCTCCATCCCGACCGCGTCGATCACCGCGTCCGGGCCGCGCCCGTCGACCAGGTCGATCAACGCGCTCGGCACGTCGGACAGTTGGCTCACGTCGAGCACCTCGATGCCGTGCCGGCGGGCCAACTCCAGCCGCTCGGGAACCAGGTCCAGCCCGATCACCCGGCCCGCGCCGAGGTGGCGGCCGATCCGCGCGCAGAACTGCCCGACCGGGCCCAGGCCGAAGACGGCCAGGGTGCCGCCTCGTGGGGTGTCCGCGTACTTCACCGCCTGCCAGGCGGTGGGCAGAATGTCGGACAGGTAGAGGTAGCGCTCGTCCGCACCGGTCTGCGGGATCTTGATCGGCCCGAAGTGGGCCTGCGGGACGCGCAGGTACTCGGCCTGCCCGCCCGGCACGGAACCGTAGAGCGAGGTGTAGCCGAACAGGGCCGCGCCCTTACCCTCGCTGGTGACCTGGGTGGTCTCACACTGGGCGTAGAGCTGGCGCTCGCACATCCAGCAGCTGCCGCAGGCGATGTTGAACGGCACCACCACACGGTCGCCCGGCTTGAGCCCGGTCACCTCCGACCCGACCTCCTCGACGATGCCCATCGGCTCGTGGCCCAGGACGTCGCCCGGCTTCAGGTACGGCCCGAGCACCTCGTAGAGGTGCAGGTCGGAACCGCAGATCGCGGTCGAGGTGATCTTCACGATCGCGTCGGTCGGCTCCTCGATCCGAGTGTCCGGGACCTCCTCGACCCGTACGTCCCGCTTGCCCTGCCAGGTGAGCGCCTTCATGTCCCTCATCCCTTCTCACTGCCGTCTCAAAGACTGCTACCCGGGCTCGGGCACTTGAACCGGCGGCCTGCCCCTGGCGTGTCTCTGGGGCTGGCGTCGTGCTTGGCGGTGGTTGCGGTGGGGGCCTGGGAGGCCAAACGCCAGACCGCCGTACCCCCGAGGAAAGCGGGATACGGCGGTCTGGCGTCGTGCGGTGGACCTCAGGAACCGGGGGTGTTGTTGGCTCCCTTGGCGGTGGCCGCGAGGTAGTCGCGGTTGAGTCGGCCGATGGTGTTCAGCGGGATGCCCTTCGGGCAGGCCGGGGTGCATTCGCCGGCGTTGGTGCAGCCGCCGAAGCCGGCCTCGTCGTGCGCGTCGACCATGCCGATCACCCGGGTGTAGCGCTCGGGCTGGCCCTGGGGCAGCAGCGAGAGCTGGGTGAGCTTGGCGGCGGTGAAGAGCATGCCGGAGCCGTTCGGGCAGGCTGCCACGCACGCGCCGCAGCCGATGCAGGCCGCCGACTCGAAGGCGGCGTCGGCGTTGGCCTTGGCCACCGGGGTGGAGTGGGCTTCGGGCGCGCTGCCGGTCGGCGCGGTGACGTAGCCGCCAGCCGCGATGATCTTGTCGAAGGCGCTCCGGTTGACGACCAGGTCCTTGACCACCGGGAAGGCGCTGGCCCGCCACGGCTCGATGTCGATCGTCTCGCCGTCGGAGAACTGCCGCATGTGCAGCTGGCACGCGGTGGTGCCGCGCTGCGGCCCGTGCGCGTCGCCATTGATCATCAGGCCGCACATGCCGCAGATGCCCTCGCGGCAGTCGTGGTCGAACGCCACCGGGTCCTCGCCAGCGAGGATCAGCCGCTCGTTGAGCACGTCGAGCATCTCCAGGAACGACATGTCCGGGGACACGTCGTCGACCGGGTAGGTCACCATCCGACCCTTGTCCTCAGGGCCCTTCTGGCGCCAGATGCGCAGGGTCAGGTTCACTTGTAGCTCCGCTGCGTGGGGTGGACGTATTCGAACTTCAGGTCTTCCTTGTGCAGCACCGAGGGCTCGCCGTCGGCGGTGAACTCCCAGGCCGCCACGTACGCGAACCGGTCGTCGTCGCGCTGCGCCTCACCGTCGGGGGTTTGGTGCTCGGCCCGGAAGTGGCCGCCGCAGGACTCCTCGCGGTGCAGGGCGTCGATGCACATCAGCTCGGCCAGCTCGAAGAAGTCGGCCACCCGGCCGGCCTTCTCCAGCGACTGGTTGAGTTCCTCGCCGGTGCCGGACACCTTGACCCGCTGCCAGAACTGCTCGCGCAGGGCGCGGATCTCGTCGATCGCCTTGCGCAGCCCGGCCTCGCTGCGCTCCATGCCGCAGTGTTCCCACATGATCTGGCCCAGTTCCCGGTGGAACGAGTCCACGGTCCGGTCGCCGTCGACGGCGAGCAGCCGCTGGACGCGGTCCTCGACGTCGGTGCGCGCCTCGACGGCCGCCGGGTGGCTGGCGTCGACCTTCTCCAGCGGACCGGAGGCCAGGTAGTTGGCGATGGTGGTGGGCAGCACGAAGTAGCCGTCGGCGAGGCCCTGCATCAGCGCCGAGGCGCCGAGCCGGTTCGCGCCGTGGTCGGAGAAGTTCGCCTCGCCGATCACGAACAGGCCGGGGATGTTCGACTGGAGGTCGTAGTCGACCCACAGGCCGCCCATCGTGTAGTGCACGGCGGGGTAGATGCGCATCGGCACCTCGTACGGGTCCTCGCCGGTGATCCGCTCGTACATCTCGAAGAGGTTGCCGTACTTGGCCTCGATGGCCTTGCGGCCCAGCCGGCCGATCGCGTCGGCGAAGTCGAGGTAGACGCCGAGCTTCGTCGGCCCGACGCCCCGACCCTCGTCGCACACGTTCTTCGCGGCGCGGGAGGCGATGTCGCGGGGGACCAGGTTGCCGAAGGAGGGGTAGATCCGCTCCAGGTAGTAGTCCCGCTCGTCCTCTCCGATGTCCTTCGGGCTGCGGTCGTCACCCTTGGTCTTCGGCACCCAGACCCGGCCGTCGTTGCGCAGCGACTCGCTCATCAGGGTCAGCTTCGACTGGTGGTCGCCGGAGACCGGAATGCAGGTCGGGTGGATCTGCGTGTAGCACGGGTTGGCGAAGTACGCGCCCTTGCGGTGCGCGCGCCAGGTGGCGGTGACGTTGCAACCCTTGGCGTTGGTGGAGAGGTAGAAGACGTTGCCGTAACCGCCGGAGGCGAGCACCACGGCGTCGGCCATCTCGGTGCTGATCTCGCCGGTGACCAGGTCCCGGACCACGATGCCCCGGGCCTTGCCGTCCACCAGGACCAGCTCCAGCATCTCGTGCCGGGCGTTCATCTCCACGTTGCCCAGGCCGATCTGCCGCTCCAGGGCCTGGTACGCGCCGAGCAGCAGTTGCTGGCCCGTCTGGCCCCGGGCGTAGAAGGTGCGCTGCACCTGGGCGCCACCGAAGGAGCGGGTGTCCAGCAGGCCGCCGTACTCGCGGGCGAACGGCACTCCCTGGGCGACGCACTGGTCGATGATGTTGACCGACACCTCGGCGAGCCGGTGCACGTTCGACTCCCGGGAGCGGAAGTCGCCGCCCTTGACGGTGTCGTAGAAGAGCCGGTGCACGGAGTCGCCGTCGTTGCGGTAGTTCTTCGCCGCGTTGATGCCGCCCTGTGCCGCGATGGAGTGGGCTCGCCGCGGGCTGTCCTGGTAGCAGTAGGACTTGACGTGGTAGCCCTGCTCGGCCAGGGTCGCGGCGGCGGAGCCGCCGGCCAGGCCGGTGCCGACCACGATCACCGTCATCTTGCGGCGGTTGGCGGGGTTGACCAGCTTGGCCTCGAAGCGCCGGGTCTCCCAACGCTTCTCGACCGGGCCGGCGGGAGCCTTGGTGTCGGCGATCGGGTCGCCCTCGGTGAAGAGTTCCATGTCAGGACACCAATCCGGTGAGTACGGCGAACGGGACCACCAGGTACCCGGCGCAGAGCAGCACGGCGAAGATCAGAGCCGCGGTACGCGCCCTGCGCTCGCCGCGGGGCGTCTGCTGGCCGAGGCTGCGGAACGCGCTGAACGCGCCGTGGCGCAGGTGGAAGCCCACCGCGAGGATGGCCAGCGTGTAGAAGAGCGTGACGTACCAGCGCTCCGGGGCGAAGTCGGCGACGACGTTGCCGTACGGCTTGCTGGCGTCGCCGACCGGGTTCAGCGTGCCGGTGGTCAGGTCCAGCAGGTGGTAGATCACGAAGAGCAGGATGATCACTCCACCCCAGCGCATCGTGCGGGCCGCGTAGCTGCCGTTGACCTTCTTGCGGTGGGCGTACTTGACCGGGCGGGCGGCGCGGGCCCGACGGGCCAGCACGGTGGCGGCCACGATGTGGGCGACGACCGCCACCACCAGCACCGTGCGCAGGATCCACAGGAACCAGACGCCGGGCAGCAGTGGCTTGCCGATGTCGCGCAGCCAGTGCGCGTAGTGGTCGAACGAGGTCTCCCCCGTGAACACCTTCAGGTTGCCGAGCATGTGGGCGATGAGGAACAGCGCCAGCAGGATGCCCGTCACCGCCATGACGGCCTTGAGGCCGACGTTCGAGCGGATGGGCGACCGAGTCTTCGTGATTACCACAGGACCGACGCTAGGAGCACTTCGATCAGTCGTCCAATGCATCAAACTCGCAGTGTTGATAGCCGTAGGCTATGTAGATGCAGCTCCATCAGCTCCGGTACTTCGTCGCGGTGGCCGAAGTACGACATTTCACCCAAGCCGCCGACCTCGTGGGCATCACTCAGCCTTCTCTCAGTAAGCAAATTCACGCTCTGGAGGCCGACCTCGGGGCACCACTGTTCGAGCGGCTAAGGGGCAACATCGCGCTCACCGCGGCGGGGGAGGTGCTGCTGCCGTTGGCCACCCGGATCCTCGCCGACGTGGAGACCGCGACCCGGGAGGTCCAGGAGTTGGTCGGGCTGCGCCGGGGCCGGGTCCGGCTCGGAGCCACCCCCAGTCTGGCCACCTCGCTCGCCCCGCCGGTGCTGCGCCGCTTCCGCGACGCGCACCCCACCGTCGACCTGCGCGTCGAAGAGGGCGGTTCGCAGGACCTGGTCCGCGACCTGCTCCGCGGCGACCTCGATCTGGCCCTCATCATCATGCCGGCGCAGGGGGCCGACCCGGGGCTGCGGGTCGACCCGATCCTGCGCGAGAGCCTGGTGGTGGCCTCGGTGGGGGAGGTGCCCACCGCGTCGCTGACCGGGGAGGTGCGGATCACCGACCTGCGGGACCAGCCGATGGTGATGTTCCGGGAGGGGTACGACCTGCGCGACGCGACCATCCAGGCGTGTCGGGAGGCGGGCTTCGAACCCACCTTCGCCGTGGACGGCGGCGAGATGGACGCAGTGCTCAGCTTCGTCGAGGCGGGCCTCGGCATCGCTCTCGTGCCCGGCATCGTGCTGGCTCGCCGGCCGGGCGTGCGGATCACCCCCCTCGCCCCGCCCGGGGTGCGGCGGACCATCGCGGTGGCCCGTCGGCGCGACGTCGTACCCACCCATGCCGGCCGGGAGCTTCGGCGCATCCTGCTCGACTACATCCAGTCGGCGATCGACCTCGGCGAACTGCCCCCGGGCGTCGAGCCACTGACCTGACCCGCCGACGCGCCGCCGTGAAGAGGCCGGACGGGGGCCGCCGCCGCGACGTGGTCGGCAGCGGCCCGGCCGTCGGCTCAGCGGCCCTCGGCGTCGTCCATCGCCCGGTAGATCCGCTGCTCGGAGACGGGGTACGGGGTGCCCAGCGCCTGGGCGAAGACGTTCACCCGCAACTCCTCGATCATCCAGCGGATCTGCCGGACGGCCGTCTCCTGGCGGCGGGCCGGCGACAGGTTGGCGAGCAGGTCGGCGTACTCCTTCTGCACCACAGCGATCCGGTCCTGCTGCTGGCGGTCCCGCTGCGGGTTGCCGCCCAGCCGCTCCAGCCGACGCTCGATGGCGGTGAGGTAGCGCAGCAGGTCGGGCAGGCGCGCGTACCCGGTCTCGGTGATGAAACCGGCGTGCACCAGCCCGGCGAGCTGGCTGCGGATGTCGGCCAGCGCTGCCACCACGGCGAGGTTGCGGGTCGCGCCGAGCCGCTGCTCGACGGCGTACGCGGCGGCGAGGACCTTGCGGACCCGGTCCATCACCTCGACGACGGTGTCGACCAGGTCGGCGCGGACCTTCTCGCGCAGGGCCGCGAACCCGTCGGCGTCCCACGCCGGCCCGCCGGCCACACCGATCAGCCGGTCGATGGCGGCGCCCGCCGCGTCCTCGATCAGCTCCTGGACGCCGCCGTGCGGGTTGCGGCTCAGCGCCAGCTTCGCCTCGTTGTCCAGCCGCCCCTGGAGGAACCGCGCCGGGGACGGCACGGTGAGCCGCAGCAGCCGGCGGGTGCCGGCCCAGTGCGCCGCCTCCGCCTCGGCGGGGGAGTCGAACACCTTCACCCCGACCGTGGCGCCCTCGTCGACCAGAGCCGGGTACGCGGTGACCGCGTAACCGGCACGGACCTGCTCGATGGTCCGGGGCAGCGTGCCGATGCTCCACTCGCGCAACCCGGTACGGGCCACCTCCGGTGCGGCGGCCGCCACCACCTGGCGTACCTCCTGGCGGAGTTGGCGTTGCAGGGCCGGCAGGTCCTTGCCCTCGGCGACCGGCTTCTCGTCGTCGCCGAGGACCCGGAAGGTCACCCGCAGGTGCGCCGGAAGCTTGCCCGGCTCCCAGGCGTCGCGGGGCACTGTCACCCCGGTCATCCGGCGCAGCTGCCGGGTGAGCGCGTCCAGCAGCGACTCCTCGCCGGGAGTGATCGCCGCCAGGGCGGCCCGGGCGTAGTCCGGCACCGGGACGAAGTTGCGGCGGATCGCCTTGGGCAGCGAGCGGATCAGCGCGATCACCGTCTCCTCGCGCAGCCCCGGCACCTGCCAGTCGAAGGTCTCCGCCGGCACCTGGTTGAGCAGCGGCAGCGGGATGTCCACTGTGACGCCGTCGTCCGGCGTGCCCGGCTCGAACCGGTAGGTCAGCGGCAGGCGCACCCCGTCGGCCTGCCACTCGTCCGGGTAGTCGTCCTCGTCGACCCCTGGTCGGCCGTCGTTGATCAGCAGGTCACGGGTGAAGGTGAGCAGGTCGGGTTGCTCGCGGCGGGTCTTCTTCCACCAGCTGTCGAAGTGCCGGCCGGAGGACACGTCGGCCGGGATCCGCTGGTCGTAGAAGCCGAAGATGGTCTCGTCGTCGACCAGGATGTCCCGGCGTCGGGCCCGGCTCTCCAACTCCTCGATCTCGGCGAGCAGCCGCTTGTTGTCCGCCCAGAACTGGTGGTGGGTCTGCCAGTCGCCCTCGACGAGGGCGTGCCGGATGAACAGTTCCCGGCTCAGCGTCGGGTCGATCCGCCCAAAGTTGACCTTGCGGGAGCTGACCAGCGGGACGCCGTACAGGGTGACCTTCTCGTAGGCCATCACCGCGGCCTGCTTCTTCTCCCAGTGCGGTTCGCTGTAGCTGCGCTTGACCAGGTGTTGCGCCAGCGGCTCGACCCACTCCGGCTCGACCCGGCCGGCGATGCGCCCCCACAGCCGGGAGGTCTCCACCAACTCGGCGGCCATCACCCAGCGCGGCGGCTTCTTGAACAACGCCGACCCGGGGAAGATCCCGAACTTCGCGCCCCGCGCCCCCAGGTACTCGTGTTTCTGGGCGTCCTTCAGGCCGATGTGCGACAACAGGCCGGGCAGCAGAGACTGGTGCACCTTCGGGGTGTCGATCTCCTCCGGCAGGTCCGCGCCACCCCGGCGGCCCCGGCCGGCGTCCGCGTCGTCCGAGCTGTCGCGCGCCGGCCGCCCGCCACGCCGGTCGCCGTCGGACGGGGTACGCAGCACCTGGCGCAGCTGGCTGACGATGTCCTGCCACTCGCGGATGCGCAGGTAGTTCAGGTACTCCGCCTTGCACATCCGGCGGAACGCGCTGGAGGAGAGCTCCCGCTGCTGCTCGCGCAGGTAGCGCCACAGGTTGAGGTAGGCGACGAAGTCCGACTCCTTGTCGGCGAACCGGGCGTGCGCCTGGTCGGCCTGGGCCTGCTTCTCCGCGGGCCGCTCCCGCGGGTCCTGGATGGAGAGCGCGGCGGCGATCACCAGCACCTCGGTGGCGCAGCCGTTGCGTTCGCCCTCGACCACCATTCGGGCCAGGCGCGGGTCGACCGGCAACTGGGCCAACCGCCGGCCGAGCGCGGTGAGCCGCTTCGCCGGGTCGGCCTCGGTCGGGTCCAACGCGCCCAGCTCGTGCAGCAGGTTGACGCCGTCGGTGATGTTGCGCTTGTCCGGCGGGTCGATGAACGGGAACGCGGCGAGGTCGCCGAGCCCGATCGCCGTCATCTGGAGGATGACCGACGCCAGGTTGGTCCGCAGGATCTCCGGGTCGGTGAACTCGGGCCGGGAGAGGAAGTCCTGCTCGTCGTAGAGGCGGATGCAGATGCCGTCCGAGGTACGACCACACCGGCCCTTGCGCTGGTTGGCCGACGCCTGGGAGATCGGCTCGATCGGCAGCCGCTGCACCTTGAGCCGACTGGAGTAGCGGGAGATGCGGGCGGTGCCCGGGTCCACCACGTACTTGATGCCGGGCACTGTCAGGGAGGTCTCCGCGACGTTCGTGGCGAGCACCACCCGGCGCGAGGAGTGCGCGGCGAACACCCGGTGCTGCTCGGCGGAGGAGAGCCGCGCGTACAACGGCAGGATCTCGGTGCCGAGCAGCGTTCGCTTCTTCTGCACCAGCTTGCCCAGCGCGTCGGCGGTGTCCCGGATCTCCCGCTCGCCGCTGAGGAAGACCAGGATGTCGCCGGGGCCCTCGGCGGCCAGCTCCTCGACGGCGTCGCCGATCGCCTGGATCTGGTCGCGGACGTTCTCGTCGTCGCCGTCGCCGTCCTCCTCGCCCTCGGCGAGCTCGACGAGGGGCCGGTAACGCACCTCCACCGGGTAGGTACGCCCCGAGACCTCGACCACCGGCGCGGGCACGCCCTCCGGCTCGTCGGCGGTGGGTGGGCCGGCGAAGTGCCGGGCGAACCGGTCGGTCTCGATGGTCGCCGAGGTGATGATCACCTTGAGGTCGGGTCGTCGGGGCAACAGCTCCCGCAGGTACCCGAGGATGAAGTCGATGTTGAGGCTGCGCTCGTGCGCCTCGTCGATGATCAGGGTGTCGTACTGGCGCAGCATCCGGTCGGTCTGCAACTCGGCCAGCAGGATGCCGTCGGTCATCAGCTTCACCAGGCTGCGCTCGCTGACCTGGTCGGTGAAACGCACCTTGTAGCCGACCACGTCGCCCAACTCGGTGCCCAGCTCGTCGGCGATCCGGTCGGCCACCGTCCGGGCGGCCAACCGCCGGGGCTGGGTGTGCCCGATCAGGCCGTGCACCCCGCGCCCCAACTCCAGACAGATCTTGGGGATCTGGGTGGTCTTGCCGGAGCCGGTCTCGCCCGCCACGATCACCACCTGGTGATCGCGGATGGCGGCGGCGATGTCGTCCTTGCGCTCACTGACCGGCAAGCCCACCGGGTACGTGATCACGGGCACCGCCGCCTGCCGGGCGGCGAGCCGCTGCTCGGCCCGGACCAGGTCGGCGGTGATCTCGGTCAGCGCCGCCTCCCGACGCTGCGGGTCGCGCAGCTTGCGGGCACCGTCCAGTCGCCGCTGGAGCCGGCGCTGGTCGCGGAACATCAGAGGTGTGAGACGGCGGTGCAGCTCGCGAACGGGGTCGGACGCGACGGAGGCGGTTGGATTCTGCATGTCGTGCCCAAGGATAGGCAGCCCGGCGGCGCACCGCCCCTGGGTTACCGAGCGGCCGGCTCTCCGACGGCCACCTCCGGTCCCTTGAGGGCCACGAGCGGGCCCTAGAGTTGGCGGCCGACGTCGAGCGCTGGGGGAGCCGGATGGAGATGCGCGACACCGACCGCGCGTTGGTGCAGGCTGCCACGGCGGTCTCCAAGCTGCGCTGTCGCAGCCAGCACCACACTGTCGCGTCGGCGGCCCGGACCGCGGACGGGCGGGTCTTCAGCGGCGTGAACGTTCAGCACGCCACCGGAGGGGCCTGCGCCGAACTTGTCGTGATCGGCACGGCCGCCACGCAGGGCGTCACCGCCCTGGAGACGATCGTCACCGTCGCCGACCGTGGCCGCGAGGTCGTCGTGCCCTGTGACCGGTGCCGGCAGGTGCTGGGGGACTTCTTCCCGCACCTGCGGGTGGTCGTCGGCCCGATGGACGCCCTGCGGGTGGTCCCGCTCGGTGAGTTGCCGGCGGAGACCGGCAGCGGCTCGGCCGGCTGACCGGGCCCGGGGTCAGTCCCCGGAGGCCGCATCCAGCATCGACTGCGGCACCGGCACGCTCTCGAACCGCAGGGTGCCCTCCGGAAGCAGCCACGACGTGACCCGCGCGACCAGGCGACCGGCCCGCACGGCGGGGTCGTTGGCGAACAGCGCGCGTGCCTCGTCCGGGGCGATGGACAGCACCACGAAACCCCTCAGCTGCTCGTCGTCGGGGTGCAGGAACGGGCCGGCCGCGAGCACCAGCCCCTGCTGCACGAGGCCCGCCTGGTGGGCCAGGTGCGCGTCCCGCAACCGGTCGATCGCGTCCTGCGGCAGCTCCGGCGGATCCGACGGCCGGGTCAGCAGGACGACCGTGTGCTGGTCGAATCGCATGAGCCAACCCTAGGTGCGTCGCCCTCTCCGCGCGGGCGTCTGCCCTGCTCAGCCTGTCGCGGATCGACAAGTGCCAGTTAGGTGAGCCTCAACCGAGCGGCTAAGGTAAGGCGAACCTAAGCATGAACGTGCAGGAGACTCGTGACCACCCTCGCCACCCGGCCGACCCCGGCCCGCAACCGGTCCGGCACCCGCACCGGCCGCCGGGTGGCCGTCACCGTCGGGGCCGCGCTGGTGCTGCTGCTCACCGTGCTGGCCAGCTTCGCGCTCGGCAGCCGACAACTCGGCGTCGACCAGGTCTGGCACGCGCTCGTCGCGCCGGACGGCGGCGACGCCAGCACCATCGTCCGTGAGCTGCGGATGCCCCGGACCGCGCTCGGCCTCGCGGTCGGGCTCGCGCTGGCCGTGGCCGGCGTGCTGTTCCAGGCGCTCACCCGCAACCCCCTCGCCGAGCCGCGCATCCTCGGCATCAGCGCGGGCGCGTCGTTCGGGGTGGTACTCGCGATCTCCGTCTTCGGCGTCGGCACGCTCGCCGGGTACGTCTGGTTCGGCATCGCCGGGGCCCTGATCGCCGGGCTGCTGGTTTTCGCCATCGCCACCCGCGCCCGCGAGGGCGCCAGCCCCGTCACCCTCGCGCTGGTCGGCGCGGCGCTCGACGCCAGCCTGGCCTCCGGGGTGTACGCGTTGCTCAGCATCGACGCCCGCACCTTCGAGGAGTACCGCTTCTGGGTGGTCGGCGGGCTGGCCGGACGGGATCTGTCGGTCGCCGCGCAGGTCCTGCCGTTCGTCCTCGTCGGGTTGGTGCTGGCCGCCCTGGTGGCCCGGGGCCTGGACGCGCTGGCCCTCGGCGACGACGTGGCCCGTGGTCTCGGCCACCGGATCGGTCTGGTCCGCCTCGGTGGTGGCCTTGCCGCCGTGCTGCTGACCGGTGCCGCGGTGGCCGCCGCCGGCCCTGTCGCGTTCGTCGGGCTGGCCGTGCCGCACCTGGCCCGCGCCCTGGTCGGCGCGGACCACCGCTGGACCCTCGCCGTCTCCGCCCTGCTCGGGCCGGCACTGCTGCTCGCCGCCGACATCGTCGGTCGGCTCGTCGCCCCGCCCGGTGAGATCCCGGCCGGGATCGTCACCGCGCTGATCGGCGCGCCACTGCTGGCCGTGCTGGTCCGCCGCGCCCGGGTGGTGACCGCGTGACCACCACCCGCCGTTCCTCCGGCCCCGCTGACCCACCCAGCCCTTCCGTGCCGTCCGGACCGGCTGGCGCCGCTGACCCGCCCGGTTCGGCTGGGTCCGCCGGCTTGTCGACCGTCGTGTCCGGCGGCTCGCCTGGCGCCGACTCTGTCCGGTTGCCCGGCCGGTCGCTGCTGCGGATCGGCCCGGTCAGCCTGCTGATCCGCCGTCGCGCGGTGCTGGTGGCCGCCGTGCTGACCGTGCTGCTCATGTTGGCCGTCGTGCTCAGCCTCTCGCTGGGCACCCCGTACGTCGCCCCGGCCGACGTGCTGCGCGCCCTGTCCGGAGCTGGCACCCCGTACGACCTCGTGGTCTTTGATCTTCGGTTGCCGCGGGTCGTGCTGGCGGCCGTGGCCGGCGCCGCCTTCGGCGTGGCCGGCACGCTGATCCAGAGCGTGGCCCGCAACCCACTGGCCAGCCCGGACGTCATCGGCATCACCCAGGGGGCCGGCCTCGCCGCGACCGTGGCCCTGACCAGCGGAATGGCCGCAGTGCTGGTGGCGCCCACCGCGCTGGTGGGCGGGCTGCTCGCGGCGGTGCTGCTGTTCGCTCTCGGTGCCCGGCACGGGCTGGCCGCGCAGCGCTTCGTGCTCGCCGGGGTGGCGGTCGCGTTCGGCTTCCGGGCGCTCACCGAGGTGGTCATGCTCACCGCCGATCCGATCGACGGGTTGCGCGCCCAGATCTGGCTGATCGGCACGCTGGCCGGCAAGGGTTGGACCGAGGCCGCCTGGATCGCCGGCACCCTGCTGGTGCTGCTGCCGGTGCTGGCCTGGGCCGGGTGGGCGCTGAACAGCACCGCCCTGGACGACGACACCGCCCGGGGCGTCGGGCTGCGCCCGGTGGCCCGTCGGATCGGCCTCGCCGGCACCGGCGTCCTCGTCGCCGCGATGGTCACCGCCCAGGTCGGCGCCGTCGACTTCGTGGCGCTGGTCGCCCCGCAGGTGGCCCGTCGGCTGGTACGCGCCGAACGGCCACCGCTGGTCTGCGCGGCGCTGCTCGGCGCCCTCCTGCTGGTACTGGCCGACCTGGCCGGCCGACGCCTGTTCGCACCCACCCAACTACCCGCCGGTGTGCTGACCGCCGCGATCGGCGGCCCGTACCTGATCTTCCTGCTGCTGCGTGGCCGGCGGCGGTCGTCGTGACGCCTCAAGGAGTCGTGTGATGCTCTCCACCCGCGACCTGGTCGCCGGCTACGACGAGCGGACCGTGCTCGACGGGCTCGACCTCGACCTGCCCACCGACGCGTTCACCGTGATCGTCGGACCCAACGCCTGCGGCAAGTCCACCCTGCTGCGCACGATGGCCCGGCTGCTCACCCCCCGCCGCGGCACGGTGCTGCTGGACGGCACCGCCATCCGCGACCTGCCGACCCGGGAGGTCGCCCGCCGCCTCGGAGTTCTGCCGCAGAGCCCGCTGGTGCCCGAGGGCGTCACGGTGGCGGACCTGGTCGGGCGCGGTCGACAGCCCTACCAGCGGTGGTGGCGGCAGTGGTCGTCGGAGGACGGCGCGGCGGTGGACCAGGCGATGGCCCTCGCCGACGTCACCGACCTGGCCGACCGACCGGTGGACAGCCTCTCCGGCGGTCAGCGGCAACGGGTGTGGATCGCCATGACCCTCGCCCAGGACACCGACGCCCTGCTGTTGGACGAGCCGACCACCTTCCTCGACCTGGCCCACCAGGTGGAGGTGCTGGACCTCCTGCACCGGCTGCGCTCCGAGCGGGGCCGCACCGTGGTCGCCGTCCTGCACGACCTGAACCAGGCCGCCCGCTACGCCGACCACCTGGTCGCCATGCGCGCCGGCGCGGTGGTCGCCGCCGGCCCGCCCCGGGAGATCCTCACCGCCGACCTGGTCCGCGACGTCTTCGGGCTGGCCTGCGTGGTCGTGCCCTGCCCGGTGACCGGCGCGCCGCTGGTGGTGCCCTCCTACACCGGCGGCAACGCTCCAACTCCCGCTGCCGCCGGTGACCCCGATTCGTTGACGGCGTCCGTACCGGACGCCCGACCCGCCACCGGCGACGCGGCCAACCCGCTCGCCGGCTCGCACCCCTCGAAAGGACTCTGATGCGTCGTCTCGTCGCAGCTCTCGCCGCGGCCGTCGCCCTCGGCGCCGGCCTCACCGCCTGCGGTGAGAGCGACCCGGTCGCCGGCTCCACCGCCGGGGACACCCGGGAGATCACCCACGCCATGGGCACCACCAAGGTCCCGGCCGAGCCCAAGCGCGTCGTCGTGCTCGACACCGACAAGATCGACACGGCGCTCTCGCTGGGCATCACACCCGTCGGCGCGGCCACCGCCGGTGAGGCGAAGAGCTGGCCCACGTACTTCGGCGCGGACAAGCTCGCCGGCATCAAGGAGGTCGGGGTGCTCACCGAGCCCGACCTGGAGGCGATCAACGCGCTGAAGCCGGACCTCATCCTCGGTAGCAAGTTCCGCCAGGAGAAGTTCTACGACGAGCTGGCCGCCATCGCGCCAACCGTGTTCACCGACAAGGTGGGCATCACCTGGAAGGACAACCTCCTCCTCGACGGCAAGGCGCTCGGCCGTGAGCAGCAGGCCAAGGATCTGCTCGCCACGTACGAGAAGCGGGCCAAGGACTTCGGCGCGACGCTCGGAGACGCCGCCGCACGCAAGGTCTCCATCGTGCGGTTCCTGCCCGGCAACATCCGGGTGTACGGCCCGGACTCGTTCTCCGGCATCGTCATCGGCGACACCGGCCTGGGCCGCCCCGAGCGGCAGCTGCTCGCCAACAAGGAGGACAAGCGCTTCGACCTGGTCAGCCCCGAGCGGATCAACGAGGTCGACGGTGACGTCATCTTCGTGACCGCGTACGGCGACAAGGCCGCCGCCGAGCAGACCAAGGTCGCCGGCGGGACGCTGTGGAAGGGCCTCGGCGCGGTCAAGGCCGGCAAGGCGTACCCCGTCTCCGACGAGGTCTGGATGACCGGCATCGGCGTCGGCGCCGCCAACAAGATCCTCGACGACCTGGCCAAGTACCTCCCCGCCGCCTGACGTCCCACCAGCGCGAGGCGCTCACCCCGCGTGCCCGTGCGAGGCGCTCACCCGCGCACCCGTGCGAGGCAGGCACCCCGCACATCTTCCGCACCCGTGCGCCGGCTCATGATCGTGCTTGATCCAGGAAGTAGTGGCCTCCCTAGGCGGGGAGGCCACTACTTCCATGTTCGAGCGCGATCATCGTCACCGGGGGGAGCGCGAGCGTGCCCGTAGGGCGGCTCGGACCTCGGTGAGGAACCCGTCGAAGTCGTCCCGGAGGCGCTTGGCGGTCAGGTGCAGCACGATCCAGTCGCCGCCGAGCAGTCGGTTGAGGCGTTGACGGTCCCGATGGAACTGCTCGGGGTCGTCGTGCCAGAGTCCGTCGTACTCCACCGCGACCTTGAACTGTGGCCAGGCCAGGTCAAGGCGGGCCACGAACCTGCCGTGATCGGCCACGACCCACTGCGTCTCCGGCCTCGGCAGGCCGGCGAGCACCAGCCCGACCCGGGTGCGGGACTCCTGGGGGGACTCCGCACCCGCGTCGGCCAGGTCGACCGCGCGTAGCAGCGATCGCCAGCCGCGCCGACCGGCCCGACTCAGCGCGTACTCGCGCAGGGCTGGCGCGGTCGTCAGCCGGTTGGCCAGCATGGCGTCGATGACGACCACCGCCTCGATCACATCGAGCCAACGGGCCAGGTCCCAGCAGGTACGCGTGGGGCTGGTCACCGTGATCCCGGCCCGGTCCACGGTGTCGCCGGAGTCGATCTCTCCGTGGTGGACCCGGATGCCGGCGGTCGGGCCGATCCGGGTGGCGGCGGGAACGAGGACGTCGACCGGCTCGCTCGGGCCGGGCTTCGCGCAGCCGTACAGGCCGGCGGCAGCGCGCCCTGCGATGGCCGCACCGGGTGGGACCAACCAGCGTCCGACGGCGGTGCATCTGGTGGTGTGGGTGACTGCGATCTGGGCATCGGCGTAGACGTCGCGGAAGAGCGGTCGCCACGCCGAACTGCGTAGCTCGTTGCGGGTCAGTAGGCCTCGCGAGACGGCGGTCGAACCACGGAAGACCCGACCCCGCAACTGCGGCGGCCGACGAGGAGCTTTCGGCATGGGCCTCAGGCTGGCCGAACCGCTTCGCGTCACGCTGCCCCTGTGGATAACCACGGTCACCACACCGGCGTCGATGCGCGTCGTTATCCCCATGATCGCGCTCGAACATGGATGTAGTGGCCTCCGCTTCTCAGGAGGCCACTACATCCTGGATCGAGCGCGACATGCCGGGCAGGCGCGTGGAGCGTGGAGTGCGTGGGGCGTGGAGTGCGTGGGACGTGGAGAGCGGGGGTGGGTCAGGCGGCGGTGGACCAGATGGCGCGGAAGGCGGCGGCCTCGCCGGAGAGCCATCGTTCGATCTGGTCGGGCTTGGCGTCGGTGGGCATGCGGTGGGCCAGACCGCGGCGGACGTCGACCAGGACCGGCTCGGCGTGCGGCAGCACCGCGTCCATGTGTCGGGCCATCAGGTGCAGGGTGGCGAGCACCGACTCCTCGCTCGGTGGGGCCTCGTCGAAGTGCAGGCGGACCGCTTCGGCGCGGCCGTCGGCGTGGCGTACCCCGAAGTGGGGGTTGATCTTGACGGGCAGGTCGCCCAGCATGGCCAGGGCATCGCGGGTCTGGGCGAGATCGACGGCGGCGGGCTCGCCGAGGGAGTGCAGCCAGGTCGTGGCACCGGGGACGAGCGCCTGGTAGAGCGGGCGCCATCGTGGCTTGACGATGTCGGCCACCCCGGCCAGGTGCGTGCCGCCGGTGTGGAAGGCGATGTCGGCCTTGAGCGCCTTGACGAACTGGCCGTGCGGGTTGAAGCCGGACCGGCTGGCGCGCTGCTTGCGCAGCCCGCCGACGAAGGTCGCCTTGGTGGGGCCGGTGCGGTCGACGTAGCGGGTGAAGCCGAGCAGTGTGGCGTAGGGGGTGAGGGGCGTGGAGGCGGGCGCGGTCACGGGCGTCCTCCCGGATCGTAATCCTGCAGGTCAGGAACTCGATTAGTACATACATTCTAATCGACAGGTCTGACATCGCCCAGCGAAAGAAGGGGCGCGGAAGACGCGACAAAGGGGGCCGTCCGGCATACGGACGACCCCCTTCGAGACGCTCGCTAGAGCTGCCCGACGTCGGTGATCCGCACCACCGCCGCGCCGACCTCGTCCGAGGCCACCAGGTCGATCTCGGCGCTGATACCCCAGTCGTGGTCGCCGTCCGGGTCGTCGAAGATCTGCCGTACGGTCCACCGCTCCCGGCCCTGCTCGATCATGAGCAGCGCCGGACCGCGGGCGTCCGGCCCGACCCCGATCGAGTCGTACGCCTCGAAGTACGGCGCCAGGGCGTCGGCCCACGCGTCGTAGTCCCAGCCGTCCTCGGCGTCCAACTCGGCGAGCAGGTCCCAGCGGCGTAGCGCGGCCAACTCGACGCGTCGGAACAGCGCGTTGCGGACCAGCACCCGGAACGCCCGCGCGTTGCGGGTCACCGCCGGTGGTCGATCGGTCAGGGCGGCGTGCGCCTGGGCCACCTCGGCCACGTCGGACGGGTTACGCAGCCGCTCCCACTCGTCGATGAGACTGGAGTCGACCTGGCGGACCAGCTCGCCCAACCACTCGATGAGGTCGATCAGTTCCTCGGTCTTGGCGTCCTCGGGCACGGTCTGGCGCAGCGTCTTGTACGCGTCGGCCAGGTAGCGCAGGACGAGACCTTCCGAGCGGGTCAGCCCGTAGAACTGCACGTACTCGGTGAAGGTCATGGCCCGCTCGTACATGTCGCGGACGACAGCCTTGGGGGAGAGCTGGTGGTCGGCGACCCAGGGGTGCCCCTGCCGGTACATCTCGTACGCGGCCTCCAGCAGCTCGGCCAGGGGCTTCGGGTGGGTCACCTCGTCGAGCAGTTCGAGGCGCGCCTCGTACTCGATGCCTTCGGCCTTCATGGCGGCGACCGCCTCGCCGCGCGCCTTGAACTGCTGCGCGGAGAGGATCTGCCGGGGGTCGTCGAGGATCGACTCGATGACGCTCAGCACGTCGAGCGCGTACGACGGGGACTCGGCGTCGAGCAGCTCGATGGTGGCCAGCGCGAGGGGGGAGAGCGGCTGGTTGAGGGCGAAGTCGAGCTGGAGGTCGACGGTGAGCCGGATTCGCCGGCCGGTCTCGTCCGGCTCGGGCAGTTCCTCGACCACCCCGCCGGCACGCAGAGCCCGGTAGATGGCGATCGCGCGGCGGATGTGCCGGCGCTGCGCGGCGGGCTCCTCGTGGTTGTCGGTGAGCAGGTGCCGCATCGCGGTGAACGCGTCCCCGGGCCGGCCGATGACGTTGAGCAGCATCGAGTGGCTGACCTGGAAGCTGGAGGTCAGTGGCTCCGGCTCGGCGTCGACGAGTCGGTCGAAGGTGGGCTGACCCCAGCCGATCGAGCCCTCCGGCGGCTTCTTGCGGACCACCTTGCGCCGCTTCTTCGGGTCGTCACCGGCCTTGGCGAGGGCCTTCTCGTTGTCGATGACGTGCTCCGGGGCCTGCACCACGACCCGGCCGATGGTGTCGTAGCCGGCCCGGCCGGCCCGCCCGGCGATCTGGTGGAACTCCCGGTTCTTCAGCAGCCGGGTACGGACCCCGTCGTACTTGGACAGGCCGGTGAACAGCACGGTGCGGATCGGCACGTTGATGCCGACGCCGAGGGTGTCGGTGCCGCAGATGACCTTGAGTAGGCCGGCCTGGGCGAGGGTCTCCACCAGGCGGCGGTACTTGGGCAGCATGCCGGCGTGGTGCACGCCGATGCCGTGCCGGACCAGCCGGGACAGCGTCTTGCCGAAGCCGGCGGTGAACCGGAAGCCACCGATCGCCTCGGCGATCATGTCCTTCTCGGCGCGGGTGCAGACGTTGACGCTGGTCAGCGCCTGGGCGCGTTCCAGCGCGGCGGCCTGGGTGAAATGCACCACGTACACCGGGGCCTGCTTGGTCTCCAGCAGTTCCTCAAGCGTCTCGTGCAGCGGCGTCATCGCGTACGAGAAGATGAGCGGGACCGGCCGCTCCGCCGTGCGCACGACGGCGGTGGGCCGCCCGGTGCGCCGGGTCAGGTCGTCGACGAAGCGGGTGGTGTCCCCCAGAGTGGCGGACATCAGGATGAACTGGGCCTGCGGCAGCTCGATGATCGGCACCTGCCACGCCCAGCCCCGGTCGGGCTCGGCGTAGAAGTGGAACTCGTCCATGATCACCTGGCCGACATCGGCCTTGGTACCCTCGCGCAGCGCCAGGTTCGCCAGGATCTCC
This sequence comes from Micromonospora sp. NPDC127501, assembly GCF_040302185.1. Lineage (NCBI taxonomy): Bacteria > Bacillati > Actinomycetota > Actinomycetes > Micromonosporales > Micromonosporaceae > Micromonospora > Micromonospora sp. NPDC127501. Next base: position 285,719 of record NZ_JBEORJ010000003.1, on the reverse strand, counting down.
GCCGTGCAGCAGATGATCGGGGCGTCGGCGTTGACGCTGGCGTCGCCGGTGAGCATGCCGACGTTCTCGGCGCCGAAGACCTCGCAGAGCGCGAAGAACTTCTCCGACACCAACGCCTTGATCGGCGCGGTGTAGAAGGTCGTCCGGCTGTCGGCGAGGGCCGCGAAGTGCGCGGCGATCGCCACCAGGCTCTTACCCGAGCCGGTGGGCGTGTTCATGATCAGGTTGGCGCCGGAGACGATCTCGATGACCGCCTCTTCCTGATGGGGGTAGAGGTCGAGGCCGCGCTCCTTCGCCCAGCCGGCGAACGCGTCGAAGAGGGTGTCGGGGTCGGCGCTTGTCGGCAGCGCGGCGGTGAGCGTCATAGCCTGTCCATGGTGCCTGGATCATGCCCCGGTACGCCAACCCGGCCCGCACCGGACCCCCGCCGGGCCGCCCCGAACGCGCCGCCGAATGCCGGTTCGGGCGTTTCGCCGGTCACCGTCGGCGGTACAGCAGGTCGGCGACCGGCCGACCGGCCCTGATCGCTCGCCGCTCGAACTTCGTCACCGGTCGGTGCGCCGGCCGTGGCGCGAAGCCGCCGTACGTGTCCACCAGCTCCGGGTCCGCCTCCAGCGTCTCCCGCATCACGTCGGCGTACTCGGCCCAGTCGGTCGCGCAGTGCAGCATGCCGCCGGAGCGCAGCCGGGACCGCAGCAGCGCCACGTGCGCCGGTTGGATGAGCCGCCGCTTGTGGTGGCGGGACTTCGGCCACGGGTCTGGGAAGAAGACGTGCACGGCGTCCAGCACGCCCTCGGGCAAGCCGCTGACCAGGGACAACGCGTCACCCTGCGCCACCCGCACGTTGCGCAGGCCACCACGCTCCACCAGGTCGAGCAGGTTGGCGATTCCCGGCGTGTGCACCTCGACCGCCAGATAATCTCGATCCGGGTCGGCAGTGGCCATCGCAGCGGTGCTGTCGCCCATGCCCGAGCCGATCTCGAGCACCACGGGCGCCCGGCGACCGAACAGGTCGGCCAGGTCGACGGGCAGCACAGGTCCGTCCGGCACATCGAGGCCGTACGCGGGCCAGAGCCGGCTCAGCGCGTCGGTCTGCCGGTCGCTCATCCGACCCCGGCGGGGGTGGAACGTGCGGATCGTCCGGCTCGCGGGCGGGACGGCGGGGTCATGGTCGGTGGCGGTCACAGCGACCCGAGCGTACGCGACGCCGCCGGCGGATCGGATGTGATGTGCGACCGGAAATGAGAGGATCCAACTGGTACGGCAGGTCGGGTGCTCCACCGCCCGACCCGGCCGCACGGCGTCGAGAGGGGGCATCGTGACAGTGACCCGCGGCGTCGTGACCCTGTCGCTGGTGACCGTGCTGGCCGGCCCCCTGCTGGCCGCCACGCCCGCCCTCGCCGCGCCCGCCCTCGCCACACCCGGGCCTGCCGCCTCTGCCCTTGCCGCATCCCAGCCTGCCGTCGCCGTCTTTCCCGTGCCCGAGCGGCCTGCTGCCGTTCTTGCCGTGCCCGAGCAGGCCGTTGCCGTCGCGCCCGCGTCCGAGTGGGCTGCTGCCGTCGGGCCCGCGTCCGAGTGGGCTGTCGCGCCCGCGCCGCAGCCCGAAGGGCTGCCCGGCGGAGCGCCCCAACCGACTCCGGCGGTGGACATCTTCGTCGAGGTGAGCCCCAGCACCGTGCAGCCCGGTTACCTGGTCGGCATCCGGGCCAGTTGTCGGGACAACTCGGTGGGCGCCACCGTGGTCTCCGACGCCTTCGGGGCGGTCGGCGTGCAGCCGCAGCGCGGGGTGCTCACCGCCGCGCCGATGGTCCGCGAGCGCACCCGCCCCGGCAACTACCGGGTCAAGCTGGAGTGTCGCGACGGCGAGACCGCCTCGACAATGCTCCAGGTGGTCAAGAAGGTCCCCGTCCAGCCCAGCCGTGGTCCGGCGACCGGCTTCGGTGGGAGCACCGGCGGGGTGACCGGCAAGCTGCTGCTGCCCGGCGGCGCGGCACTGATCATCACCGGGCTGATCCTTGCCGTGATGGCGCTGCGCCGCCCCCGAGCCGCCGCGCGTCGCTGAGGCCCGCCATGGAGATCTTCCGCCCCACGCCGCCGCCGGCCGGTTCACGCCCGCCGGCGCCTGGCCGGCCCGCCTCGCCTCCGGACGCTGCCCGCCAGCCGTTCGCTGGCCGGCCCGCCTCGCCTCCGGACGCTGCCCGCCAGCCGTTCGCCGGCCGCCCAGCCTCACCGCCCGATGACGTTCGGCTGCCCTTGGACGATGGTTGGCCGGGCGACCGCCCGCCAAGGCCCCACCGCTCGCCGGATCCAAACCGCTCGCCGGATCCAAACCGCCCGCCGGATCCCGACCGCCCGTCGGTGGCCGCGCGTCCGCCGACCGCCGTTGCCCCCCGGCGTAGTCGTCCCTCCGGTCGCAGCCCCTGGTCGGTGCCGTTGGCCGTGGTGCTGGTGTTGGCCGGGGTCTTCGCCACCGGGGCCGGGCTGGGCCGTTCGGTCGGCCCGTTCGACCTGGCCCCGACCGGCGGCGACCGGCCGGCCCGCAGTGAGTCGGTCGGCTTGTCGGCCAGTCGCCCGGTGCGCCTCTCGGTGCCGGCGATCAAGGTGACCGCGCCGGTGGCGCCCGTCGGGCAGGCACGGGACGGCTCGATCGCCGTACCGCCGTTGGAACGGCACAACGAAACCGGCTGGTACGACCGGGGGCCCACCCCCGGTGAGCCTGGCCCGGCGGTGATCGTCGGGCACGTGGACACGAAGACCGGCCCGTCGGTCTTCTACGACCTGGGCAAGCTGCACCCCGGCGACCTGATCGAGGTGGCCCGGGCGGACGAGTCGGTGGTGGTGTTCCGGGTCGACACCGTCGAACACTTCCCGAAGGACCAGTTGCCCGCCGAGCGGATCTACGGCCACGACGGGCCACCCGGGCTGCGGTTGATCACCTGCGGTGGGCAGTTCATCGGGGGCCGTACCGGCTACGCCGACAACGTCATCGCCTTCGCCACCCTCCAGTCCTCCCGCAGGTCCTGAGGCCGGGCCGGGTGAGGCCGGGCCGGCGTCAGCTCAGGAAGGCCAGGAGTTGGCGGGTGGTCTCGTCGGGGGCTTCCTCCGGAATGAAGTGCCCGACCGGGACCGGCTCGCCGCGTACGTCGTCGGCCCACTCCCGCCAGATCGCGAGCGGGTCGTCGTAGAGCTTCGCGACCTGGCCGTGTTGGCTCCAGAGAAACAGCACCGGGCAGGCGATCTTCCGGTTTCCGCGGTCCGCCTCGTCCTGCTGGTAGTCCAGCGTCGCGGCCGCGCGGAACTCCTCGCAGATCGCGTGCACCGTGGCGGGGTCGCTGAACTGCTTGACGTACGCCGCGCGGATCTCGGCGGGGAAGGCGTCCTTGACCTCGGGCCAGGTGTCGAGCATGAAGTCGACGAGCACCGCGGGCGCCGCGTCGATGAACTGCTCGGGCACCGGGGCGGGCGCCGCCAGGAAGGACCAGACCCAGTAGGAGAGGCTGAACGTCTTGTCGGCGCGGTTGTAGACGTCGCCGATGGGCACCACGTCCATCACGGCCAGCCGGGTGACGGCGTCCGGTTCGTCCAGCGCGAGCCGGTACGCGCAGCGCGCTCCGCGATCGTGGCCGACGAGTCGGAACCGCTCATGGCCCAGGCTCCGCATCACCGCGACCTGGTCGCGGGCGATGGCGCGCATGCTGTACGGCTCGTGATCCGGACTGCTCGGCGGCTTACCGCTGTCGCCCCAACCCCGCAGGTCGGTGGCGACGACTGTGTAGTCCTCGGCGAGCCGTGGCGCGACCTGGTGCCACATGAGGTGCGTCTCGGGGATGCCGTGCAGCAGCAGAACCGGCGGCCCACTCCCGCCGCGGCGTCCGTGGATCGTCGCGCCGGGCGTCTCGATGTCGAACTCTTCGAAGCCGTCGAACATGGCCGGACCCCGCACCTTCCTGAGACCGCCCAGCGTGAACGGCAGGTGCCGGGCGGTAGGGCGACTGGTGGCCGGCTACCGCTCGGGCCGCTTCGACGCTAGCAACGGAAACGCCCGGTCCGGCGCGATTTGGCTGAAGGTGCGGCCCAGTCCCGCGGTGGTGATCGACACGGGATCCTTGATGTCGCGGTATCCCACGGACTCGGACACCCCGGTTTCACTCAACCGGGGTGGATCAAGCCGCGTGGATGGTCAGGGCTGAGGGACGTGCAGCGCCACCTCGAATTCCAGCAGGCTGGCGCCGGTGGAGACCGGGGGACGGGGCTTGTCGCCGGGAGCGGTGGCGTGGGCGGCGCGCGACGGGCCGGCGGCCCACGCCTGGAACGCCTCTTCGCTCTCCCACTTCGTGTAGACGAAGTAGCGGGTCTCGCCGGCGACCGGGCGGAGGAGTTCGAAGCCGAGGAAACCGGGGGAGTTCTCCACGGTGCCGGCCCGGGCGGCGAACCGCTTCTCCAGCTCCGCGCCGCCACCGGGTGGTACGTCGATTGCGTTGATCTTCACGACTGCCATCTGCCCACCCTAGCCAGCGGACGCGGCACCAGGACGGCAGCCCGCTGCACACCAGGCGGGCAGCCGGGACGGCGGAGCGGGCTCAGAACGCCTCGACCGCCGGGACCAGATCCACGTCGACCACGATCGGCGCGTGGTCGGAGGGGCCCTTGCCCTTGCGGGCCTCGCGGTCCACGTACGCGGAGCGGACCGCTCGGGCGAACGGCGCGGACGCGTACACCAGGTCGATTCTCATGCCCTTGTTCTGGTGGAACATGCCGGCCCGGTAGTCCCAGTAGGTGAAGGGGTGCGGACCCTTCATCGGAGTGGGTACGACGTCGCTGAGGCCCAGGTCGCGCAGCGCCGCGAGGGCCGCCCGCTCGGGCGGGGTGACGTGCGTGGAGTGGGTGAAGACCGCCGGGTCCCAGACGTCGGCGTCGGTCGGGGCGACGTTGAAGTCGCCGCAGACCGCCACCGGCAACCCGCCGGCCAGCTCCGCGTCCAGCGCGTCGCGCAGCGCCGCGAACCAGGCCAACTTGTACGCGTAGTGCGGGTCGTCCGGCGTCCGGCCGTTGGGCACGTACACCGACCAGACCCGCACCCCGTCGCAGGTGGCGGATATGGCCCGGGCCTCCGGCTCGGGGAAGCCGGGTTCACCGGCGAACCCGACCCGGACGTCGCCCAGCCCGACCCGGGACAGGATGGCCACCCCGTTCCACCGGCCGTCACTGTGGCTGGCAACGGTGTAGCCCAGCGCGCCCACCTCGGTCACCGGAAAGGCGCCGTCCGGGCATTTCGTCTCCTGCAGGCAGACGACGTCCGGCCCGGTGTCGGCCAGCCACTCCAGCAGCCGGGGTAGGCGGGCCTTCACCGAGTTGACGTTCCAGGTCGCCAGGCGCATGCCCCCAGCCTGCCGCATCCGCCGCCGTGACGCCGGGTCAGCTGCCCGGGGTGTCGCCGGGACGGGTCTGTTCGGCCAGGAACCGTTCCAGTTCGGCGCCGAGTTCGTCGGCCGTGGGCAGTGGGCCGGCATCCGGGGCGAGCAGGCTCTTCTCGCCCCGACCTCGGGCGAACGCGTCGTACTGCTCCTCCAGGGCCTGGACCAGGGCCGCGGCGTCCTCGGTCTGCGCGACCTGCCGGTCGATCTCCACCCGGACCACCTCGGCGGCCGAGCGCAGCCCGTCGCCGGGCAGCAGCAGCCCGGTGCTGCGCGACACCGAGGTGAGCAGTACCTCGGCGGCCGCCGGGTACTCGGTCTGCGCCACGTAGTGCGGCACGTGGGCGGCGAAGCCCAGCGCGTCGCGGCCCTGCTCGCCGAGGCGGAACTCCAGCAGGTGACCGACGCTGCCGGGCACCTGGACGCGTTGCAACCAGGGCTCGTAGCCGGCGATCAGTTCGGGGCGGGTGGCGTGCGCTGTCACCCCGGTCGGCCGGGTGTGCGGGACCGCCATCGGGATCGAGTTGAGCCCCACCGTGAGCCGGACGTCCAGGCGGGCGGCGAGCCCGGCCACGGCGGCCACGAAACGCTCCCACTGCAGGTCCGGTTCGGGGCCGGTGAGCAGCAGGAACGGGGTCTCGTCGTCGTCCTGCAGCAGGTGCAGCTCCAGCTTGGGCGCGTCGACGCTCTCCCAGTGGTCCTCGACGAAGGTCATCACCGGTCGTCGCGATCGGTAGTCGAAGAGCTGGTCGACGTCGAACGTGGCGATCGGCCGACCCTCCAGCGAGGTGAGTAGCTGCTCACGCGCCAGTCGGCTGGCGTTTCCGGCGTCCACGAACCCGGTGAGGGCCTGGATCAGGACCGGCTGCCCGAGGTCGGGCAGATCGTCGGTGAGCTGGTAGAGCTCGTGTGGGTCGAGCACCGGTGCGGACCTCCCTGAAATGTGCCTGCGGGGTGCCGTCGCGACGGAGGGCACCCGTTCGGGCAACGTACCCGCCATCCTGGTGCATTCCTGCGTCGGGCGATCCGTTGGCCGGGTGGTGGGCGTGACCGGACCAATCGGTTGTTTACGCCACCAGGCCGAGCCTCCTGGCCGATCGGCCGAGGGATGGTTCGGCCCAAAGGCCGAGTTTGTCGATCATGTCAGGCTCAGGGGTGAAATGGTCGACCCTGTCCGGTCCCGTGCCGGTCCGCGTGCGGCGCCAGCTTCATCCGGTACGCGAGGTCCGTTCCCCGGGCGGGTCACCCCGCCCAGGTCGTCCACCAGTACGACCCCGATCTGTGTCGAGCGCCACGTGATCACCGTGCGTGATCAGGGTTTCCACCTGCCTAGCCTCGGCTGATGCGTGACGACGGCACCCTCGACGACCCGTACGCCCCGAGCAGGCCCACTGCCGATATGGAGGATGGCACCTCAACCGAACGGACAACCGCCGCGAGCCGGCTCCGGGCGTACGCCCGGGACCTGACCGGTCGACGCCGGGCACAGCTGGCGCTGGCCACCGGTGTGGTGTGCTGCCTGGGTCTGACCGCCGTCGTCCAGGTTCGTGACGAGGACGCCGACGCGGCGACCCGGAGTGGATCGCTCTCCAGCGCCGAGCTGGCGCAGCGCGCCGAGCAGCAGCGCGCCTCCCGTTCCCTCGACCGCACGGCTGCCCCGAGCACCTCTGCCGCCGCCCAGTCCGCCGCGGCGAGCCCCGCCGACCCGGACACCAGCGCGCCGGCCCGCAAGGTCGCGCCGGCTCGCCCGACAGATCCGGCACCCGTCGCCGGGCTGGACGAGGACCAGATGGAGAACGCCGAGGCGATCGTCCGTACCGGCCGCAAGATGGGTGTGCCGCGCCGGGGTCTGGTGATCGCGGTGGCCACCGCCATGCAGGAGAGCAATCTCTACAACGTGGCCAGCGGCGTGCTGCCCGAGTCGCAGGACTATCCGCACCAGGGCGTTGGCTGGGACCACGACTCGGTCGGGTTGTTCCAGCAGCGTTCCAGCAGCGGCTGGGGCCCGGTGGGGCGGCTGATGGACCCCGAGTTCGCCACCCGGCAGTTCCTCAGCGCGCTGGAGCAGGTGCCCGGCTGGCAGCGGATGCGGCTCACCGACGCCGCCCAGGCGGTGCAGGTCTCCGCGTACCCCGAGCACTACCAGCAGCACGAGTGGCGGGCCACCCGGGTCGTCGACGCCATCGTGCCGGCGGGGCGGTAACCTACCGCCCACTATGGACGGTCAGGGTTGAGGCTGTCGCATCCCGGGTACATGTGTTGCGGGTACGGGGTACACATGACTGAGGGATCGTCGACAGGAGGACGTTATGTCACTGATGCAGCGGATCAGCGCGTTTTTGAAATCACCGAAGGGGCAGCAGATGGTCGACCGGGGCCGTCGCGAGATGGCCAAGCCGGGCAACCAGCAGAAGCTGAAGGGGTTGGCAGCGCGGTTCTCCAACCGCCGCCGCTGACCGCTCCATCGGCCGCCCTGTCCACCGTTTCCACCCCTGGGGAGACCTGGTGACCGACACCCCGCCCGTCGGCGGTCAGCCCGCCACCCCTACTCCGCAGCCGTCCGTCGACCTGCCGGCCGGGCCGGTGGACGCCCCCGAGGGTCCGCCGGCCCGACTCTGGGACCGGATGCGTGACGACCCGCAGTACGCGCCGGAGCACCTTGCCCTGGAGGCGGTGCGCCGCCTCGGGCCGGAAGCCGTGCAGTGGGCCGCCCGTGCCCGGGCCGAGCAGCCCGGGGTGTCCGCCGAGGTCCTGGCCGACCAGGCGGCCCGCAAGTTCGTCAACCTGGCCCGACTGTCCGGCGCGGTCTCCGGCGCGGCCGGGCTGCCCGGCGCCGTGATCGACGTGGGCGTGCTGGCCTGGACCCAGGCGCGGATGGTGCTGCACATCGCCGCCGCCTACGACGTCGACCCCCTGCACAATGACCGGGCCACCGACCTGCTGGTGCTCCAACGGGTGCACAAGGTCGCCGAGAGCGCCCGGCTGGCGCTCGGCGTGGCCGCCGGCCGGGAACGCGCCGACGCGCTCTTCGGCCTGGGCGGTCAGCGTCCGCTCGGTCGGGTCATGCTGCAACTCGGCGTCCGACTGGCCCAGATGGCCGGTGTCCGGGCCGCGAAGCGGATGGTCGCCAAGATCGTCCCCGGTGCGGCCATCGTGCTCGGCACCTGGGCCAACTCCTCGGCTACCAAGGACCTCGCCCAGCGGTCCCGGGCCCTCTACGGCTCCCGCGGCAACGCCGTCCCGGAGCCGCGCCAACGCTGACGGCCCGTCGGGGTCGTTCAGCTGGCCAGGCCGGAGGAGCGCCAGGTCACCTCCGCGATGCGGCCCTGGCCGGTGGCGTTGGGGTGGAACCAGTCCAGCGGGTTGAGCAGGTCCAGGGTGAACCGGACCTTGTGCAACGCGCCGCCGTCGTGCCGGCACCGTGCCCCGTACGCCCGGCAGGCCGCCTTCAACTCGGCGTTGTAGGCGTCGATCCGGTCCCGGACGGCGGCCCGGCGCGCCCGGTCGGCCGGTGCGGTCGAGGTCGCGTCGGCCAGCAGGGCCGGGCAGATGCCCCGCCGCCACGCGCGGGTCGCCCGGGCGTCGTCGTGCCCGACCTCCCAGAGCCGGTACAGGTCGGGGATGCTCACCACCAGCACCCGGGCCTTCGGCCGGCCGGTCCGCAGGACCCGCAGCCCCCGGTCGACGTCGGCCCGGAACTGGGCCACCGGCGTCATCGCGTCCGCCCCGCCCCGACAGACGTCGTTGGCACCGATCAGCACTGTGACGTAGTCGGCGCGGTCGCGTACCGCCGCCTGGGCCTGACCCGCCAGGGCGTCCGCGCGGGCGCCGGGACGGGCATGGTTGTACGTCCGGTCGCGAATCGCCGGGTTCTGTTCGAGCAACCGCCGGTAGTGGCTCTGCACCCGCAACCCGTCCCCGGTGGACCAGGAGTTGCGCTCGCAGGAGGTGAGCACCAGGCAGGAGGCGAAGCCGGTGCTGATCGAGTCGCCGAGGGCGGCGATGCCGCCGGGCCCGCTCGACGGTCCGGCGCTCGTGGTGGGGCGGGGTGTCGCGGAGTTGCCGCCCTCGCACGCCAGCGCGACCAGCGCCGCGAGACAGGCCAGTGCGGCGACCCAGCGTCGAGGCATGATGTCTCCCGTTCCCGCAGCACAGAGCGACAGCGCGGTAACTCTATGCGCAGGAGGTGGTTTGCCGGGAAGTTGCTGTCGGGTATGCGGCAGAGTGCCGACGCGGAGGCCGTAGGGGTGCTATGCGTCCCGCCACGGTGCCCGCTGACCGTGCAGCCACCAGTGCAACGCCCGGGTGATCCGGGGCAGCACCAGATAGGTCATCAGCGGGGTCAGGCAGAGCGTCATCAGCAGCACCCGGGCCGCCAGCGGCACCGCGTCGAGGAAACGGCTCGTCAGCAGGGTCGCGGTCAGGCTCAGGGGGAAGAACGCCAGCCAGATCGTCACCGCCTGCTTCCAGCGCGGCGGCGACGCGGGCGGGGCCGGCTCCACCGGGTCCACCGACTGCTCCAGCGGCCTGTCGAACCAACCCTCGATTCCGGTACGCCGCTCGACCCGGGTGTGCTCGACGATGCCCTGCGCCGAGCTGAGCCACCAGTGCCGCTGCGGCGACTCCTCCCAGCGGCGCAGCGTCTCGGCGTCGGCGAAGCGGTAGAGCATGTGCCACTCCGGCGAACCGGGGCCGCTCTGCACCCAGCCGGCGCCGAGGAACCCGGGGAACGCCTCGGCCAGCGCGGTGCCGGCCCGCATCCAAGCCACCATCTCGTTGGCCCGGCCGGGATCGACGCGGCGGGCGATGGAGACGGTCACCGGCACGGCGAGGGTCATTGACATGCGCCCATCCTGCGGTCGACGAGGCCGCGGCGCGAACGGATGTGCCGGAGCACACCGGCGGGTGCGGGTGTGCGGGCGACCGGTACCGGTTAATCCGGCCGATCGGGGGTAGGTCGGTGGGTATGACGAGATCGCAGCCCCGGCGCGCCCGTGGCACGGTCGGCCACGCGAACAGCGCGTTGAACCTTCGGCTCACCCTTGCCAGCTTCGGGCTGGTGATCATGGTGCTCTTCGCGGTGCTGGCGTTCTGGGCCGGCATCGCCTGGCTCGGCGTACTCTGCGCGATCTTCGCCGTGGTCGCCGTGGTCGACCTGGTCGTGATCCAGCGCCGCCGCGCCGCCCGCCGTCGCGAGGAGCCAGGCGTACGACACTCGTTGTTCGAGTGACAGGAGGACGGAATGCCCCATATCGCCACCACCAACCCCGCCACCGGACAGGTGCTCAAGACCTATGAGGCGATGTCCACCGAGCAACTCGACGACGCCATCGAACGCACGGACCTCGCGTTCCACCAGCTGCGGGCGACGACCGTCGACCAGCGCGCCCAGTGGATGAAGGCCGCCGCCGACCTGCTGGACGCCGAGCGCGACGAGATCGCCCGGATCATGACCACGGAGATGGGCAAGACGTACGTCGCCGCGCAGGCCGAGGTGACCAAGTGCGCCACGGCCGCCCGCTTCTACGCCGACAAGGCCCCCGCGTTCCTCGCCGACGAGCCGGCCGACGCCGACGCCGTGAAGGCCACCCGGGCGTTCATCCGCTACCAACCGATCGGCGTGGTGCTCGCGGTGATGCCGTGGAACTTCCCGCTCTGGCAGGTGATGCGCTTCGCCGCCCCGGCGCTGATGGCCGGCAACACCGGTCTGCTCAAGCACGCCTCGAACGTGCCGCAGACCGCGCTGCTGCTGGAGGACGTGTTCCGGCGAGCAGGCTTCCCCGAGGGGGCCTTCACCACCGTGCTGGTCGACTCGGAGGCCGTCGACCACATCCTCAGCGATCCCCGGGTACGCGCCGCGACCCTCACCGGCAGTGAGCCCGCTGGCCGGTCCATCGCGCAGATCGCCGGACGGGAGCTGAAGAAGACCGTCCTCGAACTCGGCGGCAGCGACCCCTTCGTGGTGATGCCCTCGGCCGACGTGGACCGCGCCGCCGAGGTCGCCACCACCGCCCGCTGCCAGAACAACGGCCAGTCCTGCATCGCCGCGAAGCGGTTCATCGTGCACACCGACGTGTTCGACGCCTTCGCCGAGAAGTTCGCCGCCAACATGGCCGCGCTGCGCGTCGGCGACCCGATGGACCCGAACACCGACGTCGGGCCGCTGGCCAGCGAGCGTGGCCGCGACGAGGTGCACGCTCAGGTCCGCGACGCGGTCGACAACGGCGCGACGGTGCTCTGCGGCGGCGAGCCGCCGAGCGGTGACGGCTGGTTCTACCCGCCGACCGTGGTCACCGACCTCACCCCGCGGATGCGGATGTGGTCCGAGGAGGTCTTCGGCCCGGTCGCCGGCCTGTTCCGGGTCTCGTCGTACGAGGAGGCGATCGAGGTCGCCAACGGCACCAGCTTCGGACTCGGCTCGAACGCCTGGACCCGGGACCCGGCCGAGCAGGAGCGCTTCGCCACCGACCTGGACGCCGGCAACGTCTTCATCAACGGAATGACCACCTCGTACCCGGAGCTGCCGTTCGGCGGTGTGAAGAACTCCGGGTACGGGCGGGAGCTGTCGGCGCTGGGCATGCGGGAGTTCTGCAACACCAAGACGGTCTGGGTGGGGGAGGGCGCCGCGTCGGCCGGCGCCGGCGCGCACGCCGAGTAGTTCGGGGTGAGGCACGCGTCAGCCGGTGCCGTCGTGGGTAGGAAGTGTGCCCATGACGTCGTTCGGGTTTCACGCCTCGCATGAGCAGATCGGTCCACGCGCCCTGTTGGAGGCGGTGATCCACGCCGAGCGGGCCGGCTTCGACGCCGCCATGTGCTCCGACCACTTCTCCCCGTGGAGCGCCCGGCAGGGCGAGTCCGGCTTCGCGTGGTCCTGGCTGGGCTCGGCGTTGCAGGCCACCGGCATGCCGTTCGGCGTGGTCAACGCGCCCGGTCAGCGGTACCACCCGGCGATCATCGCGCAGGCGATCGGCACCCTCGGCGCGATGTACCCGGGCCGGTTCTGGGCGGCCCTGGGCACCGGCGAGGCCAGCAACGAGCACATCACCGGCGACCCGTGGCCGCGCAAGGACGTGCGCGCCGCCCGGCTGCGCGAGTGCGTGGACGTGATCCGGGCCCTGCTGGCCGGCGAGGAGGTCAGCCACGACGGCCTGGTCCGGGTGGATCGGGCCCGGCTGTGGACCCGCCCCGAGCAGCCGCCCGCGCTAGTCGGCGCCGCCGTCAGCGTGGCCACCGCCCGCTGGTGCGCCGAATGGGCGGACGGGCTGATCACCGTGAACGCCCCGGTGGCACACCTGCGCGAGATGATCGACGCGTACCGGGACGCGGGCGGGCGTGGGCCGCTGCACCTCCAGGTGCACGTCTCCTGGGCACCGGAGCAGGCTCAGGCCGAGGCGCTCGCGTACGACCAGTGGCGCAGCAACGTCTTCGCCCCGCCGGTCTGCTGGGACCTGGAGACCGTCGAACACTTCGACGTGGTCTCCGCCGACGTGCCGGCGCAGCGGGTCGCCGAGGTGGTGAACGTGTCGGCGGACCTGGGTCGGCACGTCGGCTGGCTGGAGGAGTACGCGCAGCTCGGCTTCGACCAGATCGCCCTGCACCACGTCGGGCAGGAGCAGCGCGGCTTCATCGACGCGTTCGGGGCGGAGGTGCTGCCGAAGCTGCGCCCGGGCGGCTGATCGAGGCCGAACAGGCGTACCCCTAGGCTCGTACCCCATGGAAAGCCTGTTTCCGGTCGTCGTCTTCCTGGCGATCGCCACCCTGGGCGCCGCGTTGGCCCGCCGGCTCGGTCTGCTCGCGCCGATCGTGCTGGTCGTCCTCGGCTTGGCGCTCTCGTTCCTGCCAGGCTTCCCGCAGATCGAACTCGACCCGGAGTTGGTGCTGGTCGGGATCCTGCCGCCGCTGCTCTACGTCGCCGCGCTGGAGACCTCGGTGCCGGCGTTCAAGAACAACATCCGGCCGATCCTGCTGCTCGCGGTCGGCCTGGTGTTGTTCACCGCGTTCGTGGTCGGGTTGGTGTTGCACCTGCTGTTGCCGCAGCTGCCGTTCGCGATCTGCCTTGCCCTCGGCGCGGTGGTCGCCCCACCGGACGCCGTGGCCGCCACGGCCGTCGCCCGTCGGGTCGGGCTGCCCCGCCGGGTCGTCACCATCCTGGAGGGCGAGAGCCTGGTCAACGACGCGACCGCGCTGGTGCTGCTGCGGGTCGCGACGATGGCCACCGTCGGCTCGGCCGTCGGCGCCGACAAGATCGCCATCGAGGTGCTGCGGTCCACCGGCGGCGGCATCCTGATCGGGGCGCTCGGGGCGCTGGTGTTCGGCTTCCTCCATCGGCGGATCACCGACCCGCTGCTGGACAACGCGCTGTCGCTGATCATCCCGTTCGCGGTGGTGTTCACCGCCGAATACCTGCACGCCTCCGGTGTGGTCGCCGTGGTCGTCACCGGCCTGGTGCTCGGGCACAAGCTGCCCCAGCTGCTGTCGGCGGCGTCCCGGTTGCAGATCGGCGCGTTCTGGCGGCTGGTCCGTTTCCTGCTGGAGGGCCTGGTCTTCCTGCTGGTCGGGCTGCAACTGCGAGAGGTGCTGCGCGATCTCGACGAGCCGATCGGCTCGCTCATCCTGATCACCTTCGCGGTGCTCGCCACCGTCTTCCTGACCCGGTTCGTCTGGCTCTTCCCGGCCACCTACCTGGCCCGGTTGGTCCCCCGGGTTCGCCGCCGTGACGCCCGGCCGTCACCGAAGTTCCCGATCATCATCGGCTGGGCCGGCATGCGGGGCGTGGTGACCCTGGCTGCCGCGCTGGCCCTTCCGCTGACCCTGGCCGGCGGCGAGTCGTACCCCAGGGCGCTGTTGATCTGGTTGGCCTTCGCCGTGATCGTTTTCACCCTGGTCGGTCAGGGCGCCACCCTGCCGCTGGTCGCCCGCCGGTTGAAGCTGCCAGCGGACGACCCGGTGCAGGACGCGCTGTCCGCGGCCGCCGTGCAGCAGCAGGCCAGCAAGGCCGCCCAGGACCGCCTCGACGAGTTGGCCGACAGCGCACCGGGCGCGGTGGTGGACCGGCTGCGCCGAGCGGTGGAGGACCGCACCAACATGGCGTGGGAACGACTCGGCGGCGACGAGCGGGAGACCCCGTCGCAGGCGTACGGTCGGCTGCGGCAGGAGATGATCGACGCCGAGCGGGATGTGTTCCGGGCGGCCCGGGACTCCGGCCGGATCCCTGAGGAAGTGCTGGTGCAGGCCTACCGTGACCTGGACCTGGAAGAGTCGTTGCTGCGAGAGGTTGAGAAGTGAGCTGTCAGCACCTGACCGAGGCCGGTGCCGCCGAGCCCCGTACCCCCGACGAGTGCGCGGACTGCGTCGCCATCGGCGACACCTACTGGGTGCACCTGCGCACCTGCCTGAGCTGCGGGCAGGTGGGCTGCTGTGACTCGTCGCCGAACCAGCACGCGAGCAAGCACTTCGCGTCCACCGGCCACCCGGTGATCCGCTCGGCGCAGCCGGGCGAGGCCTGGCGCTGGTGCTACGTCGACGAGGAGATCGGCTGAGCGCTGGCCGGAAGCGGCTCGGCGCGGTTCGCCAGGGCCCGTCGGGTCAGCGGCGGCACGGCCAGCCCGGTGACCGCGAGCAGCCCGGCCAGGACCGACCAACCGATCGGGCCCCCGTCGAGGATCAGCCAGGTCAGCACCGCCGGCCCGGCCGCGCGGGCCAGCCCGGCGAGCAGGGTATCGACCCCCTGGTACGCGCCGATCGCGTCCGGGGCGGCGAGGTCGTAGGCCAGCGCCGCCCCGGCCGCGCTGTGCCACAGATCGCCCACCGTGTAGATCACCGTCGCGCCCAGGAGCAGGCCGATCGCGGCCACGGTGGGCACGACGGCGGTCGTGGCCCAGAGCAGCATCCCGGCCGCGAGCACCAGGC
This sequence comes from Micromonospora sp. NPDC127501, assembly GCF_040302185.1. NCBI lineage: Bacteria > Bacillati > Actinomycetota > Actinomycetes > Micromonosporales > Micromonosporaceae > Micromonospora > Micromonospora sp. NPDC127501. The sequence goes on along the minus strand of NZ_JBEORJ010000003.1, from coordinate 270,396 downwards.
CGGCCCGACGCATCGTCGCCGCCGCCGGCACCGCGTCCCGGGCGCTCCCGCTCAGCCGTACCGCGAGCAGCACGGTGAGCACCGTGTTGACCAGCAGCACGGCGGCGACCGTCACCGGGGGCGCATCGGTGTGGCTCACCACCCACAGCGGCAGGATCAGCGACAGCACCACCCCGTGCACGGAGAGCGCCGCCGAAGCGCCGGCGACCGCGAGGAAGCGCCAGTCGCGCAACGCGCGCGCCGGTCGCGGCCGGACCGCCCGCCGGACCGGCGGATACGACGGCAGTCGCATGATCAGCACCGCCGAGACCAGGTAGGTCGCGACGTTGCCGAGCACCAGAAGCCGGTACGCCCACCCGGCGTCCGCCACCAACGCGAACGCGGCCAGCCCCGCGCCGAGCGTCACGCCCAGGTTCGCCATAGCGCGCAGGGTGGCGAACGCGTGCACCCGGCCCTGCGGGCCGGCGACCGCGGCGACCAGCGCGGCGCGGACCGCCAGGTTGCCGGAGACCAGCAGCGCGTCCATCGTGGCCACCAGCACGAAAACCGGAAACGAGCCGACCAGCAGGTACGCGGCGGCGACAGCGGCCTGGGCCAGTTGCAGCACCGCACGCAACGCCCGGGGATCACGCCGGTCGGCGAGCCCACCGAGCGGCACGCTCGCGGTCAGCCCGACCAGGCCGGCGACGGTGAGCCCCAGTCCCACCTCGGTCGGCGTCAGCCCCACCGAACGGGTGAGATAGAGCGCCGCGCCGGTCACCCAGAGCCCGGTGCCGACCGTGTTGGCCATAGTGGCCAACGACAGGGTGCGCAGCCGACCGGGCGGCGGCAGCGGCGACAGCGACCGCCAGCGGCCGCGAACGTCCGTTGTGGTGCCCATTCACCGACCGTAGGGCGGGTGGGCACCACAGCGGCGCCCCGCGGGGTGCGGCACCGGTCACACGCCGCCTTCAGCACTCTGCCGGCGACGAGCTGGATGCGGGCCTGGGTTGGTGTGGCGGCTCCGGCTGTCGACGACTCCGGCTTGTGGGCCGGGTTCGGACCAGTGGGACGGCCACCAGCTGAGCCGCGCGTCAGTGAACCGCGTGGTCGATGAGACGTTCGGTGGCGAGACACGAGATGAGACAGCGTTCCTTGGCGTCGCCCATCAGCCGGGCGGTCCAGTCGGTGAGGCCGCCGTCGCCGATCTCCAGGTCGCCGCCGAGGAGGCTGACCCGGAGGGCGCAACCGGTGTAGTAGCCCCGACCGCGGGCGCGTTCCGGCTCGTCCACCAGCGGCACCGTACCCCCGGCGAGCGCCGGTCGAACGGTGTCGGCCAGCCGTTCCCGGACGACCTGGTCGTCGAAGGGGGTGACGTGCAACTGCGGGACGGCCGCCGGGGCCAGCTCGGCGAGGACGGTTCGCCAGTAGCTGAGGTGCCGGACCAGCAGCCGAGCCTCGGTCCCGCCCGAGCCGGTGTCCCGGGCGCTGGACACCAGGGCGAAGAGCCGGAAGTGCGCCGACGCCCCGGCACCGAAATCCTGCGCCCGCAGCACCCGGTGGACGGCGGCCAGATGCACCTCGCTCTGCCGACGGCGGCGCACCGCAGCCTCGACCGCGAGGGCGTTGGTGGGGTCGCTCAGCACCTCGCTGGCGCGCATCGTGGTGACGATCCTGTTCTGGCCGCCCCGGGCGACCGCCGAGCAGGTGCCGACCGGTACGACCGGCGACAGCTCCACACCGGAGACGTCGGCGGGCAGCAACTGCCACATCCGGGCCTCCACCCGAGCCAGCACGCGCGGGTCGGCGCCGGCCGGGCGGACGAACCGGTCCTCGCGCCAGCGCCGTACCACCTCCGACGGGCGGACGGCCGCCGCCCGGTCGCGGGCCACCGCCAACAGCAGAGTCCGCAGGTCCGCCCCGGACAGCCCGGCCAGCGCGGTCCGCGTCCCTGCCGGCATCGCCGCCCACACCCGACGCTCCGCACCGGCCAGTTCGTCGCCATCCATGGGCCTCACCATGGCTGACGCCGCACTACCGCTCCACCGGTTTTGCCGCCGGTCCGGTGATTCGTCCACGTCATCAGCTCGACAGCGCCGCCGAGAGGGACACCGACTGCCGGCAACCCCACCTAAGCTCCAGCGACACCGCGACCGCGACAGCGGCCGCGCCTCAGCGACCGCTACGAGGAACGGGGACAGACATGATCAGCGCAGTCTTCTTCGATGTTGGCGGCACCATTCTCGACGAGTCTCACGAGTTCGCCGACTGGGCCGACTGGCTCGGTGTGCCCCGGCACACGTTCTCGGCAGTCTTCGGCGCGGTGATCGCCAGAGGTCTGGACTACCAGGAGACGTTCCGGGTCTTCCGGTCCGACTTCGATTTCACCACCGAGCTGGCCCGTCGGGAGGTTGCCGGCCAGCCGGAGTCGTTCGCCGAGGAGGACCTGTACCCGGACGCGCGTGAGTGCCTGACGTCCTTGAAGGACCAGGGTCTGTTCGTGGGTCTGGCCGGGAACCAGCCAGCTCACGCTGAGGCGACCCTGCGCGGTCTCGACCTTCCCGTGGACGTGATCGGCACGTCGCACGGGTGGGGCGTGGCGAAGCCGGCACCGGCGTTCTTCGAGCGGGTCGTCGACGCGGGCGGTGGTGTCGCGTCGTCGATCCTCTACGTGGGCGACCGACCCGACAACGACGTCCGCCCGGCCCTGGAGGCCGGCATGAAGACGTGCCTGATCCGACGGGGTCCGTGGGGGTACATCCTCGACCCCTCCTCGGTGGCCGAGCGGTGCCTGTTCCGGATCGACTCGCTGGACGAACTTCCGAGCCTGGTGGCGAAGCACAACGCGGCCGGCGGTTGACCCGTCGGCCGCGCTGATCGTGTGGTCCTGGTGACCGCCCGGGAAGGGCGGTCACCAGGACGTCGGTCAGGTCAGCGAGCAGGCCGCCCCGTTGACAGTGACCAGGCCGGGGCCCGGGTTGGCGCCGCCGCCTGTCGTCGCGTTGAAGCCGAACGTCACAGTGCCGCCGGGCGTGATCTTGGCATTGTACGACTCGTTGCGCGCGGTCACCGTCGCGCCGGACTGGGCGACCTTCGCCAGCCACGCCTCGCGTACCCGCTGGTCACCGGTGAACGCGAAGCGCACGCTCCAGCCGTTGATGGCCGCGGTGCCGGTGTTCTGGATGGTCAGCTGCCCGGTGAACCCGGTGCCGCCCTGCCAGGCGCCGTAGTTGGTGTAGCGCGCCGTGCAGGTGGTGGCCGGCACCGCGCCGGCGTCACCCTGGTCGGCCAGGAACGAGGAGATCCAGGCCAGCGCCGAGTTCCAGTTGATCGCCACCTCGTTGGTCGAGTACGAGTTGATGTCGTCGACGTAGCAGAACATCGGCTCGCAGCCGGCGAGCAGTTGCGCCACGAACGGGTCCTGGAGGGCCGCGTTCGGGCCGCCGGCGAGGGAACCGGCGGGCGGTCGGGGCAGGTTCGGGTCGAGCTGGTGGCCGAAGATCCGGCTGTGCTGGTTCTGCGCGGCGTGCTCTCCCCACCCGGTGACGTAGGAGATGTTCAGGGCGTTGCGACCGAGGATGTAGTCCATGGCCTGCACGGCGCCGTCGCGGTAGACGGGGTTGCGGGTCAGGTCGAACGCGGTGGCCAGCACCACGGCGTTGTTGATGACGTTGCTGTTGCCGCCCCAGAAGTAGCTGTTGGCGTCACCGGGCATCGGCAGCCCGTACGCCTGCCGGCGCAGCTCGGCGAGGTACGTGTCGGCGGCGGCGGTGACCGAGGCACGGACCCGGGCCAGGTCGGCGGCGGGTAGCCCGTTCGGCACGGTGGCCAGGTCGAGGCGGCCCAGCGCGGCCACGCTCTGCCAGCCGAAGCCCCGTGCGTCGAACACGTTTCCGGTGTGGTGCGGCGAGGCGGTCAGGTCGGCCAGGTAGTTCTGCGCCCCGGTGGTCAGGTACAGCTCGGCCGCCGCCCAGTAGAACTCGTCGGTGACGTTGCTGTCGTCGTACGCGCCGCCGCCGGTGCCGTCGGTCGGGCTGGCGTACACCGCCGGGTGGGCCTTGGCCGCGGCGTAGGCGGTCTTCGCGGCAGTGCCGCAGCGGGTCGCGAACGCCGCGTCGTAGGGGGCGAAGAGCCGGGCGCACTGGGCGGCGGTGGCGGCCAGGTTGAGGGTGGCCGCGGTCGACGGCGGGTGCAGCTCGCGCGGCTGCGGGTCGTCCTGCGGCGCGAGGGGCAGCCCGGTCCAGTTCTGATCGTGGATCTTGTGGTGGACCATGCCGGCGAGCGGCTTGCCGGCGGGCACCTGCATGCGCAGCAGGAACTCCAGCTCCCAGCGCGCCTCGTCGAGGATGTCCGGCACACCGTTGTCGCGCTCGGGCACCCGCAGCGTGCTGTCGGCGAGTTCCGCGCCGCCGTTGGCGGTGGCCGCCGTCTTGGTCCGCTCGAAGGTGTTCAGCAGCTGGTAGGTGGCGATGCCGCCGTTGACCACGTACTTGCCGTGGTCGCCGGCGTCGTACCAACCGCCGCGCACGTCCAGTGAGTAGTCGCAGACACCCGGCTGGCAGGGCACGTTGGTGTCGCCCTGGTTGGGGGCGACGCCGAGGTGGCCGGCGGGTCGGGCGTACTCGTCGCCGATCAGGTCACCGTCGATGGCGATGCCGCTGCGCTGGGCGTAGAAGAACTGCAACGAGTCGGAGCGCAGCTGGTCGTAGAGGGTGCCGGAGATGTCGAACGGGTGGCTTGTCTCGCCGTCCACGGTGAGCGTGAGCCCGGTGCCGGGGGTGCGGTAGCTGGAGAAGTCGACCGTCTGCACGTTCTGCCCGGAGGCGGCGTCGACACCGCGAGCGGTGGTGGTGCCACTGGCCACGACGGCGCCGGCGGCGCTGCGCAGCTGCCACGCCAGCGCTTCGGTGGCCTCGGTGACAACCGTGGCGTTCTTCGGGCCGCCGGGAAGGTAGCCGACCTGGTTGACGCGCACGCGTGGCCCGGTGTCCGGCTCGTACGGCTCGGGCGGCTCGCCGCCGCGCAGCGAGACGTCGTCCAGACAGATGGTCTGCGCCTGGGCGGAACCGCCGACCTGGAAGATCAGTTGGGCGCTGGGGTTGTCGTCCGGGACGGTGAAGGTCTGCTCGACCCGCTGGAGGGTGCCGGTCGCGGTGGCGTCCACGGCCGCGTACGTGGTGTACGGGGCGCTGCCGAGCTGCAACACGGCCTTGACCGCGGCGCCGGGGGTGGCGGAGACCGCGAAGCCGAGGGTGTATTCGGCGCCGGCGATCAGTGGCACGCCGTCCTGGCCGATGCCGGCGTCCCACGGGTTGGCCAGACCGCCCGCGACGGTGGTGCAGAGCTGGCCGTCGGTCACCGCCAGCGCGCCGGTGCCGAAGGAGAACCAGGGGCTCACCCCGGCGCTGAAGTCGCCGTTGTCGATCTGCTCGGGAGCGTCCGGTGGTGGGTCGGCGTGGGCCGCGCCGGCGCCCGCGCCGGTGAGGGCCAGTGTGGTCGCCGCAGCCAACAGGAGGCGGCGTCGGGATGGCGTCACGGGGAGTCCTTCCGGGACGGAAAGTGGGACGTTGGTGGTGGCACGGTGATGCGAAGGCTACCTGGGAGCGCTCCCAGGTATCGGCTCGATGTTTCCAGTGCCGGTACGCCATGTCAATTGATCTGGTTGGATGGGTTTCAGCATCCGACGAGGGCGGTCAGCCCGAGCGGCACCCCCCGACGCGCCGCCACCCGGACGTGAGATTGGCCGCGCCACGCGCCGTCGTCCTGATCTCCTAGAGACAACTGCGCCCTTCGCCTGGCAGGCTGCCTCCCATGACCCTGAAGCTGCGTTCCGTGGGAACGAGCGACCGTGGGCTGATCCGCAGCGGAAACCAGGACGCCCTGCACGCCGGCACCTGGCTCGTCGCCGTCGCCGACGGCATGGGCGGAATGGCCGCCGGCGACCTGGCCAGCGCCCTCACCATCGACGCCGTCGCCCCGCTGGACGTGGAGACACCCGAGGACGCCCTGGTGGCCGCGCTCGAAGGTGGCATCGCACTGGCCACCTCCCGGATCCGACAGGCGGTCGCCGAGGATCCTGAGCGCCAGGGCATGGGCACCACGCTGACCGCCCTGCTCTTCGCCCGTACCGGCAGCTGTCTGGCACTCGCGCACGTCGGCGACTCCCGGGCCTACCTGTTCCGCGAGGGCGTGCTCAAGCAGGTCACCCGGGACGACACGTTCGTCCAGATGCTGGTGGATCAGGGCGTGATCACCGCGGACCAGGCCAGCAGCCACCCGCGCCGGGCCGTGGTCACCCAGGCGTTGCAGGGTGACGAGGTCTCCCCGTCGTACGCGACCATGGTGCCCCGGGCCGGCGACCGGTGGCTGCTGTGCAGCGACGGCCTCTCCAACGTGGTCCGTCCGGACACCCTCACCGAGGTGCTCAGCGGCTATCCGGACCGGGACGCCTGCGCCGCCAAGCTGATCGACCTGGCCCTGCACGCCGGCGCGCCGGACAACGTCACAGTCGTGGTGGCCGACGTCGTCGAGGAGTAGGCCGGCGCTCAGCGCCGACGTGGCGTGGCGTGCCGGGTGGGTGTCGCCGTTCCCGGATCCTCCGGCCACGGGTGCCGCGGATAGCGCCCGCGTAGCTCGGAGCGGACCTGCGGATAGCCGGTACGCCAGAACGACGCCAGGTCGGCGGTGACCGCCACCGGGCGGCCGGCGGGGGAGAGCAGGTGCAGCAGCACCGGCACCCGACCGTCGGCGATGCGGGGGGCCGCCGGCCAGCCGAACGTCTCCTGAAGTTTCACGGCGAGCACCGGCGCGGCCGGATCGCCGTAGTCCAGCCGGATCCGAGAGCCACTCGGCACCTCGATCCGCTCCGGGGCCAGCTCGTCGAGGCGGGCGGCCTGCGCCCAGGGCAGCAGTCGACGCAGCGCCGACGGCACGTCCACTCGCGCCAGGTCGGCCCGGCGTCGCGCGGCGGCGAGCTCCGGGCCCAGCCAGGTCGGCGCGGCGTCGAGCAACGAGTCGTCGTCGACCTCCGGCCACGGCTCGCCCAGGTGGTGGCGGAGGAATGCGAGCCGCTCGCGCAGCGCCCGAGCCGCCGGCGTCCAGGGCAACAACCCCAGTCCCTCCTGACGCAGGCCGGTCAGCAGCGCGGCGGCCACCTCCGCCCGGTCCGGCCGGTCCAGCCGCCGCTGGACCAGCTCGATCGCGCCCAGCCGGGTCACCTCCCGGGCCACCACGTCCCCGTCGGACCAGCCGACCTCGCGGTCGGTGCGCAGCAACGGGCCGGCCGCCTCCCGGGCCGTCGCCTCGTCCACCGGGGAGGCCCGGCGGATGCGGGCCGACGGCGCGCCGGGCGTGCGGTCCGCGACCGCCACCGCCAGCCAGTCGGACCCGACCAGTCCCGAGCCGGTCGCCAGCTCCGCAGCGGTCCCGCCGGTCATCAGGTACGCCGAGCCGCCCGGCCGCCGCACCCGTGCCAACCGTTCCGGGTACGCCAGACCGACGAGCAGCCCGGCGGCGAGATCGTCGCTCAGTCCACCCGAGCCGGCGCGGCCGACGGCGTCGGCGCGGCCCTTCGGCGGGGCGCCGGCAGGCAGCGCGGCCCGCAGCCGGCGGACCTCGGTGCGCCAACGGGCTGTCGCGCCCGCGTCCACGCCTGTGCGCAGCCGACGCCAACCGGCGGCCAGATCGTCACCAGGGCCTGCCGCGCTCTCCTCGGCGAGCAGGGCGACCACCTCGGCGGCCCGGTCGGCGCCGACCCGGCCGGCGCCGTCGAGCAGCGCCCGCGCCAGCCGTGGGTGCGCCCCGGCGGCGGCGATCGACAGCCCCCGCGCCGTGATGCGACCGTCGGCGTCGACCGCGCCCAGGGTCTCCAGGGTGTCCCGGGCCACCGTCATCGCGGCGGCCGGCGGCGCGTCGGGCAACGCGAGCCCGACGCCGTCCGGTCGGCCCCAGGCGGCCAGCTCCAACGCGAAGCCGGTCAGGTCGGCGGTGGCGATCTCCGGCTCGGCGCGGGCGGGCAGCCGCTCGTGGGTCGCCGCCGACCAGCAGCGGTAGACGTACCCGGGGGCCTCCCGGCCGGCCCGGCCGGCCCGCTGGGTGGCGGCGGCGCGGGAGACCGGCACGGTGACCAGCGCACCCAGCCCGCGGGCCAGGTCGATCCGGGGCACCCGGGACAGCCCGGCGTCCACCACGATCCGCACGCCCGGGACGGTCAGACTGGTCTCGGCCAGCGCGGTGGCCAGCACCACCCGCCGTCGGTCCGCGCGACGCAGCGCGGCATCCTGCTCGGTGCCGCGTTGACGCCCGTGCAGCGGCAGCAGCGCGACCGAGTCCCGCAGGTCGGCCAGCCTGCCGGTGACCGCCGCGATCTCGCCGGCCCCGGGCAGGAAGACGAGCACGTCGCCGTCGTGTTCGCGCAGCGCCCGCCGGACGGTGGCTGCCACGTGGTCGAGCAGGGCCCGGTCCACCGGCCCGGCCCCGGGTGGGGCGATCGGGCGCGCCGGGGGCACCCAGATCCGCTCCACCGGGTGCAACGCCGAGTCGGCCCGTACCACCGGGGCCGGGGTGGGCCCGCCCAGCAGCGCGGCGAACCGGTCGGTGTCCGGGGTCGCCGACATCGCCAGCAGCCACAGGTCCGGCCGGAGGGTGGCGCGCGCCTCCACGGTGAAGGCCAACGCGAGGTCGGCGTCGAGTTGGCGTTCGTGGCACTCGTCGAGCAGCACGGCGCCCGTGCCGGGCAGTTCCGGGTCGTGGTGCAGCCGGCGGACCAGCAGGCCGGTGGTGACCACCTCGATCCGGGTGGCCGGGCCGACCCGGCGCTCGCCGCGCACCGCGTAGCCGACCCGCTCACCGACCCGCTCGCCGAGCAGCTCGGCCATGCGCCGGGCAGCGGCACGGGCCGCCACCCGGCGGGGTTGGGCGATCACCACCCGACCGGTCACCCGGTCGGCCACGGCCAGCGGCGCGAGGGTGGTCTTGCCGGTGCCCGGCGGGGCCACCAGCACACCGGCGCCGGCCGCGTCGAGTGCCGCGACCAGCGCCGGCAGCACCGGACGGACCGGCAGGTCAACTGTTACGTCGGAGAGCACGGCCCAGTCTCGCACCGGGACGGGTGCGTCAGGAGCGACGGACCTCGCCGACGCCGAGCACGAAGGCCCGCCAGGCCGGCGCACCGAAGGCGAGCACCGGGCCGGAACGGTCCTTGCTGTCCCGGACGGCGACCTGACCGTCGACTGTCGCGACCTCCACGCAGTTGCCGTTGCCGCTGCTGCGCGTGCTGGTGCGCCAGTCCGCTCGGGTCAGGTCGTACGCCGTCATCCGCGGTACCTCTCGTCTGCGTCGGCGTGCCGCAGGAGCGGTCACGCAAAGTTACGAGAAGCATGCTCAAGACGGGTCAACGACGCCGTCGGATCGAGCGCCATCCGGCACAGCTCCTCGTGCAGAAGGCTATACCCGAGCACATGATCGGCTTCCTCCAGAGCCAGCCCCATCGTGAGGTTATCCAGGTAAACCACGGACGCGTCGGCGGCATCGGCGAAGTTGAGGATCACGTACGGGGTGCTCATGGCCGGATGCCCGCCAGCCGCGAATGGAAGTACCTGGATTGTCACGTTGGGTAGTTGCGCGATCCGGCTCATGTGGACCAGTTGTTCGGCCATCACCGCGGCGCCGCCGACCGGGCGCAGGAGCACCGCCTCGTTGAGGATCACCGACAGATCGACCGGGTCCTCGCGGCGCAGCACCTCCTGCCGGCGCAGTCGGGCGGCGACCTTGCGCTCCAGGCCGTCCTCGCCGGCGGTACGCCGGAAGATCTCCCGGGCGTACGCCTCGGTCTGCAGCAGCCCGGGCACCGACTCGGCCTCGTACGTGCGCAGCGCCGCCGCCTCGGCCTCCAGCCCGACGTAGAACTCGAACCACTCGGGGAGTACGTCGCTGTAGTTCTGCCACCAGCCGCGCTGCTGCGCCCCCCGGGCGATCTCGATCAGCGCCTCGGCATCCGAACCGGTCACCTGGTACAGCGCGAGAGCGGCCCGGACGTCGCGCGGCTTGATGCCGATCTGTGCGGTCTCGATCCGGGAGAGGTTGCTCTTCGACATGTCGAGCTGACGGGCGGCCACATCGAGGGTCATGCCCGCGCGTTCCCGAAGTTGGCGGAGTTCCCGGGCGATGCGGCGTCGCCGCACGGTCGGGCTGGCGGCGGGTCGGATGGCGGGAGTGGCGGTCACCGTCCGAGTCTGCCACGGCAAGATCCGCAGGTCGCAGATGCACGGAGTGCAACTTTCAAATCTGGGAGTTGCGTTGCAGTAGCTGTCGGTGCATCCTTTCCCGGTCACGATCACTGTGGACACACCTGTGCGGGAGGACCGTTGCTCATCGCCGACGAGTTCTTCCTGATCGCACACAACGACAGTCGCGGCAAGGCCAAACTCCACCCGGCGGCGACCGGGCTCGGGCTGGCCGGCGGGCTCCTCGGCGAGCTGATCCTTTATGGACACATCACCGTCACGGCCGGGCAGATCTCCGTCATCAACCGGCGTCCGCCGGCCGATGCCCTGGCGCACACCGTGCTGGACCAGTTGGTCGGTGAGTCCCAGCACCGGGAGCTGCGCACCTGGCTGAGCTTCCTGGCGCAGAGCGCCACGACCTCGGTGGGGGAGCGGTTGGCCCGCGCCGGGGTGCTGCGCCGCCAGGAGAGTCGCCGGCTGCTGCGTACCACGGTCAGCTACCTGCCGATCGACCTCAACGCGGTGGCCTGGCCGGCCACCCGGCTGCGGGCCCTGCTGGACCGGCCGGATCCGCCGGGCGTGCCGGACGCCCTGCTGCTCGGCCTGGTCGTGGCCGCCGGGCTGACCCGCGAGGTGCTGTGGAGCGCCGGCCCCCGCGCGCACCACCGGCTGAACGTCCTCATCCCCGCGCTGCCGGCACCCCTCAAGGAACTCGTCGGGCACACCGAGGCCGCCGTCGGCGCCGCCGTGCTGCGCGGCATCCCCTGACCCCCCGGTAACCCCCAACCCTCCCCTCGACAATCGGAGTAGTCGTATGCCCCCGACATCGACAGTCGACCGACCCAGCAACGTCTCCGAAGCCCTGGCCCGTGGCCGTCTCGGCATCCCCTCGGTGATCTTCTTCGTCCTCTCCGCCGCCGCGCCGCTGACCGTGGTGGCCGGCGTGGTCACCACCGGCTACGGCGTCATCGGGGTGACCGGCATACCGCTGGCCTTCCTGCTGATCGCCGCGGTGCTCGCGCTCTTCTCGGTGGGTTACGTGGCGATGTCCCGCCGGGTGGAGAACGCCGGCGCCTTCTACGCCTACGTCTCCCGTGGCCTCGGCCGACCTGCCGGCGTGGGCGCCGCCTGGGTCGCGCTGATCGCGTACAACGCGTTGCAGGTCGGGCTGTACGGCACCATCGGCGTGGCGGCCGAGCCGGTGCTCGACCGGCTCTTCGGCGGGCACCCGCACTGGGCCGTCGTGGCCCTGGTGGCGTGGGCGTTGGTCGGCCTGCTCGGCCTGCTCCGGGTCGACCTCAACGGCATGGTCCTGGCCGCGCTGCTGGTCGCCGAGATCGTGGTGGTCCTCGTCTTCGACCTGGGACAGCTCGGCCACCCGGCCGAGGGTGGGGTCAGCTTCGCCCCGTTCTCGCCGGACAACCTCTTCGTACCGGGTGTCGGCGCGGTGCTGGTGCTCGCCGTCCTCGGCTTCGTCGGCTTCGAGTCGGCGGTGGTCTTCAGCGAGGAGAGCAAGGACCCGAAGCGGACGGTGCCGCTGGCCACCTACCTCTCGGTGGCGATCATCGCCGGGCTGTACGCGCTGTCGTCCTGGACCATGACCGTCGCGGTCGGGCAGGACCAGATCGTCGCCGAGGCCGGCGAGCAGAGTGTCGGGCTCATCTTCAACCTGGCCGCCGCGCACCTCGGCGACACCGCGGTCACCATCGGGCAGGTGCTCTTCCTGACCTCGGTGCTCGCCGCGATGATCTCGTTCCACAACACCACGGCCCGCTACACCTTCGCGCTCGGTCGGGAGCGGGTGCTGCCGGCCGTGTTCGGGCAGACCTCGGCCCGTACCGGGGCGCCGCGGGCCGCCTCGGTGGCGCAGAGCGTCCTCGGACTGCTGGTCATCCTGCTGTACGCGGTCAACGGCTGGGATCCGGTGGTCCAGCTCTTCTTCTGGGTCGGCACCACCGGCGGCTTCGGTGTCCTGCTGCTGATCGCCACCACCTCGGTGGCGGTGATCGCCTACTTCGCCCGCTCCGCCGGGGGCGAGAACCTCTGGCGACGGGCCATCGCGCCCGGCCTGGCCACCATCGCGCTCTTCGTGATCATCTGGTTGGCGGTGTCGAACTTCGCCAACCTGCTCGGCGTGGCGCCGGACTCGACGCTGCGCTGGGCGCTTCCCGCCGCGTACCCGGTGGCCGCCCTGCTGGGCATCGGTTGGGCCCTGCTGCTGCGCAGCAACCGCCCGGACACGTACGCCCGGATCGGCCTGGGGGCGGCGAGCGCCGCGGCCGCCGTCAAGCCGGAGGCGCCGGCCGCCGTGGAGGTGACCCGATGAGCGTGGTCATCGAGCAACTCGGGCCGGAGGAGACCACCCTCGTGGCGGGTCGGATCGCCGAGGCGTTCACCGTCCTGGAGGTGACGTACTGGTTGGTCCCCGACCCGAGCAAGCGGGAGGCGGTACTGGCCGGAGACTTCGAGATCCTGGTCGGGCACGCGATGCGGCACGGCATCGTCCACGCCACCGCGGACCGGGCCTCGGTCGCGGTCTGGTTTCCGTCGGTCGGCCAGCCGGCGCCGCCGCCGGCGGACTACGACGCCCGACTGGCCGCTGCCTGCGGTGAGTGGACCGACCGGTTCCAGCACCTCGACGAACTGTTCGCGGCGAACCACCCGCATCCGGATCACCACCACCTCGCGTTCCTGGCGACCCGGCCGGACCGGCAGGGGCAGGGCTTGGGCAGCGCGCTGATGCGCCACCACCACGCCTGGCTGGACGCCAACGGCATGCCGGCGTACCTGGAGGCGAGCAGCCCGCGTAGCCGGGACCTGTACGCGAAGCACGGCTACCTGGCCGGCGAGCCGTTCCGGGTGCCCGACGGAACGCCGTTCTGGCCAATGTGGCGCGAGCCGGTCGGGCGCTGAGCCGGTCGGTCAATGCGACCAGCACATCCCGTGGTCGCACTGTAACGCTCACGTGACAGTGCGGACAGCACGGAGGGCCGGGTCCAGGGACCCGGCCCTCCGTGCGTCAACCGGTCAGTACGTGCCGTCGAGCTGGCCGCGCAGCTTGGTCAGCGCGCGGGTCAGCAGCCGCGAGACGTGCATCTGCGAGACACCGATCTGGTCGGCGATCTGCGACTGGGTCAGGTTGCCGTAGAAACGCAGCGTGAGAATCTTCTGCTCGCGCTCGTCGAGGGTGGCCAGCGCCGGGCCGAGGGCCACCCGCAGCTCAGCCAGCTCGAACTCGCTGTCCTCGCCGCCGAGCATGTCGCCCAGCTCGGTGGCGCGCTCGCCGTCGCCGGTCGGGGTGGACAGCGATACCGCGTTGTACGCGCGGGCGCCCTCCAGGCCCTCCAGCACCTCTTCCTCGGTGAGCTTGAGGTGCGCGGCGATGTCGGCGACCGTCGGCGAGCGGCCGAGGGTCTGCAGGAGCGAGCTGTTGGCGTCGGAGATGGCCAGCCGCAGCTCCTGGAGCCGGCGGGGCACCCGGATGTCCCAGGTGCGGTCCCGGAAGTGCCGCTTGAGCTCGCCGATGATGGTGGGGATCGCGTAACCGGCGAAGTCGACACCGCGCTCGGGGTCGAACTTGTCGATGGCCTTGATCAGGCCGATCGCGGCGGTCTGCGCCAGGTCGTCGTTCGGCTCGCCGCGCCCGCTGTAGCGGTGGGCCAGGTGGTTGGCGAGCGGCAGCCAGGCCTCGATCGCCCGGTCCCGCAGAGCGGCGCGCGACGGGTGATTGGCGGGCAGCGCCGCCATCGCGTTGAGCAGGTCGGCGGCGCTGTCGGTGAGAGCGCGCGGGTCGAGCTTGGTGGTGGCCTTGACGGCGGCGCTCGGCTGCTCGGTGATCGTTGGCGCGGTCATGGGTGGTCCTCCCTGCACCTCGTCCGCTGACTAAAAAGACGTGACGCTTTGGTTTAGCTTCCAATAGGCCGTTCGGGAGTCACCTTAACCTGATCGTCTCCCGGAAATCTAGCCGAAAGGTTGATGTACTTAAGGCGTGTTGAGCAACAAAACAGGCAAATAGCGCGGAAACTCGGCTGGCTGTGAGGATCCTTACCCGTTGTTCCCGCTGCGATCCGCTGCCCGGTCGGCCGGCTGGCCCGGCCGATCGGCCCACGGGGCGCGTCGACTGGTCAACATGAAATCCGACAAGTCGCCAGGAGTGTCGACTATCCGTCCTTGTCCCGCTGGTGGGACTGGCCGTAGCGTCGCCTGTACAACCCCGGTTCGGAGGCACCGTGCTCGATCCAGCCGCTCCCCAGCTTGTCGTGAACAGCCGCACCCTCTACTTCAGCTGGTTGCCGGCGGATCCCGACGCGGTCGCCGCGCTGGTCCCGCCGGGGCTCTGCCCCCGCCCCGACCGCCAGGTCTTCCTCAACCAGTACATCGTCGACGACGAGACGCAGACCTCCGGTTTCGGTGCGTACTCGCTGACCTACCTGGGCGTCTCGCTGCTGGGCGTCGACGCGCCCGGCGGCCTCAACGCCGGTGGCTGGTGGACCCACTACGTGGCCTCCAGCCGGCGGGTCCGCGAGTACGCCCTCGCCCGCGGCGCCCCGGTGCTCGCCGGGCGCACCCGGATCGACGTGAACGGCGAGGACCTGCTCTCCGAGACGGAGATCGACGGCACGCCGTTGATCCGGGCCCGGTGTCGGGTGGGGGAGACCGGTCACGCGATCAGCAGCGGGCACCACCGCTACTTCACCCGGCGCGACGGCCAGCTGCTCAGCTCGGCCTACCCGTTCGTCGCCGAGCCGGTCGCCCCGTTCGAGATCGAGTCGGTGGAGTTCCTCCAGCCTGGCCACCCGATGTACGCGCTGCGCCCGGCCAACCCGCTGACCATCGGCTTCGGCTACTACTCACCGCGCTCGTCGTTCGCCTACCCCGGCGGGCTGAACGTGTACGCGGTCGCCGCGCCGGAGCCGGCCCGAGCGCGTCACCAGGTGCCGGCCAGCCTCGCCCGCAGCGGCCTGCCGTCCGGGTCGTAGACCAGCCGGTACACCGGCAGCGCCCAGGCCCGGGTGTACCACGGCAGCCGTTCGGGGCGGTGCGGGCGCAGCCGCCCGGGCGGCCGTTCTCCCACCTGGCCGTCGTCGTACCACTGCTGTAGCGCGTCGGCGGCGGCCGTGACGGCCGCGACGGCGTCCGCCGGGTCCAGCAGGTCGGCGTCGTCCGCGCCGTCCGGGTCGCGGTCCAGGTGCTCGCGCCACAGCCGCAGTCGCAGGTCCCGGGCGAAGCTCCGCGCGCCGTCGCCCCGCCCAGCGGGGTCGGTGGGCTCCCGCCGGTCCCGGGTGTCGTCGAGCACCGCGCAGGACAGCTCGCTGTCGTGCGTCCAGGACCGCCGGTTGAAGTTGTCGCTGCCCACGCTGGCCCAGACGTCGTCGACCACGCAGACCTTCGCGTGCACGTAGACCGGGTCGCCGGCGTGGTTCTCCACGTCGAACACGTGCACCCGGTCCGGTGCGGCCCGCTCACACAGTGACAGTGCCTGCTCGCGCCCGACCATGTTCGGCGGCAAGGCCAGCCTGCCGTCCACGTCCGGGTGGCGGGGGACGACGGCGATCAGGTGCAGGTCCGGATTGTCCCGCAGCGCGTGCGCGAACAGGTCCGCGACCTCGGCCGACCAGAGGTACTGATCTTCCAGGTAGATCAGTCGGCGGGCCCGGCGTACCGCCTTGGTGTAGCCCCGGGCCACGGTGCGCTCCCCGTCCGGTGCGAACGAGTAGCGCGGGCGGACGGCGGGGTAGGTGCGCAGCACCTGGATCTGGTGCGGACCGCAGGGCGGCGGATCGGCCGGCTGTTCGGGCAGCGGGTCGGGGCGCAGGTCCGAGCCGCGCAGCCGGTCCCGCAGGTAGGCCATCGGGTTCTCCGAGTCCAGCGGCATCGGGTCGGTCCAGCGTTCCCGGAACAGGGTGTCCAACGCGCCGACCACCGGACCGCGCACCGCGAGCTGCACGTCGTGCCAGGGCGGATTGGGTCCGTACCGGGGTGACATCTGCACCGGTTGTGGGTCGCCGTGGTGCGCGGCGTCGTCGCGGCGGCTGTGGCACAGGTCGATCCCGCCGGCGAAGGCCACGTCCCGCTCGGGCGCGTCCGGGTGCCGCAGCACCACGAGCTTCTGATGGTGCGAGCCGCCGCGCCGGACCCGTTGGTCCAGCAGCACCTCGCCACCGGCGGCCGAGATCGTCTCGCTGAGGTCGCGGTTCTCCGCCTCGCTGTACGCCAGGACGTCGAGGTGCGAGCGCCAGATCAACCCCTTGACCACCACACCGCGCTGTGCGGCCTGCGCGAAGAGTTGGGCCACCGTCGGACCGTTCCGGCGCAGTCGCTGGTCCGGGTCACCCCGCCAGTCGGTGAAGAACAGGTGGTCGCCGGGGCCCAGGGCCTCGACCTCGTCGACCAGCCGGTCGAAGTACGCGGCACCGTGAATCAACGGCTCGGCGAGGTTTCCCGTGGTCCATACGGGTATGCCAGAGACCGGGTTGGCGCGTTCCTCAGCGGTGAGGAACCAGTCCTGCAACGGCACCGTCCAGCCCCCCTGGAGGTCGGCAACGTCCTCACGGTAGGACCCCCGACGCGGGTCCGCACGCCAGGCCCCCAGACCGGTGACCTGGCCAACGCCATGGAAAGCGACGCGACAACAGCCGAGGAGGCCACACCATGCCCCGCGACACGACGAATCCCGTGACCGAGAACCGCGAGCCGGCGGTGGAGAGCGAACGGGGTGCGCTGGTAGCGGTGTTGGTGATGGTGATTCTGGGCGTCGCCGGGATTTTTGCGGTTTCCTGAGGCGAAGCCGACGCCTTCGGGGTGAACCGGAGGCGTCGGCGCCGAACTCAGCGGTCGACCGCGGTCAGGGCCGGGTGCCCTGTCCGCCGGTGTGCGGGAGCCGCTCGGTGGGGATCACGCCGAGGCGGCCGGCCTGGAAGTCCTCGAACGCCTTGAGCAGCTCGTCCCGGGTGTTCATCACGAACGGGCCGTACTGTGCCACCGGCTCCCGGATCGGCTGACCGCCCATGATGTAGAGGTCCAGTGCCGGGGTGTTGCTGTCCTGAGCGGTGTCGGCGCTGAACCGCAGCGCGTCACCCGGGCCGTGCACCGCGAGCTGGCCGGTACGCACCGGCCGCCGGTCGGTGCCGACCGTGCCGCGACCGCCCAGCACGTACACCAGGGCGTTGAAGTCGGGCCGCCAGGGCAGGTCGACCTGCGCGCCCGGCTGCACGGTGACGTGCGTGATGGTGATCGGGGTGAAGGTCGAACCCGGGCCGCGGTGCCCGGCGACCTCGCCGGCGATGACCCGGATCAGCGCGCCGCCGTCGGGCGTGGTGAGCAGTGCCGACTCCCGACCCCGGATGTCCTGGTAGCGGGGCGGGTTCATCTTGGCCGAGCGGGGCAGGTTGACCCACAGTTGGGTGCCGTGGAAGAGCCCGCCGCTCATCACCAGGTGCTCCGGCGGGGCCTCGATGTGCAGCAGGCCGCTGCCCGCCGTCATCCACTGGGTGTCGCCGTCGGTGATGGTGCCACCACCACCGTTGGAGTCCTGGTGGTCGAAGACGCCGTCGATGATGTACGTGACGGTCTCGAAGCCGCGGTGCGGGTGCCACGGGGTGCCCTTGGGCTCGCCCGGCGCGTAGTCCACCTCGCCCATCTGGTCGAGGTGGATGAACGGGTCCAGGTCGGCGGTCGACACCCCGGCAAAGGCGCGACGGACCGGGAAGCCCTCACCCTCGAAGCCGCTGGGCGCCGTGGTCACCGTGCGGACCGGGCGGATCGCGGCGGCCTCGTCGAGGCGGGGCAGGCGGGGCAGGACGAGAACGTTGTCGACGGTGATCGCGGGCATGTCGAGGCTCCTAGCGTGAGGCGGGGGTGGTCGAGCCGACCCGCGATGCCCGCAGGCGCTCGCCGAGCCGGTCGAAGACCCGGGTGAGGCAGGCGACCTCGGCGTCGTCGAGGTCGTCCATGAGATGGGTACGCACCGACGCCAGATGGTGGGGTGCGGCTTCCCGCAGGGCGAGCAGCCCGGCGGCGGTGAGCACCGCCTCGCTGCCGCGCCGGTCGTCCGGGCAGGGCTCCTTGCTGACCAGGCCACGACGCTGCATGGAGGAGACCTGGTAGGTGAGGCGGCTGGGCGAGAAGATCAACCGGCTGGCCAGCTCACCCATCCGTAGCCGCTGCCCGGGTGCCTCGGAGAGCAGGACCAGCACGTGGTAGTCGGCGAAGCTGAGGTCGCTGTCGACCCGCAGATCCTCTTCCAACTGCGTGTAGAGACGCTGGCTGGCCTCGATGTAGGCGCGCCAGGCGGCCTCTCGGGTGCTGTCCAGGCTCTCGGTCATGCCCACGACGATAGCACTCCTTCAAAATTTAAGTAACGCCGTTGACCGTCGCCTGCGTCACTTCCTCCCGTGCTGGCCGTCACATAGTGCAGCTTTGAAGGAAATCCGCGTTAATCCGGCGGCGCGCAGACCGCGGGTTGTGCCAGACTCCGGCCTCGTGGAACACGTGGAACTCTCCGCCGCCGACCTGTTGCTGCGCCCCTGGCGCGACGAGGACGCCCCGGCCGTGCGCGACGCCCTCCGGGACCCGGCGATCGCCCAGTGGAACCCGCAGGCTGGCGGCCCCGTCGACGACGAGGTCGCGCTGGTCTGGGTGCGCCGCCGGGCCGACTGGTCGGCCGGCGACCACGCCTCGATGGCGGTGACCGACGCCGCGGACGGCAAGCTGCTCGGCTCCGTGTCGTTGCACCACATCCACCACGGCGACGCTTCCATCGGCTACTGGACGGTGCCGGCGGCGCGTGGGCGCGGGGTGGCGGTCCGCGCCGTCGTCCGGCTCACCGACTGGGCGTTCGCGGATCTCGGGCTGCACCGGGTGGAGCTGTGTCACGCGGTGGCCAACCCGGCGTCCTGCCGGGTCGCCGACCGGGCCGGCTACCCGGCCGAGGGGACCCTGCGCGAGTCGTACCGGTACGGCGACGGCCGCCGCTACGACGAGCACCTGCACGCCCGCCTGTCCACCGACCGCTAGCCGAAGGCCGGCCGGGACCCGAACACGCTCCGGCCCCGGCCGCGCGGGTCCTCTCGAACCGTCACTCGGTGACCTTGCCGAGGAATGTCGCGAGGGCGGTCCTGACCCGGTCGATCCGCTCCGGCAGGGGCAGCGGCTCGGGCGCGGGGGGCCCAGCGTGCTTCTTTCCCCGCAGGTACAGCGAGCAGGCCAGGTCGGAGCACAGGTACGTGCCCACGGAGTCGCCCTGCCGTCCGCTCGGGCCGGCCTTGGGGGCGGTCATCAACGAGACGCCACCGCCGAGGTGGGTGGTCAGGCAGAACGAGCACATGCTGTGCCGTACGCGTCCCATCTGATGCTTTGCGGCCCGCAGCACCACCCCGGTCAGCTTGCCGTCGGTCTCGGCGACCAGGTAGGCCCGCTGCGGCGCGGAGGGATCCCGCCAGCCGAGGAAGTCGAGGTCGTCCCACTGGCGCATTTCAAGATCGTTCGGTACGGCCAGCCGCTTCGCCTCGCCCTTGCTGCAATTGACGAAGGACGCGCGGATGACGGATTCGGTCAGGACTAACATAGGTAGTAGCCTAGCCCTCTTAGGCAAGCGATTATTACGGCTAGGTTGGGAGTGTGCTGCATGGCACGTGCCGGGGTGACCGTCGAGCGTCTGACGCTGGCCGCGGCGGAGCTGGCCGACGAGGTGGGGGTCGAGAACGTCACGGTCGCCGCGCTCGCACGCCAGTTCGGGGTCAAGGACGCCAGCCTGTACTTCCACCTCAAGAACGCGCACGAACTGCGGGTCAGGATCGCCCTGCTGGCACTGGCCGAGCTGGCCGACCGGGTCGCCGCCGCGCTCGCCGGCCGGGCCGGCAAGGAGGCGCTGGTGGCGTTCGCCAACGCGTACCGTGCCTACGCGCGAGAGCACCCGGGCCGCTACGCCGCCATGCAGATCGACCTCGACCCGGAGACCGCCGCCGCGAGCGCGGGCGTGCGACACGCCGAGATGACCCGGGCGATCCTGCGCGGCTACCGGCTCTCCGAGCCCGACCAGACCGACGCGGTGCGGATGATGCACAGCACGTTCCACGGGTTCGTGAGCCTGGAGAAGACCGGCGGCTTCCGGCACACTCCGCGCCCCACCGACGACTCCTGGTCGCGCACCCTGGACGCCCTCGACGCCGTCCTCACCAACTGGCCGTCGCGCTGAGCTGCCGCAGAGCCACGGCATAGGCTCGGTGGCGTGGATGATCTCGAGTTGGCCGACTGGCGGGAGCGGGTGGCCCGGCTGTACCTGTCCGACGTCGACCTGGCCGGCTTCCGCGCCGGCCGCGACGAACTCTTCGCCACCCACCCGCAGAGCCCGATCCCCGTGGCAGAGCGGCCCGACTTCGCCGGGGTGCGCTACTTCCCGCCCGACCCGGAGGCCGTGGTGGAAGCACCCCTGCGGCCGGCCGGCGGTGAGCTGCGCATCGACACCGGTGGCCCGGACGGGGTGGTCTCGTACCGGCGGGTCGCGGTGGCCGAGACGCCGTGGGGGCCGCTGACCCTGTGGTGGATCGAGGCGTACGGGGGCGGGCTGTTCGTTCCGCTGGGTGACGGCACCTGCGGGCGGGAGAGCTACGGCGGAGGCCGGTACCTCACCGACACGGTGAAGGGCACCTTCGGCCGGGGCGTCGAGCTACTGCCCGGCGACCGGGTCCGGCTGGACGCCAACTACCTCTACAACCCCAGCTGCGCCTACGACGACCGCTGGGCCTGCCCGCTGGCACCGCCGGAGAACCGGGTCGAGGTCGAGATCCGCGCCGGCGAGCTGACGTACCACGACTGAACGGCCGGCCGCCCCGGCGTGTCGCCGGGACGGCCGGTGTCGTCGCTCAGCGGGCGTTCGACGGCGAGCCGGACATCTGCATCCGACCGAGCAGCTGCCGCGCCTGGTCGGCGAGCTGCGCGTCGACTGTCACCGCGTACTGGCCGGCCCGTAGTGAGCTGGCCGAGGTGAAGTCGCGCTGGCCGCCCGTCATGGCGTGCGCGACCGCACCGAACACGGCACCCCAGATCGCACCGATGACCAGCCCGACCAGGATCACCGCCAGCCAGTTGCCGACGGTGAAGATGCCGAACAACAAGCCGATGAAGAGCCCGAACCAGGCGCCGGTACCGGCGCCGAGCAGGCCGGCTCGACCGGTGGTCATTCGTCCGAGCACCGTCTCCACCAGGGTGAGGTTGGTGCCGACGATGGCGCTGTGCTCCACCGGGAAGCGGTTGTCGGCCAGGTAGTCGACGACCCGCTGCGCGGTCGGATAGTCCGGGTACGAGCCGATTGTCACGGTCGGCGGGCCGGCCTCCGGCCCGTGGCCGTCCCCGGCCGGTGTCGACAGGCGGCCGGCCGGCCCGGATGGAAGCAGGTCGCCACCCTGTGTGCCGGACCGCCAGGCGGCGGTCGGCCCCGAAGCTGACGTCATGAGCATCCTCCCTCGTCAGCTCGCCGGGTTCCCCTCCAGGCCGACCGGTAACGCGGTCACCACCGTCGGACCGGAGGGGAATGGGTGCTGACGGCCCGGGTAGGCAGTCAGGTGGAGAGCGGACAGATCAGCGACTACGGGTTCCTCGCCGACGGCCGCACCGCGGCGCTGGTGGACGCCTCGGGCTCGGTGAACTGGTGGTGCCCTGGCCGGTTCGACGCCCCGTCGGTGTTCGGGCGGCTGCTCGACGACGGCGCGGGGCACTGGTCGATCCGACCGGAGATCGATTTCAGTGTCGAACGCAGCTACCTGGAGGACACCCTGGTGTTGCGGACCGTCTTCCGCACCGCGCAGGGGGAGGTCGCGCTCACCGACGCGCTCGCCTTCGAGCCCGGCTCGCGAGGTCACCACATCGGGATGCACCCACCGCAGGTGCTGGTTCGTAGCGTGCAGGGACTCTCCGGCGCGGTGCCGATGCGGGTGCACTACCGTCCGCGCTTCGAGTACGGGCGCACCATCGCGTACCTGGTCGAGCGTGAGAACATGCTCGAGGCCATCGCCGGGGCCGCGCGGCTCACCTTCCGCAGCAGCGTGCGGTTGGCGTGCGGCGACGATGGCGATGCCGCGGCGACGTTCACCGTCCGCGCCGGCACGACCCACAACTTCAGTCTCGGGTACGCCCCGACCTACGACGCCCCACTGCCTGAGGTACCGGACGCCGACCAGACGATCGCCGACACCGTCGCCGGCTGGCGGTCCTGGGCCGACGAGCACGAGTACCAGGGCCTCTACGCCGAGGAGGTTCGGCGCAGCGGACTGGTGGTGCAGGGCATGACGTACCGGCCCAGCGGCGCGGTGGTGGCCTCGGTGACCACCTCGCTGCCGGAGAAGCTCGGCGGGGACCGCAACTACGACTACCGCTACGTCTGGGTGCGCGACTTCAGCCACACCCTGCGGGCGCTGTGGCGGTCGGCGTGCTTCGACGAGGTGCGGCGGCAGTTCGCCTGGTTGGGTCGGGCGATGGGCCGCATCGGCGACCAGCCGGTGCCCATCATGTACGGGGTGCTGGGGGAGCGGGACCTCACCGAGCATCAGCTGGAGCAGCTCGGCGGTTACCGCGACAGCCCGCCGGTGGTGACCGGCAACGACGCGTGGCGGCAGCGGCAGAACGACATCTACGGCGCGGCCATGGACGCCGCCTGGCTGATGCGCGACCAGCTGGAACCGTTCGACCCGGACGTCTACCACCTGCTCCGGGTGCTCGCCGATCAGGCCGAGCAGGACTGGAAACAGCCGGACGCGGGGATGTGGGAGGAGCGTGGAGTCCAACACCACCACGTGTCCTCGAAGGTGGAGTGCTGGGTGGCGCTGGACCGGGCGGTCCGTTTCGGCGACCAGCTCGGCGGGCCGCAGGACCTGGCCCGCTGGACGGCGGCCCGGGACGAGGTGCGCGCGGCGATCCTCGAGCGGGGGTGGAGCGACCGGCTCCAGTCGTACACCGGGATTTTCGATTCCGACGAACTGGACGCGTCGGTGCTGGTGATGCCGCTGGTGGGCTTTCTGCGGGCCGATGACCCGCGGATGCGCTCGACGGTCCGCGCGGTGGAGCGGGGACTGTCGCACGACGGCCTGCTGCGGCGCTGGGACGGCGACCCGGCGGGCTTCGTCATCTGTTCGTTCTGGCTGGTGAGTTGCCTGGCGTTGGCCGGCGAGCGGGACCGGGCGCACGAGTTGTTTCGCGATCTGGCTGGTCGGGTCAACGACCTGGGTCTCTTCGCCGAGCAGATCGACCAGCAGACCGGGGAGCAGTTGGGCAACTTCCCGCAGGCGTTCTCGCACATCGGCCTCATCAATGCCGCCGGTGTGCTCACCGATGTCGAGCAGGACCCGACGTTGCGCCATTGCGGAATGCCTCCGGCGCACTTCACCCCGACGCGTCGCTGAGCCCGTACTTTCGTGTAAATCTTGACAACTTTCGATTCGATGACGCGAAGTTCTATCGCCTTCCAGTGAAAGACGTTAATGTCCGGGAAACACCGCGGTGCTCCTCCAGTCGGCGGGAGCGGCACCGAGATCCCCGGACAGCTGGAGGTCTCGTGTCCCGCACTCTGCGTCGACGGCTCGTCAGCGCCACCACCCTGCTCACCGTCCTGGTCACCCTCTGCCTGGTCCCGCAGGCGAGCGTTCTACCGGCCGCCGCGTCCCCGGCCCAGGCCGCCGCCCTCGCCCCGCCCGCCACCAACGGTTTCGAGAAGGTCGCCCTCGACGGCGGCCTCTCCATGGGCGAACCGATCGAACTGGCCGTCGCACCCGACGGCAAGGTCTTCTACATCAACCGGGGCACCAGCAGCGCCGGTGGCCAGGTCCGCCTCTACAACCCGGCGACCAGGTCCACCACGGTGGCCCTGACCCTGGCGCTGGACGCCCGCTTCGAGGACGGCCTGATCGGCATCACCCTGCACCCGAGCTTCGCGAGCAACCGCTGGGTCTACCTCTTCTACTCGCCCAAGGTCACCCCGCTGGTCAACCGGATCAGTCGGTTCACCTTCAATCCGTCCACACTGCTGCTCGACCCGGGCAGCGAGGACGTGCTGATCGAGTGGCCCACCGAACGCGATCTCTGCTGCCACTCGGCCGGCTCGATGAGCTGGGACACCGCCGGCAACCTGTACTTCGCCGTCGGCGACAACACCAACTCCGGCGGCGACTCCGCCGGGATGGCCCCGATCGATGAGCGGACGAACCGCAACGCCCAGTACGACGCGCAGCGCACCTCGGGCAACACCAACGACCTGCGCGGCAAGATCAACCGGATCCACCCGGAGAACGACGGCAGCTACACCGTCCCCGCCGGCAACCTCTTCGCCGCCGGCACCGCGCGGACGCGCCCGGAGATCTACGTGATGGGTGTGCGCAACCCGTACCGGATCTGGGTGGACCGCAAGGCCAACAACACCCTCTACTGGGGCGAGGTCGGCCCGGATGCCGGCACCGACCTGGCCAACCGTGGCCCGGCGGCCTACGACGAGTTCAACCGGGCCAACGGGCCCGGCAACTACGGCTGGCCGTACTGTGGCGGCCCCAATGTCGCCTACAACGACTGGGACTTCGCCACGGCCACACCGCGTGGCTGGTTCCCCTGCGGCGGCTCGACCGGCCCGGTCAACAACTCACCCCGCAACACCGGCGTCCAGCAGCTTCCGCCGACAAAGGCGGCGCTGGTCTGGGAGCAGCACGGCGGCAGTGAGGACTGGCCGGCGCTGGACAACCCGGGTGGGTGCGGGTCGCCCAACCACGTCGAGGTCTACCACTACGACCCGAACCTCGTCTCGGACGTGAAGTGGCCGGCCTACTACGACAACAAGTGGCTGATCTCCGAGTACTGCCGCAACTGGATCAAGGAGGTCCAGTTCGACAACGGCAACCCGTCGACCGGGGCGCCGACCGTCATCGAGCCGGTTCTCGCCGGCATGAAGCTCGTCCACCCGATCGACTGGCAGTTCGGCCCGGACGGCTCGCTCTACCTGCTGGAATACGGCAGCGGCTACTTCTCCGGTGCGGTCGACGCCGGTCTCTACAAAATCAACTACGTCCAGGGTGGCCGGTCGCCGGCCGCCAAGGCCACCGTCAACCGGGACAACGGCCTGGCCCCTCTCTCGGTGACCTTCTCCAGCGCCGGCAGCTCGGACCCGGACGGCGACCCGCTGACGTACGCGTGGGACTTCACCAACAACGGCAGCACCGACTCGACCGCCGCGAACCCGTCCTTCACGTACTCCGCCAACGGCAGTTACAGCGCCCGGCTCACCGTCAACGACGGCACCGGCCGCAGCGCGACCACAGTGGTGTCGGTGGTGGTCGGCAACAACCGGCCGACGGTCACGTTGACCGGCCTGCCCGCCGGCGGGCTCTTCGACTGGGGGCAGGACCTGGCGGTGGGCGCCACCGCCAGTGACCCGCAGGACGGCACACCGGCCTGCTCGGCGGTGGTCGTCCGGGCCGCGCTCGGCCACCAGGAGCACGCCCACGAGGAGGGGGAGGGGACCGGCTGCGGCGCCACCTTCAACACCGGTCCGGTGCACGCCGGCCCCGACTCGGTGCTGTTCTTCGTCCTGCGGGGCAGCTACACCGATCGCGGCGCGACCGGCTCGGCCGCACTCACCGGTGAGCAGGAGATCAGCCTCTACCCGAAACAGTGGCAGGCCGAGCACTTCGTCCAGCTCAACGGCCCCAAGGTGATCGACCAGGCGGCGGCCGAGGGTGGCAAGCGGCTGGGTGACGTCCAGAACGGCGAGAGCGTCCGGCACCACGCGGTGAGCCTCAAGGGGATCACCGGTGTCCGGGCCCGGGTCTCCTCCGGCGGCCCCGGCGGCACCATCTCCTTCCGGTACGACTCACCGACCGGCACCGAGGTCGCCCGGATCGCGGTGCCGAACACCGGCGGCTGGGACAACTACACCGAACTGAGCGCCACGGTGACCAGGCCAGACGACGGCACCCACGACCTGTACCTGGTCGTCACCGGCGGCAGCGGGGCGTTGCTGGACGTGGACAGCTACACCTTCACCGGCCCGGGCGTCGGCACCGGCGGGGCACGCACCGGTGAGGTCAAGGCCCTCGGCAAGTGCGCGGACATCGCCTCCAGCCAGACCGCGAACGGCACCAGGGTGCAGACCTGGACCTGCAACGGCACCGCCGCCCAGCGCTGGACCCTGCCCGGCGACGGCACGGTGCGGGGGCTCGCCAAGTGCCTGGACGTGAAGGCGAGCGGAACCACCGACGGCACCCTCGTGCAGCTCTACGACTGCAACGGCAGCGGGGCCCAGCAGTGGGCCGCCCAGCCGGACGGCAGCCTGCGCAACCCCCAGTCCGGACGGTGCCTGGACATCCCCAACTCGGACCTCACCGACGGTCGGCAACTGCGGATCTGGACCTGCAACGGCACCGGGGCGCAACGCTGGACCCTTCCGTGACCGCCCCCTGACCGGTTCGGCACCCGTACCCGAGCGTCGATGACGCACGGGGTCGGGTGGCGGACGCGGAGCCCGGCCGTCCACCCACGTCCCCCGGGTGGGCGGCCGGGACTCGGGGGACAATGGCGGGTATGCGGCTGGTGCTCACGGCGGACACCCACGTACCGAAGCGGGCCCGGGACCTACCCGGGCCTCTCTGGGCGGCCATCGAGGCGGCCGACGTGGTGGTGCACGCCGGCGACTGGGTGGACGAGGCCCTGCTCGACGCCATGACCGCGCGATCGCGCCGACTGATCGGGGTGTACGGCAACAACGACGGCCCGGCGCTGCGCGCCCGGCTGCCGGAGGTGGCCCGGGTCGAGCTCGACGGCCTGCGGGTCGCGGTGGTGCACGAGACCGGGCCCAGGACCGGCCGGGAGAAGCGGTGCGCGACCCGCTTTCCCGACGTCGACGTGCTGGTGTTCGGGCATTCGCACATCCCCTGGGACACCGAGGCACCCGGTGGGCTGCGCCTGCTCAACCCCGGCTCACCCACCGACCGCCGCTCCCAACCCCACGCCACCTACCTCACCGCGGAGGTGCAGGCGGGCAGCCTGACCGAGGTGCGGCTGCACCGCCTACCCCGCCCCTGACCCCGCCCTTCGCCCGCGATCTTGCACTTGCTGCCGACGGTCTGCGGCTTGCGTGCCCTTCTGTCGCGACAGAAAGTGCAAGATCGCGTGGAGAGGGCCGGGACTACTGGCCTCGGCCCGTCTCGGCCTGGAGTTCGTCGATGCGCTTGGACGCCTCGGCCTTGGTCAGGTCGTCCGGGAGGTCGGCGTGAGCTTCCCGGGCCAGCGTGCTCAGGTAGGACTCCTGGGCGGCGGTCGGCGGCTCGTCCCCAGTGACCCACTCGTCCGGGTCCTTGATCGCGGCATTCTGGTCGGCCTGCTCGGTACGGCGGTCCGTCATCATCATCACCCTTTCTTTCGAACAGGTGTGCCAGTACCCCGATCATCGGCGGTTCATGCCCGAATGCCGCCACCTACGATCATCGGATGACGGAGGACCGGTCGAGCGTGGTGGTGGTCGGGGCGGGCATCGCCGGGGTGGCCTGTGCGGTCGAGCTGACCCGGGCCGGGGTGCCGGTGCAGGTCCGGGAGCGGGGGCACGTCTGCGGTGGCCGGATGGCCAGCAAACGCTTCCAGGGTCGGCCCGCCGACATCGGCGCCGCCTACTTCACCGCCACCGACCCGGACTTCGCCGCACTGGTCGAACAGTGGCGCGCCGCCGGGCTGGTCCGCGAATGGACCGACACCTTCCAGGCCTACGACCGGAGCGGGAGCCGCGAGGTGCCCGGGCCCATGCGCTTCGCCGCCCCCCGTGGGCTGCGGTCGCTGGTCGAGCACCTGGCCGGCCCCGTGCCGGTGACCGTCGACCGGCTGGTGCTCACGGTGGAACCCGGCCTGGTCGTGGACGGGCAGTCGTTCGCGGCGGTCGCCCTGGCCATGCCGGGCCCGCAGGCCGCCCTGCTGCTCGACCCGGCCCTGGCCGACGCCACCCGGGTCGTGCAGGCCCAACGCTGGTCGCCGTCCCTGGCCGCGGTGCTGCGCTTCCCGACCCGGCGCTGGTCGGACTTCCGGGGCGCGTTCGTCAACGACCACCCGGTCCTCAACCTGGTCTGCGACGACGGTGACCGGCGCGGTGACGGCGCGCCGGTGCTGGTCGCGCACACCGTGCCGGAGTTCGCGGCCGGGCACCTGGCCCAACCCACCGGGGCCGGCCCGGCGATCGAACAGGCCGTCCGGGACCTGCTCGGGCTGCCCGAGCAGGCCGTCGACGTGCACGTGCACCGCTGGACGTACGCGAAGCCGACCAGCGACGCCGGCGGCGCCACCCACCACCTCGACGCCGACGGGATCGGCCTGGCCGGCGACGCGTTCGGCAAGCCCCGGGTGCAGAGCGCCTGGCGCTCCGGCCGGGACCTGGGCCGCGCGCTGGCCGCCCGGCTCGCCTGAGCCAACAGCGCCCCGGCCAGGCCGGGCCGGCCTGAGGCACAGCTGGCCTGAGGCCCGTGTTCAGGCGTGTCCGGCTGCCGCGACGGGCCTGGCCTCGGGATCCCGTTCGGCCGGGTCGGAGGTCCGCTCTCCCTCCCGGTCCAGCAGCTGCATGACCGGGGTCGCCGTGATGCCGTGCACCACGACGGAGACGAGCACCACCAGCCCGACGGTCGCCCAGAGCAGCTCGGCCTGCGGGAAGTCGGCCTTGGTCGTGGCGTACGCGAGGTAGTAGAACGAGCCGACGCCGCGGATGCCGAACAACGAGATGACCCAGTGCTCGGCCGGGCGTCCGGGGGCGCCGCGCAACGACAACCAGCCGATCAGGGGCCGCACCAGGAACACCAGCGCCAGCCCGACGGCGGCCGCCGGCCAGGTCAGCGGGCCCAGCAGACCACCCACGATCGCGCCGCCGAGCAGCAGCAACAGCACCAGGGTGAGCAGCCGTTCGACCTGCTCGGCGAAGTCGTGCAGCACCGAGTGGAACTCGTGGGTCCGTTCGGCGGCCCGAATGGCCCGGGCGGCCACGAACACCGCCAGGAAGCCGTACCCGCCGACCACCTCCACCAGCCCGTACGCCAGGAACGTGGCGGCCAGCGCCAGGAACCCCTCGGCGTGCCGAGCCAACCGCAGCTGACTGGGAGCGCGGAAGAACAGCTTGCCGAGCAGCCAGCCGATGAGCAGGCCACCGCCGACACCGATGCTGATCTTCCAGAGCACGTCCACGGTGAACCACTCGGCCAACCAGTCGCTCGGCGCGAGGCTGGTCGAGGCGATGGCGATGGCCGCGTAGACGAACGGGAACGCCAACCCGTCGTTCAGGCCCGCCTCGGAGGTCAGCGCGAAGCGGACCTCGTCCTCGGAATCCTCCACGTCGGTCGGCTCGCCGACCTGCACGTCGGCGGCGAGCACCGGGTCGGTGGGCGCCAGCGCGGCGCCCAACAACAGCGCGGCGGCCGGCACCAGCCCCGCCCACCACCAGCCGAGCAGGGCCACCGCCGCGATGCACAGGGGCATCGCGATCGCCAGCAGTCGCCAGGTGGACGACCACCGCCGCCAACTCAACGGCCGGTCGATCTTCAGCCCGGCGCCCATCAGCGCGACGATCACCCCGATCTCGGTGAGGTGGGTGGTCAGCTCCGGGTGGGCCAGGGGGTCCGGTGACGGCAACCCGACCGGCAGCAGGAACACCAGCATGCCGAGGGCGAGGAAGGCGATCGGCATGGACAGCGGGCGCCGCTCCAGCACCCGCGGCAGGATGCCCGCGAGCAGAGCGCCCAAGCCCA
The DNA here is from genome assembly GCF_040302185.1 of Micromonospora sp. NPDC127501. Lineage (NCBI taxonomy): Bacteria > Bacillati > Actinomycetota > Actinomycetes > Micromonosporales > Micromonosporaceae > Micromonospora > Micromonospora sp. NPDC127501. Next base: position 240,449 of record NZ_JBEORJ010000003.1, on the reverse strand, counting down.
CCAGCGCGAACGCCACATCTACCGGCTCCACGGCACCACCCTTCTGCCCGCACCCGCGAGGTGCGGGCAGGTGGTGACAGACCTTGCCCCGCAAGGGCTCCGGCTATGCGCGTACGTGCCGGTGAACCGGAGTGATCCTTACCGGGGCCGGGTGAGCGGCGAATCCGGAAGTTCGTTCAACAGCGCGGCCGGGTCGTCGTACACCGCCACGGCACCCGCACCGGCCAGCTCGCCACGGCTGGTGCCGCCACAGGTCAACCCGACGCAGGGGATGTTCAGCTTGCCGGCCGCGGCGACGTCCCAGACCGAGTCGCCGACGAAGACCACCCGCTCGGCGGTCAACCCCGACTGCTCCAGCGCCGCCTCCAGAATGTCCGGTGCCGGCTTGCTCTCCTTCGCGTCCGCCGAGGACGTGACCGTGTCCACCACGTCGTCGGCGTTCAGCGCCCGGCGCAGCGCGGCCACCTCGTGTTCGGCGGCGGAGGTGGCGAGCACCACCCGCAACCCCCGCTCGGCGCAGGCACGCAACAGGTCGGCCGCCCGGGGTAGCGGCGTGAGCCGTTCCCAGTACTCCGCGTAGAGGGTGTCGTGCGCGTCGCGCAGCTTCGAGTCGGCGTCGCGGTCCCGCTCCGGGCCGAGGAGATGATCCAGGAGTTTGTCCGATCCCATCCCGATCGAACGGTGCACCACCGCCATCGGCACCGGCTGATCGGTCTGGCGTAACGCCTCCCACCAGCTCACGGTGTGCAGGTAGGTGGTGTCGACCAGGGTGCCGTCGACATCGAAGAGGACCCCGGCGGGTCGATCGGTAGCCATGGGCGTCCTCCTACCCTCGGGCGGCTCAGGGATGCGCGGCCGGCGGCGTGAGGATCTCGAACCAGACCGTGGAGCCCCGGACCGACGGGTCGGTGCCCCAGGCGTCGCTGAGCTCCTCGATCAGGCCGAGGCCGCGCCCGCGACTGCTCAACGTGTCGGTACGGGCCCGGGTCACGGTGCCCCGGGTGCCGGAATCCGCGACCGAGACGAGCAGCCGCTCGGCGCTGAGGTCGATCTCCACCCGTGCGGCCGTGCCGGCGTGCAGCAACGCGTTGGTGGTCAGCTCGCTGGTGCAGAGCACCGCCGCCCCGATCACCGACTCGGGCACCTGCCACTCGGTGAGCTGGCCGGTCAGCCAGTGCCGGACCCGGCTGGGGGCGGTCGGCTCGGCGGGCACCTCCATGCTCGCCGAACGACTCGGTTTGAGCGCGTGCTCGACCGCCAGCACGGCCACGTCGTCCTCCGTGCCGCCCGGGACGGCCGCGGTGGCCACCGCGCAGAGCGCCCGGGGGTCGCCGCTGCCGGCCTTGGCAATGGCGTCGCTCAGGGTGGCCAGCCCGGCGCTGAGGCTCTGCCGACGACGCTCCACCACCCCGTCGCTGAACAGCAGCAGAGTGTCGCCGGGGCGGAACGGGACGGTCGTGGTGCCGGGCCGGCCGCCCAATCCCAGGGGCGGCCCGGGCGGGACGTCGACGTACTCGGCGTGGAACCGACCATCCGGGTCACCGCGACGGATCAACGGGGCGGGGTGACCGGCGCTGGACAGGGTCAGCTCCCGCCGCTCCGCGTCGATCACCCCGAACGCCACGGTGACGAACAGCTCGTGGGTGCCGGCCTCCGCGCCGAGGCTGGTCACCAGCCGGTCCAGGCCGGCCAGGACCGCGTCGGGCGTCGGGTCGGCCAGGGCCAGGGCGCGCAGCGCGGCCCGGACCTGCCCCATCCGCGCGGCGGCCTGCACGTCGTGCCCGGCGACATCGCCCAGCACCACGCCGAGCGAGCCGTCGGGCAGCAGGAACGCGTCGTAGAAGTCACCGCCGGCCGCGTTGCCGTCCACGCCCGGGTCGTAGCGGGCCGCGATCCGCAACCGGGGCAGATCCGGCAGGTGTTCCGGCAACATGCTGCGCTGCAACAGTTGGGCCGTGCCGTGCTGGGTCTCGAACCGGCGGGCCCGCTCGGCGGCCTGGCCGATCAGCTCGGCCGAGGCGGCAAGCAGCGCCCGTTCGGCGGGGGACCAGGTGTGCGGAACCTGGTAGCCGACCGCCAGCCCGCCGCGGACCACCGAGGTGCCCAGCGGCAGGGCCGCCATCGCGCGGACCTTCTGGTCGTGGCGGTCCACGGCGGTGTCCCGCAGCGGCTGCCCGTCGCGGGTGAACGACGGGGCGCCGGAGCGGGCCGCCTGCACCACCGGGGCCGACCAGTCCACCGGCGCGCGCCGCCAGAGCGGGGGAAGCCTCTCGTCGGCCTCGTCCAACAACTCGCCACGGACCCGACGCACCATGCGCCAGCCGCCGCCGCCCTCGTCGACAGCGAACGAGGCCTGGTCGGGGTCGAACGTGGTGATCGCGTACCGCAGCGCCACCCGGGCCACGTCGTCGAGGGTGAGGGTGCCGGCGAGCGCCGCGGCCACCTCGCTGAGGCTCTGCAACTGCTCGGTGACGTGGGTGGTCTCGGCCGCGACCGTCAACACGCCGACGATCTGGCCGGCGCTGTCGCGCACCGGTGAGTAGCCCCGGGTGAAGACCGCCTGCTCCACCGTCGCGGAGTGCCCACGGACCAACGGCAGGGTGGACTCCTTCTCCAGGAAGGCCTCGCCCTGCCGGTAGCAGCGCTCGATCACCGCGCCGACGCCGGGCAGCGCCCAGATCTCCGCGAACACCTCGGCGGCCGGACGGCCGAGGGCGCTCGGGTGCTTGGTGCCCAGCAGCTCGGCGTAGCCGGCGTTGTAGAGCAGGACGAGGTCGTCGCCGTACGCCAGGGCCATCGGCATCGGCGAGGCGAGGACCAGCTCCACCACGGCCTGGAGGGCGACGTCCCAGTCGTCGGCCGGGCCCAGCGGCGTGTTGGCCCAGTCGTGGGCGAGCGCGCCGACGGCCGGGCGGGACCCGGTGGGTGCGCCCGGGCCCGGAGTTGCTGGCGTGGGGACCCGCCCGACCGTTCCTGGCATGTTCGCAGCCTAGTCGGCCGACCGGAAAAGGCATCCGACCGTGGCGGCGGGCCGTGGCCGCGTCCGTCGCGGTGGCCGTTCGGGCAGTTCAGGGCCCCTGTCCGGAGGTCTGTCGGGAAAAACGTCGCGCGCTGCGCGGAGTGCCGGACCGGTTGCCGGGTATGCGCCCGGCGCAGTCCATGCGACAGGAGGGACATCATGCTGAAAACCCTCGCGGTCCGGCAGGCCGACATCGGCGATGCCATCGCCGACACCTGGAGGTCGGTGCTGCTCTTCATCCCGAAGGCAGTGGCCTTCATCGTCATCCTCGTGGTCGGCTGGCTCATCGCCAGAGCCGTCCTCAAGATCGTGGATACGGTGCTGGAACGGGTGCGTTTCGACCAGGCGGTCGAACGCGGTGGCATCAAACGGGCCCTGGAGAGAACGAAGTACGACGCCAGCGACATTCTGGCCAGACTGGCGTACTACGCCGTACTGCTGTTCACGCTGCAGTTCGCCTTCGGAGTTTGGGGGCCCAACGCGATCAGTGACCTGATCAGCGGCGTGGTGTCCTGGTTGCCGCGCGCGTTCATCGCGATCGTCATCGTGGTGGTGGCGGCCGCGATCGCCAACGCTGTCCGGGATCTGGTCACCGGGGCGTTGGGAGGGCTCTCGTACGGCAAGGTCCTGGCCGATCTGACGGCGATCTTCATCATCGCGCTCGGTGTGATCGCCGCCCTGAACCAGGTGGGTATCGCCACCACGGTGACCACCCCGGTGCTGATCGCGGTGCTCGCCACGGTGGCCGGCATCCTGATCGTCGGCGTCGGCGGTGGTCTCGTGAAGCCGATGCAGAAACGCTGGGACGGCTGGCTGGACCGGGCGGCCCAGGAGGCTCGGGCGGTGCAGCAGCAACGTCAGGCCGCGTCGGCCGGGCGTAGCGACGTGGAGCGGCAGATGGCCGACCGCGGGGGCGACCGCACCCAGGCCATGCCTCGGGTGGACGAAGCCCAGCAGTACCGCTCGTAGCGGGCGGAACAGCACGACGGGTGGGAGGGTGTTCCGCGGACGACGCGGGGTGCCCTCCCTCGCGTGTCAGTGCTGGTCGAGTGCGCGAGCCAGCGCGCAGACCGCAACCAGCCGGGCGAGCAGCCAGTCCGGGTGGCTCCAGTCCACCGGCCCGCTGGGCGGAGTCCACCCGTGCTCCAGGGCGGCGGCGCGCACCCCCTCGGCGTAGCCGGCGAGCGCCGCGGAGGTCAGCGGCGTGCGGTCCCCGTCGAGGCTGTCCCGGACGGCCGCCGCATGCTGGTCGACGAGGGCCAGCAGCCCTGGTCGCGCGGCGGCGGCGGTGAGCCCGGCAGTGCCCACGGAGACGGTGAGGGCGGCGAGGGTGGACCGCGCCGAGTCGACGGCGGTACGGGAGGCGACCCGGTTGAACGGCACACGCATGGTGACCGAGGCTAACCGACCCGTGACAGTGCCGACCTCGTCCGCTCGGCGGATGTCGGCTGCGCCACTGGGCGGTCGCCGCTGACCTGGGGGATTGATCCGGCACAGACGGGGCAGCAGGAGAACACCCACGGACGACGGCACCCGGCACGGAGGCACGGATGGGACAGCAGGCGGACGGACCCGACGAGCGGCACCGGCGGCCGGACGGCGTCAGCGACGCTACGGTCGCGGCGCTCGGCAAGCTCAGCGAGGCGCTGGAGTGTGTGGAGCGGGCCCGGGGGCACCTCTACTCGGTGCACCAGTTGATCGGCCATGCCGACCTGATGCTCGACGACGCGGTGGAGCAGTTTCGCGCCGCCGGGCATCCACATCTCGCCGACCGGATCGCCACGGAGCTGCGTGGCCGCAACGTCATCGCCGGACGGTGGACGTTTCAGATCGTCGAGGATTTCGACGACGGTTACCACGCGCTGTTCCGGGAGTTGGACCAGCAGGCCCGCGACGAGTTGGTGGGTGGGCGGCGCCACCTCTACGAGGCGGAGATGAAGGAACGCCGCCGTAGCCGGGGCCGGCCGGGCCACGAGGCCCGGCCGGACGGCGGAGGCTAGTCGCTTGTCGCGTTGGCCGGGCGACGCCGTGCCGCGTCGTCAGCGATGATCACGGTGGCCACCATCAGCGCGACGCAGAGGCTGAACAGCCACGACTCGTCGGCGACGAGCCAGGCGGACACGGGCGCCTGGAGCGCGGCGAGCAGGAAGCCGAGCCAGGCGAGCCGGCGCTGACGCGTGGAGAGGATTCCGGAGCCTTGATGCATCCCGAAATTCTTACGCGAACCGGCCGGGTTGCCGTCCTCCGATCGGCCGATTCTGGATGAGCTGTCCGTTTTCTCGACCGTACGGACACGACTTCTTTGCGCCGAGGGCGATCGGGTGCCGACGGCGCTAGGGTGCCCCTGCGGCAGGATGGTGTCTCGTGTCCACCCCGCCCGCGCGCCCTCGCGCCGCACTGCTCCTGCTGTCCTACCTCGCGTTCGTCAGTCTCGGCCTGCCCGACGGCCTGCTCGGCGTCAGCTGGCCCTCGATCCGGAGCGACTTCGACGTGCCGACCGAGGCGGTCGGGTGGGTGCTCACCGCCGGCACCGTCGGCTATCTCACCTCCAGCGTGCTGGCCGGCTTCACGCTGGCCCGGGTCGGCGTGGGCGCCCTGCTCGCCGGCAGCACCCTGCTGGCCAGCCTGGCGCTGACCGGCTACTCGGTGAGCCCCGTGCTGGCGGTGCTGGTGGGCTGTGCGCTGCTGCTCGGGCTCGGCTCCGGTGCGGTCGACTCCGGGCTCAACGCGTACGCCGCCGGGGCCTTCGGGGCCCGCCACATGAACTGGTTGCACGCCTTCTTCGGCCTCGGCGTGGCCATCGGTCCACTGATCATGACCGGGGTGCTGAGCGCCGGGCTCGCCTGGCGTTGGGGGTACGGCATCGTGGCCGCCGCCCAACTCGTCCTCGCCGCCGCGTTCGCGCTCACCGTGCGGGCCTGGCACCGCGGCGTTCCAGCCAACACCGAGGCGGGCGCCCCGGTGCCCACCGAGGCGGGTGCCGCCGTCCAGACCGGGCCGGCGCCGACCCTCCGGGTCCCGGTTCGGGACACGCTGCGGCTGCCGGCGGTCTGGTCGGGGACGCTCGCCTTCGTGCTGTACGTGGCGATCGAGGTGTCCGCTGGGCTGTGGGCGTTCCTGCTGCTGACCGAGGGGCGCGGGCTCAGCGCGGCGTTGGCCGGCGGGTGCGTCTCCGCGTACTGGGGCAGCCTCTTCGTCGGTCGGGTCGTGCAGGGTCTGGTGGCCGAGCGCCTGGGGGCGGGGTTGGTGTTGCGCGTCAGTCTGGCCGGGATGGCCGTCGGCGCGGCCCTGATCGCCGTTCCCGGGCCGGCCCTGCTGGCGGTGCTGGGCCTGGTCGTTGTCGGTTTCGCCGCCGCGCCGGTGTTTCCGCTGCTCACCCTCACCACCGCGGAACGGGTCGGCGCGGCGCACGCGGACCGGGCCATCGGGCTGCAGATCGGCGCCGCGGGCGTTGGCGCGGCGCTCGTCCCGGCCGGGCTGGGCGTGCTGATCGGCAATACCTCGGTGCAGGTGCTGGGCTCGGCCCTGCTGGTGCTCGCGCTGGCGTTGATCGTGCTGTACGAGTGGGGCGCCCGTCGCTCGACCGACCGGCCCACCGGGCAGCCGGCGCCCACTCAGCCCGGTGGGGAGGGTCAGCCCGCGTCCGGGCCGGTCCGCCCGGTGGTGGACGGACGGTAGCGGCGCTCCGGATCGGTGTCCTCCCGGCTGTTGCCCTGGGCCTGCCCCTTACTGTCGTCCGCTGCCAGCCCGTGGCCGAACGTCGCCTCTTCCCCCGCGTCGTTGCCGGTCACGTCGTCGGCCTGCCCGTCGAGGCTGGAGCCGGCCACGGCCTGCTCCAGCTCTTCCAACGGAAGCCGTTCCTCATCCCGCCACACCCTGATGTTGTCGTCGGTCATGTCTTCAGCGGTACCCGGGCGCGATGATCGCAAACGGTGGCGCGCGACAAGGCTCGGACACGGCGATGGCCGCCAGGATTCTGGCGGCCATCGGTGTCACTGCTCAGGGTCACGGCTGCGGACGGTCGACCTGTCCGCGCCAGGCGCCGGTCTCCTGACCACGCCGCTCGATGTAGGTCTTGAACCGTTCCAGGTCGCCCTTGGCCCGGCGGTCGACGATGCCGAGCTTGTCGCCGGCCTGCTCGACCACGCCGTGCGGCTCGAACTCGAGCTGCAGGGTGACCCGGGTCTTGTCCTGGTCCAACCGGTGGAAGGTCACCACGCCGGCCTGCTGGGTGCCGTCGGTCGAGCGCCAGGCGACCCGCTCGTCGGGGAGCTGCTCGGTGATCTCGGCGTCGAACTCGCGCTTCACCCCGGCGATGTCCACGGTCCAGTGGGTCATCGTGTCGGAGAGCTGCCGGACCTCCTGCACACCCTCCATGAACTGGGGGAACTCCTCGAACTGCGTCCACTGGTCGTACGCGGTGCGTACGGGCACGGAAACGTCCACATGTTCGGTAACGCCACTCATCGGGGAACCTCCTTCAGTCGCTGGTGGATTGCCGGATCGGGGGCGATCCGCTCACCAGCGAGTCGTCTCGTTCTTGTTGCCCAGTGCCGCCCAGATTTCGGAGACCGTCTGGTAGACGGTGCCCTCGGGCAGCCGTTCCAGCGCCGCGACGATGTCGTCCGGCGCCTCGTTCTCGCGGGCGCTGGCGACGAGCACCAGACGGTCGCCCGGCAGCGCGCTCATCGAGATGAACCGGCCGAGCCGGCTGCGCTGCTCGACGTCCGTGGAGCTCATCCCCTTCGGGGCGCCGGTGCGCGTCTCGCCGGCCGGGGCGGTGGTCGCCTCCGGCTGGTCCTCACCGGCCGGTTCCGGAACCCGGAACTCGTCGACCCGAGAGCCGCCGGTCCCCGGCCCCTGCACGAGGCCGCTGACCTCCTGACTCATCTGTTCGTCGATCCTCGGTCCGTGCTTGCTGTTGCCACGCTCCATGCCTTCTGCGCTACCCGGCACCCCGCTCGGTAAACCGGCACCGGACCACGAACCGGCCCCCGGCCCGGCGACGAACCGGACACCACGGTCGAACCGGAGGTTCAGTCGTCGGCGGGCTTGCGGGGAGGCAGCACCGGCTCCTCCGGGTCCGGGTCGCCGGCCTGCAACTGCCGGCCGCGCTGCACCTCGGCGTTGATCTGCACACCCAGCATCAGCGCCGAGTTGGACAGGTAGAGCCAGACCAGGAACGCGATGGCCGCCCCGAGGCTGCCGTAGGTGGTGTCGTACGAGCCGAAGTTGGCCACGTAGAGGCCGAAGCCGAAGGAGGCCGCCGCCCAGGAGATCAGGGCCACCGCGCCGCCCGGGGTGAGCCAGCGGAACCGGGGCTGACGCACGTTCGGCGCGATCCAGAACAGCAGGGACAGCAGCACCATCATGATCATGGCGAGGACCGGCCACTTCGCCACGCTCCACGTCGTGCGGGCCAGGCCGCCGGCGTTGATCAGGTCGCCGACCGCATCGGTGACCGGCCCACTGACGATCAGGCCGAGGGCGACCACCGCGAGCAGCACCAGCGTGATCGCCGCCAGGCCGATCTGTAGCGGCCGAAGCTTCCAGACCGGGCGGCCCTCGGTCACCCCGTAGACGGCGTTCGAGGCCCTGGTGAACGCGCCGATGAAACCCGACGCGGACCAGAGCGCGCCGAGCAGGCCGAAGCTCAGCAGCAGCTGGGGGTTGCTCTGGTCGAGCACCACGGTCTGGATCACCCCGACCACGCCGCCCTCGTCGTTGGTCAGCACCGACCCGGCGCCCACCTGATTGGCCAGGTCGACCACCGTGTCCAGGGTCCGCTCCCCGTCGGAGACCAGACCGACCAGCGCCACCACCACGATGGCGGACGGAAAGAGCGCCAGCACCCCGTAGTAGGTCAGCGCGGCGGCCCAGTCGGAGCAGTTGTCGTTGACGAAGTTCTGCACGCTGCGGACCAGCACCCCGCGCCAGGTCCGCCAGCTCAACTGCCGCATCCGTCCGGGCACCCGGGTGCCCGTTGTGCCGTCGAGCGTCGTACCGGGCTCCGTGGTCGTCATGCCCGCTCCCTGCGCCCCGGCCGCCGGATGACCGGTCGTCCGGTCTGGCCTGGCCCGGCGGTACCCGGATGGTGAAATCGACAAACCCACCTGGTACCCGGCCGGCGTCGCCAGGGTTTGCCCCCCGGTCACCGGGGAACGGTCACAGTGACCCTGTCGACACGGAGGAGGACGAGATGCCCGGGCGCGAAGACCTGCCCAGCACGCTGCGACGCTCCCCGGAGAAGGCGCAGCGCACCTGGGAGAAGACCCACGACTCGGCGGTCGAGACCTACGGCGAGGGGGAGCGGTCGCACCGCACCGCCTTCGCCGCCGTGAAGCATCAGTTCGAGAAGGTGGGCGACCACTGGGAGCCGAAGGGCCGCAAGGGCCCCAGCGACCAGCAGGCCGCCGGTGGCGGGCCGGAACGACGGGCCCCCACCGCCGGTGGCGTGGACGCCAACGCCACCAAGGACCACCTGATGTCGGTGGCCCGCGAACTCGACGTGCCCGGGCGGTCCAGCATGACCAAACCGGAGCTGGTCACGGCCATCGAGAAGGCCAACGACCGCGCCACCCGCAAGGCCCGCGGCGACTGACCGCGGCCGCACCGGAGCACAACCGACGCGGTACGGGCGGACGCGCCACCCCTGCGTCCGCCCGCACCGTTCACCAGTGCCCGCCGCCCGGCGCCTCGATGTGCACCGCCTTCGTGGCGGTGAACTCGTCCAGCAGCTCCGGGCCGTACCCGAAGCCCTGCCCGCTCGCCCGGCGCGGATGCGCGGCACCCCCAGGCGCACCCCCGAACACCGCGTTGACCTTGACCGTGCCCACCGGCAGCTCCCGCCAGGCCCGCTGCGCGTGACTCATCGACGGGGTCAACACCGTGGCGGCCAGCCCGTACGGGGAGTCCGCCGCGCAGCGCAACGCCTCGTCGAACGAGTCGACGACCACCACCGGGGCGACCGGCCCGAAGGTCTCCTCCCGGACCAACGGCAGGTCGTGACGGCAGTCGGTGACGACGGTGGCCGGGTAGAACGCCCCCGGCCCGTCCGGCACCTCGCCGCCCACCCGCACCCGTGCGCCGTCCGCCACCGCGGCCGCCACCTGCCCGTGCACGTGGTCCCGGTGCCGCCGGTCGACCAGCGGGCCCAGTTCGGTGCCCGGATCCCGGCCCGGTCCGACCCGCAGCGCTCCGGCGCGTCGTACCAGCGCGGCCACGAAGTCGTCGGCCACCTCCCGGTGCACGTAGAGCCGCTCCAACGCCACGCAGATCTGCCCGGCGTTGGCGAACGCGCCGAGCGCGGCCTGCTCCGCCGCCCACTCCGGGTCGACGCCCGCGTCCACGATCAACGGGTCACTGCCGCCGTTCTCCAGGAGCACCTTCGCGCCGGTGCGGGCCGCCGCGGCGGCGATCGCCCGCCCGGTCGCGGTGGAACCCACGTGGGCCACCACGTCGACGTCCTGCGCCGCCAGTGCCGCACCCACCTCCGGGCCACCGGTGAGCAGTGACAACACCCCGGCCGGCAGTGCCTGGTCCAGTGCTCGGGCCAGCAGCCAACCCGTCGCCGGTGTCCGTTCGCTCGGCTTGTAGAGCACCACGTTGCCGGTCACCAGGGCCGCGCCGAGCAGTCCACACGACACCGCCACCGGGTCGTTCCAGGGGGTGATCGCCGCGACCACCCCGCGTGGCTGCGGCGTCAGGAAGTCCAGCGCGCCGGCTTCGCCGTTGAGCGTGCGCCCGCCGCGCAGCGGTGCCAGTTCCGCATACTGTCGCAGGGTGCCGATCCCCGCCTCGACGCCGCCGCGGGCGTCCGCCAACGGCTTGCCCATCTCCGCGGTGACCGCTGCCGCCAACTCCTCGACGACCGCCTCCACCGCGTCCGCGGCCCGATGCAGCGCAGCCGCCCGTTCCGCCGGGGCGGTCGCCGCCCACTGGGCCGCCGCGTTGCGGGCCGCCTGGGTCGCCTTGCCCACCTCGTCGGCCGTGGCCACCGGCACCGTGCTCACCAGCGCGTCGTCCGCCGGATCACGCACTACCAGTTCGCCGCCGTCGCCGCCCGCACCCCACACCCCGCCCACCAGCTGCGCAACCGTGTACATGCGGCGCTGGATGCCCCGGCCTGGAGGAGGCAAACGCGTTTCGCCCGGTTGCGCGCCGGGTAGGCGGATCCGATGACAACCACCACCGCGCAGAGCGCGGACGCCGTCGTCGTCGGCGCCGGGCACAACGGTCTGGTGGCCGCCAACCTGCTGGCCGACGCCGGCTGGGACGTGGTGGTGCTGGAGGCGACCGCGGTGCCCGGTGGCGCGGTCCGCTCCGCCGAGGTCACCGCGCCCGGCTACCTGAGCGACCTCTACAGCTCGTTCTACCCCCTCGGGTACGCCTCACCGGTGCTGGGCGGCCTGGACCTGGGTCGACACGGCCTGTCCTGGCGGCACTCGCCGGACGTGCTGGCGCACCTGCTGCCGGACGGTCGAGCCGCGGTGATCAACCGGGACCCGGACGTCACGGCAGCGTCGCTGGAGCAGTTCGCACCCGGGGACGGTAAGCGTTGGCTCAACGCGTACACCGACTGGCTCGACGTGGCCGAGCCGATGCTGGACGCGATCACCTCGCCGTTCCCTCCGGTACGCGGCGGGCTGGGCCTGCTGCGCCGGTTGCGCGTCGCCGGCGCGCTGCGGCTCGCGCGCCGGCTCGTCGTACCGGTCCGCAAACTCGGCGACGAACTCTTCGATGGCCCCGGCGGGCCGGCCCTGCTGGCCGGCTGTGCCCTGCACACCGACCTCTCCCCGGAGGAGGCCGGCTCCGGGGTGTACGGCTGGCTGCTGGCCATGCTCGGCCAGCAGGTCGGCTGGCCGGTGCCCGACGGCGGCGCGCAGCAGATCACCAACGCGCTGGTGGACCGGCTTCAGGGGCGCGGCGGGACGATCATCTACGGTGCCCGGGCCGATCGGGTGCTCACCGCCCGGGGTCGGGCGATGGGGGTCCGGACCGTCGGCGGCGCGCTGTGGCGGGCCCGGCGGGCCGTGCTCGCCGACGTGCCGGCGCCGGCGCTCTACCTCGACCTGGTCGGCGCCGCGGCACTGCCGTCCCGGCTGGTGGAGGACCTGGCGCACTTCCGGTGGGACGGCTCCACGCTGAAGGTGGACTGGGCGCTCTCCGCGCCGGTGCCCTGGACGAACCGGCAGCTGGCCGGCGCCGGCACCGTGCACCTCGGAGCGGACCTGAACGGGCTCACCCACTACGCCAGCGAGTTGGCCCGTGGCGAGCTGCCCCGCGACCCGTTCCTGCTGGTCGGGCAGATGTCGGTGGCGGACCCGAGCCACTCTCCGCCGGGCACCGAGTCGCTCTGGTCGTACACCCATCTGCCGTTCCGGCGGAACTGGCGGGCCGAGGAGGTCGCCGGGCACGTGCAGCGGATGGAGGAGGTGCTGGAGGCGGCGGCCCCGGGTTTCCGGCAGCTGATCGTGGGCCGGCACGTGGCCGGGCCGGCCGACCTGGAGAAGGGCAATCCGAGCCTGGTCGGTGGCGCGCTCGGCGGCGGGACCGCCGCCGCGTACCAGCAGCTCTTCCTGCGGCCGATCCCTGGCCTGGGCCGGGCGGACACCCCGGTGGACCGGCTCTTCCTGGCCAGCGCGTCGGCGCACCCCGGCGGCGGTGTGCACGGCGCACCGGGCGCGAACGCGGCCCGTGCCGCGCTGGCCCGCGACCGCGCGCTGACCGGCCGCGCCTACGCCGCCGCCATCGCCACAGCGAACCGCGCCATCTACCCCGCCTAACGCCCGCCCCCACCCACCTCGGCTCCCGGTGATCAAGAGGTTTGCGTCGCCAGCGTCGGCGGATCTGACGCAAACCTCTTGATCACCCAGGCGGGGTCGGGGGAGTGGGATCGCGTTGTCAGCGGGTGATGTTGCGGTGTTTGCTGCGGAGGCGGAAGGGCATGAGTGCGCTCTCCACCTTGGTCGCGGTGGTCATCTTGGAGACGCCGTCGCGCCGCTCCTCGAAGCGGATCGGCACCTCCAGGATGGTGTGCCCGAGCTTGGTGGCGAGGTAGTGCATCTCCACCTGGAAGCTGTAGCCGTTGGACTGCACCCGCTCCAGGTCGATGTCGCGCAGGGCTTCGGCCTGCCAGATCTTGAAGCCGGCGGTGAGGTCGCGGATGCGTACCCGCAGCAGGGTGTGCACGTAGAGGTTGGCCCAGCCACTGAGCGCCCGGCGGTAGAGCGGCCAGTTCTCGTCCAGCTCGCCGCCGGGCACGTAGCGGGAACCGATCACCACGCTGGCCTGGGTGGAGAGCAGCGCGCCGAGCATCCCCGGCAGCGCCTCGGGCGGGTGCGAGAGGTCGGCGTCCATCTGCGCCACGTACTCGGCGCCGCCCTCGATCGCCCGGGTCATCCCGTCCACGTACGCCCGGCCGAGGCCCTCCTTGCCGGCGCGGTGCACGACCTCGATCCGGTCAGGGTGTTCGATGGCCAGCTTGTCGGCCACCTCCCCGGTGCCGTCGGGGGAGTTGTCGTCGGCGACGAGGATGCGCAGCCCCGGCAGCGGCAGCGCGAGCAGCCGCTCGACCAGCGCCGGGAGGTTGCCCGCCTCGTTGTACGTGGGCACCACGACGGTCAGGCGTGCGTCCCGCCACGGCGTCGGCAACTGCACCGGCTTGATCATGTCGGTCATCCTCGGTTTGCGGACAAGGGTCATGGAAAGGGTATCTAGTTCCCGCATTCGGTCCGAGGGAGGCACCCCTTCCGGGCGTTGCGGACCCTCGCCGTCCACCGCGTACGGGGGTCGAAGCCCTGGTCAGAGGCGTGCGCTGGTCAGCGACGACGGCGAGCGACAGCGCTGAGGGCGAGCGCCGCGACGGCGAGCGCGACACCGGAGAGCGCCGGTTTGTGCGTGCCGACCCAGAGCGCCGCGGACCGGTCACGCGCCTGTTCGCGGAACACGCCAGCCGTGCCCCGGTCCGTGTCCGCATCGCCGGGGTGATCCAGATTGTCCCGCCAGGTCGCCGGATCGATCTTCTCACCGGTCTGCTGGCTGTCGTAGCCGTCGCGGGCTAGCTTCCGGTCCAGCAGGCCGGGGAACAGGGCGTCGCCCACCCGTGCCTGCCAGGTCGGGCCACCCACGTTCAGCTCCCTGGTGCCGCGGTCGGCGGCCCAGACGATGGCCCGGGCGGCCAGCTCCGGAGTGAAGATCGGAGGCACCGGCTGCGGATGCCGGGGCAGCCGGGTGCGGACCCAGGAGAACTGCGGTGTGTTGACCGCAGGCAGCTGCACCATGGACAACTTCACCCCCGGGCAGTCGTGCAGCAGCTCGGCGCGCAGCGAGTCGTTGAACCCCTGGACGGCGTGCTTGCTCGCGCAGTACGCCGACTGCAGCGGGATCCCCCGGTAGGCCAACGCCGAGCCCACCTGCACGATCGTGCCCTGCCCGTGCGCCCGCATGTGCCGCAGCGCGGCGAGGGTGCCGTGCACGGTGCCGAGGTAGGTGACCTCGGTGACCCGACGGAACTCGCGCGCCGGAATCTCCCAGGCCGGCGCGAACACCGACGCCATCGCATTGTTGATCCACACGTCGATGCCGCCCCAGCGGTGCACCACGTCGTCGGCGGCCTGCTGCACCGCGCCCGCGTCGGCCACGTCGACCCGGTACACCCGCACGTCGGTCGCCCCGCGCAGTCGGCACTCCCGTTCGGCGGCGACCAGACCCGCCTCGCCCCGAGCCAGCAGCGCCAGCCGGGCGCCGCGCGCCGCGTACGCGTGGGCGACGGCGCGGCCCACGCCGGCACTCGCGCCGGTCACCACCACGGTCCGGGTCACGAGGACCCCTTCTGTCGGATGGCGATGTCGGAGAGTCGGGCCAGCGTCTCCCGGTTACGCCTGTGCAGCACCAGATCGTTGATCTTGTTGTGGACCCAGCGCAGCGGGCCGGCGGCGAAGTCCTCGCCGATACGCACCCGGGTGGCGCCGTCGCCGACCGGCTCCAGGGTGAAGGCCACGATCGCCTCGCCCGCCGGCCAGAGCCCGGCCTTGAGCACGAGCCGGTGCGGCGGCTCGCAGACCAGCACCGTCGAGGCGTCCTGCAACGAGAACGGCCACGGCCCGGCCCGGTGGTGCAGTTGGCTGCCCACCCGAGGCCAGGCGTCGTCCACGTCTCGCACGTGAGCGGTGCCCACCACCCAGTCGCTGTACGTCCATCCGTCCGCGAGCACGTCGAACACCTGCTGCGGGGAAGCGTCGATCACTTTCTCCACAATCGCCACCGGGATCCCATACCCGGAGCACGGCACGGGCTAACAGCTGACCGGGTTAGCTTCTCTCGGACGGCGGGTAAGGCCGACCCGGGGCATCGCTGGCGGCGCTGGCCCACCCCCTCGACGACGACGTTTACTCCTCGGGGCGCAGGGAACCCGCCGGCTGTGCGACAGGACCAGGAGGATCCGTATCAGCGCAGGTCAGCCCAGGTGTATGCCGCTGCTGACCGCGCCGCCGGGTCTGTCGCAAGCCCCCGAGCGGTGCTCTACGACGCGGTGCTGCTGGACCGCGACGGCACCCTGATCGAGGACGTGCCGTACAACGGCGACCCGGAGAAGGTGCGGCCGGTGCCGGGCGCGCGGGCGGCGCTGGACCGGCTGCGCGCGGCCGGGCTGCGGCTGGCGGTCGTCACGAACCAGTCGGGCCTGGCCCGGGGCTACTTCACCGGTGAACAGATGCGGGCGGTGCACGCCCGCGTCGAGGAGCTGCTGGGCCGGTTCGACGCGTGGCTGGTCTGCCCGCACGACGACGCCGACGGCTGTGACTGCCGCAAACCGGCGCCGGGCCTGGTGTACGCCGCCGCCCGCGAGCTGGGCACCACGCCGTCCCGCTGCGTACTCGTGGGCGACATCGGCCGGGACGTCGGTGCCGCCATGGCCGCCGGGGCCGCGGGGGTCCTGGTGCCCACCCCGGTGACCCGGCCGGAGGAGGTCGCCGCCGCCGGGTGGGTGGCCACCGATCTGCCGGCGGCGGTGGCGGAGATCCTGCGCCGCCAACAGGCCGTGCAGCCCTCGACCCCGCCCACCGAACCGGTACGGACAGCGCTCGTGGTCCGCTCGGATTCGGCGGGTGACGTGCTGGTCACCGGCCCGGCGATCCGTGCCGTCGCGGCCGGAGCGGAGCGGGTGGTGCTGCTGTGCGGGCCGCGCGGTCGGGCCGCCGCCGACCTGTTGCCCGGCGTCGACGAGATCATCGAGCATCCGCTGCCGTGGATCGATCCCGCGCCGGGGCCGGTCGACCCGGAGGCCATGCGGAGCCTGTCCGCGCGGCTGGGCACGGTCGGCGTGGACCAGGCGGTGGTGTTCACCTCGTTCCACCAGTCCGCCCTGCCGCTGGCGCTGCTGTTGCGGATGGCGGGGATCGCTCGGATCGCGGCGATCAGCGACGACTATCCGGGCTCGCTGCTGGACATCCGGCACCGGGTGCCGGTGGGCGTCCCCGAACCCGAACGTGCCCTCTCCCTGGCCGCCGCCGCCGGCCACCGGCTTCCCGACGGTGACGAACCGGTCCTGCGGCTGCGCCGAGACGCCGTGCCGCCGCGCCCGGTCGACGTCGGCGATCCGGGGTACGTGGTGCTGCACCCCGGGTCGGCCGCGTCCAGCCGGGCCTGCCCGCCCGACGTGGCCACCGGGATCGTCCGGGCGTTGGCCGACGCGGGGCACCGGGTGCTGGTCACCGGCGGCCCGGACGAGCGCGCGGTCACCGCCCGGGTCGCCGCGGCCGGCGGCACCGACCTGGGGGGACGCACCGACCTGGCCGGGCTGGCCGCGATCGTCGCGGACGCCAGCGCGGTCGTGGTCGGCAACACCGGGCCCGCGCACCTGGCGGCCGCCGCCGGTGTGCCGGTGGTGAGTCTCTTCGCGCCGACCGTTCCGTTCGGTCAGTGGGGGCCCTACCGGGTGCCGACCGTTCGGCTCGGCGACGCCGCCGCTCCCTGCCGGGACACCCGGGCGGCCAGTTGCCCGGTCCCCGGGCACCCCTGCCTCAGTGGCGTCGACCCGGGCGACGTGGTCGACGCGCTGCGGACCCTCGCCGTCAGCGGTGGTGGTGGCCGATGAACATCCTGCTCTGGCACGTGCACGGCTCCTGGACCACGTCGTTCGTGCACGGCAGCCATCGCTACCTGATTCCCACCACACCCGACCGCGGCCCGTACGGCCTCGGCCGGGCCCGCACCTACCCGTGGCCGGACAGCGCGGTCGAGGTCAGCCCGGAGGAGCTGCCGAGCGCGGACGTCGACCTGGTCATCCTGCAACGTCCCGAGGAGATCGACCGGGCCGAGCAGTGGCTTCGTCGCCGCCCCGGCCGTGACCTTCCCGCCATCTACGTCGAGCACAACACTCCCAAGGGCGACGTGCCGAACACCCGCCACCCGATGGCCGACCGCGACGACCTCCTCATCGCCCACGTGACCGGGTTCAACCAGATCTTCTGGGACACCGGCACCACCCGCACCACAGTGGTCGACCACGGCATCGTCGCCCCCTCCGCGTCCTACACCGGCGAGCTGGACCGGCTCGCCGTGGTGATCAACGAGCCGGTACGGCGAGGTCGGGTCACCGGCACCGACCTGCTGCCCCAGTTCGCCGAGATCGCGCCGCTGGACGTGTTCGGCATGGGTGTCGCCGGCCTGGCCGACCACCTCGGGCTGCCCGCCGACCGGCTGACCAGCCACGACGACGTGCCTCAGGAGCGGATGCACACCGAACTGGCCCGGCGGCGGGCGTACCTGCACCTGTGCCGGTGGACCTCCCTCGGGCTCAGCCTCATCGAGGCGATGGCGATCGGCATGCCGGTCGTCGCGCTCGCCACCACCGAGGCGGTGATGGCGGTGCCCCCGGAGGCGGGGGCGCTCGCCACCCGGACCGACACCCTGCTCGACGCCGCCCGCCGGTTCATCGCCGAACCGGCTACCGCGCGGCAGGCCGGAGCGGCGGCGCGAACCGCCGCGCGCGACAGGTACGGCCTCGACCGTTTCCTCGCTGACTGGGACCGGCTGCTGGAGGAGGAAGTATGCGGATCGCGATGATCTCGGAGCACGCCAGCCCGCTCGCCGTCCTCGGAGGGGAGGATGCCGGCGGCCAGAACACGCACGTCGCGGAGCTGTCCGCCGCGCTCGCCGCCGCCGGGCACGAGGTGCGGGTCTACACCCGCCGCGACGCGCCGGACCTGCCGGTGACCGTCCGCAGCCCGGACGGGTACGACGTGGTGCACGTGCCGGCCGGCCCGGCCGAGCCGGTGGCCAAGGACGCGCTGCTGCCGCACATGCGGGAGTTCAGCAACTGGCTGATCGAGCGGTGGCGCGGCGGCGACTGGGTGCCCGAGGTGATCCACGCGCACTTCTGGATGAGCGGCCTGGCCGGGCTGACCGCCGGCCGGCAGACCGGGGTGCCGGTGGTGCAGACGTACCACGCGCTGGGCACGGTGAAGCGCCGCTACCAGGGTGTGCAGGACACCAGCCCGGCCCGACGGGTCTCCTACGAGCGGGAGCTGGGCCGCTCGGTGGACCGGATCGTCGCGCAGTGCCGCGACGAGGTGGGCGAACTGGTCCGGATGGGTGTGCCGCGGTCCCGGATGACAGTGGTGCCCTCCGGGGTCAACCTCGCCACCTTCGCCCCGCTCGGACCGGCCGCCGACCGGGAACCGGGACGGGCCCGCATCCTCACCGTGGGTCGGTTGGTCGAGCGCAAGGGCTTCCAGACCGTGATCCGGGCGATGGCGCTGGTTCCGGACGCCGAGTGCGTGGTCGTCGGCGGGCCACCCGAGGGGCTGTTGGAGACCGACCCGTACGCCCGCCGGCTGCGGGCTCTCGCGGAGTCGTGCGGGGTGGCCGATCGGGTGCACCTGGCCGGCGCGGTGCCCCGGGAGGAGATGGGCCGCTGGTACCGCTCGGCGGACCTGCTGGTCGCGGCGCCCTGGTACGAGCCGTTCGGGTTGACCCCGCTGGAGGCGATGGCCTGCGGGGTGCCGGTCGTCGGAACGGCCGTGGGCGGCATCCGGGACACCGTTGTCGACGGGACGACCGGTGACCTCGTGCCGGCCCGGGACCCGCAGGCGCTGGCCGCCGCGATCCAGGGGTTGCTCGACGACCGGATCAGGCGATTCGCGTACGCGACGGCGGCGCGTGAGCGGGCCCGGGAGCGGTACTCGTGGGCGGCCACCGCCGAGCGGCTGGTCGAGGTCTACAGCGAGGTGGCCGCCGTGCGCCGGCCGACCCGGGTGGTGGCCTGATGCCGACAGGCAGCCTGCTCGACACCCACCTGACGAATCTCGCGGCGGCGCTGGTGCCGTACCGGCGGTGTGAGCGACAGCTGGCGCGCTGGGGCGCGGACCTGGCCCACCGGCTGGCCGCCGGGGGTCGCCTGCTGGTGGCCGGCAACGGCGGCAGCGCCGCCGAAGCCCAGCACCTCACCGCCGAGCTGGTCGGCAAGCTGCACGACGACCGCCAGCCGCTGTCGGCGATCGCGCTGCACGCCGAGACGAGCGCGCTCACCGCCATCGCCAACGACTACGGCTACACCGACGTGTACGCCCGCCAGGTACGCGCCCACGGCCGCCCGGGCGACGTCCTGCTGTTGCTGAGCACCAGCGGAACCAGCGCCAACCTGGTCGCCGCCGCGCGGGCGGCCCGCGACGTCGGGGTGACCACCTGGGCGCTCACCGGCGCCGCGCCCAATCCGCTCGCCGACGCCTGCGACGACGTGCTGGCCGTCGCGTCCCCGGACACCCAGGTCGTCCAGGAGCTGCACCTGGTGACCAGTCATCTGCTCTGCGAGTACCTCGAACAGGAGTTGCCCGCCGCGCTGACGGCAGCCGCCGATCCGGCGGTCGTCCACCCCGTGCCCGGGGAGACCGCACCGGCCGGTCGGCTGCCTGCCGCGCCGGTACGCACCGGGGTCGAGGTGGTGCTCGACGGCGGGCCCGGACAGCAGGTCGACGCGTGAGCCGGACAGCAGGTCGACGCGTGAGGATGAGGAGGCAAGCGTGAGGGGACCGGTGGTGGTGCTCGGGGACACCCTGCTCGACCGGGATGTGGAAGGTGTGGTGAACCGGCTCTGCCCGGATTCCCCGGTGCCGGTGCTCGACGAGACCGCGGCCACCGACCGACCGGGGGGCGCCGGTCTGGCGGCGGTGTTCGCCGCCGCGCAGGGCGCCGAGGTGGTGCTGGTGACCGCGCTCGCCGACGACGCCGGCGGGGCCCGGCTGAGCGCTCTGCTCGCCGCCGCCGGCGTGCAGGTGTACCCACTGGCCCTCTCCGGCGCGACGCCCGAGAAGATCCGACTGCGGGCCCGGGGGCGGGTTCTGCTGCGCCACGACCGGGGCGGCACGTCGGGAGAGCCGGGCCAGCCCTCCGAGGAGGTGCTCCGGGTGATCGCCGCGGCGTCGGCGGTGCTGGTCAGCGACTACGGCCGGGGGGTGGCCCGGCAGCCCGCGCTGCGCGACGCGTTGGCCGCCACCCGCGCGCCGGTGGTGTGGGACCCGCATCCGCGCGGCCCGGCGGCCGTGCCCGGCGTACACCTGGCCACCCCCAACGAGTCCGAGGTGCGCGAGCTGGTCCCCGCGTTGCCCGGCGCCTCCCGACTGGCCACCGCCTCCCGGGGTGCCCAGGGGCTACGGCGGCGCTGGCGGGCCGGCGCGGTCGCGGTGACGCTGGGCGGTGACGGCGCGCTGCTCTGCCACGCCGGGTCGACGCCGCTGGTGGTGCCGACGCCGGGTAGCGCCGAGGGGGACACCTGCGGTGCCGGCGACCGGTTCGCGGCGGCGGCCAGCCTCGCACTGGCCCAGGGCGCGCTGGTCTCCGAGGCGGTGCAGGTGGCGGTCGCCGAGGCGTCCGCGTACGTGGCGGGTGGGGGAGTGGCCACGGCGCTGCCTCCGTCGGCGCCGACGGTGCGGGCCAGGAGTGCGCCGGGGCCGCGAGCCCTCCAACACCCACCACGAGGTGGTGCGGTTGCCGACCGGGTGGGAGTCGCCGCGGTTGCCACGCTCCTGGGTGAGGTACGCGCCGCGGGTGGCACGGTGGTGGCGACCGGCGGTTGCTTCGACCTGCTGCACGCCGGGCACGTGGCCACCCTGGAGGCGGCCCGGCAACTCGGCGACTGCCTGATCGTCTGCCTGAACTCCGACGCCAGCGTGGCCGGGTTGAAGGGGCCGGACCGGCCGGTGCAGTCCGAAGCTGACCGCAGCCGGCTGCTGGCCGCCCTGAGCTGCGTCGACGCGGTCCTCATCTTCGACGAGCCGACCCCGGAGACGGCGTTGTCCTGGGTACGCCCCGACGTGTGGGTCAAGGGCGGCGACTACGCCACCGGCGGTGGGGACGCGAGCGTCACCCTGCCGGAGGCGGAGGTCCTGCGCCGCTGGGGTGGGAACACCGTGGTGGTGCCCTATCTGGACGGTCGTTCCACCACCGACCTGATCGTCCGCACGCTCGCGGAGCGGACCCGATGACCGCCACGCGGCCTGGTGCCGGGCCCACCGTCCTGGTCACCGGCGGCGCCAGCGGCCTCGGCGCCGCGGTGGTCGCCGCGGTGGCCGCCTCCGGTGGCCGACCGCTCGTGCTGGACCGGCAGCCGCCGGCCGACGGGGTGTCCTGGACCGAGTGCGACCTGGCCGACACGCGAGCCGCCGAGGTGGCCACCCAGCACCTCGCCGAGCAGGCCGGTGGCCTGGACGCGGTGGTGACCGCCGCCGGCACGGACGTGCCGGGCCGACTCGCCGACCTGCCGGGGGAGACCTGGGACCGGATCGTCGCCGTCGACCTGCTGGCTACCGCGGCGGTGATCCGGGCCGCGCTGCCGTTCCTGCTGACCTCCCGGGGCCGCATCGTCACCGTCGCCTCCACCCTGGGTGTCAAGGCGGTCAGCGACGCCACCGCGTACTGCGCGGCGAAGTTCGGCGTGGTGGGGTTCACCCGAGCCCTCGCCGCCGAGCTGGCCGGTCAGGTCGGCGTCACCCTGCTCATTCCGGGTGGGATGCGCACCGCGTTCTTCGACGAACGTGACCCGCAGTACAAGCCGGGGCCGGACGCGAACCTCAACGAGCCCGCCGACACCGCCGCCGCGATCATGTTCGCGCTCAACCAGCCGCCCGGTTGCGCGGTGCGCGAGATGGTGGTCTGCGCCGAGCAGGAGACCTCGTACCCGTGATCCTCGTGCTGCGCGCCCTCGGCGTCGGCGATCTGGTGACCGCGGTGCCCGCGCTGCGGGCGCTGCGGGCCGCGTACCCGTCGCGGGAGCTGGCGCTCGCCGCGCCCGGCTGGCTGGCCCCGCTGGTCGACCTGGTGGGTGGCGTCGACCGGTTGGTGGACACCGCCGGGCTGGATCGCCCTCTCCGGGTGGGGTCGGCCCCGCGGGTCGCTGTCAACCTGCACGGGCGCGGCCCGCAGTCGCACCGGCTGCTCGCGGCGACCCGGCCCGGTCGGCTGCTGGCCTTCGCCAGCCCGGACGCCGGCTGCGCCGACGGCCCGCGCTGGGCCGTCGACGAGCACGAGGTGGACCGGTGGTGCCGGTTGCTGTCCTGGTACGACATCCCGGCCGACCGCGCCGACCTCAGCCTGCGTCGGCCCGGGGCGACGGGGCTGCCCAGCGGTGTCACAGTGCTGCACCCCGGCAGCAAGATCCCGGCCAAGCGGTGGCCCGCCGAGCGGTTCGCCGCGCTGGCCCGGGCACTGACCGACCAGGGGCACCGGGTGCTGCTCACCGGCTCGGCCGACGAACGGGCGTTGGCGGCCCGGGTGGCCGAGGCGGCGGACCTGAGCTCGGACGCCGTGCTGGCCGGCCGGACCGACCTCGGCGCGCTCGCCGCGCTGGTGGCCGACGCCCGGCTGGTGGTCAGCGGGGACACCGGGGTCGCCCACCTGGCCACCGGGTACGGCACCCCGTCGGTCGTCCTCTTCGGGCCGGTGCCACCGGCGCTCTGGGGGCCTCCACCGGATCGGCCACGACACCGGGTGCTCTGGGCCGGCGAGGCGGATTGGCCCAGATGGGACGGGGTAGGAAGCCACCCGACGATGGCGGCTCTGCGCCTTGACGAGGTGCTGGCCGCCGTGGCCGAGGTGGAGAGGGTGGTGCGGGTCTCCGGTGCGGTTGCGGCGTAGCGACCCGGGTCGACCGGGGTACGGACGGCGTCGGCGCGGACGGGGTTGGCTCTTCGTCGACCCGTCCGGGGCTCCGGTGCGGGATCCGGACGTCCTGGCCCGGCTGCGGGAGTTGGTCATTCCGCCGGCCTGGCAGGACGTGTGGATCGCTCCGCACCCGAACGGGCACATCCAGGCGATCGGGATCGACGCGGCTGGACGCAAGCAGTACATCTACCACCAGCGGTGGCGGGAGAAGCAGGACGAGGCGAAGTTCGACCACATGCTGGAGGTGGCCCGGCGGCTGCCGGCGCTGCGCGAGCGGGTGGGGCGCGACCTGGACGGCCGTGGACTGGGCCGGGACCGGGTGCTGGCGACGGTGACCCGACTGTTGGACATGGGGATGTTCCGGGTCGGCAGCGACCAGTACGCCAACGGCGACGACCCGACGTACGGCGTGGCCACCCTGCGCCCCGAGCATGCCCGGTCCCGGCGCGGCTGCGTGGTGTTCGTGTTTCCCGCGAAGGGAGGCATCGAGCAGGTACGCCGGATCGAGGACCCGGAGCTGTGCCAGGTGCTGGTGAATCTGCGCCGTCGTCGGCGGCGGGCGGAGCGGCTGTTCGGCTACTGGGACGGCCGGGAGTGGCGCGACGTGCGCAGCGACGAGGTCAACGGCTACCTGCGCGATGCCAGCGGTGGCGAGATGACAGCGAAGGACTTCCGCACCTGGCACGCCACAGTGCTCGCGGCCACCGAGCTGGCCACCGTCGGCCCGGCCCGCTCGGTGACCGCCCGGCGGAAGGCGGTGGTCGCCGTGATGCGTGAGGTGGCGGAGCTGCTGGGCAACACGCCGACGGTGGCTCGCGCGTCCTACGTGGACCCCCGGGTGGTCGATCTCTACCACGACGGGGTGGTGGCGCCGGTGGATCCGCGGGCGCCTCGCGAGGAGGCGGAGCAGGTCGTCCTGAAGCTGCTGGAGGGGGCCTGACCGGCCCCGTCGGCGGTTCTGGGGGGAAGCGCGACGGAGCCGGAGTTCGGGCGTCAGCGGGATGCCACCGGGCGGCCGCCCGCCGCTCGCGCGGCGGGCGCCTCGCCACGGCCCCCGTTGGCGGCCCACCAGGTGATGGCCGGCCGCGTTGGTGTCAGTCTGCCGGCAGCGAGTTGACCGTGGACGCCTGGCGGTTGACGATCCGCGCCAGATCCGAGCCACTGTCGCGGTGTTCCTGCGGTGTGGTGCCGTACGCCCCCCGGAATGCCCGGCTGAAGTGGGCCTTGTCGGAGAAACCCCACCGCGCCGCGACGGTCTGCACGGGCTGGTTGCGCAGCGCCGGGTCGGTCAGGTCGCGCCGGCACCGGGCCAGTCGCAGATCCCGGATGTACGAGGCCACCGTGGTGTCCTCGGCCTCGAACAACCGGTGCAGGGACCGCACCGAGATGTGGTGGGCGTCGGCGACCACCTGCGGGCCGAGGGTCGCGTCGCCGAGGTGGCGGTGGATGTACGACTGCACCTGGGTGAGCAGCGCCCGGCGGCGGACCTCGGTGGGCACGGCGTCCTCGGCGACGAGGTGCCGGCCGAGCATTGTGGTGGCCAGGTCGAGCCCCACCGCGCCGAGCCGGCTGGCGTCGGCGGCATGGTACTGCTCGGGGTGCCCGGTCACCTGAAGCAGGAACTGCGCCAGCAACGCCCCGATCCCTTCGCTGCCGGACATTCGGCCGCCGTAGAGCGCGGCCATCCGCTGCGGCGGCAGGGGCAGCGCCGTGTGCGGGATCATCGTGACGATCGAGGTGGCCTGGTCCCGCTCGGGCTCGGTGGCGTGGTGGCAGACGTCGTGTGGCCGGGACGCGTCGTAGAAGGTGAACTCGCCGGCCAGGATCTCGCTGCGACGACCGTCCTGGCTGGACGTGCCGACGCCGCCGGTGGTGAGGGCGAGGATGTACAGCTCCGGATCGGACTGACGGACCAGCTTCCGGGTCCGGGTGGCGTCCAGGGACGGGTATTCGTACTGCACCAACTGGATCGGGCCGAGGTCGACGAAGTCGGCGCGGGCGGCGAAGTCGTCGCTGTGCGCGGACTGGATGCGTAGCGGCACCGAGGTGCGTGCGATCAGGTCCAGCCACATGCCGAACCGTTCGCCCGGTGGCAGGACTGTGGTGTCGATGATGTCTTTCGGCAGCATGGGGCTCCCTCAGCCCGCCCGGCGTCGGATCAGTACCTCGACGCCGTCGAGGATCCGGTCCAGGCCGAAGACGAATTCGTCGTCGGGGTCGTCGTCCTGGTAGAGCACACCGGCGCTCAGCACCCGGTGCAGCGCGGGGAAGCGGGCCGGGTCGATGAGCCGGGCCACCAGTCGACCGTACGCCGGCATCATCTCGCTGGGGTCGACGCCGGCGGCCCGGCTGCCCTCGGCGATCTGCGAGGTGAGGGTGGCCTCGTTGCGGACGTACCCCGTGATCAGCAGGAGCACCGACATCTTCTCGCCCTCGCCGAGCGTGGTGCCGTCGAGGCAGCGCAGCCCGTCGTCCATCCAGCCGAGCTGCTGAGGGGTGATCGGTGGGCCGCTGATCGGCACGTGCAGCAGCCAGGACCGCTGCCGCAGCACCTCGTGCTCGGCCCAGGCCCACCGGGTGAGGCCGGCGCGCCAGTCGTCCTCCGGCGCGGGTGGGCCGGGGGACGGGCCGTATCCGGCGTCCACCATGAGCATCAGCAGCTCGTCCTTCGAGCCGACGTACCGGTAGAGGGCCATGGTCGCGGCGCCCAACTCCTTGGCCACCCGGCTCATCGAGACGGCCGCGAGGCCGTCGGCGTCGGCCACGCGTACGGCGGCGTCCACGATGGCGGGCACGCTCATTCCCGGCCGGGGGCCCTTGGGTGGCCGCTCCCGCAGCCCCCATGCGCTCTCGATGGCCGCCGGGAGCACGGGCCCGCTGTCGTCTGTCTTCGCCGCCACATTTCCTCCTTGCCCCGTCATCCTAGTTCTGCGTATGGTCTACGCATAACAGCGTACGCCCTACGCAGAAAGGGAAGTGACCATGACGATCACCACCACACTGGCACCGCGAGCGGGTCGGCGGGAGTGGATCGGGCTCACGGTGCTGATGCTGCCGCTGCTCCTGGTCTCGATGGACGTGTCGGTGCTCTACTTCGCCGTCCCGTTCATCAGCGCGGAGTTGCATCCCACCGCCACCGAACAGCTCTGGATCTTCGACATCTACGGCTTCGTGCTGGCCGGGCTGCTCATCACCATGGGCGCTCTGGGTGACCGGATCGGCCGCCGCCGACTCCTGTTGATCGGCGCCACCGCGTTCGGTGCGGCGTCGCTGCTGGCCGCGTACGCCGACAGCACCGCGACGCTGATCGCCGCGCGTGCCGTGCTCGGCGTCGGTGGGGCCACCCTGATGCCCTCGACGCTCGCCCTGGTGCGCAACATGTTCCACGACGCCAAGCAGCGCGGGACCGCCATCGGCATCTGGACCGCCACCCTCACCGGTGGCATCGCGATCGGCCCGGTACTCAGTGGCATCCTGCTGGAGCACTTCTGGTGGGGCTCGATCTTCCTGATCAACATCCCGGCGATGCTGATGCTGCTCCTGCTCGTGCCGCTCCTGGTGCCCGAGTTCCGCAACCCGGCGACCGGGCGGTTCGACCTGATCAGCGCGGCACTGTCGCTGGGCGCGCTGCTGCCGGTCATCTACGGCATCAAGGAGATGGCCCGCGACGGCCTCAGCCCGGTGCGGGTCCTCGCCATCGTCGGCGGTCTGCTGGTGGGGGCGCTCTTCCTGCACCGGCAGCGCACCCGGGCGTACCCGATGGTCGATCTCGCGCTGTTCCGCCGTCGCGGCTTCGCCGGGTCGCTCGCGGTCAACCTGCTGGCGATGTTCGCCATCGTCGGCTTCGCCATCTTCACCACCCAGCACCTTCAACTGGTGCTCGGCCTGAGCCCGCTGCGGGCGGCGCTGTGGAGCCTCGTGCCGTCCCTCGCCGTGGGCGCAGTCGCGCCGGCCGCCGCCGCCCTGGCCCAGCGCGTCGAACGGGCGTACCTGATCGGTGCGGGGTTCGGCATCGCCGTGGTCGGCTTCGTGGTGTTGACCCGGGTGACCCCGGAGACGCCGCTGTGGCTGCTGCTCGTCGGCGCCAGTGTCTACGCGGGCGGCCTGGTGATGGTGATGTCCCTCGTCACCGAGCTGGTCCTCGGCGCGGCGCCGCCCGAGCAGGCCGGTGTCGCGTCGGCGCTGACCGAGTCCAGCAGCGAGCTGGGCGGTGCGCTGGGAATGGCGATCCTGGGCAGCGTGGGCGCGGCGGTCTATCGCCGCGAGATCGTCGACGGCCTGCCGGCCGGGCTGCCCGACGACACCACCGCCGCGGCCCAGGAGACCCTGGGCGGCGCGCTCGCGGTCGCCCGGGGGCTGCCGGCGGAGCTGGCCGACGCGGTGCGGCACGCCGCCGCCGTCGCGTTCACCGACGGGCTGCACCTGGCCGCGTACGCCGCCATGGCGGTGATGCTGCTGGGCGCGGTCACCGCGCTGGTCGCGCTGCGCGGCGTCCGACCGGCCGACTCCACGGCGCTGGCCGTCGAGCCGACCGGTCCGGCCGACACGTCGCTGTCGTCGGTCAGTCGATGAGCACGTGCGCGAGACGGTCGCGGAAACGCCGCTCGGAGTCGCTGACCGACTCGCCGCCGATGCCCAGCAGCCCACCGCTGGACGCGGCCCCCACCACCTGCTCGGCGATCTTCACGAGCCAGTGCTTGTACGCACCGGCCTCACCCTCGTCGACCCGCGCCGCCAGCAACGCGCCGGCCTCGCCGGCCCGCAGCAGCACGTCGTCGATGTACGCCCGGGGGTCGGCGGGCGCGATGGCCGGCAATTCCTCCCCGGTGTCCGGGTCACCGACCCGGGTGACGATCTCGCCGGCCACGGCGGCGACCAGCGGGCTGGCCGACTCCCGGCCGGCGGCGATGGTCTCCAGCCCGGCCGCGTTCTCCGCCATGGTCCGGCGCGTGCCGTCGGACTCGGCGGCGCTCGCCGCGGTCAGCACCGACTGCGGCAGGCCGACCAGCAACCCCCACTCCCCGTCGGAGAAACCGAAACCGGTGTACGCCGGCTGCTCGATCACGGCAATGCCCCTTCCGCCCTGCTCTGCTTGGTCAATCGGTGCTCTGCTTGCTCGATCCACCGGGCCCGATAGCGGCACCCGGGTCAGGCTAGTCCAGGGTCAGCAGGCCCTGTTCGGACACCACGCGCACCGACAACGTCTTGTACCCGACCTCCTCGAAGAGGACCGTCATCTTGTCCTCCTCGTAGGAGAGCACCATGCCGGACCCCCACTCCGGGTGCCGCACCTGGCTGTGCACCGGGAACGGCCCGACCGCGCCCTGGTCGGCCACGCTGGTGCCGTTGTGGCAGTTGTCGCAGTGGCCGCAGACCTGCGTCATCTGCTCGCCGAAGTAGGCCAGCAGGGTCTGCCCCCGGCAGGCGTTGGTCTCGGCGAAGGCCCGCATCATGTCGGTGCGGGACCGGGTCACGGTCTGCTGGCGCTCCGCCTCGGCCAGCGCCGCCGCGGCGGCATCGGTCGGGGTGGGCGAGTAACGGGGTGCGCCGATGCGCTGCCGGGCGCGCGGCTCGGCCGCCCCGACCTGCTCCAACAGGGAGAGGTACTGGCCCAGCTTGCGCGGCCCGAGGCCGGTGGTCTCGCGCAGCTCGGTCTTGGTGGCCGGCTTGCGGCGCAGCAGCGCGGCCAGATCGCGCAGCTCCTCGACGTCGGGCAGGCCGCCGCTGAAGAACCGTTGCAGGCCCACGTCCTCGGCCTTCCAGAGCAGCAGCACCCGGGCCGGTTGCCCGTCGCGGCCGGCCCGGCCGATCTCCTGGAAGTAGCTGTCCGGCGAGTCGGGCAGCGCCATGTGCACCACCCAGGCGATGTTGGGCTTGTCGATGCCCATGCCGAACGCCGAGGTCGCCACCATGATCGGCACCTGGTCGGCGAGGAACGCCTCGTGCAGTTCGTGGCGTGCGCCGGCCGCCATCCCACCGTGGTAGAACTGCGCCGGGTAGCCGGCGTCGGTCAACCGGGTGGCCAGCTCCTCGGCGGCACGACGGGTGGGCACGTAGATGATCCCGGGCCGCTCGTCGTCGCTCAGCAGCGCGATCAGTCGCCGCCACCGGTAGTCCTCGGTGGGGCAGTGCGCGACCTCGACGAACAGGTTCGGCCGGTCCAGCCCGGAGACCACCACCTCCGGGTCGCGCAGTCGCAGCCGGGCGATGATGTCGTCGCGTACCGGAGGGGAGGCGGTGGCGGTCAGCGCGACCACCGGCGGCCGGCCGATGCCGTCGATGAGGTGCCCGAGCGCCAGGTAGTCGGGGCGGAAGTCGTGCCCCCACGCCGAGATGCAGTGCGCCTCGTCGATCGCCACCAGGGCCGGCTTCAGCGCGGCGACCTCGGCCATCCGGTCCGGGTTGCTGAGCTGTTCCGGGGTGATGAAGAGGAACTCCGCCCGGCCCTCACGGATCTCGGTGATCGCCTCGGCCTGCTGGGTGGGCGACTCGTTCGAGCTGATCCGCACCGCTCGCAACTCCGGGCGTTGCCGCTCGTTGAGGGAGGCGATCTGGTCCTGCTGAAGGGCCAGCAGCGGGGAGATCACCACGGTGGGGCCGGGGATCAGGCTGGCCGGGATCTGGTAGATCGCCGACTTGCCGGCTCCGGTGGGCAACACCACCAGGGCGTCTCGCCGCTTCATCACGGCGCGCATGGCGGCCAGTTGGTTGGGCCGTAGCGCCTTCCAGCCGAAAAGGCTGCGGGCCGCGCGGCGCAACGTCATCGAGTGCGTGGACAGTTTCATCGAGGGCCGGAGGTACCCGAGCCCATGACCGCCGAAACGCGTTCGGACGATCACAGGCAGGGGCACCCGCCACGCCCTCGACGGCCGGCTCGTTGACCGTCGCCTCAGCGCAGCCGGGGCAGGACCTCGCGCTGGTAGAGGTCGAACAGGCCCTGGTAGTGCGGGCCGGTGTTGGCCACGTACACCTCGTCGAAGTCGGCCTTGGCGTACTGGTCGATCATCTTCAGGTGCGCGTCGGCGCTGTTGCCGCAGACGAACGCCTCCTTCAGCATCTCCGGCCTGACCAACTCGGCGGCCTGCTCGAAGTGCCGCGGCGAGGGCAGCACCTGGGACAGCTCACCCGGCACCCCCGCGTTGGGCCAGCGCTCGTACGCGATGCGCAACCCCTCCTCCTCGCTGTCCGCGTACGCCGCCTTGAAGCCGGCCTGGCACGGCTTGTCGCCGCCGCCGTTCTCGCGGAAGCGCCGGACCATCTCGCCGTCGGGCATGGTGCTCACGTAACCGTCGCCGATCCGCGCCGCCAGGTCGATGGACTTCGGCCCGAAGCCGGAGACGTAGATCGGCGGGGGAGCGTCGGGCAGCGTGTAGATCCGGGCCTGCTCCACTGTGTAGTGCTTGCCGTGGTGGCTGACGAAGTCGCCGCCCCACAGTGCGCGCAGCACCTCGACGGCCTCCTCCAGCATCTCCAGTCGGACGTCGGCCTGCGGCCAGGCGTCGCCGAAGATGTGTTCGTTGAGCGCCTCGCCGGTGCCGACGCCGAGCACGAACCGCCCACCGTGCAGCACCGCGCTGGTCGCCGCCGCCTGCGCGATCACGGCCGGGTGGATCCGCAGGGTCGGGCAGGTCACCGCCGTGGTCACCGGCAGCGAACAGACCTGGCTGAGCGCGCCGATCATCGACCAGACGAACGGGCTCTGGCCCTGTGCGTCCACCCAGGGGTGGTAGTGGTCGGAGATCCACAGCGCTTCGAAGCCGGCCCGTTCGGCACCGCGCGCCTGCTCCAGCAACTCGGCTGGCGTGAACTCCTCACTGGACAGGAAATATCCGATCTTCATGGCTTACCCCTTCGGCACGCGGATCTGCTGATGGGGAGAGCCGTACCCCGGTCGCGGTCGACCACACCCGGCCCGTCGGGCCCGGATCGGCACGGGTCGCTCAGCGTCGACCGAACATCGCCCGGATCGCGGCGAGGAGCAGCAGGGCGCCGACCACAAGGCCGAGCAGGCGTACGCCGGGGATGTCGGCCGGGCTCGTCGCGTCGGCCAGCAGGACGGGATCCATCCCCGCACTCTCCCCGGGGAGCGGGCCGCCAGGCAACTGTAAGGTTTATTGACTATTGAATCGCTCAGTGTGACCATGGCAGGACCGCCTGCCGGTGGCGGTGCGCCAAGAGCGCGCGAGAGATGGGGTACGGGGGCCGCATGAGCGAGCGCAACCAGCGGATCGACGGGGGCGCACCGTCGCCGGTGATCGACACCGATCACTGCGAGGGGGCGGCGTGACAACAAGCAACGGCGACCTCCCGGCGCTCGCCGCCGCCGTCCTGCAACCCGGCTTCGTCGGCACCACCCCACCGCCATGGGTGTGCCGCTGGCTCGGCGAGGGTCTCGGCTCGGTGGTGCTCTTCGCCCGCAACGTCGTCGACACCGAGCAGGTGGCCGCCCTGACCGCGACGCTGCGCGCGGAACGGCCGGACGTCATGGTGGCGATCGACGAGGAGGCCGGCGACGTCACCCGGCTGGAGTCGGTGCACGGCAGCTCCCGGCCCGGCAACTTCGCCCTCGGCGCGGTCGACGACCCGGAGCTGACCGAGGCCGTCGCCCGTGACCTCGGCGCCGAGCTGGCCGCGGCGGGGATCACCCTCAACTACGCCCCGGACGCCGACGTCAACTCCAATCCGGCGAACCCGGTGATCGGCGTCCGCTCCTTCGGTGCCGACCCGGTGCTGGTCGCGCGGCACACCGCCGCCTGGGTCCGCGGGCTCCAGGCCGGCGGCGTCGCGGCCTGCGCCAAACACTTCCCCGGGCACGGCGACACCCGGGTCGACTCACACCACGACCTGCCCCGGATCACCGCCGACCGGGACCGGCTGGACACCTGCGAACTGGCCCCGTTCCGCGCCGCCGTGGCCGCCGGGGTGCAGGCGGTGATGACCGGTCACCTGCTGGTGCCCGCCCTCGACCCGCACCTGCCGGCGACGCTGAGTCAGCGCATCCTGGGCGGGTTGCTCCGCGACGAGATGGGCTTCTCCGGCGTGGTGGTCACCGACGCGGTGGAGATGCGCGCGGTCGCCGACCGGTACGGCTTCGCCGGGGCGACGGTCCGCGCCCTCGCCGCCGGGGCCGACGCCATCTGCATCGGTGGCGAACGGGCCGACGAGCAGGCCGCCCGCGAGCTGCGCGACGCCATCGTGGCCGCCGTCGTCTCCGGTGAGCTGCCCGAGGAACGTCTCGCCGAGGCCGCCAAGCGCGTCGGTCAACTCGCCGCCTGGACGGTGGCCGCCCGTGGCGCCGGCTCGGCCGGAGCGCGCGCCGCCACCGACGTCGGGCTGGTCGCCGCCCGCCGGGCCGTCCGGGTCACCGCCGCCCCGGGCACGACGGTCGCGCTGCCCCTGACCCGCGCGGCGCACGTCGTCGAGTTCGAGCCGCCGCGCAACATCGCCATCGGCGCCGAGACCCCGTGGGGCATCGGCGGACCGCTGACCGAGCTGCTGCCCGGCACCAGCACGGTCCGCTACGCCGAACCCGACGTGCCGGCGGACCCGGGCGCCGGTGCGGGCAGCCGCCCCCTGGTCCTGGTCGTCCGCGACCAGCACCGGCACGACTGGATGCGGGCCGCCGTGCACCGCGCGTTGGCCGCCCGGCCGGACGCCGTCGTGGTCGAACTGGGCGTGCCCGAGCTGGTCACCGGTGCGGTGCACCTGGCCACCCACGGCGCCACCCGGGCCAGTGGGCAGGCCGCCGCCGAGGTGCTCACCGGCGCCCGCTGACGGCCCGCGCTACGGGAGGTCGGCGACCAGGTCGGCGTACTCGGGGTGCTTGTCGATGAACGCGGACATGAAGGGGCACTGCGGCACCACTGTCGTGCCGCGTGCCCGGAGCTGGTCCAGGGTGCCGCGGATCAGCGTGCCGCCCACCCCCTTGCCCTGAAAGCCCCGGTCCACCTCCGTGTGGGTGAAGACCAGGACCTCCCCGCGCGGCAGGTACGCGGTGAAGCCGGCCAGCGCGTCGTCGACCAGGATCTCGAAGCGGTGCTTCGCCGGGTTGTCCTCGACCAGGGTGCTCATCCGGCCATTCTCCCCGCCCGCCCAGCCAGCGCGTCGAGTTCGCCGAGCAACCGGTCCACCTCGTCGGCAGTGTTGTAGTGGTAGATGCTGGCCCGCACCGCGCCGCCGCTGTCGCGCAGACCCATGAGCTGGAAGTACTCGTAGGCGTAGTAGTCGCCGACGGAGAGGCAAAACCCGGCGGCGCCCAACGCCTCCTGGGTGGCCGCCGGGGACATCCCGGCGACCCGGAACGAGACGGTGGGGCAGCGCCGCGCCGGCGAGCCGTAGACGGTGATCGCCGGCCGCTGCGCCAACCCGGCGAGCAGCCGGTCCAGTAGCGCCTCCTCGTGCGCCTGGGCGGCGGCCAGCCCGGCCCGCAGCCGGGCCCGCCGGTCCCCGACCGCGTCCGGGTCCAGCCCCGCCAGGTGATCCACCGCGGCGGCCACGCCGGCCAGCAGCGGGAAGCTCGGTGTGCCGTACTCGAACCGGTCGGGCACCGCGTCGGAGGACGGCACCAGCTTCGCCGGGCGTAGCGCCGCCCACCGGGCCGGGTCCGCCACCATCGCCGCCAGGTGCGGGCCGGACCACTTGTACGCGCTGGTGACCAGCACGTCGGCACCGAGCGAGGCCAGGTCGGTCGGCCCGTGCGGAACCGAGTGCACCCCGTCGACGTAGACCAACGCGCCGACCGCGTGCGCGGTCTTGGCGATCGCCGGCACGTCCGGCATGGTGCCGATGGCGTTGCTGCCGGCGGTCACCGCGACCAACCGGGTCCGCTCACCCACCAGGTCCGCGTACTGGGCCGCGGGCAGCTCACCGGTGTGCCGGTCGACCTCGGCCCAGCGCACCGTCGCGCCGGCCGCCTCGGCGGCCTGCACCCACGGCCGCACGTTCGCGTCGTGGTCGAGCCGGGAGACCACCACCTCGTCCCCCGGGCGCCAGGCCGCGCCGAGCGTGCGGGCCAGGGTGTACGTCAGCGCTGTCGCACTCGGGCCGAGCACCACCCCGGCCGGGTCGGCGCCGAGCAGGTCGGCCACCGCCGAGCGGGCCTCGGCCACCAGCTCCAACGACCGGCGGCCCGCAACGTTGGCGGCGCTGCGGTTGCCGACCGCCGACCGCATGGCATCGGTGACCGCGTCGATCACACCGGCCGCGGTCTGGGTGCCGCCGGCACCGTCGAAGTGGACGAAGCCCTCGGTCAGGGCGGGGTAGGCGGCCCGGGTGCGGGCGATGTCGAACGGCATGTCCCGGACCCTAGCCGGTCCTCCTCGTACCCTTTCCGGCCGCCAGTGATCACCGTTCGGCGGCGACCTCGCGGATGTCTCGTACTCTTGGCGAGGTGACGAACCGACCCGCCACCATGCCCATTCCCCCCGTCCGCCGCGCCGCCGGTCTCTTCGCCGGTCTGGCACTCGGCCTCGCCGTGCTCGCCGGGTGCAGCTCCCAGGGCGCCTCCACCGACTGCGGGCTGGACGCCTGCACTGTCACCTTCGAGCGGGGTGTCGACGCCAGCGCCACCATCCTGGGTGTCGAGGCCAAACTGGTCGGCGCCGAGGGCGACCAGGTGACCGTCGAGGTCGCCGGTGAGCAGCTCACCCTCACCACCGGCCAGCAGGCCGCCGAGGCCGGGGGCTTCGCGGTCACCCTGGACAGCGTGACCGACCAGCAGGTCAAGATTCGCGTATCGCGCAACCCGGGCAGCTGAGCTGGGCGGGCGGCGGTGGCCGACGTTTGGGAATCTTCCGAATCGGAGATTGTGACGCCATGTCACTCACCCGTAGCGCCGAAGCCACCGCCTCCCGTACGGCGGACAGCCGGTGGCTGGAACTCCTCGCCCGGGCCGGCTTCATCGGCTACGGCATCGTCCACCTCCTCTTCGCCTGGTTGGCGTTGCAGATCGCGTTCGGCACGTCGTCCGACGACGGCGACCAGTCCGGAGCGCTGCGTACCCTCTCCGCACAGCCTCTCGGCAAGTTCCTGGTCATCGCCGTCGCGGTCGGCCTGCTCGCGATGGCGATCTGGCAGGCGCTGGAGGCGGCGGTCGGGCACCGCGCCGAGCGCGGCAGCAAGGAGCGGGTCATGGAACGGCTCGCCTCGGCCGGCCGGACCATCGTCTACCTCTACTTCGCCTGGACCGCCTTCAAGGTCTTCAAGGACGCCGGATCGAACAGCGCCGACCAGCAGGAGGCGTTGACCGGCAAGCTGATGACCTCCAGCGGTGGCCGCTGGCTGGTCGGCCTGGCCGGGCTGGTCGTCGCCGCGATCGGCATCGGCCTGATCATCTACGGAGCCCGGAAGAAGTTCGAGAAGCACCTCAAGACCGGCGAGATGAGCCCGAAGACCCGCCAGCTCGCCCGCCGGCTGGGCATGGCCGGATACATCGCCAAGGGCGTCGCGTACGGCATCGCCGGTCTGCTGGTCATCGTCGCCGCGGTGAACTACGACCCGGAGAAGGCCCGTGGTCTGGACGCCGCGCTGCACACCCTGCAGGAGCAGTCCTACGGCACGTTCCTGCTGGCCCTGGTCGCCCTCGGCATCGCCGCCTTCGGCGTCTACTGCTTCCTCCAGTCCCGGTACCGCAAGGTCTGAACTGGTCGATTCCCGGGCTGTCGGGCACTCTTGGGCTTTTGCCCGAAGTGCCCGACGCCTGGTTGAAGGGGAGCACCGAAGCCGTGCAGAACTATCTCGAAACGGCCGTCGCCGCGCTCGTCGCGGCGGCGGTTGCCCTGTTCCTGGTCGAGGTCGTCCACCGGCTGACCCGGCGGTTCGGTCGCCGGTCACTGCTGTTGACCGAGTTGACCGACCACGCGCACCGCCCGTTCCAGGTCGCCGGAACGGTCCTGGCCGTGCAGTTCGCCGTCCGCTTCACCACCGGGTACGCGGTCGGCGAGAGCTGGCGGCGGCTGCTGCTGCACCTGCTCATCCTCGGTGTCATCGCCACCCTGGCCTGGCTGGTCGCCTGCCTGCTGGTCGTCGTGGAGGACACCGCGCTGGCCCGCTTCCGGGTCGACGTACCGGACAACCGCCACGCCCGGCGGGTCCGGACCCAGGTGGTGATGCTGCGCCGACTGACCATCGCGGTGATCGTCATCCTGACCGTCGGCGTGATGCTGATGACCTTCCCCAGCGTGCGCGGCATCGGCGCCGGTGTGCTGACCTCGGCCGGTGTGGTCGGTGTGGTGGCCGCGCTCGCCGCGCAGAGCCTGCTCGGCAACGTCTTCGCCGGCCTCCAACTCGCCTTCAGCGACGCCGTCCGGCTCGACGACGTCGTCGTTGTCGAGGGGGAGTGGGGTCGCATCGAGGAGCTGACCCTCAGCTACGTCGTGGTGCAGATCTGGGACGACCGCCGGTTGATCCTGCCCACCTCGTACTTCACCAGCAAGCCCTTCCAGAACTGGACCCGGACGGAGGCGGCGGTGCTCGGCACCGCCGAATTCGACGTCGACTGGGCGGTGCCCGTGCAGACCATGCGCGAGGAGCTGCGCCGCCTCGTCGAGGGCACCGAGCTGTGGGACGGGCGCGTCTGCGTCCTCCAGGTCACCGACGCCACCGGCGGGACGGTCCGGTTGCGCGCGCTGGTCAGCGCCGCCGACGCGGGCAGCCTGTGGGACCTGCGCTGCCTCGTCCGGGAGCACCTGGTCGCCTGGATCCGGGACAACCGCCCGACCGCGATGCCCCGGCTGCGCACCGAGCTGGGCGACTCCAACAGCAACCTGTCCTGGCAGTGGGTGCAGCCGAGGCGTCCGGCCCGACGCCTGTCCGACACCGAGGCGCCCGACGACGCCCGTGTCTTCGGCGGCAGCGACGACGGCGACGCCCGCAGCGAAGCCTTCGTAGGCCCCGAAGAAACCCGCCCCCAATAACCCACCCCTCACCCCCAGCCCGCCCGCCCCGCCCTCGCCCAGCGCCCCCGCCCCGCCTCGCCCCGCGCCGCCGCCCCGCCCGCGCCGCCTGCCCCGCAAGATCGTGCAACTTCCTGGTTGTAGTGGCCTCCACCCACATCGAGGCCACTACAACCAGGATTGAGCACGATCTTGCGCGTCAGACCCGACGATCATGGAGTTGGCGGGTGGGTCCGCCCGGTTTGTCCCCGCCAACTTCATGATCACCGCTGCGAGGGAGGGGGACGGGGCGGCGGGGAGGGGATGGGGCGGGGAGCGGGTCGGTTGCGGGAGGTTTGGTCGGGCTTGGGTGGGGGATGTGCTGCCGGACGTCTCTGGCGTGATCGCGGCGGGCTGGTCGCGTATCGGCGGCGCGGCGTCCGGACAACCGGGACGGTGAGCTGCTTGGCGCCCTTTAGGATTGACGAGCGGCGACTTCGGGCATACAGCGCGGTGATGAGGAAAGGAGGACAGCATGGCTGACGTGGCGAAAGCCCGCACATCCCAGAACGGGAGCGAGCCCTCCACCGCCGAGTTGGTGCAGCGGGCCACTGAGCAGATCTCCCGCCTCGTGCGGGACGAACTGACGCTGGCCCGAGCGGAGTTGACCCAGAAGGGTAAGCACGCGGGCATCGGGATCGGCCTGTTCGGCGGCGGCGGCGCGCTCGCGTTCTTCGGTCTGGGTGCGCTGGTCGCCACGGCGATCCTGCTGCTCGACCTGGTGTTGCCCGCCTGGGCCGCGGCGCTGATCGTGGCGGTGGCCTGCTTCCTGGTGGCCGGCATCCTTGCCCTGGTGGGCAAGAAGCAGGTCAGCCGTGCCGTCCCGCCGGTGCCGGCGGCCACGGTCCGTAGCCTCCGGGCAGACATGGACACTGTCACCGCCGCGGTGAAGGACAGGGGGCGGCAATGACCGGTAATGGGACCGGCGACACGGAGGCCCTCCGCGAGGAGATCCGTCGCACCCGGGTCGAGTTGGGCGAGACGATGGAGGCGTTGGCCGCCAAGGCCGACGTCAAGGCGCGCCTGAAGGAGTCCGCCGAGCAGGCCAAGGAGCGGATGCGGGAGCAGGCGGCGCAGACCGTCGCCCGGGTCCGGGGTCAGGCCGCGCGTGGCGCCGGGATGGCGCGGGCGCAGGCGTACGAAAAGGGCGAGTTGGTACGCGCACAGGCGTACGAAAAGGGCGAGTTGGTGCGCCGCAACCCGGTGCCGTGGGCGGCCATCGCGGCCGGCGCGGTGGCCACAGTGGTGGTGCTGATGATCGTGCGGGGGAGGCGTAGGTGAGTAAGAGCATCGGCAGGGTCGCGTACCGGCCGGTCGGCGTGTTGTTGGGTATCGCCGCGGGCACGGTGGCCGGGGCGATCTTCCGGCAGGTCTGGAAGGTCACCGCGGGCGACGGTGAGGCGCCCAACGCGACCGACGAGGATCGCGGCTGGGGCGAGGTCCTGGCCGCCGCGGCGTTGCAGGGCGCCATCTTCGCGGTCGTCCGGGCCGCCGTCGACCGGGGTGGCGCGGTCGGCGTACGCCGGATGACCGGCAGCTGGCCGGACTGACCAGCAGCGACTTCAGCCCCCTTCCCGCATCGATGGGAAGGGGGCTTTCGCATGGCATCGCACGCCGCCCAGCGCACCTGAGGCATCCGTCAGGTCACATGTCGGAGAAATTCGTCGGAGAGGTCGTGACAGACTTTTTACCTCCGTGATTTGCTGGTCCCCGCTGTTGCGAGATGGCGTGGGTTGAGAGAAGTCTCCTTCGTGGGGCCGCCTCAGGCACCGCTGCTCAAAAACGGCCAATCGGCCGGACGGCGTGCACGGCCGCCAGTTTTTAGAGGGAGAAACACATGGCTCAGGGAACCGTGAAGTGGTTCAACGCTGACAAGGGCTTCGGCTTCATCACCGTCGATGGTGGGGGTGCTGACGTGTTCGTCCACTTCTCGGCCATCCAGACCAGCGGCTACCGCTCGCTGGAGGAGAACCAGCGGGTGGAGTTCGAGATTGCTCAGGGTCAGAAGGGCCCGCAGGCTGAGCAGGTCCGTCCCATCTGAGTAGGACGGCCGGCCCCCGCCGGCCAGTGGGACGATCCGGCTCACGGGTCACGGTGAAGCCCCGCATCCCGGTTGGGATGCGGGGCTTTCGCCTGCTCAGGCTCGCTGGTGGGGCGAGCGGTCAGCGTCGACGCGAGCGTAGGCCGAGCCAGATCACCACGAGCCCGGCCGCCGTCACGAGCGGGCCGATCACCGCCCAGATCTTCTCGTCGGTCATCACGCTGCCGCTGACGTAGCCGAGGCCCTGGACCGTCCACACCGCACCGATCACCACGGCCAGCAGGCCGAGGGTGAGCGGAAGCCAGCCCCTCATCGCGTCCCCTCTCCGCCGCCCGGGGCGGCGCGCCGCCGTCCAGCATCGCCGGCCGGGTGACGTGACGCGAGCACCCCGGGCGCGCGGGTCACCACCGGTCGTGCACCTGGGGGCGGATCAGCTCGTCGTAGGTCTCGCGGACGGCTGCCAACTGCTCGTCGGTGAGCGGGGACAGGGTCGCTGCGGCGGCGTTGCGTCGGGCCTGGTCGGCGTCGCGGGCACCGGGGATGACCACTGTGACGCCCGCCTGGTCCAACACCCACCGCAGGGCGAACTGCGCCATCGTGCGGTCCGCGTCGACGAGCGGGGCCAGCCGGCGTACGGCGGCCAGACCTCGATCGAAGTCGACTCCGGAGAACGTCTCCCCGACGTCGAAGGCCGCGCCGTGCCGGTTGTAGTTGCGGTGGTCGTCGGCGGGGAACTCGGTGTGCTCGTCGTAGCGGCCGGAGAGCAGGCCACTGGCGAGCGGCACGCGGGCGATGATGCCGACACCCGCTGCGGCAGCGGCGGGGAGGACCCGCTCCAGGGGCTTGTGGCGGACCGCGTTGAGGATGATCTGGACGCTCGCCACCCCCGGTCGGGCGATCGCGGTGAGGGCCTGGTCGCAGGTCTCGACGCTGACTCCGTACCCGGCGATGGCCTTCTCGGCGACGAGGGTGTCCAGGCCGTCGAAGACCTCGTCGGAGGAGAAGACCTCGGTGGGCGGGCAGTGCAACTGGACCAGGTCCAGGGTGTCCATGCCCAGGTTGGCCCGGGAGCGGTCGGTCCACTGCCGGAAGTTGGCCAGGGTGTACGCCTCCGGGCGCTGCTCGACGCGGCGGCCCATCTTGGTGGCGACGGTCAGCCCGGCGTCGGGTCGGGTGCGCAGGAAGCGGCCGATCAGCTGCTCGCTGCGGCCGTCGCCGTACACGTCGGCGGTGTCGAGGAAGGTGACTCCGGCGTCCACGGCGGCGGCGAGCACCGCCATCGCGTCGTCCTCGCTGACGGTGCCCCAGTCGGCGCCGAGTTGCCACGCGCCCAGGCCGACCGCGCCAACGGTCCGGCCGAGCCGGTTGAAGCTGCGCTGTTCCATGCCCCGAGCCTAGTGATCGGGTTGCCACCCTGCCACGCGAGCCGTACCGTCAGCAGTACGGACGTACGGTTTGGGAGGCGACCATGTGGGACCCGACGACCTACCTGCGCTTCGGCGACGAGCGATCACGGCCGTTTCACGACCTTCTCGCCCGGATCCCGGCCGAGCGACCCCGGGCGGTGGTCGACCTCGGCTGCGGCCCTGGCCAGCTCACCGCCGTCCTCGCCGAGCGCTGGCCGACCAGCCGGGTGCGCGGCCTCGACTCCTCACCCGACATGATCGAGCGGGCCGAGGCTGTCGGTGCGCCGGTCGACTTCGCGGTCGCCGACCTGCGCGACTGGGTTCCGGCCGCCGACGAGGACGTGGTGGTCAGCAACGCGGCGCTGCAGTGGGTCCCCGGCCACCAGGAGCTGCTGCGCCGATGGGCCACCGAGCTGCCCACCGGCGCCTGGCTCGCCATGCAGGTCCCCGGCAACTTCGCCGCCGACTCCCACCGCGCCCTGCGGGAGGTCGCCGACCGACCGACCTGGCGGGCCGAGGTCGCCCCGCTGCTGCGCGCCGACCCGGTCGACGACCCGGCCGACTACGCGGCGCTGCTGACCGCCGCCGGCTGCGCGGTGGACGCCTGGGAGACTACCTACGTGCACCTGCTGCCGGCTCGACCCGCCGCCGAGCACCCGGTGCTGGCCTGGATGGAGGGCACCGCGCTGCGCCCGGTCCGGGCCGCACTGGACGCCGCCGGCTGGTCCGCCTTCCGGGCCGAGCTGGGGGTACGGCTCAGCGCGGCGTACCCGGTGCGGCAGGGTCAGGTGTACTTCCCGTTCCGCCGCGTCTTCGTCGTCGCCCGCACCGGCGACCATGTTCAGGAGAACCCGTGACCGACCTGTCCACCTTCATCGCCGGCCTGCCCAAGGTGGAGCTGCACGTGCACCACGTCGGCTCCGCCCTGCCCCGGATCGTCGCCGAGTTGGCGGCGCGCCACGAGGGGCGCACCCCCGTGCCGGCCGACCCGGACGCGCTCGCCAGCTACTTCGAGTTCCGCGACTTCGCACACTTCATCGAGGTCTACCTGAGCGTCGTGGATCTCATCCGCGACCCGGAGGACGTCTGGATCCTCACCCATGAGGTGGCCCGCGAG
Source organism: Micromonospora sp. NPDC127501 (assembly GCF_040302185.1). Classification (NCBI taxonomy): domain Bacteria; kingdom Bacillati; phylum Actinomycetota; class Actinomycetes; order Micromonosporales; family Micromonosporaceae; genus Micromonospora; species Micromonospora sp. NPDC127501. The sequence goes on along the minus strand of NZ_JBEORJ010000003.1, from coordinate 198,778 downwards.
CTGGCCCGCCAACAGGTCCGGTACGCGGAGCTGACCATCACCCCGTACTCGCATGTCCGACGGGGCATTCCCGCGCCGGCGTTCTGCGAGGCCATCGAGGACGCCCGCAAGCGCGCCCTGGCCGACTTCGGCATCGAGCTGCGCTGGTGCTTCGACATCCCCGGCGAGGCCGGCCTGCCCGCGGCAGAGGAGACGCTGCGCATCGCACTGGACGAGCGCCCGGACGGGCTGGTCAGTTTCGGTCTGGGCGGTCCGGAGATCGGCGTACCCCGACCGCAGTTCCGGCCCTACTTCGACCAGGCCCGCGCCGCCGGGCTGCGCTCGGTGCCGCACGCCGGGGAGACCACCGGGCCGCAGACCGTCTGGGACGCGCTGAACGAGTTGGGCGCCGAGCGGATCGGGCACGGCATCTCCGCCGCGCAGGACCCGCAGCTGCTCGCGTACCTGGCGGAGCGACAGATCGGGATGGAGATCTGCCCGACGTCCAACGTCCGTACCCGGGCGGTGGCCACCCTCGACGAGCACCCGCTGCCCCGGCTGGTCGAGGCCGGGCTGCTGGTCACCATCAACTCCGACGACCCACCGATGTTCGGTACCACCCTCAACGACGAGTACGCCGTGGCCGCCCGTCTGCTCGGCGTCGGTGCCGAGGGCCTGGCCGGGCTGGCCCGCAACGCGGTGACCGCGTCCTTCCTGGACGCCGCCGGCCAGCAGCGGATCCTCGCCGAGATCGACGCGTACCTCGCCACGGCCGGCTGAGCTGGTTGGCTGGGCTGATCGGTCGGCTGGGCCGGTTGGTTGAGCAGGGCGCGCGGCGGGAGCGTGGGTGTGGGGGGACCTGTGACTCCCGCCGCGCGCGCGGCTCCACCGGCCATGGGTGCGTGGTGCGCTCGGCCGGTGGAACTGGTGGGTTCGTGCTGTGATCCTGTCAGCCCGCAGCCGATCCAACGCGGTCGTTAACCGCGATCTAAGGAAGACTTGCGCCGGCGCACAGCCCCGGGTTCGGGCCGGGTCAGTCGTCGGTGGGGCGCTGGCGGGGCCAACGACGTCCGGTGGCCTTCGTGTCTCGGGCGTCGCGGGCCATCCGACCGACCAGACCGAAGCGGCTGACCTGCCGGGGCGTCGCCTCCGGGTCGGCGAGCAGCATCACCACGCTGGCCCCGCCCAACCGGGCGCGGTCGATGCTCACCGAGCCGTTGGCCTGCAACGCGACCCGCTTGGCGATGTCCAGCCCGAGCCCGGTCGAGCCCTGGTCACTGGCGCCCCGGCGCAGCGCCCGGTCCGGGTTGGCGATGCCGGGGCCGGCGTCGTCGATCCGGATCGCCACGTAACCGTCGCGCCGGGACACCGCCACCTCGAACGCGGTGCCCTGCGGGGTGTAGCGGAAGACGTTGCCGATGACCGCGTCCAGCGCGGCGGCCAGTTCGGCCCGCGGCACCGGCGCCGGGATGCGCAGCTGGGCGCCGTTGACCCGGTGCGGCCGGTTCTGGTCACCGGCCAACGCCGCCCAGAACACCATCCGGTCGCGGACCACCTCGCTGACGTCGCACATCGCCGGCCCGGCCTCGAGCGCCACCGTCTTACGGGTGGTCTTGATCAGCACGTCGATCTCACCCTCCAGGGTGACGATCGCCTGCCGGATCCGCCGGATCCCGCGCAGCCGGTCCAGCTCGGCCGGGCTGAACGAACCCACGCTGGTGTCGTCGGACTCCAACGCCTCCGCGTCCAACCGCAGCACCGTCAGCGGGGTACGCAGACGATGCGACAGGTCGGCCACCAACTCCCGCTCGTCGGTGCGGGCGGCGTCCAGGCGATCCGCCATCCGGTTGAAGGCGTACCCGGCCTCGGCCAGCTCGCGCGGACCGGTCGGCTCGACGCGTACGCCGAGGTCGCCGTCGCCGACGGAGAGCGCGGCCTTGACCAGACCGCGGGTGGAGTCCACAGCGCGGGCAGCGACCCGGTCGACCACCAGCACCGCCGCGCCGGCCATCGCCGCGCCGACCGCGAACAGCAGCAGCCAGGTGCCGCCGGCGCCCTCGCCCAGCGTCGACTCCGGAAGGAACACCTCGACCACGGCCGTCCGGTCACCGAGGACGACCGGGTCGAGCCGGGCCACACCGCCGTCGACGTCGACGACCAACGACTGGCGCTCGGAGCGGGCCCGGTCCAGGTCGCTGCCGCTGGCCCGACCAGCCGACTCGTCCAGCCCCAACCCGTGCACCACGGGCCGGGTGGGTGCGCCCTCGGCGCTGGCCACCACGGCACGCTCGACGACCGCCGGGTCGGTGCTCACCGCCAGGGCGCCGGTCACCAGCGCGCTGCGCCGCGCCGCGTCGGCGATCGCCTCGTCCCGGCTCTGCTCCCGCAGGCTGAGCCCGAGCGGGATCAGGAACGCGAGCGCCACGAGACTGCACATGCCGGCCGTGAGCAGGGCCAGCGCCGTCCTCAGTCCGGTGCCACCAGCCGGAATCCGACCCCCCGCACGGTGCGCAGGTAGCGCGGCTTCGCCGCGGACTCGCCCATCTTTCTGCGGAGCCAGTACAGGTGAACGTCGATGGTCTGATCCTCGCCGACCGATGGCTGCCGCCATACCTCCTCCAAGAGTTCCCGGCGGGACACTACCCGCCCAGGTCGTGCGGCGAGATACGCCAACAGGTCGAATTCCTTGCGGGTCAGCGCCAGCGGCTCCCCGTCGAGCTGGGCGCTGCGCTCGCCCACGTCCACCCGCAGCCCGCCGACGCTGTGCACCGCGGGTTGCACGGACCGACTGGCCCGGCCCGCCCGGCGCAGCACCGTGGTGATCCGGGCGTCCAGGTGCGCGCCGGTGAACGGCTTGACCATGTAGTCGTCGGCGCCGGCGCGCAGCAGCTTGACCACCGACTGCTCGTCGTCGCGGGCGGTGGCGATGATGATCGGAATGTCGGTGATGCCGCGCAGCATCCGCAGCGCGTCCGAGCCGTCCAGATCGGGTAGGCCGAGGTCGAGCACCACCAGGTCGGGTGTCTCCGCGGCGACCCGGCGCAGGGCGTCCAACGCCGTACCCACGGCGTGTACGGCATGCCCCCGGTCGGTGAGGGAACGCAGCATCGCGCCGCGTACGACGTGATCGTCTTCGACCAGGAGCACGGAGGCCACGACAAGACCGTACTTGGCCTGGCAAGTTGATCGCGTTGCGGCGTGCCTGGCGACCGGGCAAGCTGGTACGACGATGTCGTTCACCCTGTTCGCCGATGCCCGCCTGGCGCTCGCCCGGGACAGCCTCGCCGGTCTCTCCACCGGTGACGCGCTCGGCGCGCAGTACTTCCTGCCGGGGCCCGCGCCCGTGGATCTCGCCGCCGACGCGCTGCCGCCGGCGCCCTGGGAATGGACCGACGACACCGAGATGGCCTGCTCGGTCCTCGCCCAGTTGGCCGACTCCGGCGGCATCGACCGGGACCGGCTGGCCCTCTCCTTCGCCGAGCGATGTACCGAGCGACGGGGCTACGGCGCGGGCGCGATGCTCATCCTGGGGCTGATCCGCAGCGGCACCCCGTGGCCGCTGGCCGCCGCGTCCGCCTTCGACGGTCAGGGCTCCTGCGGCAACGGCGCGGCGATGCGGGTCGGCCCGCTGGGCGCGTACTTCGCCGACTCGACGGCGCGCGCCGCGGCGCAGGCCCGTGCGTCCGCAGAGGTGACGCACGCGCACCCGGAGGGGATCGCCGGGGCGGTCGCCATCGCCGTCGCCGCCGCGCTGGCCGCCCGGGCCCGCCTCGACGGGCACCGGCCGGCCCCGGAGCGGCTGCTCGCCGGGATCGCCGCCGCGCTCGACCCGGGCACCGAGGTGCATCGGGGCGTACACCGGGCCGCCGGGCTGCTCGGCCGGCCGCTGCCCCGGGTGGTGGCGGCGCTCGGCAACGGCTCCCGGGTGATCGCCCAGGACACCGTCGGGTTCACCCTCTGGGTGGCCGCCACGCACCTCGACGACTATCCGGCGGCCATCGAGACGTGCGTACGGGCCGGTGGGGACGTGGACACCACGGCCGCCATCGCCGGAGCGGTGGTGGCGGCGCACACCGGCGTCGGCACCCCGGGCGGGGTGCCCGAAAAGTGGCTCGCCGCCCGCGAGCCGCTACCTACCTGGCTCCCCTGACTCCCCGGGGGGATGCCCTGGCCAGGCGGGGGGCTGCCCTGCGCTGCGCCTGCCCCTGCGCGGCCCTGCGCACGATCACCTCGGCTTCCTGCAAATCGGGTCGTCCGGGCGGCGGGGATGCCGCGGTTCCCAGGAAGCGCAGTGGATCACCGCGATGCTGCGGGAACAGCGGGCTGCGGGTCGGCGGGCGTCGGGTCCGGCGTTGCGGTGTCGTCTCCGCGACCGGTTATCTCGGCCAGCGTCGCGGCCTCGTCCGGGCCGCCGGTCACCTCGGCGAGCGCGGTGGCCTCGTCCGGGTCGCGGCGGCGCCACCGGCTGACCAGCCAGCCGATCGCCGCGCCGCCGCCCAGCCCGGCCAGTAGGCCGGCGGCCAGCATCCCGTCGGCGCTGCCCTCGTCGGCGCCGTCCGCCGGGGCCGGCGGTGCGGCGTCCGCACCGCTGTCCGCCGCGTCCGGTGCGCCGGCCGCCGGGCCGGCGTGCCCGCCGTGTGCGGCCGGCCCCGCCGCGCCGGGCGCCGCCGGCAGCAGGGCGAGCGTCGGGGCCCGGTGCGGGCCGGTGGCGTCCGCCCACCGGACCACAGTGCCATCGGCGTACGTCTGGACGACCTCGAAGGTGAGCCGCTCGGCCTGCGGCATCGGCCCCATGGAGAGCGCCAGCCGAGCCGGCCCGGGGTCACTCGCCCCGACCCGGACCCAGGTGACCGCGGTCGTCACAGTGCTCACCCCGGAGGAGTGGATACCGGCCACCGGCTTGTCCAGGGTGCGGGAGCTGATCCGGGGCGCCCAGCCGTTGACCGACATGGGGTAGACCTCGGCGATCGGCGCGTCGGCCGGCAGTCGGACCTCGATCTGGTTGGTCTTCGTGCCGGCCCGCTCCTCCGGAACGCTGAACTCCAGCCGTACCGCGTCGCCCTGCCGGGCCTCGGTCGGGGTGGTCGTCACGTCCGCCGCGTACGCCGTGCCAGGCCAGAGCAGCAGCCCAGCGGCGGTCACCGCGGTCGCCGCCACGATCCGCCGCCGACGGCCACCGCCGTGCGTGCTCGCCATCTCGTGCCCCCATCCGTGTCGACGCGGCCGGCACCGGTTTCCGGCCACACCTTCTAGTTCGGCTGCGAGGCGCGAAAGGTTCAACGTCGGCGGTAGGGAGGTGCCCTTCCCGGTCGGAGGCGGGGCGACCGATAGCATCGGCAGGAGCCGAGGATCGGCACCGTTTCGTACCACTTGGAGGAGTCACCGTGTCCGCACCCCGTACCCCCGCCGTGGCCGACCCCGTCGTCGTCGCCGCCGGGACCACGGCGGCCGACGCGGTGGCCGCGGCCGGACTGCCCGCGAACGGCCCCAAGGCGATCGTCGTGGTCCGCGACCCGCAGGGCCAGCTGCGCGACCTGGACTGGACGCCAGCCGAGGAGACCGTCGTCGAGCCGGTCAGCCTGGATTCGCCCGACGGGCTCAACGTGCTGCGCCACTCCACCGCGCACGTCCTCGCCCAGGCCGTGCAGGACATCTTCCCCGAGGCCAAGCTGGGCATCGGCCCGCCCATCGAGAACGGCTTCTACTACGACTTCGACGTCGACAAGCCGTTCCAGCCCGATGACCTCAGCAAGCTCGAGAAGCGCATGCAGGAGATCATCAAGTCCGGGCAGCGGTTCCGTCGTCGCCGCTTCGGCAGCCTGGACGAGGCGCGCTCCGAGCTGGCCGACGAGCCGTTCAAGCTGGAGTTGATCGAGGTCAAGGGTGAGGGCCTGGACACCGACGAGGTGATGGAGGTGGGCGGCGGCGAGCTGACCATCTACGACAACCTCGACGCCAAGGAGGACAAGGTCTGCTGGTCGGACCTGTGCCGGGGCCCGCACCTGCCGACCACCCGACTGATCGGCGCGTTCAAACTGATGCGCTCCGCCGCCGCGTACTGGCGGGGGTCGGAGAAGAACCCCCAACTACAGCGGGTGTACGGCACCGCGTGGCCGACCCGCGACGAGCTCAAGGCGTACCTGAAGCTGTTGGAGGAGGCCGCCCGGCGCGACCACCGCAAGCTCGGCGCGGACCTCGACCTGTTCAGCTTCCCCGACGAGATCGGCTCCGGCCTGGCGGTCTTCCACCCCAAGGGCGGCATCATCCGCCGCGAGATGGAGCACTACTCCCGCCAGCGGCACGAGGCGGCGGGGTACGAGTTCGTCAACACCCCGCACATCACCAAGGCGCAGCTGTTCCAGACCTCCGGTCACCTGCCGTACTACGCGGACACCATGTTCCCGCCCATGCAACTGGAGGGCGCGGACTACTACCTCAAGGCGATGAACTGCCCGATGCACAACCTGATCTTCAGGTCGCGCGGGCGGTCGTACCGGGAACTGCCGCTGCGGATGTTCGAGTTCGGCACGGTCTACCGGTACGAGAAGTCCGGCGTCGTGCACGGCCTGACCCGGGTCCGTGGCCTGACCCAGGACGACTCGCACATCTACTGCACCCGCGAGCAGATGGCCGGTGAGCTGTCCACGCTGCTCAGCTTCGTGCTCGACCTGCTGCGCGACTACGGCCTGGACGACTTCTACCTGGAGCTGTCGACCCGGGACGACTCGCCCAAGTTCATCGGGGCCGACGAGGACTGGGCCGAGGCCACCGAGGCGCTGCGGACCGCCGCCGAGACCTCCGGCCTGGACCTGGTACCCGACCCGGGCGGCGCGGCGTTCTACGGGCCGAAGATCTCCGTGCAGGCCCGTGACGCCATCGGCCGGACCTGGCAGATGTCCACCATCCAGGTCGACTTCAACCAGCCGGAGCGGTTCGCGCTGGAGTACCAGGCCGCCGACGGCAGCCGGCAGCGGCCCGTGATGATCCACCGGGCGCTGTTCGGGTCGATCGAGCGGTTCTTCGGCGTGCTCACCGAGCACTACGCGGGCGCGTTCCCGGCCTGGCTGGCCCCGGTGCAGGTGGTCGGCATCCCGATCCGCGAGGACCACACCGACTACCTGCACGGCTTCGTCGCGGCGCTGCGCGCCGAGGGGATCCGGGCCCAGGTGGACGCGGGCGACGACCGGATGCAGAAGAAGATCCGGACGGCCCAGCAGCAGAAGATCCCGTTCATGGTGATCGCCGGTGACGACGACGTGGCCGCCGGCACGGTGTCCTTCCGCTACCGCGACGGCTCCCAGCGCAACGGGGTGCCGGTCGCCGAAGCCGTCACCCATGTGCTGGACGTGGTCAGCTCACGGACCAACATCGGCCCGTCCGCCGCCGCCGAGTAACGGGACCCCTGCCTGCCGTCGGCGTGCCGCCCGCGGCCCGCTCGGGCGACCCGCTCGCGGCCCGTCACGGCTCGCTCGCGGCCCGCGTGCCGCATGATCGCGCTCGATCCAGGAAGTAGTGGCCTCCCAGGTGGGGGAGGCCACTACTTCCATGTTCGAGCGCGATCTTCGCCAGAGGTGGCGCCGAGAGCGTGGCGCCGAGAGCGTGGCGCCGAGAGCGCTGCGCCCGGAGGTAGCGCCGGAGGCGGTGGCGGGGTGTCAGATGCCGCAGTTGGGCGCTGACCAGCCTCCGACGGCTGCCACGTGGGTGTGGTCGTTGTGGTCGGGGTAGCCGGGGCCGAGGATCTGCCCGAAGCCGTGGTTGCGGGCCTGCTGTGCCAGCCGGCAGAACGACGGGGACCCGACCAGGTCGACTCCGTCGCCGTACAGGTGTCGGCTGTTCGACGCTCCGCCGACGGCGCTGTTGCAGGCGTAGCTGCGGAAGCTGCTGCTGATCGCGATGGACACGTCGCCGAGGGCGTGCCGCATGGCCTGGAGTTTCCACATCGAGACGAGCGCGTTGAACCGGGCGGTGCTCGCCGAGACCGCGCCGCCGGACCAGTCGCTGTTGCACTTGTTCAGCTCGGGGTAGCTGAAGTTGGCCGGGGTGCAGTCGTCGTCCTGGAGGGCGTAGAGCCGGTTGAACGTCTGTGGGCCGGCGATGCCGTCGGCGGGCAGCCCGTACGCCTGCTGGAAGCGGATCACCGCCGATCGGGTGGCCGGGCCGTACGCGCCGTCGAGGGTGAGCACCGCGCCGTAGCCGGGGTAGCCGGCGACCCGGATCTGGAGTTGCCGGACGTCCTCGCCGGACGCCCCCTGGGACAGGGTGCGTCCCCAGGTGTAGCAGCCGTCCGCCTGGGCCGCGCCGGCAGTGAGGGTGACGCCGGCCACTGTGGTGGCGGCGGTCAACGCCAGTGCCGCGAGGAACCTGCCGAGCCGTCGGAACATGTAGCCCTCCATCAATGCATGGAAGTACGTGGATGCATGGAAGTTTCATGCCTTGACTTTGATCCGTCAAGAACTTGCAGTCCCGGGTTTCCCGAAGGCGCGTGTCGCGGCGTGCCCGCGGGGCTCCGTAGGATCGGCTCGTGACAGGGGCGGAACGGCACACGGACAGTGACGGCATGGCGGACGGCCTGGAGCGGCTCTGGACGCCGCACCGGATGACCTACATCTCCGGCGAGGACCGCCCGGCCGAGGGCTACGAGAAGCCCACCGGCTGCCCCTTCTGCCGAGGGCCGCAGCTGCCCCCGGAGGAGAGCCTGGTGGTGGCCCGGGGCGAGCACGTCTTCGTGGTGCTCAACCTCTACCCGTACAACCCGGGGCACCTGCTGGTCTGCCCCTACCGGCACGTCGCCGACTACACGGACCTGGACGTGCCGGAGACCACCGAGCTGGCGTCGTACACCCAGACCGCCATGCGGGTGATCCGCAAGGTCAGCAACGCCCACGGCTTCAACCTGGGCATGAACCAGGGCGGGGTGGCCGGTGCCGGCATCGCCGCGCACCTGCACCAGCACGTCGTGCCGCGCTGGGGCGGCGACGCGAACTTCATGCCGGTGATCGGCCGTACCAAGGTCCTGCCGCAGCTGCTCGGCGACACCCGCGACCTGCTCGCCCGCGCCTGGCCGTCCTGACCGCCGCCGGCCGCGCCGCGCCGGTCGCGCGGCCTCCGCACCGGTCCGGCTAGTCGGCGCGCAGCAGCGGGGTCAGCTCCGACCAGCTCTCCACCCGGCGTACGCGGGGCAGCAGCGCGGCGTGTGCGGCGACCTCGGCCGTTCGGGGCCGGAACAGGAAGCGGTGCGGCACCGAGTCGAGATAGCCGAGCACCTCCAGCTTGTCGTCCACGAAGTGGGTCAGGCCGAGGCGTCTGGCGATCGGCGCCTTGTCCGGTCGGGTGCGGCAGAAGTGCACCCGCTCGACCGGGATGCCGGTGCGGGCCGGAAAGTCGTGGTGGGCCAGCCAGTCCCGGGTACGCCGCTCGGTGGACTCCCCGCACTTGGACACCAGGTGCACCTCGTCGAACGCCGGACCGAGCGCCGTGAGCGCGTCGAACGCCCCGACGACGGCCGGGGTACGCAGGTAGTGCGCGCCGAAGAACGACGTGTCCGCGTCGTCGTCGGCTGGCTCGATGATGACCCCGCCGATGTCCACCCCGAGCCGTCGCATGGCATTGATCATGCCGCACCGTGACCGTCTCCCTGCACCCGCGTGTCCGCCCGCCGATCTGCTACGCCCCGGCCCGCCGAAGGTGGCACGATCGGCCGATGGCAGTCACGACGCGGGTGTTGGGGCGCAGCGGCATCGAGGTCAGCGCCCTCGGCATGGGGTGCTGGGCGATCGGCGGGCCCTGGGCGGAGGGCACCCAGCCGCTGGGCTGGGGCGCGGTCGACGACGACGAGTCGGTGCGGGCGGTCCGCCGGGCACTCGACCTCGGCATCACCCTCTTCGACACCGCCGACACGTACGGGGCCGGGCACGGCGAGCGGGTGCTCGGTCGCGCGCTCGCCGGTCGCCGCGACGACGCCGTGATCGCCACCAAGTGGGGTTACACCTTCGACGAGGCCGGCCGGCAGGCCACCGGCGAGGACGCGTCGCCCGGATACCTGCGCAGTGCCGTGACCGCCTCACTGCGCCGGCTGGACACCGACCGGATCGACCTCTATCAGCTGCACCTGGCCGACCTGTCGGTGCCGAGGGCGCAGGCGCTGATCGGGACCTGTGAGGACCTGGTGGCCGAGGGCCTGATCCGGGCGTACGGGTGGAGCACCGACCGCACCGACCGGGCGGCCGCGTTCGGGCAGGCCGCCGCCGGTGCCACCGCCGTGCAACACGCCCTGTCGGTGCTGCGCGACGCCCCCGAGCTGCTCGCCGTCTGCGACAAGTACGACCTGGCCAGCGTCAACCGGGGCCCACTCGGGATGGGGCTGCTCACCGGCAAGTACTCGGCCGGGTCGACACTGCCCCGCGACGACGTACGCGGGCTGACCCCGGGCTGGTTGGAGTGGTTCCGGGGTGGCCGGCCGGCACCGGAGTGGCTGCGCCGGGTCGGCACTGTCCGTGCCGCGCTCACCGCCGACGGGCGCACCCTCGCGCAGGGCGCGTTGGGCTGGATCTGGGCGCGCAGCGGCCGCACCATCCCGATCCCGGGCTGCCGTACGGTCGCCCAGGTCGAGGAGAACGCCGCCGCGCTGCACCGGGGCCCGCTGCCGGCGGACCAGTTCGTCGAGGTGGAGCGTCAACTCGCCGCCGTCCGTACCGCGGCCCTGCGCGACGCCGACCGCCCCCACTGGCCCCGCCCCACCCGCCCCACAGTCCACCCGTAGACCCCCGGCGTCACCTCACGCTCCGCCGATCTTGCACTTCCTGCGGCGACCTGTGCCGCAACAGCGACATGAGGACAACAGAAAGTGCAAGATCGCCGGGCCTGGGGCGGGGTTTAGGGGAGTTGTTCCTTGCGGGTCTGGTCGGCCAGGTGGGCGGGCATGGGGTCGTGGCGGACGAAGTGGCGGCGGAAGGTGCCGGTGCCGGCCGTCATGGAGCGCAGCTCGACGGCGTACCGAAGCAGCTCGGTGGCCGGCACTTCGGCGCGAACGAGGGTACGGCCCTCGGTGTCCGGGTCCGGTTCGGTGCCGAGCACCCGGCCGCGCCGGCCGGACAGGTCGCCCATCACCGTGCCCACCGAGCCGTCCGGAACCCGGATGGTGACCTCGTCGATCGGCTCCAGCAGGGCCGGCTGGCCACGTTCGGCGGCGTCGCGCAGCGCCAGCGCCCCGGCGGTCTGGAAGGCCGCGTCGGAGGAGTCGACGCTGTGCGACTTGCCGTCGACCAGGGTCACCCGCAGGTCCACCACGGGGTGCCCGGCGACCAGGCCGCGCTCCAGTTGGGCGCGGACGCCCTTCTCCACGGACGGGATGTAGTTGTGCGGCACCGCTCCGCCGACCACCCGGTCGACGAACTCGAAGCCACTGCCGCGGGGCAGCGGCTCGACCTCGATGTCGCAGACCGCGTACTGGCCATGGCCGCCGGACTGCTTGACGTGGCGACCATGCCCCTTCGCGGGCACGGTCAGGGTCTCGCGCAGCGACACCTTGACCGGCTCGGTGTCCAGCTCGACGCCGCCGGCGCGCAGCCGGTCGAGCACCACGTCCGCGTGTGCCTCGCCCATGCACCAGAGCACCAGTTGGTGGGTCTCCGGGTTGCGCTCCAGCCGCAGCGTGGGGTCGCCCGCGACCAGGCGGGCGAGGTTGCGGGCCAGGGCGTCCTCGTCGGCGCGGCTGCGGGCGGCGATCGCCACCGGCAGCAGCGGCTCCGGCATCTCCCAGGGTGCGATCAGCAGCGGGTCGTCCCTGGTCGAGACGGTGTCGCCGGTCTCGGCGCTGCCCGACTTGGTGATCGCGCAGATGTCACCGGCGACGCAGAGCGACACCTCCCGCAGGGTGGCGCCCAGCGGTGTGTAGATGTGCCCGACCCGCTCGTCGGCATCGTGGTCGGGGTGCCCACGTTCGGCCATGCCGTGCCCGGAGACGTGCACGGTCTGGTCGGGGCGCAGCGTGCCGGAGAAGACCCGGACCAGCGAGACCCGACCGACGTGGCGGTCGATGGTGGTCTTGACGACCTCGGCGACCAGCGGCCCGGCCGGGTCGCAGCTCAGCGGCGGACGCGGCGAGCCGTCCACGCCGGTCACCGCCGGCAGTTCGTGCTCCAGCGGCGACGGGAACGCGGCGGTCAGCACCTCCAGCAGCACGTCCAGCCCGACACCGGTCTGGGCGCAGACCGGCACCACCGGGTAGAAGTGGCCCCGGGCGACGGCCTTCTCCAGGTCGTCGATGAGCACCTCGTCGCTGATCTCCTCGCCGTCGAGGTAGCGGTCCATGAGGGTCTCGTCCTCGCTCTCGGCGATGATCCCCTCGATCAGCTCGTCGCGGGACTCGTCGATGGCCCGCTGGTGCTCCGGGTCCGGGTCGCGGACGTCGGCGGGCAGCCCCGCGCTGTAGTCGAAGACCCGACGGGTGATCAGGCCGAGCAGCCCCTCGGTGGAGACCCCGTCATCGCCGAGCATCGGCAGGTAGAGGGGCATCACGTTGTCGCCGAAGAGGCGCTGGCAGAGCGCCACCGTCTCGTCGACCTCGGCGCGGGGTTGGTCCAGTCGGGCCACCGCGACCGCGCGGGGCATGTCGACGGCGGCGCACTCCTCCCAGAGCGCGACGGTGGCCGCGTCCATGCCGCCCGCGGCGGACACCACGAAGAGCGCGGCGTCGGCGGCCCGCAGCCCGGCGCGCAGCTCACCGACGAAGTCGGCGTACCCGGGGGTGTCCAGCAGGTTGACCTTGATGCCGTTGTGCAGCAGCGGCGCGCAGGACAGGCTGACCGAGCGCTGCTGGCGTACGGCGGCGGGGTCGTGGTCGCCGACCGTGGTGCCGTCGACCACGGTGCCGGCGCGGCCGATCGTGCCGGTCGCCGCGAGCAGTGCCTCGACCAGTGTGGTCTTGCCCGCCCCGGAGTGCCCGACGAGCACCACGTTGCGAACCCGCTCGGGCTCGGTCACCACCGGCGTGCCGCCGGTGGAACCCTTCTCGTGACTCTTCTGCGCCATGGGGCGCACCTCCCTCAGCCGGTGGTGGTGGCGACCGCCGCGCGACGGGAAGCGGCCCGGGGCGAGTGCGCGGCGATATCCTCCGGTGGTCTGCTGCACAGCGGGAACGGGACGGGCGGACGGGTGAGCTGGCTCACCTCCCGGCTCGATCTCACACCCGTTGCCGGGTAGGCACAAGCCTCCCCCGGGCGGGTCGGCGGTACCGTCCGTATCGGCGGAGCTGGGCGGACCGTTATCGTGGGGACCGCCATGGCGAAGATCTTCCAAGTGTCGGCCCGCGCGGGGATGACCCGCGTCGTAGAGCCGATTGCCCGCGCCCTGCTGCGCGCGGGCGTCACCCCCAATGCCGTCACCGTCGCGGGCACCGTTGGTGTGCTCGTCGGCGCGCTCGGCTTCGGTGCTCGCGGCCACCTGGTCGCGGGCGCGTTGATCGTCACCCTGTTCGCGCTCACCGACCTGCTCGACGGGACGATGGCCCGGATGAGCGGCGGCTCCACCAAATTCGGCGCCTTCCTCGATTCGAGCATGGACCGGGTCGCCGACAGCGCCGTCTTCGGCGCGGTGGCGTACTGGTTGGCCACGCAGGGCGACCACTCCGGGGTGGCCGCCGCCCTGGTCTGCCTCGCCGCCGGCAGCCTGGTCTCCTACGTCAAGGCCCGTGCCGAAGGGCTGGGCATGACCTGCAACGTGGGCATCGCCGAGCGCACCGAGCGACTGCTGATCGTCGGGGTCGGCGGGATCCTCACCGGTGTCGGTGTCGATCCGGCCCTGGAGATCGCGCTCTGGCTGCTCGCCGCCGTGTCGATCTTCACGGTGGGGCAGCGGATGACGCACGTCTACCGCCAGGCCCAGCAGCTCCAGCCGGACGGCCAGGCATGAGTGGCGTTCCGGCCCGGCGTCGGACGACCGGCGGCAGAGTCGCGTGAACCTCACCGAGCTGGGCTACATCGCCGGGTGGCGGGTGGTCCGCGCGCTACCCCGGCCGTTGGTGGCGACGGTGTTCCAGGCGGGCGCGGACCGCGCCCACCGCGCCGGCGGCGCGGGTACGGCCCGACTGCGCGCGAACCTGCGCCGGGTGGTCGGCCCGGAGCTGCCCGACGCCGAGTTGGACGATCTCGTCAAGCGCGGATTGCGCTCGTACGCCCGGTACTGGATGGAGGCGTTCCGGCTGCCCGCCCTGAGCCGCTCGCAGATCCTGTCCGGTTTCCGGCTCGACGGCGCCGAGCTGCTCGCCGCCGACGTGGCCGCCGGTCGCGGCGCGGTGGTGGCCCTGCCGCACGCCGGTAACTGGGATGCCGCGGGCGCCTGGGTGGCGGCGACCGGTTGGCCGATCACCACGGTGATGGAGCGGCTCAAGCCGGAGGGCGTGTACAAGCGTTTCCTGGCCTTCCGGGCGAGTCTGGGAATGGAGATCCTGCCGACCCACGGGGGGCCGCGTCCGGCGTTCGACGTGCTGCTGGACCGGCTACGAGCTGGCGCGGTGGTGCCGTTGCTGGCCGACCGGGACCTCTCCGCCCGGGGGGTGGAGGTGGACTTCTTCGGTGGGAAGACCCGGATGCCCGCCGGGCCGGCGCTGCTCGCGCTGCACACCGGCGCGCCGCTCTACGTGGCCTCGCTGTGGTACGAACCGGATGCCGCCTGCGCGTCGCTGGCTGGTCCGTTGCCGGTGCCGGGGCCCGAGGTGGGGCCGCTGGACCAGCGGGTCCGGTCGCTGACCCAGCTGATCGCCGACCGTCTGGCGGCGGGTATCGCCCGGCATCCGGAAGACTGGCACATGTTGCAGCGGATGTGGCTGGACCAGGCGAGGTCGGGGCAGGGCGCGACGCTGCCCTCGTCGGCCTCCGGCCCGGCCTGAGGAGGTGGGCTGACGGATGCGGATCGGCATCGTGTGCCCGTACTCCTTCGACGTGCCCGGCGGGGTGCAGAACCACGTCATGGACCTCGCCGAGGCGCTGATCGTGCTGGGCCACGAGGTCAGCGTGCTCGCGCCGGCCGACGAGGATTCGCCGCTGCCGGAGTACGTGGTGTCCGCCGGCCGGGCCGTTCCGCTGCCGTACAACGGGTCGGTGGCCCGGATCGCGTTCGGCCCGGTGTCGACCGCCCGGGTGCGGCGGTGGATCACCAACGGCGACTTCGACGTGCTGCACGTGCACGAGCCGCTCACGCTGAGTCTGTCGTTGCTGGCCGTGCTGTCCGCCCGTGGCCCGGTGGTGGCCACCTTCCACACCGCGATGACCCGTTCGCGGGTCCTCGCCGCCGCGCAGGGTGTGCTCCAGATCGTGTTGGAGCGGATCACGGCCCGGATCGCGGTGAGCGCGCTGGCCCGCAAGGTGCAGGTCGAGCACATGGACGGCGGGGCGGTGGAGATCCCCAACGGGGTGGCGGTGGCCAAGTTCGCCGACGCCGAGCCGTTGCCGGGCTGGCCGGGGGAGTGCGCGGCCGGCACCGGCGGCACGCTCGGCTTCCTGGGCCGGTTCACCGAGGCACGCAAGGGCTTCCCGGTGCTGCGCGACGCGTTCGTGGCGCTGGCCGCCACCCGGCCCGGTCTGCGGTTGCTCGTCGCCGGCCCGGGCGACCCCGACGACCTGTACGACCAGTTCCCGGCCGAGCTGCACGAGCAGATCACCTTCCTCGGCCTGGTCAGTGAAGCGGACAAGGCGCGCATGCTGCGCAGTGTGCACCTCTACGTCGCCCCGAACACCGGCGGTGAGTCGTTCGGCATGATCCTCACCGAGGCCCTCGCCGCAGGGACGACGGTCATCGCCAGTGACCTGGACGCGTTCCGGCGGGTGCTCGACGGTGGTCGCGCCGGTCGGCTCTTCCCCACCGGTGACCCGGTGGGGCTGCGTGACGTGCTGGCCGAGCTGCTGGACGACCCGGCCGCGCGGGCCACGCTCAGTGCCTGCGGCGATCAGGTGGTCGCGAATTTCGACTGGCCGGTGGTTGCTCGCCGTGTTCTGGAGGTATACGCAGCGGCGATCGAGGCAACTGACGGGCGTGTCATCGACCAGGAGTGGGTGGGGCTGAGCTGAGCCGGTGTGACGGATGGTGCGGAGGTGACCGGTGGGACCGGTCCGGCCGCGCCCAATCGGACGAAACGGAGCAGCACTACGATGCCGCACATGTGGTGGGTGGTGGCCGCGAGCGTGGTCGTGGGGCTAGTCGCGGCGTACCTCATCTGGACCGCCGGCCGGGTGGAGCGGCTACAGGGCCGCGCGGAGCTGGCGGCCCGGGCCCTCGACGCCCACCTGCTGCGCCGGGCGGCGGCAGCCGCGGTCCTGGCTGAGCGGCGTTTCGGCGTCGAGCTGTACGCGGCGGCCCGGATCGCCCTGGACGCCAGCCCGGACGAGCGGGAGGCGGCGGAGAACGACCTGACCCGGCAGTTGCGCGGCGTCCAGTTGGACCCGGGCGACCCGGACTGCGCGGCGGTGATCGCCGCGAGTCGTCGCCTGGCGTTGTCCCGGCAGGTGCACACGGACCTGGTCCGGGACGCCCGCTCGGCGCGCAGCCGGCCGCTGGTGCGCCTGTTGCGGATGGGGCGGGGCCGGGAGTGGCCGCGCTACTTCGACATCGACGACCCGACCCTCGTCGTGCCGGCGGACGTCCCCGCCGCCTGACCTCCGAGCGGCGCCGTGGCTGCCGCGGCGAGCCGGTGACCACTGCCACAGTGCAGGCCACCGGGGGTCTGATTGGCTGTCGGTGCGGCGTTGAACCGCGCGTAGCATTTTCGCTGCCACCCCCAGAGCATGTCCAAGGAGCGATGAGCCGTGCCCGAAAACACCGCCTCGAACACCGGTACCGCCCCCGTCGTCGGCACCGCCCGCGTGAAGCGTGGCATGGCCGAGATGCTCAAGGGCGGCGTGATCATGGACGTCGTCAACGCCGAGCAGGCCAAGATCGCCGAGGACGCCGGCGCCGTCGCCGTGATGGCCCTGGAGCGGGTGCCCGCCGACATCCGCGCGCAGGGTGGGGTGTCCCGGATGAGCGACCCGGACATGATCGACGGGATCATCGAGGCGGTCTCCATCCCGGTGATGGCCAAGGCCCGCATCGGCCACTTCGTGGAGGCGCAGATCCTCCAGTCGCTGGGCGTGGACTACGTCGACGAGTCCGAGGTGCTGACCCCGGCCGACTACGCGAACCACATCGACAAGTGGGCGTTCACAGTGCCCTTCGTCTGTGGCGCGACCAACCTGGGCGAGGCGCTGCGCCGGATCACCGAGGGCGCGGCGATGATCCGCTCCAAGGGCGAGGCGGGCACCGGTGACGTCTCCAACGCCACCACTCACATGCGCAAGATCCGCCAGGAGATCCGCCGGCTGTCCTCGCTGCCGACCGACGAGCTGTACGTCGCGGCCAAGGAGTTGCAGGCCCCGTACGAGCTGGTCAAGGAGGTCGCCGAGAGCGGCAAGCTGCCGGTGGTGCTGTTCACCGCGGGCGGGATCGCCACCCCGGCCGACGCGGCGATGATGATGCAGCTCGGCGCGGAGGGCGTCTTCGTCGGTTCCGGCATCTTCAAGGCGGGCAACCCGGCCCAGCGGGCCGCCGCGATCGTCAAGGCGACCACCTTCCACGACGACCCGGACGTGCTGGCCAAGGTCTCCCGGGGTCTCGGCGAGGCGATGGTCGGCATCAACGTCGACGAGATCCCGCAGCCGCACCGCCTGGCCGAGCGCGGTTGGTGAGCGCTCTTCCCGAACGGCGGAGGCGGAGAGGAACGGTGCGACCATGACGGCACCCGTGATCGGTGTGCTCGCGCTCCAGGGCGACGTCCGCGAGCACGTGGCGGCGCTGGCCGCGGCGGGCGCGGACGCCCGCCCGGTCCGCCGCCCTGCGGAGCTGGACGCGGTCGACGGCCTGGTCGTCCCCGGCGGCGAATCCACCACCATGAGCAAGCTCGCCGACATCTTCGAGATGCGCGAGCCGATCGACAAGCGGATCGCCGACGGCATGCCGGTCTACGGCTCCTGCGCCGGGATGATCATGTTGGCGACCGAGGTGCTCGACGGTCGACCCGATCAGCGCGGTTTCGCCGGCATCGACATGACCGTCCGGCGCAACGCTTTCGGCCGGCAGGTCGACTCGTTCGAGGCGCCGGTGACCGTCGTCGGGGTGCCGGGCGAGCCGTTCCACGCGGTGTTCATCCGCGCGCCGTGGGTCGAGCGGGTCGGTGCCGGCGTCGAGGTCATCGGGGTGGTGTCCGACGGCCCGGCCGCCGACCGGATCGTGGCGGTCCGACAGGGCAACCTGGTGGCCACCTCGTTCCACCCGGAGCTCACCGGTGACCTGCGGGTGCACGCGTACTTCGTGGACCTGGTCCGCGCCGCCTGCTGAACGGCGGGCGACCGCGCCGAGCTGTCCATGATGCTCGCCGCGGTCGTGGCTTCGCCCAGGGTTTTTGTCCCGTCTGCCCTGATCCGCCGGGGCCGGGCGGTCCTGCCGTGCGCGGTGCGTGACAGGGACCCGGGGGACGTCGGTAGGATTGCGGAGATTCGGCAGGGCCATCTGCCCGCCACGGCTTCCACCAGAGCTGACCGGCACCTCCGCGTGCGCCGGCGGGAGCGGGCGTGAGCGGTGCGGTCGATGCAGACGGCGGGTAGCAACGGAGGTAGAAGATGTCCGGCCACTCAAAGTGGGCGACGACCAAGCACAAGAAGGCCGTCATCGACGCCAAGCGCGGCAAGATGTTCGCCAAGCTGATCAAGAACGTCGAGGTGGCCGCGCGGACCGGCGGCGGTGACCCCTCCGGTAACCCGACGCTCTTCGACGCCATCCAGAAGGCGAAGAAGAGCTCGGTGCCGAACGACAACATCGATCGCGCCGTCAAGCGCGGCTCCGGCCTGGAGGCTGGCGGCGCCGACTGGCAGACGATCATGTATGAGGGGTACGGCCCGAGCGGCGTGGCCATGCTCATCGAGTGCCTCACCGACAACCGCAACCGCGCGGCGACCGAGGTACGGACCGCGCTGACCCGCAACGGCGGCTCGCTCGCCGACGCCGGCTCGGTGTCGTACATGTTCTCCCGCAAGGGCGTGGTGATCGTCCCCAAGGAGGGCACCAGCGAGGACGACGTGATGCTGGCCGTCCTCGACGCCGGCGCCGAAGAGGTCAACGACATCGGCGAGGCGTACGAGGTGGTCTCCGAGCCGACCGACCTGATCCCGGTGCGCACGGCGTTGCAGGACGCCGGCATCGAGTACGAGTCGGCCGAGTCCTCCCTGATCCCCAGCGTCAACGTGCCGCTGGACGAAGAGGGCGCCCGCAAGATCTTCAAGCTGATCGACGTCCTGGAGGACTGCGACGACGTGCAGAACGTCTACGCCAACTTCGACGTCAGCGACGACGTGATGGCGGCGGTCGACGCCTGACCGCCCCGCTCCCGCTTCACCCCGCCGCGATCGTGCACTTTCTGACCCGACAGACCGGGTCACGCAGGGCATATCGCCAACAGGAAGTGCACGATCGCGGCGGGGGTCGCCGGCGGGCGGCGAACCAGGAGGTGCCTTGGTGGTGGCGGAGCCGTTCGCGCCTGGCGACACCGTGGTACGGCGTGAGGTGCTGCGGGGTGAGGTCTGGTTCGGCTGCCCGACGATCTGCGTCGAGGATTCGCCTGATCTGCTCGCTCTCTACCTCCCACCGGGGGCGGAGTTCGGCTTTCCGGACACGGGTGTGTTCCCCTGCGGGCGGCACCCGTGGGAGGCCGCCGGGCACCGCTCCTGGTCCGGGCACGGCAAGCTGATGCTGCAACGCCCCGGTGAGGCGCACTCGATCGACGTGTTCTGGACCGGGCCGGGGCGCGACTTCGCCGGCTGGTACTTCAACCTCCAGGACCCGGTGCGGCGTACCCCGATCGGGGTGGACACCCTGGACCACGAACTGGACCTGTGGTGGGCCGCGGACGCCGACCGGTACGTCTGGAAGGACGTGGAGATGTTCGCCCAGCGCCTCGTCGAGGGGCGCTACCCGGGCATGGCGGACGCCATCCAGGCCGAGGGTGACCGGATCGCCGCCCTACTCGACGGGGGTGAGCGCTGGTGGGACCTGTCGTGGGCCACCTGGCAGCCCGACCCCACCTGGACGGCGCCCCCGCTGCCCGCCGGCTGGGATCAGGTGCCACCGGCGCGCTGAGCGGCGCCGACGTCAGTTACCGGGCACCGCGTTGACCAGGAACACCTGATCCGGGCCACCGGTGCACGGCTCGACCAGCGCCGCGTCCGCCACGGCGCTGTCGTCGTCGCGCAGGCCGACGCACAACTCGGTACGGTCGGGCCGGATGCGGTACGTGTCGGGCGTCGCTCCGGTTGGTTCGAAGTGGAACACCTGCTTCGGCCTGTTCGCGCTGCAGTCCTTCTCGTTCCAGGGTTCGAGCAGGTTCCGGCCGGGATCCTCGTCGCGGATGGTGAGGCAGCCCTTGCCGAGCACCGGGTGGACCCAGTGGATGAAGAACATTCCGTCGGCCACCGGTTCCAGTGAGGTGTCCGGTGGGGTGGCCTCCGTGCAGGGCCGCTGGACCGCTATCTCCTTGGTGTACTGGCCGGTGCGATCGCGACCCTCGGTGAGGCAGAGGTGCGGGCTGCGGACGGGGCGGATCTGACTGGGCCCCGCGCTCGGCGACCGGGCACCGCCACCCGCCGATGCGGTCGGATCGGTGGTTTGCGCGGTCTTCCCTCGCTCGTCGTCGCGTCGCTCGATCCAGAAGCCGACGCCGAGCGTGGCCAGCAGGGCGACGACGAGCAGCGCCAGCGGCGCGGGCCGCGCGAACCACCGTGCGCGGGCGGGGCCGGAGTGCTCCGGGGCCACGGTCGTGACCGCGTCGACCGGCGAGGGGTCCGCCGCCGGCGACGGCGGGGTGAGCTGACCTGCCGCGAGGCGGTGCCGGACCCGCACCCACGTCTCGGCCTGATCTCCCGCTCCGCACGCCCGCACGAACGCGGCCACCACCTCGGGGCGCGGCAGTGTGGACCGGCGCAGGATGTCCGCCGCTGTGCTACGGGCCAGCACGTCACCCGTCGACGCGGCACGCTGCTCCAGTTGCCGGTAGGTGAGCCCCGACCGGTCCTTGAGCTGGCGCAGCATCTCGACGAACTCGGCCGGGTCGGACGCGTCGTCCGGGCGTAGCTCCCCCGTGGTCATCGCCCGATTCTCCAGACACTGTGGACGCGGAGGCAAGTCGGGTCCCGGCGACTGTCCGAGATGGTCGGACAGGATCCGGACATGCTGCCCTGAGCTGCCCGGACAGCCCAGCGCGGCGACCAGGGCATTGTCCTGGCCGACCGGGTTACCTAGCGTCTTTTCTCGATGGCCGCGCCGCTGACCGGTGTACGGCCGACGGGCTCGCGCCGGCACGGGTTCGGGCCCGCCCACCAACGACACGGGGAGATTCGATGGATGACGCTGTCCGCGATCCGGTGCCGCAGGCGGCCACGGCGGGGGAGTACGTGGCGTCGCTCCGGGAGGTGCGGCGACGTTCCGGTCTGACCTATCGGGAGCTCGCCCGACAAGCCTCGGCGGCCGGGCACTGGCTGCCACCGAGCACCCTCGCGACGATGCTGGGGCGGACGACGCTGCCCCGGGAACGCACCGTCGTCGCGCTGCTGGCCGCCTGCGGCACCCCGGCGGCCGAGGCCGAGAGGTGGCTGGAGACACGGCGGGACCTCGAGGCTCGCCTCGGCGAGCAGGGCCGGGGGGACAATGACGCGGCACGGACCCCTGCCGGCCCGTCCACGACCGCCACCGCGAACATCCGCCCGAGCGTCGGCTCGGTTCCACAGCGACCCGAAGCGCCCTGGCCGGCCCGTCGCTGGCTTCGCCTGGCGCTGCTGGCGGTGCTCGGCGTCCTGACGGTCGGAGCGGCCGGGGCGCTGCGACCCCTCGCACCTCCCACAGCGGACGGCTCGCCGACCGCTGGATGCCCGGAGGTGCTGCGCCAGGGCATGTACGGCCCCTGCGTGCTGAACCTCCAGCAGCACCTGGTGGCCGACGGACTCACAGTGCCGGTCGACGGCTGGTTCGGCCCGGACACCACCAGCCGGGTGATGGTGTTCCAGGCGTTTGGCGCTCTGCCGGTCAGTGGCACCGCTGACGAGCGGTTGTTCGACGAGTTGGCAGGCGATCGCAAGGTGCCCGCCAGCTGGTCGGAGGACCGGATCGGCAAACATCTGCGGCGGACGTTCCCGGAGGACCCGGCCGGGGCGGTGCAGGTGGCGCGCTGCCTGTCCGGCTTGGACCCGTACCGGGTGGAGGTCGGCGAGGACGGAACACGACGCTGGGGGCTGTTCCAGTTCAGCGACATGGAGGTGTCCCGGTTCGGCGTCGACCGCCAGACGGCGCTGGACGCGGCCTGGAACATCAGGACGGCACGAGAGGTCTGGTCTCGTACCGGCGACTTCAGCCACTGGAACTGCGCGGCGTAGCGGTCACGCGTGACGCTCCCCGCCCGGTCCAGGAACCGGACGGGGAGCCCCCGTCATCCCGACTGACGATTCACTGTCGCAGGCGGTTGGCGAAGACGTACGCGCCCACGGAACGGCCGGTGGCGAGCCCGGCGTCCGCGTCGAACCGATAGTGCACGCCGAGGTAGATCCGGCTCAACGCGTTCTCCTCGGCGGCGTGGTCGAAGCCGGTCATGTGCCGGACCACGTCCACGGCGTGCGGATCGTCAGTGGTGGCGTCGAAGGCGATCGCGTCGGTGCCGAAGAACCTCTTCATCACCGCGGACCAGGCTCCCGCGAAGGTGGCGTGCCCGGAGACGTAGGCCGGGAAGGCCGGCGTGTAGGGCACCCCCTCGCGGGTCTGCGACAGCGGCTGCCAACCCGGGCCCTCCGTCGCCTCGATGGCGGTCACCGGCCGCCACAGGTCGACAGGCGTCTGGTACTTGGCGTCCCAGGCGGCGATGGCGGCGTCGGCGAGGGCGAGGGCGACCAGCCCGAAGAGCCGGGCGTTGGCCAGGATGCCGAGCTGACGCTGCTCCGACACGATCCGGGTGTGCGAGAAGAGTTGACCTGGTGGCTTGTACGTGCCCCCCAGGTCGTTGGCCCAGAAGAACGCGATCTGCGTCTGCTCGGGGGTCCGCAGCGACGACGTCCGGCCGCCGTAGTCGCGGATCTCCTGCACCTGGGTGCGGTACTCCTGCTTGCTGAGCAGGTCGGCGTACCCGGTGGCGCCGGCCGGTGGACCGGGCCGGAACTGCTGGCCCGAGGTGAGCGCGAACGGGGTGACCAGGCCCCAGTTCGGGCTGACCGCCGCCTTGCCGTTGGTCGGCCGCCACGAGCCGGGGACGCCGTCCAGTTGGTACGGGGTGTTGTTGCCGGAGCCGTCGTTGGCGCGGGCCTGGAGGTTGGCGACGGCCGCGGCCGCGCCGACGGTGCCACCACGGGCGGCCTCGGCGGCGTTCACCCCGGACGGCCGGAGGGCGACAGCGCCGGCGAGGGCCTGGGAGTAGGACTGGCCCTGACCGCCGTAGAGCGCGGTCAGCACGTCGTACGCCGCCTTGTCGATGGCCGCGTGCAGGGACGGCGCCACGACGTTGTCCATGGTGCCGGGGTAGCTGACCGGCACGCGTACCCGGTAGGGGTTGCCGACCCCGGTGACCGAGACGGCGGCGTCGTGCATCGCCGCGTGCAGGATGGCGGCCTCGCGGGACGAGGAGGTGGGTGGCAGGTCCAGCGCCTTGTAGGTGGACAGCAGGACACCGTTCCAGTACAGGATCGGGTCGGTGGCCGGGTTCACGGCCAGCGGGGTGAGCGAGATGTTGTCCAACCGGACCGTCGAGGCGGCCTGGCCGCCGAAGTGGAACAGCAGCACCGCCTTCGGGTCGCCGAACGGGGACGTGAAGTCGAAGGTGAACCGGCGCATCGAGGACGTCAGCGCAACGCTCTGGTCGACGGCGGAGGTGAAGGGCGTGTCCGCCCGGGAGACCGAGACGCGCAGGGAACGGTTGACGTCGGCCGAGGCGTCGAACTGCAACCGGTACGACTGCGCGGCCGTCACCCCGAACTCGAAGTGACCGACCAGGTCCTCCCAGACGGGCTTGCCCACCGTGGCGCTGGTGCGGACGCGCAGTTGCCCGGCGTTGACAGTGGTGCTGGTCGAGGCGAGCCGGGTCCACCAGGGCTCGGTGCTGCCGTTGTCGAACGTGCCGTTGAGGATGAGGTCGCCCGGGGCGGCGGCGGCCGGCGCGGGGCGGACGAGGGCCGTGAGGGTGCTGGCGAGGGCGACCGCGAGCACGACGCTGAGCAGACGGCGGAGTTGCCGTGCGTTGATCGGTGGGGACATCGAGAGCCTTTCCGGTCCGGAAACCGGCGACGACCAGGTCGTTGCCGTGAGGATCGGCTCAACGTAGGAGTGTTCGCGCTGTTCACGGCCGCCGAACAGCGCTCGGAACGGTGCCGCACGACAGCGGGCGCCGGCATCCGATCAGGACACCGGCGCCCGCGTGGGGCGGACCGCTGGCTCAGCCGATCGTCTCCCGCTCCCGCCAGGCGGTACGCAGCGAGGTCCGGCCGTTGGTGCGCAGCAGCGACCCCTCGTACACCCGGGCTCCGGCGAGGAGGAACGCGCCGGCGGTGAGCACCAGGAGGACCAGTGAGACGATCGGCTCCCAGCCGGCCGCGTCGCCGGTGAAGAGCCGCAGCGGCATGGCCGTGGGCGACGAGAACGGCAGGTAGGACAGCACCCGCATCGCTGTGGCGTTGTCGTTCAGGAAGATCACCGCGAAGAACGGCAGCATGACGGCGAGCTGCACCGGCGTCGAGACGGCGGCGATGTCCTCCTGCCGGTTGGCCAGCGCGCCGGCCGCGGCCCACATGGCGGCGAGCAGCACGAAACCGATCAGGAAGAACGGTACGAACCAGCCGATCGCCGGGGCGAGCAGGCTGAGCAGACCTCCGCTGTCACCGATCTGAAGTCCGATCACCGCCACCACCGCGATCAGGGCGATCTGCGCGAACGCCAGGATGGCCCCGGCCACCACCTTCCCGGCCAGCAGGGCCCGGACCGGCACGGCGGCGACCAGGATCTCCACGATCCGTGTCTGCTTCTCCTCGATGACGCTCTGCGCGATCTGCACACCGAACGTCTGCGAGGTGATGAAGAAGACGAACGCGAAGACGAACGGCACCAGGAACGCCACCACCGGATCGACCGCGTCCGGATCGAGCAGGCGCACGGTCGGCTGGGTGCTCAGGGCCGTCACCACGTCGTCGGGGGCGTCGTCCATGGCCAGGACGGCTGGTCCGGTGACCACTGCAGCGTCCACGTCGTCGTCGCGGACGGCCTGCTCGGCGGCCCGGTCATCGGGGACGACCCGGACTTCCAGCCCGGCGGCGCGCAGCGGCGCGGCCAGGCTCTCGGTCACGGCCACCGTGGACGGCCCACCGGAGAACAGCGGCGGCAGGATGGTGCCGGCCGCGGCGATCAACAGGAAGAACAGCGTGCCGAACAGGAAGGTGCGGTCGCGCAGCTTGACCCGGATCTCGCGTTCGGCGACCAGCCGGGTGGCCTGGGTGACGTTCACTGGGTGACCTCTCGGAAGATCTCGGTGAGCGAGGGGCTGACCGGACGGAAGGCGCGGACCGGGCCGCGCGCCAGGGCGGCCCGCAGCACGGGCTGTTCGTCGGTGCCGGCCGGCAGGTCGAAGACCACCCGCGCGCCGTCCAACTCGACCAGAGTCACCCCGGGGTGGTCGCGTACCCAGCCGGCGTCGTGCTCCACGACCAGCTCGAAGCGGGGCACGGTGTACGAGTCGCGTAGCTGCTGCCGGCTGCCGGCTGCCCGGATCACCCCGTCCCCGATGATCACCAGGTCGTCGCAGAGGCGCTCCACGACGTCGAGCTGGTGACTGGAGAAGAGCACCGGCGCGCCGGCCGAGGCCCGTTCCCGCAGTACGGCCACGACGGTCTCCACTGCCAGCGGGTCGAGGCCGGAGAACGGCTCGTCGAGCACCAGCACCTCGGGGTCGTGCACCAGCGCGGCGGCGATCTGGGCGCGCTGCTGGTTGCCCAGCGACAGCGTCTCCAGCAGGTCGTCGCCGCGCTCGCCGAGCCCGACCCGGTCCAGCAGCGCGTCGGTGGAACGTCGTGCCGCGGCGGCGTCCAGCCCGTGCAGCCGGCCCAGGTAGGCCACCTGCTCGCGGGTGGTCATCTTGGGGTAGAGGCCCCGCTCCTCTGGCATGTAGCCGAAGCGGCGGCGGTCCTGCCGGGTCAGCGTGGTGCCGCCCCAGCTCACCTCGCCGGCGTCGGGGGCGAGCACACCCAGGATGATCCGCATGGTGGTGGTCTTGCCGGCGCCGTTGGCGCCCACGAAACCGGTCATCCGGCCGGCGGACACCTCGAAGGACACGTTCCTGAGCACCTGACGGTCGCCGAAGCTGCGGTCGACGCCGTCGAGGCGAAGCGTTCTGGTCACACACCCACGCTAGATCGATCACGCCGCCGCGCCGTCCGCCCGGCGAGTGAGCGGGCGGGTCCACCTCGCGGCGGACGCCGTCACCCGCCGGGGCGGACCACCCCGTTCTCGTACGCGAACACCACGGCCTGCACCCGGTCGCGCAGGCCGAGCTTCGCCAGTACCCGACTCACGTGCGTCTTCACCGTCGCCTCTCCCAGGTGGATGGCCGCGGCGATCTCCGCGTTGCTCGACCCGGCGGCGAGCAGCATCAGCACCTCCCGTTCGCGCGGGGTCAGCTCGGCCAGCGCGGCATCGGCGTCCGGGCCCCGGTGGGCGGTGCCCGCCGGGTCGCCGGGTCGGGCGAAAGTGGAGATCACCCGGCGGGTGATCTCCGGGGCGAGCAGACCGTCGCCCCTGGCCAGCACCCGGATCGCCTCGACCAGTTCCTCTGGCGTGCCGTTCTTGAGCAGGAAGCCGCTGGCCCCGGCCCGCAGCGCGGCGAACAGGTAGTCGTCGCGGTCGAAAGTGGTGAGGATCAGCACCGCGGGCGCCCCGGGACCGTCGGCGACGATCTGCCGGGTGGCCTCCAGGCCGTCCATCCCGGGCATCTCCACATCCATGAGTACGACGTCGGGGCGGGTGGCTCGGGTCATGGTGACGGCCCGTTCGCCGTCGGCGGCCTCACCGACCACCTCGATGTCGCCCTCCACCTCCAGGATGACCCGGAAGCCGGTACGGACGAGGTGCTGGTCGTCGGCGAGCAGCACCCGCACCGTCGGACCGGTGTCGGGTGCCTGCTGGGTGGCCGCGCTCATGCCGACGGCTCCGCGCCGGCTGCCGCCTGCTGCCTGCCGCTCGGCTCCCGCTGTGGGCCCACCGGCCGGTCCGCCGACGCCGCCAGGGGGAAGCGGGCGCGTACCCGCCAGCCGCCGCCGGCCCGCGGCCCGGCCTCCAGCTCGCCGTCGTGGGCGGTGACCCGTTCGCGCATGCCGATCAGGCCCAACCCGACGGTGTCGGCCCGGCCGCCGCCCCGCCCGTCGTCGGTCACGTCGACCTCCACCTCCCGGGCCAGGTACCGGACCCGCACGTCGAGCAGGGCCGCCTCGGCGTGCTTCAGGGTGTTGGTCACCGCCTCCTGCGTCACCCGGTAGGCCGTCTGGGAGACCGATTCGGGCAACGCGACCGGGTCGCCGTACACCCCGAGGGTGGCCGTCAGCCCGGCGGCCCGAGCCCGCTCGACCAGCTCGTCGATCCGTTCGACGCCGCCGGCCGCCGGTGGCGCGGCGTCGGTGCCGGCGGAGGTCCGCAGCACGCCGAGCATCCGGCGCAGCTCGTCGACGGCGGTGCGGGCGCTCTGCTCGATGGCGGTCAGCGCGGTGCGGGCCTTGCCCTGGTCGCGGTCGAACACCCGGCGGCAGGCGGATGCCTGTACGCCCATCACCGACACGTGGTGGGCGACGACGTCGTGCAGCTCGCGGGCGATCCGGACGCGTTCGCCGAGCACCGCCCGTTCCCGGGCCTCGGCCTGGGACCGGCGCAGGTCCTCGGCCTGGGCGCGCAGCTCGTGCTCGCGGCGCGCGGCCACCCACGCGGTCTCGCCGAAGAAGTACGCGAAACCGAAGACCAGCACGTTGAGCAGCACACCGTTGACCATCGCGGCGAGCACCGGTGGCACCGGCCCGACCGCGTCGGCGAAGGTGTCCGCCGGAATGTGGTCGATCATCACCGCGTAGTAGATCCCCAGCCAGGCGAACATCGTGGCGATCACGCCGATCCGCAGCCGGCGGGACAGTTGGCGGTCCTGCCCCCAGGCGCCGACGGTGTAGAGGGCGCAGAACAGGGCCCAGGAGGAGAACTGGCTCTCCGGGGCCGAGCGCGCCTGCGCGGCGATGAACGCCACCGCGACGACCAGCAGGGTCGCGGTCGGCCGGCGTCGTCGCCAGATCAGCGGGAGGGTCACCGCGACGGTCCAGAACAGCTGCTCCGGCCCGGACGGCGGTGGGCCCAGCAGGAATGCGCCGGTGCTGCGGGCCAGGGTCAGACTGACCAGCGCCAGCCCGGTCATCCCCAGGCCGATCCAGAGGTCGTTTCGGCGCTGCTCCGCCGTCGGACCCGGACGACGCCACTCCGGTCGCGGTGCCACTGTCATCCGGGAACGATGCCACGCCGCCCACCAGGCCCTCCACCCGGGCGGCCCGCCGTGGTCACCACGACGGCCGACGGCCCGACGCGAGGTACGCGCCGGGCCGCCTACTCTGGTGTCGCTCACGCGGTCGTCTGCTGGCGGGTCTTCCGGGCTGTGTCGACCAGGTCCCAGACCACGATCGCTGCCGCGCCCACCGCGATGGCCAGGCCGAGGGAGTCCCGGTTGTCTGCCTCCGCCAGCCAGCTGAGCCGCTCGCCGAGGGCCGGGTTGAGCAGTCGGTCGGAGAGCGCCAGCCACGCCAGTGGCACCGAGAAGGCGAGGTTGAGCAGCGCCTTCATGCCGAACAGGTCCCAGGTCCAGCGGTCGATCCGGTACTTGACGATCTCGAAGATCACGCTGAGCGCCAGCACCCCGACCAGCGCCGGCAGCCAGAACGACCACAGAGCCGGGTCGAGGATCGGAATGTTCTCGCCGTCGGTGCCGCGCACCCAGGAGTGGTAGTGCTGAAGCGGCAGGTACGCGATGGTCAGCACCAGCATGATCACCGATGCGATGGTGTCGGCGAGGGGGATGCCTCGTCGCACCGGTGCGTCGGGCAGCTGGTCGACCGTCCACTCCGGCAGGTCGACGGCCGTCTGGGTGCGCTCGATGATGGCGAAGGTCAGGGTGAGCCAGAAGGCGATCTGCACGGCCACCTGCATGGCCGCGACGATGCCGGGCCCGATGGCCCCGAAACCCTTTCCTTCGGCCGCCTCGACCACGGTGACGATGGTGCCGACGAGTGCCGGGATGAAGCTGAGCAGCAGCTTCAGTAGTCGCAGCCAGAGCAGGTAGTAGGTCGGGCCGATGAGCTGCAACCGGCGGTCGGCGTACCGGGCGGCCAGCACGTCGGGGTTGCCCAGCTCGGTGAGCACCTCCCGCTCGGCCACCGTCGGGTCCGCGCCGCCGCCGGTGCGGTCGTCGATCATGTCCTCGATGGAGGCCCGCAGCTCGGTGGCGATCTCGTCGCGGCGCTGGGTGGGCACCGATCGCAGGGTGGCGGCGAGGTAGCGGTCGGTCAGGGTGTTCATCGGTCGACTCCTTGGATCAGCCCGGTGATGGAGGTCTGCACGGCGGCGAGGTCGTCGAGGAGCCGGTTCAGCATCGACTCGCCCTCGTCGCTGGTCCGGTAGAACTTGCGCGGTCGGCTCTCTTCGGTGTTCCACTCGCTGGTCAGCAGCCCCTGGTCCTCCAGGCGGCGCAGCAGCGGGTAGAGGGTGTTGGCATCGACCGGGAAGCCGTGGTCGCTGAGCCGTTGCAGCAGTGCGTAGCCGTAGTCCGGTCGGCGTAGCGCGACCAGGCTGGCCACCACGACGGTGCCTCGACGCAACTCCTGTAGGTGCGTCCGTAGAACGTCCTCGCTAACCATGTGTCACACCATACTGTGTGCCACACAGTGTTGTCCACCCGACATCATCGTGTCCGCCCAGCCTCCGTCTCGGGCCGATACGACGTGCGGGGCGTCCGGTCGACACCGGACGCCCCGCACCTGGGAAAACTCAGCAGGACGCGCCCTGCCGGAAGTTCCGCTCGACGAAGCTGGCCGGGCCGACCTGGAAGTAGCCCACCCCCGGCCGGATCGGGTGCCCGGTGAACAACTCCACCCGCGATCCCACCCGGACCAGGTACGCCTCGGCGTCCCCCGCGTCGTTGCGGATCAGCGAACCCCGCCGCCCGTAGATCGCCTCCAACTCGTCGAAGGACATGCCGACCGAGGCGCCGGCGGGGGAACGTGGCGGCACGGTGGCCGTACCGACCTCCACCAGCCGCCCGTCGCGGAAGGCCAGCAGGATCACGCCCGCCCAGGAACCGGTCGCACCGGCGTGCACCACCCCGCCGCAGGTCGGCACGGTCCAGTCGATGTGCCCGTTGGCGGTGAGCGACGCCAGGCTCGCGCCGATGCGGTACACGCCGACGCCACGAACGCTGAGCACCTGCGGGTGGCTGTGCCCGGCGGCGACGGCGAGCGGACCGCGGGCCGAGGCCGGCGCGGTGCCGCCGGCCGGGGGCGCTGCCGCCGCCGGGCCGGCGACGGTCGCCGGGGCGAGCGTGCCGAGCGCCAACGCGGCGGTGGTGAGGAGGATCGCGGGACGGTTCATGGTGGCTCCTTCGGTCATGGGTCTCCTGCCCTCTTAGTCACCGCCCCAGGGCCAACGGTTCGTCGGGATTCCGACCGGCCGGGTCTACTGTGCAGAGAAACGCCGACCGACCGTGCGGGCCGGGGGTGAGACGGGTGACGGCTCCACTGCGGATCGGGCCCTACGCCGTCGAGCGACTGCTCGGCGTCGGTTCGTTCGCGACGGTCTGGCTGGGCTACGACCGGGCGCTCGACGCGCACGTGGCGATCAAGGTGCTGGCCGAGAACTGGAGCCACGACCTACGGGTGCGGGAACGCTTCCTCGACGAGGCCCGGCTGCTGCGCCGGCTGGAGCACGAGCGGCTGATCCGGGTGCACGCCGTCGGTGAGCTGCCCGACGGCCGCCCGTACGCGGTCCTGGCCTGGGCGGACGGGGGCAGTCTGCGGGACCGGCTGGCCGCGGGCGAGATCCCCGCGCCGGCGGCGTTGCGGCTGCTCGGCGAGATCTGCGCCGGGGTCGCCGTGCTGCACCGCCACGGCGTCGTGCACCGTGATCTCACCCCGGGCAACATCCTGTTCCGCTCCGCCGGCCCCGGCGGCGGGGAACAGGTGCTGATCGCCGACCTCGGCCTCGCCAAGGCGCTCGCCGCCGCCTCCGGGCTGACCGCCCGGGCCGGCACCCCGGGCTACATGGCCCCCGAGCAGGACGATCCGGGTGCGGTGGTCGACACCCGCGCCGACGTGTACGGGCTCGGCCGGCTCGGCATCCGACTGCTGGGAGCCGACCCCACCGGCGCGAACCCGACCAGAAGCGATCGGCACCCACCGGAGCTTCGACTGCGGGACGACGTGCCCCCGGCGGTCGCGGCGGTGCTCGCCCGAGCCACCGCCCACCGCCCGGCCGACCGCTACCCCGATGCCGCCACCCTGCACGCCGCGTTGACCCGCGCGAGCGGCGCGGTACGGCAGCAGCCGTCGCAGCGGTCGGGAGGGCGCCGCCCGTACCGGTCGCGGCTGGCCGGGGCCGCTGTGGTGGCCGTCGCCGCGGTGGGTGCGGTGGGCGCCGAGCCGGGCGGTGCCGGGCCGGCTCGTCCGGTCGGCGGCACGTACACGGCCGGGCCGTTGACAGTGGCGTTGCCGCCCGGCTGGTCCGCCACGGGTGCCACCTGGGCCGGTCAGTACGGTGCCGACGGCGAACCCGAACCGGCGCTGGTGATGTCACCGCAACCCCGTCGGTGGGCCACCGACCCCCGCCTGCCCGGCGCGTTCGTGGGTCTCTCCGCCAGCGCGGCGGCCCGCGCCACGCCGGCCGGATTCCTGGCCGAGCGCACCCACGGCGACTGCACGCCCGCGCCGACCCGGACCACCCGGCAGGCGGGCGTCGAGTGGACGGTGGTGGCGTACCACTGCGACCGGGGCCGGCCGCAGATCATCGAGTCGGCCGCCCCGCACCCCGGCCGACCCGCCCTGGTGTACGTGCAGATCGCCCCGCCCCCGGACAGCGGACCCGCCTTCGTGGACACGCTGCTCGCCGGCGTACGCCTGCGGTAGGTGCGACCGAACCCGCCCGTCGGCGGTCCTCCGGGTGTGAAGCTGTCACCGTGGCCCAGAAGCGCGAGCCGGTGAGCGGTGGCACGCGTCGGGCGCCGATCCGTACGCCGAACGGGTCGCCGCGTACCGATCTGCTGGAACTGTTCTTCGACCTCGCCCTGGTCGCCGGTCTGGCGATGACCTCGATGAAGATGGCCGCCGACCAGAGCTGGACGGGCATCGCCCAAGCGCTGGTCCTGCTGTCGACGCTGTTCGCGGTATGGGCGACCACCACGTTGATCACCGACAGCTACAGCCCCCGGAGGCATCCGGTCCCCCTGCTGATCCTGGGCACCATGTTCGGCCTGATGCTGATGTCCGCCACGCTGCCCACGGCGTTCGGTGACCACGGGTTGATCTTCAGCGGTACCTGGGTCGTGATCTTCCTGATCCGGGGGCTGGTCCTCGCCTGGTACCTGCGGGGCCGGCCGGAACAGGAGCGTCCCGTCCGCGCCCTGATCTGGGACGCCGGCACGGGGACCCTGTGGGTCGTGGGCGGTCTGGTGGCCGATCCCGATTGGCGGCTCGGACTGTGGCTGGCCGCGCTGACGGTGGACTACACCGCGTACGGTCTGCGCTATCCGATCCCCGGTCGGGCACCTCTACCGCGCTACCGGGTGGTGCCCGAGCACCTCGCCGAGCGCTACCAGCAGATCTACATTCTGTCCCTGGGTGAGCTGGTCCTGGTCAGCGTCCTCAGCCTGGGCCACCAACCGTTCACAGCGGATCGGGTGGCCACCTTCGGCACCGCGTTCCTCACGGCAGTGGTGCTCTGGTGGAGCTACGCCCGGGGAGCCGGCGCGGCCCTTCGCGCCGCCATCGAGTCGGCGCCTCACCCGGCCCGACTGGTGCAGACCAACCCGTACGCGCACTGGCTGATGCTCGCCGGGGTGGTCGGCACGGCCGCCGGTGTCGAGCGGATCATCGAGCATCCCGGCGAGCGGCCGGACGCCCCGATGACCGCGCTCATCCTGGGCGGCGCCGGGCTGGTGCTGTGCGGTCGGGCGGTGCTCGAGTACGAGCTCTACGACCGGCTGCCGTTGTCCCACGTCGTCAGCGTCGCCGTGACGATCGCGCTCGCCCCGGTCGCACCGCACGTGCCCGGCCTGGCGGTGAGCGTCGCGGCTGGTCTGGTGCTGCTGGGGGCCGCCGCCGCCGAGTTCCTCCGGGCCCGGCGCCGAGCCACCGACTAGCGGACCACCACGGTGATGGTGTGCTCCCGGCCGTCCTTGGGGATCGTCACGGCGACGGTGCCGGGGCGGACGAAGCGGATGTCCACCACGCCCGCCTCGTAGTGCTGGGAGACCAGCTCCGCGCGGTCCACGGTGACCAGCCCCGGCCCGATGCCCTGGATGCGCAGCACCGCACCGGTGGCGAAGCAGAGCGATTTCAGCAGCTCGATCTCGGTCTCGGCGAGCGGCAGGTCGTAGCGGACCGCACCCTGACAGGCCGGCGTCGCGTCGGTCGGCGGGGGAGTCGTCCGGGGCGTACCCCTTGTCCTGCTGGGTGCGGGCGGTGGCGCGGCCGGACGCGCGCTGGTCGGCGGCGGTCGGGACGGCGACCCGGTGGGCGTGGGAATCGCGGAGGTCGTGGAGATCGTGAAGGGTGTCGGCGTCGTGCGGGTCGGACCTGGCGGTTGGACGGGCAGGGGCGAGACGGCGTCGGCGCCGCCGCAGGCGGCGACCCCCGCGGTGGCCGCGAGGACGACGACGACCCGGCGCAACGACGCGGGGCTCATTCCGCGCCGAGCCGTTGCCGGACCTGCCGCCGGGCCAGGTGCAACCGGGACTTCACAGTGCCCAACGGCACGTCGAGCAGGGCGGCGATCTCCGGGTAGCTCAGCCCGAGGACGTCGCGCAGGGCGATCACCTCGGCGAGGTCGGGGTGGACCGCGTCGAAGGCGTCGAGCAGGTCGAGTCGGGTCCCCGCGACCACGCTGGTCCGTCGCGGGTCGGCCTGGTCGGGCAGCGGTACGCCCTCGGCCTCCAGCCGGCAGCGGCGGCGTAGCGTGCGGTACGTGGAGCGGGCCCGGTTCGCGGTCAGCCGGTGCAGCCAGGTGCGGAACGAGGAGCGCCCCTCGAACCGGGTGATGCCGTTGGCGAGCGCCAGCAGGGTGTCCTGGCAGGCCTCTTCGGCGTCCTCCCGGCTGGGCAGGAAGCGGGCGCACAGTCGCAGCACCTCCGGGCGCACCGCGACCAGCAGGGCGTTCAGCGCGGCCGGGTCGCCGTGCGCGGCGGACCGGGCCAGGGCGTCGATGTCGTCCGCGTCGGGCATGCCGGATGTCCAATGCTCGCCGGTGCCGATCCCTGAGCGTACGACCGGTGCCGCCGCGGCGGCACCGTAGCGTCCGGCACCCGACGCGAAACCGGCACGCTACTCGAAGCGGGACACGTCCCCGGCGCCCCTGCGCAGGATCTCCGGCTCGGGCCCGGACAGGTCGATCACGGTCGTCGGATCCTTACCGCAGTCGCCGGCGTCGAGCACCGCGTCGAGCTGGTGGTCGAGCCGTTCCTTGATCTCCCAGCCCTGGGTCATCGGCTCCTCGTCGCCGGGCAGGACCAGCGTGCTGGAGACCAGCGGTTCGGCCAGCTCGGCCAGCAACGCCTGGGTGACGGTGTGCCGGGGCACCCGCACGCCGACGGTCCGCTTCTTCGGGTGCAGCATCCGGCGGGGCACCTCTCGGGTGGCCGGCAGGATGAACGTGTAGCTGCCCGGGGTGGACGCCTTCACCAGCCGAAAGACCGAGTTGCTGATCTGCACGAACTGGCCGAGCTGGGCGAAGTCGTGGCAGACCAGCGTGAAGTGGTGCCGATCATCGAGGTGTCGGATCTGCCGGATCCGGTCCAGCCCGTCCTGGTTGCCCAGTCGGGTGCCGAGCGCGTAGCAGGAGTCCGTCGGGTAGGCGACCAGCCCACCGCCGCGGATCAGGTCGGCGACCTGCCCGATGACCCGGGGCTGTGGGTTCTCCGGGTGTACGTCGTAGTACCTCGCCATCCTCCGAGACTAGGCGCACACGGGGAGGATCAGGAGACGAGGGCCACCCTCGGCGCGGACGGTGGAGCCGCCGAGATCACCTCGGTAGGGTAGGTCCCGGTCGGCTCCGACCAACAAGATCCACACCGCCGGGGGGCGCCACGCATGGCTGATTCGTTCGCGCATCTGCACGTGCACACCGAGTACTCGATGCTCGACGGAGCGGCCCGACTGAAGGACCTGTTCGCCGAGGCCAAGCGGCTGGGCATGCCCGCTGTGGCGATCACCGACCACGGCAACATGCACGGCGCGAACGACTTCTACAACCAGGCGATGGCCGCCGGGATCACCCCGATCCTCGGCGTCGAGGCGTACGTGGCGCCGGAGTCGCGCTATCACAAGGCGCGGGTCAAGTGGGGTCGCCCGGAGCAGAAGAGCGACGACATCTCCGGTAACGGCGCGATCACCCACAAGACCATGTGGGCGAAGAACGCGCAGGGCCTCAAGAACCTGTTCACCCTCAACTCGCGCGCCTCCATGGAGGGGCACTACGTCAAGTGGCCCCGGATGGACATGGAGCTGATCGCCGAGCACGCCGAGGGAATCATGGCCACCACCGGCTGCCCGTCCGGCGCCGTGCAGACCCGGCTGCGGCTGGGCCAGTTCGACGAGGCCCTCAAGGTCGCCGCCAGCTACCAGGACATCTTCGGCAAGGACAACTACTTCCTGGAGATCATGGATCACGGCCTCTCCATCGAGAGCCGGGTCCGTGAGGGGCTCACCGAGATCGCCCGCAAGCTGGACATCCCCCCGGTGGTCACGAACGACTCGCACTACACCCACGAGGCGCAGGCCACCGCCCACGACGTGCTGCTCTGCGTGCAGACCGGCAGCAACATCGACGACCCCAACCGGTTCCGGTTCGAGGGCGGCGGCTACTTCATCAAGAGTGCCGACCAGATGCGCGCGGTGGACTCGTCCGAGCTGTGGCAGCAGGGCTGCCGCAACACCCTGCTGGTGGCCGAGAAGGTCGACCCGAAGGGCATGTTCGAGTTCCACAACCTGATGCCGCGCTTCCCGGTGCCCGAGGGGGAGACCGAGGAGTCCTGGTTCCGCAAGGAGACCTTCGCCGGCCTGGCCCGCCGCTACCCGAACGGCATCCCCGAGGGGCACGTCGTCCAGGCCGAGTACGAGCTGGGCGTCATCAACCAGATGGGCTTCCCGTCCTACTTCCTCGTGGTCGCCGACTTCATCCAGTGGGCGAAGAACCAGGGCATCGCGGTGGGCCCGGGCCGTGGTTCGGCCGCCGGGTCGCTCGTCGCGTACGCGCTGGGCATCACCGACCTGGACCCGATCCAGCACGGCCTGATCTTCGAGCGGTTCCTCAACCCCGAGCGGGTCTCGATGCCGGATGTCGACATCGACTTCGACGAGCGTCGGCGCGGCGAGGTGATCAAGTACGTCACCGACAAGTGGGGCGACGACAAGGTCGCCCAGATCGCCACCTTCGGTACGATCAAGGCGAAGGCCGCGATCAAGGACTCGGCTCGGGTCCTGGGCTTCCCGTACGCGGTCGGCGACCGGATCACCAAGGCCATGCCGCCGGCGGTGATGGGCAAGGACATCCCGCTCACCGGCATCTTCGACAACAAGCACCCCCGCTACGCCGAGGCGGGCGAGATCCGCGGCCTGTACGACTCCGACCCGGACGTCCGCAAGGTGATCGACACGGCCAAGGGCATCGAGGGGCTGATCCGGCAGACCGGTGTGCACGCCGCCGGCGTCATCATGTCCGCCGAGCCGATCATCGAGCACATCCCGTTGATGCGCCGCGACGCCGACGGGGCGATCATCACGCAGTTCGACTACCCGACCTGCGAGTCGCTCGGGCTGCTGAAGATGGACTTCCTCGGCCTGCGCAACCTGACGATCATCGACGACGCGGTCAAGAACATCGAGCTGAACCACGGCCTCAAGCTCGACCTGCTGGGCCTGCCGCTGGACGACAAGGCCGCGTACGAGCTGCTGGCCCGCGGTGACACCCTGGGCGTGTTCCAGCTCGACGGTGGGCCGATGCGGTCGCTGCTGCGGTTGATGAAGCCGGACAACTTCGAGGACATCTCCGCCGTCCTTGCCCTGTACCGACCCGGCCCGATGGGCGTCGACTCGCACACCAACTACGCGCTGCGCAAGAACGGCCTCCAGGAGATCACGCCGATCCACCCGGAGCTGGAGGAGCCGCTGCGGGAGATCCTGGCGCCCACCCACGGCCTGATCGTCTACCAGGAGCAGGTGCAGCGCGCCGCGCAGATCCTCGCCGGCTACACCCTCGGCCAGGCGGACCTGCTGCGCCGGGCCATGGGTAAGAAGAAGAAGGAGATCCTCGACAAGGAGTTCATCCCGTTCCGGGACGGCTGCCGCGAGCGCGGCTACTCCGACGAGGCGATCCAGGCGGTGTGGGACGTCCTGGTGCCGTTCGCCGGGTACGCCTTCAACAAGGCGCACTCCGCCGCGTACGGCCTGGTCTCCTACTGGACCGCGTACCTGAAGGCGCACTACCCGGCCGAGTACATGGCCGGGCTGCTGACCAGCGTCGGCGACGACAAGGACAAGATGGCGCTCTACCTGGCCGAGTGTCGCCGGATGCGCATCCAGGTGCTGCCGCCGGACGTGAACACCTCGGCCGGGCCGTTCACCCCGGTCGGCAAGGACATCCGCTTCGGCCTCGCCGCCGTCCGCAACGTCGGCGCGAACGTGGTCGCCTCGATCATGCGCTGCCGGGAGGAGAAGGGCGAGTACGCCGACTTCTACGACTTCCTGTCCAAGGTGGACGCGGTGGTCTGCAACAAGAAGACCATCGAATCGCTGATCAAGGCGGGTGCTTTCGACTCCCTCGACCACCCCCGCAAGGGCCTGCTCGCGGTGCACGCCGACGCGATCGACGCGTACGCCGACGTCAAGCGCAAGGAGGCCGTCGGCCAGTACGACCTGTTCGGCGCCGGCTTCGGTGACGCGGACACCGGCAGCACCACTGTGATGCCGACCATCGGCGACAGCGAGTGGGACAAGCGCGACAAGCTGGCCTTCGAGCGGGAGATGCTCGGCCTGTACGTCTCCGACCACCCGCTGTTCGGCCTGGAGCACATCCTCAACGCGGCAGCCGACACCACCATCGCCTCCCTGGCCGAGGAGGGCGGGGTGCCCGACGGGGCGGTCGTCACCCTCGCCGGCATCCTCTCCGGGGTGCAGCGCCGGGTCACCAAGCAGGGCCGGGCCTGGGCGTCGGCCACCCTGGAGGACCTGGCCGGTGGGGTGGAGACGCTGTTCTTCCCCAACACCTACGAGGTGATCGGGCAGTACATCGCCGAGGACGCCATCGTGGTGGTCAAGGGTCGGGTGGACCGCCGCGACGACACCCCACGGATCATGGCGATGGACATGTCCATGCCGGACGTCAGCACCAGCGCCACCAACAAGCCGGTCACCCTCACCATCCCTGTGCACCGCTGCACGCCACCGCTGGTGGAGAAACTCAAGGAGACCCTGGTGCTGCACCCGGGCGACACCGAGGTGCACGTCAAACTCCAGAACGGCGGGCGCACCACCACCCTGCGACTGGGCCCGTTCCGGGTGGCGGCGACGACCGCGCTGATGGGTGACCTGAAGAGCGTCCTCGGCCCGGCCAACGTGAGCTGACCCGGCCTCGGTCCGGCCGGCGTGCGCCGGCCGGACCGCCGGGCTCAGACCCGCTCGGGGGCGCTGATCTCGCGCAGCCGGCCGTCGGCCAACCGCAACCAGCGCTGCACGCCGATCTCGGCGAGGAACCGTTCGTCGTGGCTGACCACCACGAACGCCCCCTGGTACGCGGACAAGGCGCTCTCCAACTGGCCCACGCTGACCAGGTCCAGGTTGTTGGTCGGCTCGTCGAGCAGCAGCAGTTGCGGCGCCGGCTCGGCGCAGAGCACACAGGCGAGGGTGGCGCGCAGCCGTTCACCGCCGGAGAGCACCCCGACCGGCAGGTTCACCCGGGCACCCCGGAACAGGAACCGGGCGAGCAGGTTCATCCGCCTGGCGTCCGGCAGGCTCGGCGCGTACGCGGCGAAGTTCTCCGCCACCGTACGGTCGAGGTCCAGCAGGTCCAGCCGCTGCGACAGGTACGCGATCCTCCCCTCGCCGCGCTTCAGCTCACCGCCGGACGGTTCGAGGTCACCGTTGACCAGGCGCAGCAGTGTCGACTTGCCGACGCCGTTCGCCCCGGTCAGAGCGATCCGTTCCGGTCCCCGGATCACCAGGTCGGCGCCGTCGCCGCCGAACAGCTCCCGGCCGTCGAAGTGGGCCCGCATCCCGTGGCCGGAGAAGACCGTGCGGCCGCCCGGGACGGTGGTGTCGGGCAGGTCCACGACGATGCGGTCCTCGTCGCGTACCGCCCGGCCGGCCTCGTCGAGTCGGGCCTTGGCCTGACCGAGACGGGACGAGTGCGTCTCCTGTGCCTTGCCCGCCGACTCCTGCGCGCTGCGCTTGAGCCCACCGGCGACGATCCGGGCCAGGCCGGCGTTCTTCAGGTTCTTCGAGGCGTTGCTGGCCCGCCGGTCGGCCCGCTCCCGGGCCTGCTGCATCTCCCGCTTCTCCCGCTTGACCTCCTGCTCGGCGTTGCGCAGGTTGCTCTCGGCCACCTCCCGTGCCGCCCGCACCGCCTCGGTGTACGCGGTGAAGTTGCCCCCGTACCAGCGGATCTCGCCCTGGTCCAGCTCGGCGATGCGGTCCATCCGGTCCAGCAGTTCCCGGTCGTGGCTGACCAGCAGCAGGCAGCCGGACCACTCGGTGAGGACGTCGTAGAGCTTGTGCCGGGCATCGAGGTCCAGGTTGTTGGTCGGCTCGTCGAGCAGCAGTACGTCCGGGCGGCGGAGCAGTTGCGCCGCCAGACCGAGGGAGACCACCTGGCCGCCGCTGAGGGTGTGCAGTCGCCGGTCGAGCGACAGCTCACCCAGGCCGAGCCGGTCCAGCTCCGAGCGGGTGCGCTCCTCGATGTCCCAGTCGTCGCCGATGGTGGCGAAGTGCTCCTCGCTGGCGTCGCCGGCCTCGATGGCGTGCAGCGCCGCGATCCGCTCGGCCACGCCCAGCACCTGCGCCACGCTCAGGTCGCCGGCCAGCGGCAGGGTCTGCGGGAGGTAGCCGAGAACACCGTCGACGGTGACGCTGCCGCCGCTGGGCCGCAGCTCCCCGGCGATCAGCCGCAGCAGGGTGCTCTTGCCGGCGCCGTTGGGCGCGACCAGGCCGGTGCGACCGCCCGGGACGGTGAAGGACAGCTCCGAGAAGACCGGGGTGTCGTCCGGCCAGGAGAAGGACAGGTTCGAGCAGACAATGAACGCATCAGACATGCGAGTGACCTCAAAGGGTGGGGTGGGCGCGCCTCAGCTGCCCGACGACAACGGGAACCGGTGGAACGACGACATGGCCTCGGCGGCTGCGCCTACGCGCGCCGAACCGATGGCCGAACACATCCGGTCTCACCCGGAGATGTCGTCGTCACCCGCCATGTCTGGTCTCCCTGGTCGTACCGCTAACCCAACCCGCCGATTCTAACAACGGATCTCCACCCCGCCACCGACTTCGGCCCACCCCCGCCGATCTTGCACTTGCGGTTGTAGAAATGTCGCTTCTGCGGGCAATGGTCCCAGCAGAAAATGCAAGATCGGCGAGGCGTCAGCGGGGGCGGTATTCGACTTCGGGGCGGCCGGGGGTGCCGTAGCGGGGGGTGCGGGCGGCCCGGTCGACAGTCACCAGGTACTCCAGGTAGCGGCGGGCGGTCACCCGGGAGATGCCGGTCGCCGCGCTCACCTCGGTCGCGGACAGCCCGACCGCCGCGCGGGTGCCGTCGGTGAGCGCGGCGCGTACCCGATCGAGGGTCTGCGCGTCGAGTCCCTTGGGCAGGCTGTGCCCGGCGGTGCCGCGCAGGGTGGCGAACATCTGGTCCACCTCGTGCTGGGCGGCGACCTCGCCGTCGGCGAGCGCCTGGGCGCGGTAGTCGGCGTACCGCTCCAGCTTGTCGCGGAACGCGGCGAACGTGAACGGCTTTAGCAGGTAGTGGGTCACCCCGAGGGACACCGCGGTGCGCACCACCGCCAGGTCCCGCGCGGACGTCACCGCGAGCACGTCGACGCTGCTGCCGGCCGCGCGCAGCGCCCGGCAGACGTCCAGGCCGTGCAGGTCGGGCAGCCGAAAATCAAGGAGTACGAGGTCCACGTCGCCGCCGTCGTTGGCGCGCAGGGCCGCCATCGCCGCCCGCGCGGTGTGCGCCACCCCGACCACCACGAAACCGGGAACCCGTTCGGTGTACGCGCTGTGCGCCTCGGCCAGCAGCGGCTCGTCCTCGACGACCAGCACCCGGATGGCGGTCACGACCGCTCGATCCTGCTCGGCAGCCGGACGGTGAACAGGCTGCCGCCGTCGTCCGAGCGGCAGACCTCGGCGCTGCCGCCGTGGCGGCGTACCACCTGCCCGACCAGCGCCAGGCCGAGACCTCGGCCGGTGCTCTTGGTGGACCAGCCGCGCCGGAACGCGTCGGCGACCCGCTCCGGGGCCAGACCGGGGCCGCTGTCGGCTACCCGGACCACCAGCTCGTCGTCGGTCGCGCCGACGAAGACCCGCACCCGGCGCGGCGCCGGCGTGCCGGCCACCGCCTCCAGGGCGTTGTCGACCAGGTTGCCGACGACGGTGAGCAGGTCACCGGTCGGCAGCGGACTGTCGTCGAGGCGGCAGTCCGGCTCGATGACCAGATCCACCCCGCGCTCGCCGGCCTGTGCGGACTTGCCGAGCAGCAGCGCGGCCAACGCCGGCTCGGTCACCGCGCCGACCACCCGGTCGGTCAGCTGTTGGGCGAGGGCCAGGTCCCGGGTGCCGAGCCGGACTGCCTCGTCGGCGCGGCCCAGCTCCACCAGGGTCAGTACGGTGTGCAGCCGGTTGGCCGACTCGTGGGTCTGCGCCTGCAACGCCTCGGTCAGCGCGCGCACCGAATCCAGCTCGCTGGCGAGGGTGCGCAGCTCGGTCTGGTCGCGCAGGGTCAGCACGGTGCCGAGCACCGCGCCCTCGAAGCGGGTGGTCCGTTGGTTGGCGACGAGTACCCGGTCTCCGGCGAGGATCGGCTCGTCGCGGGCGTCGCGCCCGGAGTCGAGCAGCTCGGACGCCGCGGGTGGCAGGTCGATCCCGGCCACCGGCTGGTCGATCACCAGCGCGTCCGCGTCGAGCCCCAACAGCCGGCGGCCCTCGTCGTTCACCAGCGCCACCCGACGATCGGTGGTCAGCACGACGAGACCTTCGCGCACCGAGTGCAGAACGGCGTCGTAGTACTCGTACATCCGGGTCATCTGGGCCGGCCCCAGACCGTGCGTCTGGCGACGGAGCCGGCGGCTGAGCAGCCAGGAACCCGTCGCGGCGAGCGCCAGAGCCGGCGCGACCACACCGAACAGCACCGGCAACTGGCCGAGCAACTTCTTGTCGATCTCGCGGGTGGTGATGCCCACCGACACCAGACCGACGAGGCGTCGCTGCTCGTCGTACACCGGGACGACCGCGCGCACCGACTCGCCGAGCGTTCCGACGTTGGTGGTGGTGAACGCGCGGCCCGCCAGAGCGGGCCCGATCTCACCGACGAACGGCTCGCCGATCCGGTCCTGGGTCGGGTGCGAGAAACGGGTGCGGTCGGGGGCCATCACCACCACGAAGTCGGTGCCCGTGGCCTTCCGGGTCGACTCGGCGTACGGCTGGAGGATCCTCGCGGGGTCGGCGGTCGTGAGGGCCGCCCGGACGTCGGGGGAGCCGGCCACGGTCTGCGCCACCGCGAGCACCTCCTCCTGCGCGGCCTGGCGGGAGTCGCTGCGGGCCAGCCAGACGGCGCCCGCCGCGCCGGCCAGCACGAGCAGCGTCACCACCATCGCCTGGAGGGCGAAGAGTTGCCCCGCGATGCTCCACTGGCGTCGGGCCACCTCCACCACCTCCCTCGTCGCGCCACCGTTTCCGCCATCGCGGTGAACAGAATGACCGCAAGGCTGTCAACGGGTGAGACGC
This sequence comes from Micromonospora sp. NPDC127501, assembly GCF_040302185.1. Lineage (NCBI taxonomy): Bacteria > Bacillati > Actinomycetota > Actinomycetes > Micromonosporales > Micromonosporaceae > Micromonospora > Micromonospora sp. NPDC127501. The sequence goes on along the minus strand of NZ_JBEORJ010000003.1, from coordinate 155,495 downwards.
GCTTCACATTGTCGACATGGACACCACCGCATCCGCCACCACCCCGGCACCGGCGGTCCGCCGGGACCGTACCCGTTACCTGTATCTGGCCGTCATCGTGGCCGTGGTCGCCGGCATCGTGGTCGGCCTGGTCGCCCCCGATTTCGGCAAGGAACTCAAGCCGATCGGCACCGGCTTCGTCAACCTGATCAAGATGATGATCAGCCCGGTCATCTTCTGCACCATCGTGCTCGGCGTCGGCTCCGTTCGGCAGGCCGCGAAGGTCGGCAAGGTCGGCGGCCTGGCCCTCGGCTACTTCCTGACCATGTCGACCGTCGCGCTCGCCATCGGCCTGGTCGTCGGCAACCTCATCCACCCCGGCTCGGGCCTGAACCTCGGCCCGGACCTCGTCGGCTCCGGCAAGGCCGCCGCCGGTGACGAGGCCGCCGGTACGGCTGACTTCCTGCTCGGGATCATCCCGACGACGCTGATCTCCTCGCTCACCGAGGGCGAGGTGCTCCAGACGCTGCTGGTCGCCCTGCTGGTCGGCTTCGCCGTCCAGGCCATGGGCCAGCGCGGTGAGCCGGTGCTCAGCGCCATCACCGTCATCCAGAGGGTCGTCTTCAAGATCCTCGCCATGATCATGTGGCTGGCACCGATCGGGGCGTTCGGCGCGATGGCCGCCGTGGTCGGCGCGACCGGCGTGGACGCCCTCAAGAGCCTCGCCCAGATCATGGTGGGCTTCTACGCCACCTGTCTGATCTTCGTGCTGGTGTTCCTGGGCGCGCTGCTGTGGTTCGTGGCCCGGATCTCGATCTTCTCGCTGCTGCGTTACCTGGGCCGGGAGTTCCTGCTGATCCTGTCGACCTCGTCGTCGGAGTCGGCGCTGCCGCGGCTGATCGCCAAGATGGAGCATTTCGGTGTGAGCAAGCCGGTCGTCGGCATCACGGTGCCGACCGGCTACTCGTTCAACCTGGACGGTACGGCGATCTACCTGACCATGGCGTCGCTGTTCATCGCCGACGCGCTGGGTAAGCCGCTGGCCGTCGGCGAGCAGATCTCGCTGCTGCTGTTCATGATCATCGCGTCGAAGGGTGCTGCCGGGGTCACCGGCGCGGGGCTGGCCACGCTGGCCGGCGGCCTCCAGTCGCATCGGCCGGACCTCGTCGACGGGGTCGGGCTGATCGTCGGCATCGACCGGTTCATGTCGGAGGCTCGGGCTCTGACCAACTTCGCCGGCAACGCGGTGGCGACCGTACTGGTGGGAACCTGGACCGGCGAGTTCGACAGGGAACGGGCGGCCGGTGTGCTGAGCGGCAACGACCCGTTCGACGAGGCCACCATGCTCGACGAGCACGACGACGAGGCGGCGTCCCGCCCCGACGAGGAGGCGGCGTCCCGCCCCGACGAGAAGGAGGCCGCGCCGGCTGCAATCCCGGCCTGAGTCACGGCGTGGACCCGGGGTCGCGGCGGCGCAGTGCCGCCGCGACGCCCCTCCCGTTGATCAAAAGGTTTGCGTCACGACACCCGGGATGGATGACGCAAACCTCTTGATCAACGAGGGCTGGGGGTGGGGGTGGTGGGTTTGTCGCAGGGGACGCCGATGCCGAGGTTGACGCGGTCGTTGTGGCCGTTCGACGTCACGATGAGCGGTACGCAGGCGGCCCGCGCGACCCAGGTGCCACCGACGAAGGCCATCCACTGAGCCTGCCCACCCTCCGGCGCGCAGGCGTGCACGGTGACGGTCGCCGCTGGCGTGCCGGTGCCGCCCCAGCCGAGCCGGGCCCTGTCCTGCCAGCCCGGTGCCACCCGCAGGTCGACGACCGTGCCGGCGCGGACGACGAGGCCCCACTTGGCGAACAGCCGTGCCGCCGGATCGGCCTCCGTGGAATCTTCCGCCGACATCACGGGGGTGTCGGGCACCGCCACGTCTTCGCCCACCAACCGGTAGCCCGCCGGCGGTGCTGAAAGCGTGTCGACCGATGTCGTGCAGGGCGGCCCACCACCACTGGCGTTCGTCGACGGCGCCGCCACGTCGGCCGGCGGGGTGGCGTGCTGACGCGGGTCACCCGCCGGCGTGCAGGCGGCCAGGACCACCACCAGGCTCAGCAAGCCCCACCAGGCGACCGGCCTGGTCCGGCTGCCCGCCCCGGGATCCGGAAGGGCCGGGGCACGCGGAGGCCGGGTTGCACCGACATTGGCACTCATCAGACATTCATAGCTGGTCTCCGGACCCGGCGCGGTCCTGGCCGGCGGGGATCGCCGCCTGTCTGACCACCGCATCCGGGACGCCAACTCGAAGTGGCGGGCCAACTCAGCGCTGACGGCAGGGGCTGAGGTGGTTACGGTCGTGGATGCCGAGGTATCCCGACCGTTCGAGGAGTGATCGCATGCCCCCCTCTCCGTCCCGGCTCTTCGCCGAGATAGCGACGGCCGAACCACCCGCCGAGACCAGAGTGGTCATGCGGCGGGCGGTGGTGCTCGGTGGCAGCATTGCCGGGTTGCTGGCGGCCCGGGTGTTGAGCGACCACGCCGAGGAAGTGCTGATCATCGAACGGGATCCGTCCGATGTCGACGCCGGTCCACGGCCGGGTGTGCCCCAGGGCAGTCAGGTGCACGCGCTGCTGCCCGCCGGTCAGGTCCAGTTGGAGCGTTGGTTTCCCGGCATCGCCGACGAGGCGCTCGCGCTCGGCGCCCCGCCGCCACCGCGCGACCCGGGGACGGCGAAGGTCTTCGTGAACGGCATGTTGGGTCTGCCGCCCGCGGCGACCGGCACCGGGCCGGCGCTGATCACCACGCGTCCGTTCCTGGAGGCGCTGGTCCGACGACGCACCCTCGCCATCGACAACATCCGCATGGTCTACGGCCGGGCGGAGGGTCTGCTCTTCGACGAGCGGCGGGTCAACGGCGCCCGGTACGTGCCCGAGGGCGGCACCGAGCCCATCGTCGAAGCGGCGGACCTGGTGGTCGACGCGATGGGGCGGTCCAGCCGGTTGAGCGACTGGCTGGCCGAGCACGGGTGGCCGCGCCCGCCGCTGCACCGCATGCCGATCAAGCTGAACTACGCCACGGCGCTCTTCAAGCGCGACGAGTCGGTCAGCGACGCCTGGGTGGCGGTCTTCCACACCATGGCGGGCAAGGGGCGTACCGCCCGGATCGGTGGGATCAACTCGGTCGAGGGGGACCGCTGGATCATGCTGGTGGCCGGCTACGACGGGGACCGGCCCAGCCGCGACGTCGCCGACTTCACCGCCCGGTGCCGGGAGCACTACCCGCAGATGTTCGGTGACATCGCCGAACACGGGGAGATGCTCGGCGGGGTGGTCACGTACCACCAGGCGGACAGCCGACGGCGCGACTTCCACAAGCTCGACCGTCTGCCCGCCGGGTTGGTCGCCGCCGGCGACGCGGTCGCGTCCTTCAACCCGGTGTACGGCCAGGGCATGACCTCCGCGACACTGCACGCCTCCTGCCTGTCGAAGTACCTGCGCTCCGGTCCGAAGCCACACGACGAGCCCGCGCACGCGTACTTCGACCAGGTCCGTGTGGTGGTCGACGCCGCCTGGCAGATCTCCACCACCGCCGACATCGAGCTGCCGCACGTCGACGGGCCGTACCCGCCCGGCTACAAGGTCACCAAGTGGTTCGGAGACCTGCTCTTCCGGGCGTCGCTGACCGACCCGGTGCTCAACGCCCGGCTGGGCCGGGTCACCACCATGCTCGACCACCCGGCCGCCTTGAGCCGCCCCGGCACCCTGTTCCGGGCCCTCCGGCTAGGCCTGCTCGGCGGCTCCCGGCGGTGATTCGTCGCCAAACTCGCCGCCCACCGCGAGGCGCGGTGGAGAATGGTGGGCCGGGGAGGGGTGCTGCGACGAACCGGGGGAGCGGTCGTGCTCGGAACCAGCCTCCTTGGCCGGCTTCGCCGCCGTGACCCGGGTGACGCCGTCCTGCGACGCGCGGCCCGGCTGACCCTCGTCGCGTCCGTCGTTTTCTACGGCTGCCGGTACGGCGCGGGCAGTTCGACGCTCGCCACGTACGGGTTGTTCGGCACGATCGCCGCCGGGTCGTTCGCGCAGCTACCTGGTCCGGCGCCGCAACGGGCGCGGATCCTCGTGCTGTCGCTGCCGGTGGTGTGGGCGCTGATCGCGGCGGGCTCGCTGTTGGCGTGGAGCACCTGGGCGGCCGCCGGTGGCATGCTGGTCGTCGGGTTCGTGGTGGCGTTCGCCGGGGTCGGCAACCCGCGCCTGGTGGGTTTGGCGAGCGCGTTCCAGCTCTTCTACATCCTGGCGTCGTTTCCGCCGTACCAGCCGGGCACCCTGCCGGAGCGACTCGGTGGGGTGACCCTCGCCGTCGTGCTGCTCGCCGTGGCCGAGGTGTTCCTCTGGCCCGACCCGGTGCCGGTCTCCTACCGGCAGCGCCTCGCCGAGGCGGCGGACGGCGTCGCCGCCTTCCTCGACGCCGCCGTCGAGAAGTTGACCGACCCGCACGCCGCTGCGGATGACCCGGGCAGGCGTCGCGAGCGGGCGCACGAGGTGGTGGCGGCGATCGAGCTGAACCGCAGCCCTCCGGCGTGGGCGCCCACCGCGGCGGGCGCCCAGGACCGGGCGTTGCGGATCTGCGCGGCCGCGTTACGGGAGGTGCTCGCCGAGGCGGACCGGTTGGCGGCGGACGCCCCGCCGGAGCCGATTCCGGACCTGGCAGCGGCGCGTCTGCTGCGCTCGTGCGCGGACATCACCCGCGCCGTCGGCCGGAGCCTGTCGCCGGGTGCCCCGGCGGTGGCCCCGGCCGACCTGGACGTGGCGGTCGGACGAGCCGAGGCGGCGTACCCGGTGGGAGCCGGCCAGGTCCGCGACGCGCCGGACGTACCCCGGTTGTGCCGGGACGCGACCGCGCTGGCCCTCGCGGACCAGGTGCGGGTCTTCGTCGTCGGTTCCCGGGTGGCTACCGGGGCGCGGCTCGGCGGCGGCGACGCCTCCTCGGCGCTGTTCGAGTTCGCGCAGCGCAGCCCGTGGACGCTGTACTGGTGGCAGTTCCGCTCCCACCTGGCGCCGCGCTCGGTTCACCTGCACAGCTCGCTGCGGCTGGCCGTGGCGCTCGCCATCGCCCGGGTGGCCGCCGGGGTGTTGCAGCTGACCCACGGCTTCTGGGTGCTGCTAGCCACCCTCACGGTCCTGCGCACGTCGGCCGCCGACACCCGCACCGCCCTGCGGCCGGCCGTGCTCGGCACGATCGTCGGTGCGGTCGTCAGCGGCGGGGTGATGCTCGTCGTCGACGAGCCGATCGTGTACGCCGTCGTCCTGCCGGTCACCCTGCTGCTGGCCTTCGGCGTCGGACGCCTGCTCGGTCCGGTGTGGCAGCAGGCGCTGTTCACGGTGCTGCTGACTGTCGTCTTCGCCCAGCTCAGCCCGGAAGGGTGGCGGCTCGCCGAGGCCCGCCTCGTCGACGTGCTGCTCGGCGCGGTGATCGGTGTGCTCGCCGGGGTGGCGATCTGGCCGCGCGGCGCGGGCCACGACCTGCGGCACAACGCCACCCGGTACCTGGCGGCCAGCGCGGACGCGGTCGAACGGACGGTCCAGTCGATGCTCGGCGATGCTCCGCCACCCGCGAGCGCCCTCGGCCGGGTCCGTCGCCGGATGGTCCTGATCGACTCGTCGTACTGCCAGTACCACTCGGAGCGGCACGATCCGCACCGTCAACAGGTGAACTGGGACGCCGTGCTGAGCGCCGGGCATCATGTCGTGCCCGGAGCGGAGTCGCTGCTGCGCCGCAACCCGCCCGGCTGCCTCGCCGGCTGGCCCGGGGCGGCGGCGCTGCTGCGGGACTCCGCCGCACGCCTGCGATCGGCGTACGACGCCCTCGCCGACGAGGTCGCGCACGGCCGGACGTCGGACCGGGCGCCGGTCTCGACCAGCTGCGTCGACCAGCTGGACCGGATCCGTCCGCTCCTCGGCGAGGCCGACCATCAGTCGGTCCGGCACCTGGTGGAGGTCGACCGGTGGCTCGCCGGCCTCGCCGACAGTCTCGCCCGGATCCCCCTGCCCGCTGCCGACGAGTCGACCGGGCGCCGCCGGAAGCGGTGAGGCCGGTGCGCCCGGCGTCGAGGCGGTCGCCGGCACCCTCGACGTCTCCGTGTCGGTGGTCAAGGTGCGGAACGCCCGCGCGCTGACCAGGCTGCGGGCGTTGCTCGGTCAGGACTTCGTCCGCATCTGACAGGCCGCCGATCGCCGATTGGCCGTGCCCGTCGCGCGTCGTTCGGCCTAGCGTCGACGGCATGGAGATCGAGCAGGCGCAGAAGCTGTGGCAGCCGGAGCCTGGCTGGTTGAACACCGCCAGCTACGGGTTGCCACCGGAGCCGGCGTGGGCGGCGTTGCAGGAGGCTCTCGCGGCCTGGCGGGTTGGCCGTACGTCGTGGGAGGGCTGGGGCGAGTCGACGCACCGGGCTCGCGTCACCTTCGCCGACCTCATCGGGGTGCCGGTCGGTGACGTGGCGGTCGGCGCGGCGGTGTCCCATCTCCTCGCGCCGGTCGCGGCGGCGCTGCCGGCCGGTGCCACGGTGGTGGTCCCCGAGGTCGAGTTCACCTCGAACCTCTTCCCCTGGCTGGTGCAGGAGGAGCGTGGCGTCAAGGTCCGCACGGTGCCGCTGGAGTCTCTGGTCGACGCCATCGACGCCGAAACCGACCTGGTCGCGTTCAGCCTGGTGCAGTCGGCCGACGGGGCGGTCGCCGCGTACGACGAGATCGTTGCCGCGGCCCGCGCCCACGACGCGCTGGTGGTGGTGGACGCGACCCAGGCGTGCGGCTGGCTGCCGTTCGACGGCAGCCGGGCCGACGCGGTGGCGGTGGGCGGCTACAAGTGGCTGATGAATCCGCGCGGGACCGCGTACGCCTATCTGGCCCCCGGGTTGCGCGAGCGGCTGCGCCCCGACGCGGCCGGTTGGTACGCGGGCCGCGACCCGCACGCCTCCTACTACGGCCCGCCGCTGCGGCTGGCCGACGACGCCCGCCGGTTCGACATCTCACCGGCCTGGTTCAGCTGGGTCGGTGCGGCGCCCGCCCTGGAGGTGGTCGCCGAGATCGGCGTGCCGGCGATCGGCGCGCACAACGTGGCGCTGGCCAACCGCTTCCTGACCGGGCTGGGCCGGGCACCGGGGGAGAGCGCCATCGTCAGCGTGGACGTGCCGGACGCGGAGCAGCGTCTGGCGGCGGCCGGCATCCGGGCGGCGGTGCGCGCCGGACGGGTCCGGGCCTCGTTCCACATCTACTCCACCGAGGCGGACGTGGACGCCGCGTTGACCGCGTTGACCGGATAGGCCGGCCGCGCCCGGTGCGGGGCACGGCCGGCCGGTCGGTCAGGAGCAGATGCTGAAGGTCGCACTCGTGTACGCGAGAGGCTTCCACTCCAGATCGGGCCCGAGGCTCATGTCCCACCTGCCGTCCGGGAGGCGGCCGAAGTAGATGAAGTTGCTGCCGAGCCCGTCGTAGTAGAACCAGTTGTCGCCTTCGTACGTGCTGAGGCGGGTCGCTGCCCTCGCGAGGGTCCTGGGGCCGACGACGCCGTCGCTCACGAGGCCCCGGTCGCTCTGCCACCGCTTGGTGGCGGCCGTCGTGACCGCACCGAACCTGCAGTCGACGCCGGAGGCGGCGAGGTAGCCGTCGGCAACCAGGATCTTCTGCCACATGGCGACGACGTTGCTGTACGACCGGGTCGACGCGGAGATGGGGCCCTCGTCGTTCCAGTCGTCGGTCCAGGTGCCGGAGCCCGCGACGTACCCCTGGCTGACGCTCGCGGACGCGGGCGCGGCCACGATGACGACAGCGGCGGCGGTGGCGACGGCCATCGCCGCCGTGGCTGCTCTGATTCGTAGGAACATGCGTATCCCCCTCTGACTGATCGGGCGGGTGGTACGCGAATACACGTCTGGCCACGCCGCTTCGTTGCAGGTCAGTCAGGAGGCGGACACTTGGGCTCAGGCCAGGTGGCCGCCGATCTTCGTGTACCCGCGCAGCAGGTCCCGCGAGATGATCAGTCGCTGCATCTCGTCGGTGCCCTCGAAGATCCGGTAGAGCCGGACCTGCCGGTACCAGCGTTCGATCGGCAGCTCTCGGGTGTAGCCCATGCCGCCGTGGATCTGGAGCACCCGGTCGACCACCCGGTTGACCATGCCGGCGCCGTAGAGCTTGCCCATCGACGAGGCGTGCCGGGGGTCCAGGCCCGCGTCGACCGTCCACGCCGAGCGCAGCACCAGCCAGCGGGCCGCCTCCAGCTCCGTCTCGGAGTCGGCGATCATCCACTGGATGGCCTGGTTGGTGCCGATCTTCGTGCCGAAGGTCTCCCGGGTGTTGGCGTAGTCGATGGCCATCTGCAACACCCGCTCGGCGATGCCGATGGCGTGCGACGGGATGGTGTAGCGCCCCTTGCCGATCCACTCCATCCCGAGCGTGAAGCCCTGCCCGATCTCACCGAGGATGTTGCGGTGCGGCACGCGTACGCCGTCGAAGATGAGTGACGCGGGCCCGCCCTCGCCCATCGTCTGGATGAACTCCGAGCGCCAGCCCATCGACCGGTCCACCAGGAAGGCGGTGGCGCCGCCCTTGCGGGCGCCCTTCTCCCGGTCGGTCACCGCGACCACGATGGCGAAGTCGGCGTCGTGACCGCCGGTGATGAAGGTCTTCTCGCCGTCGAGGATCCAGTCGTCGCCGTCGCGGCGGGCGGACAGCCGGATGTTGGCCGCGTCGGATCCGGCGCCCGGCTCGGTGATGGCGAAGCAGGAGCGTCGCTCACCCTCGATGGTCGGGATGAGGAACTCCCGCTTCTGCTCCTCGGTGGCGTGGAACAGGATGTTGTCCGCCTCGCCGCCGAAGCGGAACGGCACGAACGTGCGGCCCAGCTCGGTCCAGATCAACGACTGGAGTACGGCCGGCAGGTTCATCCCGCCGTACTCCTCCGGGGTGGCCAGGCCCCAGAAGCCGAACTTGCGCGCCTTGAGTTGCAGTTCGCGCACCTCGGAGTGGTCGAGGCCCGGCTGATGCGCCCGTTCCCGGCGGAGCACCTCCGCTTCCAGGGGCATCACCTCGCGGGTGATGAACGCGCGCACGGTGTCCCGGACGGCGCGTTCCTCGTCGGACAGTGCGAAGTCCACGGTTCCCCCTCGGTCGGCGTGGTGGTGCGCCGCCACGGGCCGCGGCGGTCCCTCATAAACTAGCGGTGTAAGTTTTCATTCGTCCAGACCCCTTCTCCGGCCGACGTGGTGACGCCTACCCGCAGGCGGTCCCCGATAGGGTGCGTGAACAGGTGGTTCCCACGGGGAGGGACACCGCAGACCGAGGAGTTCTGACGTGCCCCGACCTCGACGGCCTCTGCTCACCCGCGACCGGATCGTCGAGACGGCGCTCGCGCTGATCGACGCCGACGGGCTCGGCGCGCTCTCCACCCGCCGACTCGCCGCCGCGCTCGGCGTACAGGGCCCCTCGCTCTACAACCACTTCGCCACCAAGGACGAGATCCTCGACGCGGTCGCCGACACGGTCACCGTTGCCGTCGACACCGGTGGCTTCGCCAGCCGGGACTGGCTCGCCGCGCTCCGGGACTGGGCGTGGTCGTACCGGCGGGCGCTCACCGCCCACCCGAACATCGTGCCGTACCTGGCGCAGGGGCCGGGTCGTCGACCGGCTGCCCTCGCCATGGCCGACGCGGTCTACGGCGGGCTGGTCCGGGCCGGTTGGCCGCCGGCCCGCGCCACCCACATCGGTGCGGCGCTGCGTTACTTCGTGGCCGGGTCGGCGCTCGGTTCGTTCGCCCGCGGTTTTGTCGAGGACCCGGAGCTGTACGCGGCGCACTACCCGCACCTGCGCCAGGCCCACCGGCTCGCCGAACACCAGCAGAGCGTGGACGAGGGAGCCTTCGCCCTGGGCCTGGACGCCCTGCTGCACGGTCTGGCCGCCGAGTACACCCGCACCGTCGAGACGGTGGAGTCCGCCCGGCCCAACGGGTAGCGTCCAAACTCCCAGCGCTAGTTTCATCGCCCGTCGCCATCGCCCACCCTCGAAGGGACGACATGGACCTCGCCGCCCCGCCGTCGCTGTTGCCCGACTCCCTGCGCCTGCGGCGCCACCTGCACGTCGGCGGGGAGTGGACGCCTCCCGCCGACGCCGGTCTCATCGACGTGGAGAACCCGAGCACCGGAGAGCTGATCGGGCAGGTGCCGGCCGGCACCCCGGCCGACGTGGATCGCGCCGTGGCCGCGGCCCGGGCCGCTTTTCCCGGCTGGTCGGCCGCCACCCCCGCCGAGCGCTCCGCCCACCTCGACCGGTTGCACGCGGCGCTCACCGCCCGCGCCGACGACCTCGCCCGCGCCATCGCCGTGGAGCTGGGCTCGCCGCTCAAGCTCGCCACCCGGGTGCAGGTCGGGCTCCCACTGACAGTGCTGCGCGACCACGTCGCGCTCGCCGCCCGCGCGCCGGTCGAGGAGAGCATCGGCAACTCCCTCGTCGTCCGCGAGCCGATCGGCGTGGTCGGTGCGATCACCCCGTGGAACTACCCACTGCACCAGGTGATGGCGAAGCTCGCACCCGCCCTGGCCGCCGGCTGCACGGTGGTGCTCAAACCCAGCGAGCTGACCCCGTTGACCGCGTACCTGCTCTTCGACGCGGTCACCGAAGCCGGCCTGCCGCCGGGTGTGCTCAACCTGGTCTCCGGCACCGGGCCGGTGGTGGGTGAGGCGCTCGCCGGGCACCCCGACGTCGACCTGGTCTCCTTCACCGGCTCCACCGCCACCGGCGCGCGAATCATGCGGCTCGCCGCCGACCGGATCGCCCGGGTCGCGTTGGAGCTGGGCGGCAAGTCTGCCAACGTGATCCTCCCCGACGCCGACCTGGCCACCGCCGTCAAGGTGGGCGTCGGTAACGCCCTGCTCAACTCCGGGCAGACCTGTACCGCCTGGACCCGGATGCTGGTGCACCGCGACCGGTACGACGAAGCCCTCCACCTGGTCGCCTCGGCGGTGGCCGGCTACCGCCTCGGCGACCCGTTCGACCCGGCGACCCGGCTCGGCCCGCTGGTCTCCGCCGCCCAGGCCGAGCGTGTGCGTGGCCACATCGACCGGGCCCTCGCCGACGGTGCCCGGCTGGTCGCCGGCGGGCCCGACGCCCCGGTGCCGACCCGGGGGCACTTCGTCGCCCCGACCGTCTTCGCCGACGTGCACCCCGACAGCGCGCTCGCCCAGGAGGAGGTCTTCGGCCCGGTGCTCGCCGTCATCCCCTTCGCCGACACCGACGAGGCGGTCACCATCGCCAACAACTCGAGGTACGGGCTGGCCGGCGCTGTCTGGTCCGCCGACACCGACGCGGCGCTCGCCGTGGCCCGGCGGCTGCGCACCGGTGCGGTCGACATCAACGGTGCGCCGTTCAACCCGCTCGCCCCGTTCGGCGGCTACAAGCAGTCCGGCCTGGGCCGGGAGTTGGGCGTGCACGGGCTGGCCGAGTTCTGCGAGCTGAAGGCGATCCAGCGATGACCGAGCCCGAACTGCCCCCGACCGCGGCCACAGGCCGCACCGAACTGTCCCCGGCCGCGCCGGGTGGCGGCATCGAGCCGGCGGCCGCGCCGGTCGTTGTTCGCGCACTGGTCGCGCGCGGCTCCGGCGCCGAGCTGCGGGTCGAGCGGGTACGCCTGCCCGCGCCCGGCCCCGGCGAGGTGCGGGTGACGATCCAGGCGGCCGGGGTCTGCCACTCCGACCTGTCCATGGTCAACGGCACCCTCGCCGCGAGGTTTCCGCTGGTGCTCGGGCACGAGGCGACCGGCGTGGTGGCCGAGGTCGGGCCGGGCAGTCAGCTGACCGTCGGCACGCCGGTGGTGCTCAACTGGGCACCAGCCTGCCGGGCCTGCTGGTGGTGTCGGCGCGGCGAGCCGTGGCTCTGCGCCGACACCACGGCCCCGACCGTGCCACGCGGCGAGACCGACGACGGGGTCCCGCTGCACCTGACCCTCGGCCTCGGCGCGCTCGCCGAGGCGGTGGTGGTACCCGAGCGTGCCGTCATCCCGATCCCCGCCGGGCTGCCGCCCGAGCAGGCCGCACTGCTCGGCTGTGCGGTGCTCACCGGCGTCGGCGCGGTCCGGAACACCGCCCGGGTGGCACCCGGCGAGTCGGTCGCTGTCGTCGGGCTCGGTGGGGTCGGGCTCGCCGTGCTCAGCGCGGCCCGCCGGGCCGGTGCCACGACGATCCTGGCCATCGACGTCGCCGAGGCGAAACGGGACCTGGCGCTCGCCGCCGGGGCGACCGACTTCCTGCTCTCCGACGACCGGCTCTCCAAGGAGGTACGGGCGCGTACCGAGAGCCGCGGCGTCGACCACGCCTTCGAGTGCGTCGGTCGGGCCGCCACCATCCGCGCCGCCTGGCGGCTGACCCGGCGCGGGGGAGCGGTGACAGTGGTCGGCATGGGCGCTAAGGACGACATGGTCAGCCTGGGCGCGCTGGACATCTTCCACTCCGCGCGCACGCTGCGCTCCTCGGTGTACGGCTCGTCCGATCCGGACCGGGAGGTGCCGGTGCTGGCTGCCGAGCTCGCCGACAGCGCACTGGATCTGGGTGTGCTGGTCAGTGGGACGGTTCCGTTGGACGAGGCGCCCGCGGCGTTCGACCGACTGGCCCGGGGCGAGGGCGCCCGCTGGGTGGTCACCCTGGACTGACGCTGGTCACAGCCGGGACCTCAGCACGTCGACGACCTCAGCACGTCGACGACCTCAGCACGTCGACCTCGCAGCCTGGTGCCCACGGGTCGAAGCCGTGCTCGACGAGCCAGCGGATGGCCAGCAGGCTTCGCAACGACCACCACGCGCGGATCACGTCGACGTCGACGTCGGCGCGGTAACCGGCCAGGACGTCGCCGAGGTGCTCCTCGTGGCCGAGCGTCAGCGTGGCGAGGTCGAAGAGGGCGTCGCCCTGGCACGCCTCGGACCAGTCGAGCACGCCGGTGATCTGGTCACCGTCGACGAACACGTGGCTGATCTGTAGGTCGCCGTGCGTGAATACCGGGGTCCACGGGCGGAGCGCCGCCTGGGAGACCTGGCGGTTGCGCGTGACCAGGTCGGTGGGGAGGACGCCGTTGGCGACGAGCCACTCGCACTCGGCGTCGAGTTGCGATGTCAACTCCTCGCGGCTGCGGCCGGGCCATGGCGGTAGCGGCGCGTCGTGCAGCCTGCGAGCGGCGGCACCCGCCGCGGCCCACGCCGCAGGCGACGAGGTCGACGGCTCGCCGAGGCGACCGAGCGCCGTTCCGGGAAGGGCGGCGAGCGCGAGCACGGGCGGCTTGCGCCAGAGAACCTCGGGGGTCGGGACCGGCGCCAGCGCCATCGCCTCGACCTCGACGTCGGTGCGTCCCGGGTCAGTGTCGATCTTCAGGAACAGGTCACCGACGCGCAGGGTCGCCCGTTCCTGGTGGGCGACGACGACTTCGACCTCCGGCACAACGGCCATTGTCGCGACACGACCATCGCCACCCCAGCGATTTTGTCGGGGGCGACCGGCGTGGTTGGCCAGGCGCCCTGGGCCGACCCGGGAAGGGCCAACCCGGGGCACCCGGGCAACGAGAGCCGGGCGACTGGTCAGAAGGGTGGGGCGTCCTCGCCCATCAGCGCCAGCACGACGCCGCCCTTGCCGCTCTTGAGGCCCTGGACGACGACCTTGCCGGTGCTGCCGTCGGGCAGCTCCAAGGTGAAGGTCTTTCCGACCGCGTTCTTGGGGCCGTTGCCGGCGCTGTTGGCGGGTCGGAAGTCGCCTGCCCAGGGCGGAATCCCGCCCCTACGGGCCGGCTCGGCGAAGAGCGCGGCGGTGCCGGGAGTCCTGGTGCCGTCTGAGGAAAGGAGCACTGAGGCGCTGCGAAAGGTAGCCATATGCGCCAAGGCTAACCCGGACCATGCCGTTCGCGGCACCACAGCTGCCCGGAACGGCGATTCGGTTGACCTCTCGTCCCGGGACGTTGCGCCGGGAGCCATACCTAGCAGTACTATGCATTGTACCTCTAGGTTTGGAAGTGGAGGGTTTCATGAAGGTCGCCAAGGATCTGGTCGCCGCCTCGGCGACGCCGATGGTGCTCGGCATCCTGGCCGAGGGTGAGAGCTACGGCTACGCCATCCTCCGGCGGATCAACGAGTTGTCCGGGGGTGAGCTGGACTGGACCGAAGGGCTGCTCTACCCGTTGCTGCACCGGCTCGAGCGCCTCGGTCACCTGGAGTCGAGCTGGCAGGCGGTCGCCGGCGAGCGGAAGCGTAAGTACTACCGCATCACCGACCGGGGTCTGGCCGAGCTGGCCGAGCAGCGCCGGCAGTGGGACACCGTGGTCGGCGCGCTCAAGGAGATCTGGCACGACCGCGCGCCGCTGACGGTGCGCCCGTTGGAGGGCCTGGCATGACGACGCACGACGGGCCGCAGGGATTGGAAGCGCAGTTCGAGCAGTGGCGCCAGTACGTGCTGCGCCGCCGGGAGCTGCAAGCGGTGGACGCCGACGAACTGGAAGACCACCTTCGCGGCTCCGTCGACGAGCTCGTCGCCACCGGCCTGAGCCCGGACGAGGCGTTCCTGGTGGCGGTGAAACGAATGGGCAGCCTCGACGACCTCTCCCGGGAGTTCGCCCGGGAACACTCCGAACGGTTATGGAAGCAGTTGGTGCTGACCGGCGACTCCGGCGGCCCGGTCGGCGGCACGCGCTCGGTCCGGGACCTGTGGGTCATGCTCGGCTGTGCGGCGGGTGCGGTGGTGTCCGTCAAGGTGCCGGCGCTGTTCGGGCTGAGCTTCGCCGACGACGGCTCGTTCTACGCGCGGAACTTCACAGTGTTGGCGCTGCCCTGGCTGGCGGCGTACCTGGCCTGGCGGCGGGGAGCCCGACGGACGGTCATCGCGGCACTGGCGGTGCTCTTCGTCCTCGGCGCCGTGGCGGCCAACGCCTACCCCCTGGCGGACGATTCGCAGTCCGTGGTCGTCACCAGCATCCACCTGCCCATCGCCCTGTGGCTGGTGGTCGGCCTGGCCTATGTCGCCGACGACTGGCGCTCCTCCCGTCGACGCATGGACTTCATCCGGTTCACCGGCGAGTGGTTCATCTACCTGGTGCTGATGGCGCTCGGCGGCGGCGTGCTCTCCGCGTTCCTGTTCAACACCTTCGCGGCCATCGGGATCGTCCCGGAGGCGTTCATCTCGCAGTGGCTGTTGCCCGGTGGTGCCGCGGCCGCGATCGTGGTGGCCGGGTGGCTCGTCGAGGCCAAGCAGAGTGTCGTCGAGAACATCGCGCCGGTCCTCACCCGGCTGTTCACCCCGCTCTTCACGGCCGCCCTGCTCGCCTTCCTCGTCGCTGTCGTCTGGACCAGCCACGGCATCGACGTCGAGCGGGAGGCGCTGCTCCTCTTCGACCTCCTGCTGGTCGTGGTGCTGGGGCTGCTGCTGTACTCACTCTCGGCCCGTGACCCGCTGGCCCCGCCCGGCCCGTTCGACAAACTCCAACTCGCGCTGGTGCTCAGTGCGTTGGCCATCGACGTGCTGGTGCTGCTGGAGATCACCGGGCGCATCACCGACGAGTACGGCGGTACGCCGAACCGGGCGGCCGCGCTCGGTGAGAACGTGATCCTGCTGGTCAACCTCGCGTGGTCGGCCTGGCTGCTGCTGTCCTTCATCCGTCGGCGCACGCCGTTCGCGGCGCTCGAACGGTGGCAGACCGGCTACCTGCCGGTGTACGCCGCGTGGGCCTGGATCGTGGTCCTCGTCTTCCCGCCGCTGTTCAGCTTCGCCTAGACGAGTAGTTCCGCACGGCCTCCACAGTGCGCTCGGCTGGCCCGCCATGTCGATCTGCCGAGGAGCGGTATACCTCAGAGGAATGAATATTCCTCTGAGGTATACCGCTTGGCGCCGGATCCGCCCCGACGAAGGTGACCGATGGTGATCGCCCTGGAGTTGCGGATCACTTACCGGTGACGATGCCCGGGTTGATGCAGAGCCCTGGGTTCGCGCCGTTCTTCTCCGCGATCTCCAGACAACGGGTCACCTTGTCGACAGTCGCGTTGGTCTCGGTGATCTGCTTGGAGATCTCGGCGTTCTTGCGGTCCTGCTCCAGGTTGCGGGTCTGCGCCAGCTTGTCCTGGAACGCCTTGATGTTGCCCTCGGTCTTGTCGTCGTGGTTCACCCGGGTGATGGTCACCGAGAGGATGTCCACGTCGGTGGCGAGGCGGCTCTCCGCGCTGGTCTTGATGTTCGCCGCGAACGGCTTCAGGTCGACGTTGAGGTCGCCGGTCTGGGCGTCGATCTTCTCCAGCGGGTTGTACGCGGCGAAGGCGTCGTTGACCGCGCTGTCGAGCTGCACACCCACCCGCTGACCTCGGAAGCTGCCGAAGTCGCCCTTGTAGTCCATGAACTGCTTCGGCGCGTTCTCCGGCTTGACCTGCCATTCGACCAGCACCTCGACGCAGGCGTCGGCGAGGGTGCCGGTGCGCACGCGTACGCAGTTGTTGCCGCCGATGTGGTCGTACTTCTGGCGGCCCGCGTCCCACTCGCCGACCTTCTGCCAGGGCGCCACCCACTTCAGGCCCGAGCCGGTCACCTCGCCGGTGGGTTTGCCGAAGCTGGTGACGATGCCGACCGAACGGATGGGCACCGAGTGGGCGCTGGAGGCGATGCCGACGACCAGCGTGAGGGCGAGAAAGCCGAGCGCCGCGAGGGCGGCCATCCGCTTGAGCGGCCGTGCGGGAGCGACGAGTGCGACGACGGCGCTGACCGCCAGGGCGACGGCGAAGACGATCGCCATGGTGAAGCCGACGGGCATGGGGTGGGGACCTTCCGATGGGCTGTGTGGATCATCAACCTAGGGGGTCCGGTCAAGTCGACGGCGCGGGGGAGTGGAGTTCGCGCACGTCAACTGTGGGTCGAATATGGAGCCCATCGACATGGTTCGACTCCGGCGGCCCGCCGTAGGTTTCGTCCACGCGACGGGCCTGTGACCACGGTCACCGAACCGACCGTCGCCGCGACGTGCGGAGGATGAGGCGATGGCCGGGCAAGCGCTCCTGTCGGCCCGTGGGCTGACCCGCGACTTCCGGGGCTTCCGGGCGGTCGACGACGTCGACCTCGACGTGGCGTCGGACAGCGTGCACGCGCTGGTCGGCCCGAACGGTGCGGGCAAGACCACCCTGTTCAACCTGCTCACCGGCTTCCTGCGACCCAGTGGTGGCCGGATCGAGCTGGCCGGGCGGGACGTCACCGGGCTGCCCCCCGAGCAGGTGGCCCGGCTCGGCGTGGCCCGTTCGTTCCAGATCACCAGCCTCTTTCCCCAACTGTCCGCGCGCGAACACGTCGCGCTGGCGTTGCAGTCGCCCAGCGGGCTGGGCTGGCGGTTCTGGCGGTCGGCGAAGCTGATGGGTCGCTACACCGAACGGGCCGACGAACTGCTGGCCATGGTGGGACTGGTCGAGCTGGCGCACGCCCCCTCGGCGTCCCTGGCGTACGGCCGGAAACGCGCCCTGGAGCTGGCCATCGCCCTGGCGCTGGACCCGAAGGTGCTGCTGCTCGACGAGCCGACCGCGGGCATGGGCCTGGAGGACGTCGACCGCACCGTCGAGCTGATCGGTCGGGTCCGGCAGGGCCGAACCGTGGTGATGGTCGAGCACAACATGAGCGTGGTCGGCCGTCTCGCCGACACCGTCACCGTGCTCCAGGCCGGCAAGGTCCTCGTCGAGGGCCCGTACGAGCAGGTCCGCGCCGACGAGCGCGTGATCACCGCCTACCTGGGAGCCGCCGATGCTGCGCATTGAGAACCTGTCCGCCTTCTACGGCGAGGCGCAGGTGCTGCGCGACGTCAGCCTCGAGGTCTCCGCCGGTGAGGTGGTCACCCTTGTCGGCCGCAACGGTGCCGGCAAGTCCACCCTGCTGCGCTGCGTGATGGGACTGCACCCCGGTCAGCGCGGCACGGTGCAGCTGGACGGGCGGGACATCACCAGGTTGCTGGCGCACAAGCGGGCCCGGCTGGGGCTGGGCTGGGTGCCGGACGACCGGGGCAGCTACGCCACGTTGACCGTCACCGAGAACCTCACGCTGCCACCCACTGTCGGCCCCGATTCGTGGTCGCTGGAACGGGTGTACGAGGCGTTTCCCGCCCTGTACACCCGACGGGACTCGGCGGCCACGATGCTCTCCGGCGGCGAGCAGCAGATGCTGGCGCTGGCCCGGGTGCTGCGGATGGGCGCCCGGCTGCTGCTCTGCGACGAGCCCACCGAGGGGCTGTCGCCACTGCTGGTGCAGCAGGTCGGCGACCTGCTGCGCGAGGCCAAACGGCACGGGGTGACCGTGTTGCTGGTCGAACAGAACCTGCACTTCGCCACCGGTGTCGCCGACCGGCACTACCTGCTGGCCGAGGGCCGGGTCGCCGAGGCGATGGACAACTCCGAGGTGCGCTCGCGCGAACGCGAACTGCTCGCGTACCTCGGGATCTGAATTTTCTCAACGACGACCCGCGCGACGCCGCGCGGAATGGATGGAGTGGGCATGCGCAGGACGATGGGTGTGGCCGCGGCGTCGGCCGTGGTGGTGCTGGCCGCCGGGTGCGGCGGTGGTGGCCCCCAGTCGAGTGGCGACCAGAAGCTGACCGGCGACAAGATCGTGCTGGGCGTGCTCAACGACCAGTCCGGGGCGTACTCGGAGTTGTCCGGAAAGAACTCGGTGGCGGCGGTGGAGATGGCCATCGCCGACTTCACCGCGAAGTACGGCGACAAGGCGGTGACCACTGACATCACCGTGGAGACCGCCGACCACCAGAACAAGCCGGACGTGGCCAACTCCAAGGCCCAGGAGATGTACGACCGCAAGGGCGTCGACCTGATCCTGGACGTGCCCACCTCGTCGGCCGCGCTGAAGGTCGCCGACGTGGCCAAGGAGAAGAAGAAGCTCTACTTCAACATCGGGGCGGCGACCACCGACCTGACCGGCAAGAGCTGCAACAAGTACACCTTCCACTACGCGTACGACACGTACATGCTGGCCAACGGCACCGGAAGGACCACCACCGAGCAGATCGGCAAGAACTGGTACATCCTCTACCCGAACTACGCCTTCGGTCAGGACATGGAGAAGAGCTTCTCCACCGCGATCACGGCGGCCGGCGGCACTGTCGTCGGCAAGGACGGGGCGCCGTTCCCGAACACCAGCGGTGACTTCTCCACCTTCCTGCTCAAGGCGCCGAACCTGAACCCGAAGCCGGACGTGCTGGGCACCATGCAGGCCGGCGCGGAGCTGGTCAACGTGGTGAAGCAGTACAACGAGTTCAAGCTGCGGGACAAGGGCGTCGGCCTGGCGGTGGGGCTGATGTTCCTCACCGACATCCACTCGCTCACCCCGGCCGCGCTGGCCGGCACCACGTACACCGACGCCTGGTACTGGAACTTCGACGCGAAGAACCGGGAGTTCGCCGACCGCTTCCAACAGAAGGCCGGCACCCGGCCGACCTTCGCGCACGCCGCCAACTACTCCGCGGCGTCGCAGTACCTGGAGGCGGTGCAGGCCGCCGGTACCGACGACGCGGACGCCGTGGTCAAGGGCCTGGAGGGCAAGACTGTCGAGGACGTCTTCCTGCGCAACGGGAAGATCCGCGCCGAGGACCACCGGGTGGTGCACGACGCGTACCTGGCCCAGGTGAAGCCGCAGTCCGAGGTCGCCGAGCCGTGGGACTACGTGAAGGTGCTCAAGACGATCCCCGCCGCGGAGGCGTTCCGCGCGCCCTCGGCGGACTGCAAACTATGAGCGGATTCGCGCAGAACACGTTCAACGGGCTGGTGAGTGGGGCGTTCTACGCCCTGCTCGCCCTCGGGCTCGCTGTCATCTTCGGCATGCTGCGAGTGGTCAACTTCGCCCACGGCGCGTTCTACATGCTCGGCGCGTTCGGGGCGTACGTGCTGCTCAGCGAGGCGGGCGTGCCGTTCTGGGCCGCCCTGGTGATCATGCCGGTGGGGTTGGGTCTGCTCGGCATGGCGCTGGAACGCGCGGTGATCCACCGGCTGACCAAACTGGACCCGCTCTACAACTTCCTGCTCACCTTCGGTCTGACGCTGATCCTTCAGGACCTGGTGAAACTGCGCTACGGCGTGCAGTCCAGCCCGTACGAGACGCCGTCGCTGTTGAGCGGGTCGGTCGACTTCGGGCTGTTCGACTTCCCGACGTACCGCGTGTTCATCCTCGGCTTCGCGGTGCTGCTCTGCGTCGCGGTGTGGTGGGTGCTGACCCGGACCCGGATCGGCATGGTGGTCCGTGCGGCCACCGAGCGCCCGGACCTGACCCGCGCGTTCGGCATCGACGTCGGGCGGTGGGTGACTCCGGTCTTCGGCTTCGGCATCGGGCTGGCCGGCCTCGCCGGCGTGCTGGCCGCGCCGATGCGCGCGGTCAACCCGCTGATGGGCGCCGACCTGATCATCGTGGTGTTCGCGGTGGTGGTGATCGGCGGGCTGGGCTCGATCTTCGGGTCGGTCGCCGCCGGCTTCGGCATCGGACTCGTGCAGGCGTGGGGTGAGGCGTACCTCTCCAACTTCCCGCTCGTCTCGCAGACGATCGTCTTCGTCGTGATGGCCGGCGTGCTGCTCTGGCGCCC
This sequence comes from Micromonospora sp. NPDC127501, assembly GCF_040302185.1. NCBI lineage: Bacteria > Bacillati > Actinomycetota > Actinomycetes > Micromonosporales > Micromonosporaceae > Micromonospora > Micromonospora sp. NPDC127501. The sequence continues at coordinate 134,910 of NZ_JBEORJ010000003.1, read as the reverse complement.
GGCCGGCCTGTTCGGTCGGGAGGAGGCCCCCGCATGACCAACACCGTGGACACTCCTACCGACGCGCCCCGTTCGACGCCACCGTCCGGGCTGATCGCCGTGGCCCGGGCCCCCGGCTGGGTCCGGTACGCGCTGCTCACCGTCGGCCTGGCCGTCGCGGCGTGGCTGCCCAACGGCCTCTATCCGGCGGTCGCGGTGGACATCCTCTGCTGGGCGCTCTTCGCCGTGGCGGTGGACCTGCTGCTCGGCTTCACCGGGCTGATGTCCTTCGGTCACGCCGCGTTCTGGGGCACCTCCGCGTACGTCACCGGGCTGGTGGCCATCCACGCCGGCCTGCCGTTTCCCCTCGCGGTCCTGGCCGGGGCCCTCGCCGCGGCCGTGCTGGCGGTGCCGATCGGGTACCTGGCGGTCAAGCGGACCGGCATCTACTTCGCCATGGTGACCCTGGCCTTCGCGCAGATGGTCTACTACTTCGCCAACGAGTGGCGCTCGGTGACGCAGGGCGAGAACGGTCTCCAGGGGGTGCCCCGCGAGCTGTTCGGCGTCGACCTCACCGACGACTACTTCTTCTACTACGCGATCCTGCCGATCGTGCTGCTCGGGCTCGCCGCCGCCTGGCGGATCGTGCACTCACCGTTCGGTCGGGTGCTGGTCGGCATCCGGGACAACCCGGCGCGGGCGCGGGCGCTGGGCTACCCGGTGCACCGCTACAAGCTCACCGCGTTCGTGCTCTCCGGGTTCATCGCCGGCCTCGGTGGCGGGTTGTTCGCGGTCGGTCACCGGTTCGTCTCGCTGGACGTGCTGCACTGGACCGCCTCCGGCAAGGCGGTCATCGTGGTGGTGCTCGGCGGGATCGGCACCCTCTGGGGTGGGGTGCTCGGCGCTGCCCTCGTGGTCCGGCTGGAGGACTGGCTGTCGTTCTCCGGGTTCGAGGCGATCGGCCTGGTCACCGGCGGCATCTTCGTCCTGGTGGTGGTGCTGTTCCGGCGCGGCATCTGGGGCAGCGTCGCCGCGCTGGCCCACCGGCTGGCGGCCCGTCGCCGCTGAAATTCCGCGACGGCGCATCCACCAGGTGCCCGCCGAGCGAACCCCCGGGTAGAGACCGTCTACCCGGGGGTACGTCTGGTGCTGACCGATCCGATGCCGGCGGAGGCCGTGGAGATCGCGCACAAGCAGGTGTCGCTGGCTGCCGAGGACCTGGACGCCAACGCCGTCGCGACGCTGGTGCTGGAGTTGGCCGAGGCCTGGGGCGTGCCGGCGCTCTGGGAGCAGGTCTGTCGTCCGTTGCTGGCCCGGCTGTCGGGGCGTACCGCCGCCGAGGTCGTCGTCGAGCACGCCCTCTGCGAGGGTGTCCGGGTCGGGTTGGACGTCCACCGCCGGGAGCCGGGCCGGTCACTGCCCACCGGCGGGGTGCTGCTGGCCGGCGCCGAGAAGGAGGCGCACAGCCTCGGTCTGCTGGCGCTCACCGCCGCGCTGCGCGAGCAGGGCCGCGGCTGTCTGAACCTCGGCCCCGCGCTGCCCTGGACCGCGCTCACCAGCGCGGTGTACCGGGCCCGCCCGCGCACCGTCGTGCTCTGGTCGCAGACGCCGCTCACCGGCCGCGCGTACCGCCTGGTGCGCTTCGCCCGGGACTTCCCGCTCCTTCGGGTGTACGGCGCGGGGCCGGGCTGGATCGAGCCGCTCGGCGGTCCGGCGGTCCGTCTCGGCACGTTGACGGAGGCCGTGGACGCCTGCCTGGCGGCCGCTCCCGGGCGTGATGCCCACCACATACGATACGGATCGGTGCCGTATCGTTAATAGCCGTCGTAGGCTGACCCGCGTTACGAGTCTGACCCGTATCGTATTTCGTCGCGGGTGATCAGCGTGGGGGGAAAGCCAGGCATGGAGCTGCACAACAACACCGGACACCCGAGGCGGTGGGCGATCCTGGGAGTGCTGGTGATCAGCCTCCTCGTGGTCGTCCTCGACAACACGATCCTCAACGTCGCCCTGCGCACCCTGGCCGACCCGGTGCATGGTCTCGGCGCCAGCCAGGGCGAGCTGGAGTGGTCCATCAACTCCTACACGCTCGTCTTCGCCGGGCTGCTGTTCACCTTCGGGGTGCTCGGCGACCGCGCCGGCCGCAAGCGCTTCCTGATGATCGGACTGGTGCTGTTCGGCCTGGCGTCGCTGCTCTCCGCGTACGCCCAGAGCCCCGGACAGCTCATCGCGGCCCGCGCCCTGATGGGGGTCGGCGGCGCGGCCATCATGCCGGTGACCTTGTCGATCATCTCCAACGTCTTCGACCCGCGCGAGCGTGGGCGGGCCATCGGGGTCTGGGCCGGCGCGGTCGGTCTCGCCGTGGCGATCGGCCCGATCCTCGGCGGCGCGCTGCTGGAGCACTTCTGGTGGGGCTCGGTCTTCCTGATCAACGTGCCGGTGGTCGTCGCCGGCGTGATTCTGGTGGCGCTGCTGGTCCCCGAGTCGCGTGACCCGCGGCCCGGCCGGATCGACGTACTCGGCGTGCTGCTCTCCGTGGTCGGCCTGGTCGCCCTCTCCTACGGCATCATCGACGGCGGCGAGCACGGCTTCGGCCGCCCGGTGGCCTGGGGCTCGATCCTGGTCGGCGTCGCGGTGCTGGCCTGGTTCGTCCAGCACGAGCGGCGCAGCGACCACCCGTCGCTGGACGTCCGACTGTTCAAGGTGCCCCGGTTCGCCGCGCCGGTCGCCATCGTCGGCCTGGTGTTCTTCGCCGCGATGGGCTCGATGTTCTTCGGCTCCTTCTACCTGCAACTCGTGCGCGACTACAGCCCGTTGCAGACCGGTCTGCTCTTCCTGCCCTTCGCCGGAGCCCAGCTGGTCTTCGCGCCGCGCAGCGCCGCGATGGTCCGCCGCTACGGCGGTAAGGCCGTCGCCACCGTCGGGTTGGCGCTGACCGTTGTGTCACTCGGCGCGTTCGTCTTCATCGGCGCCTCCACCCCGATCTGGATCGTGCTGCTGGTCTTCCTCATCCAGGGCGCCGGCATGGCCAACATCATGCCGCCGGCCACCGAGTCGATCATGTCGGCGCTGCCCCGGGAGAAGGCCGGAGTGGGCTCCGCGGTCAGCAACACCATCCGCCAGGTGGCCGGCGCGCTCGGCGTCGCCGTCCTCGGCTCGGTGCTCTCCGCGGTCTACCGCAGCGACATCGGTGACGCGCTGACCGGCCTGCCCACGCAGGCCCAGGACGCGGCCAACGAGTCGATCTCCGGCGCGTACGCGGCGGCGGGCCAGCTCGGCCCGGCGGCGCCAGGGCTGATCTCGGCGGCCAACGACGCCTTCGTCACCGCCATGCACTGGGCGGCCGGGCTCTCCGCGGTGATCGCCGCACTCGGGATCATCGTGGTGCTGCGCTGGATGCCGGGCAAGGAGGACACGAGCGTCGCCCCGGCGGCGCCGGTCGCCGAGCCTGAGCTCGCCGGTACGGCATAGGTTCGGGGAGAATGGCGGACATGACGTCCACTGCCGATGCTCCGCGGTCGCCCGGTCGACCGCGGAGCATCCGCGCCGACGAGGCGATCATCGAGGCCACCCTCGACCTGCTCGCCGAGGGCAGCACCATCGAAGCGCTCTCGATCGAGGCGATCGCCACCCGCGCCGGGGTCGGCAAGGCCACCATCTACCGCCGCTGGGCCGGCAAGGACGCGTTGCTGCTGGACGCGTTGCGCCGCCTCAAGGGCGTCCTGGCCCAGCCGGCGGGCCACTCCGTCCGCGACGACCTGGTGCTGCTGGTCGGCGCGATCGGCAAGAACGTGGACCCACGAGCAGCCAAGATCATGCCCTGCCTGGCACCCGCCGTGAACCGCAGCGCCGACCAGTTCCAGCTCTACCAGAACATCATCTCGCCCCGGCGGCAGCTGATGCGCGAGGTGCTGCGGCGCGGCATCGACGAGGGGGTGCTGCGCGCCGACATCGACGTCGAGGTGACGATGGCGCTGCTCACCGGGCCGATGCTGATCCAGCGGGTGCTCCAGTGGAACCCGGACCTGGACGAGCAGTCCCTGCCCGAACGGGTCGTCGACGCCGTGCTGGAGGGCATCCAGGTCCGCTGACGTCGGGTGCTCGGTCGGCGGCTGTTGTGCCCGCTGAGGTCGGGTGCTCGGTCGGCGGCGTTCGTGCCGCCGGCCGGCGTCGGTCAGCCGGCCGGCGTCGGTCAGCCGGCCGGAGCGCGCAGGCGGTGCAGACGCAGCGCGAGCTGCACCTCCAGCGCCCGCTCGGGCCGCTGCCAGTCGACGCCGAGCAACTGCCCGACCCGCTCCAACCGCTGGGTCACCGTGTTGACGTGCACGTGCAGTTGCTCGGCGGCCCGGGCCAGGCTGCCACCCACCCCGAAGTACGCTTCCAGCGTCTTCACCAGAGCTGTGCCCCGCCGGGCGTCGTAGTCGAGCACCGGCCCGACGGTGGCGCTGAGGAACTCGGTCACGTCCTTCTCACCCCGGTCACCGACCGTGCCCAGCAACAACCCGACGAAGCCCAACTCCACGGTGCTCGCGCCCTGCCCGGCGCGGCCCAGCGCGCCCAGCGCCGTCAGGCACCGGTCCGCCTCCTGGAACGTCCCGGCCAGCGCCGCCGGTGTGTTCGACGGGCCACTCGCCCCGGCGGTCACCGGTCGACCGGTCACCCGGGACAGGTCCCGGGCCACCGCGCGGGCGCTGCCGCCCGCGTCCAACCCCGGCAGCATCAGCACCACCCGGCCGTCGCGCGCCGCGGCCAGTCCGCCGCGCGCCGAGGCGTACGTGGTGGCCCAGGAGAGCACCCGCTGCCGAGCCGAGCCGGTCGCGGCGATCGCGTCGTCGCCCACCGCCACCAGCACGTGCGGGGCGTCCAGGTCCACCCCGAGCCGACGGGCCCGACTGCGCAGCGCGTCGGTGTCGCGCAGCGGGCGGGCGATCAGATCGTCCAGCAGTTCGCCACGCACCCGCCCCTCCGCCTCCGCGACCGTCCGGCGGAACAGCAGCAGCAGCGCGGTCACCAAGGCGGCCCGCTCCAGGATGCGTTGGTCGGCGTCGACCAACTCGTCGTCCGGGCGCAGCACCAGGGCGCCCAGGTTCTCCGCGCCGGCCACCACCGCCGCGTACCAGAGCGGGCCCCGGCGTACGCTGCGCCCCTCGGTCCGGGACGCGGCCACCGCCTCGACGATGTCCGCGCGGTCCGGCTCCTCGATCTCACCCACCCGGGCCAGCAGACGGCCCTCGGCGTCCAGCGCCAGCAGCGCGCCGCCCAGCACCTCGGTCACGGCAGCCGCCACGTCCTCCACACCGCCACCGCGCAGCACCAGCGCGGTCATCCGGTCGTGCGCCGCCGCGGCCCGCTCCACCGAGCTGCTGTGCGCCCGGATGGTGGTGTTCGCCGCCGACAACTCGGCCAACGCCGAACGGGTCTCGGTCAGCAGTCGGGCGGTGTCGATCGCCACCGCGGCGTGCGCGGCCAGCGACACCAGCAGCGCCACCTCCTCCCGGACGAACGGCCGGGCCGAACGGTTGGCCGCGTAGAGCACCCCGATCGAGGTCGAACCGAGCCGCAGTGGCACCCCCAGGATCGCCACCAGACCCTCCTCGCCCACCCCGGCGTCGATCTCGCCGGTGTGGTGGAAGCGCGCGTCCTCGCCGTAGTTGGCGGTGACGTACGGGGCACCGGACTGGGCCACCAGGCCACCGAGGCCAGCGCCCATCGGCAGGCGCAGCCGCTGGAAGCGGGCCGAGACCGACCCGTCGGTCACCCGCATGTAGGTGTCGCCACGCTCGTCGTCGTTGAGCGTCATGTACGCCACGTCCGCGCCGAGCAGATGACGGGCCCGGTGCACGATCGCCCGCAGCACGTCGTCCAGATCGCGCAGCCCAGCCAGGTCGCTGACCGTGTCGTACAGGCCGGACAGCTCGCTCTCCCGGCGGCGGCGACGCTCCAGCAGCGCGCGGACCCGCAACGCCACCGACTTGGCCTGCTCCAGCTCGGCCAGCCGGTCCGGCGGTAGTCCGGCCGCCCGCGCGGCCACCAGCGGTCCCTCGAACTCGACCGCCGCGGCCTCTCGGGCGAGCAGCTCCAGGAACTCCACCGGCGAAGACATGGTCGACATTGTGCTCAGCCCCACTAGTTGGCCGTCCAGCCCCCGTCGAGGGCGATCGACGCCCCGGTGATGAACGCCGCTGGCGGCGAGCAGAGGTACGCCAGCAGCTCGGCCACCTCCTCCGGCTCGATCAACCGTTTGATCGCGGCCCGGGCCAGCATGATCTTCTCGATCACCTCGGCCTCGTCGATGCCGTGACTGGCCGCCTGGTCGGCGATCTGGCTCTCCACCAGCGCGGTCCGCACGTACGCCGGGTTGATGCAGTTGGCGGTGACCCCGTGCGCGGCGCCCTCCAACGCCACCACTTTCGACAGCCCTTCCAGGGCGTGCTTGGCCGAGACGTAGGCCGCCTTGTACGGCGAGGCGCGCAACCCGTGCACCGAAGAGATGTTGACGATCCGCCCCCAGCCCCGCGCGTACATGTGCGGCAGCGCCCGGCGGATCAGCAGGAACGGCGCCTCCACCATCACCCGCTGGATGTACTCGAACCGCTCCACGGGAAAGTCCTGCAACGGCGCGACGTGCTGGAGCCCGGCGTTGTTCACCACGATGTCCACGTCCACGTCGAGTGAATCCACCGCCGCGGCGTCGGACAGGTCCACACCCTCGGCCCGGCCACCGGTCTCGGCGGCCACCGCCTTGGCCGCCTCCAGGTTGCGGTCCACCACCAGCACCTTGGCACCGGCCGCGCCCAGCCGCAGGGCACACGCCCGCCCGATGCCGCTACCGCCCCCGGTGACCAGGGCGGTCCGACCGGAGAGGTCGACCTGTACGACGTGGGGGACCGCCACGGGTTCTGCCGTCATGGCGCAAGAAGTTACGAGCTGTGTGCTCCCTGGCACATGGGCCCGCGACACATACTCCGTACCAAAGCTGTGTGGCCTCACCCGCCCCTGCCACCCGCCCCCGCCCCGCCGCGCTGTCACCTCGCGCCGCAAGATCGCGCAACATCCTGGATGTAGTGGCATCCGGGCTCGTCGTGGCCACGTGATCCAGGATCGAGCGTGACCTTGACGGCCGGCCACGGCGAGGGGCTGGGTGTGGGGTGCGGGTGCGGAGGGCGTGTCCCGTGGGGCTGGTGGGAACGGCGACCGTTAGGGTGTCGAACACACGTACTGCTGACGGCTGGGGAGGGGGCGGCGTGCGCGTGCTCGGTGTGGACCCGGGGTTGACCCGGTGCGGGGTGGGCGTGGTCGAGGGTGTGCCCGGCCGGCCCTGCACACTGGTCGCCTACTACGTGGTCTACACCGACCCGGCCGACGACCTCGCGTTGCGTCTGTTGCACCTGGACCGGTCGCTGAACGAGCTGGTCGCCAAGCACGAACCGGAGAGCGTTGCCGTGGAGCGGGTGTTCAGCCAGCACAACGTTCGTACCGTGATGGGCACCGCGCAGGCCAGCGGCATCGCCGTGTTGGCCGGGGCGCGGGCCGGGCTGCCGGTGCAGACGTACACCCCGAGCGAGGTGAAGGCCGCCGTGACCGGGTCCGGTCAGGCCGACAAGGCGCAGATGACCGCCATGGTGACCCGGCTGTTGCGGCTGGCCGAGCCGCCGAAGCCGGCGGACGCCGCCGACGCGCTGGCCCTGGCCATCTGCCACGTCTGGCGCGGCGGCACCCGCTCCAAGCTGGCCGCCGCGGCCGACCGGGCACGACGAGGAGGAGCACGATGATCGCCAGCGTGCGCGGCACGGTGACCGCGACGGGTCCGGACCAGGCCGTGATCGAGGTCGGCGGGGTCGGGCTCGCCGTGCACTGCGCCCCGGGGACCCTCGCGGAGCTGCGGGTCGGCCAGGTCGCCCGGCTCGCCACCAGCTTGATCGTGCGGGAAGACTCGCTGACCCTCTACGGCTTCGCCGACGACGACGCCAAGTCGCTGTTCGAGCTGCTCCAGACCGCCAGTGGGGTCGGCCCGCGACTGGCCCAGGCGGTGCTGGCGGTGCACACCCCCGACGCGGTTCGCAAGGCGATCGCCAACGCCGACACGGCCGCCCTGACCCGCGTACCCGGGATTGGCAAGAAGGGCGCGGAACGTCTGGTGCTGGAGCTACGTGACCGGATCGGCCCGGTGCCGATCGGCGCCGACGGGGTGGCCGGGGTGACCCGCGGCAGCTGGCCCGACCAGGTCCGCCAGGCGCTGGTGGGGCTGGGCTGGACGGCCGGTCAGGCCGACCAGGCGGTGGCCGCGGTGGCGGAGTCGATCGAGGGTGAGACCCCGCCGGTGCCGGTCCTGCTCAAGCAGGCCATCCGACTGCTCGGTCGTACCCGATGACCGCCCGGGCCGCACGATGAGCGAGACCGAGGGGCTCGTCTCGGCGTACGTCAGCGACGCCGATCGGGACGCGGAGGCCACGGTACGGCCGAGGCGGCTGGCCGAGTTCATCGCCCAGGACCGGGTACGCGACCAGCTCGACCTGTTGTTGCAGGGCGCCATGCGGCGGGGGTCGCCGCCGGATCACATCCTGCTCTCCGGCCCACCCGGGTTGGGCAAGACGAGTCTGGCCAACATCGTCGCCGCCGAGCTGGGCGCGGGCATCCGGGTGACCAGCGGCCCGGCGATTGAGCGTTCCGGTGATCTGGCGGCGATCCTGACCAGCCTCGCCGAGGGCGACGTGCTCTTCATCGACGAGATCCATCGGATCGCGCGCCCGGCCGAGGAGCTGCTCTACAGCGCGATGGAGGACTTCCGGGTCGACGTGGTCGTGGGCAAGGGGCCCGGGGCGACGGCGATCCCGCTGGACGTCGAGCCGTTCACCCTGGTTGGCGCGACGACCCGCTCGGGCCTGTTGACCGGGCCGATGCGGGACCGGTTCGGCTTCGTCGCGCACCTCGACTTCTACGCCCCGGCGGATCTGGAGACGTTGCTGCACCGTTCGGCGCGGATCCTGGGGGTGCCCATCACGCCGGAGGGCGCGACCGAGATCGCCGGTCGGTCCCGGGGCACGCCGCGGATCGCCAACCGGCTGCTGCGCCGGGTCCGCGACTACGCGGAGGTCCGGGCGGACGGGGTGGTCGATCTCGACACCGCCCGCGCGGCTCTGATCGTGTACGACGTGGACGCGCTCGGCCTGGACCGGCTGGACCGGGCGGTGTTGACCGCGTTGGTCGACTCGTTCCGGGGCGGCCCGGTCGGGTTGTCCACCCTCGCCGTGGCGGTGGGGGAGCAGCCGGACACGGTCGAGGAGGTCTGCGAGCCGTTCCTGGTGCGGGCTGGGCTGTTGGCCCGTACGCCCAGGGGGCGGGTGGCGACCGAGGCCGCCTGGCGGCATCTGGGGCGCACACCGCCGAATGGTATATTTGGTACGGATAGTCCACCTGTGCCCGACTTGTTCTCCTTGGATGTCGATCAGCCGTGATGTGAACGTGATCTGTGCCGCATTCGGCGTTCTCAGGTGCAGGGTTTAGACTTCGCCGCGGTCTGTACAGGACGTGAGAATCCGCCTCCGCTCCGGCACCCACGGTGCCGGGGAGGTGGCCAATGGGAAGGTCAGTAACCGTGCATTTGGCAGCACCGAGTGGCGGGGCCGGCGGTTTCACGCCGATCCTGATGATCGCCCTGCTCTTTGGCGTCATGTACTTCATGATGATCCGGCCCCAGCAGAAGCGCCGCAAAGAGGCGGAGGCGATGCAGTCCAACCTCGGCCCCGGCGACGAGGTCGTGACCATCGGTGGGCTCTACGGCACGGTCACCGGCATCGAGGACGACACCGTCCTGATCGAGGTCGCCCCGGGCGTGCAGACCCGCTACGCCCGCCCGGCGATCGCGCGGGTGGTCACCCGCGCGGAGCTGCCGAGCGAGCCGGTCACCGAGGACGCGGACACCGTCAAGGACTGACCCCTCCCCTCGGGAGCGGCGAGTCCGGCGTACGGCCGGTCGGTCGGCTTCCGGGTCATCGCGCCGAACGGGGCAGCGGGCGAGACGTGAAAACTGGATAGTTGGGTCGACGCCGGGCGTCGGCACGTTCCCGTGACCGTCGGCGTTCCGCGCCGGGGGTGCCCGGTCCTCGTGTCGGCATTCCGTCGGCTCAAGGCAGACCCCGTCGGGCGGGACCCCCGGCCCGACACCGCCGCCGCTGCGACAGCGGCGCGACCGTACAGGGAGACAGGACAGCCGTGGCACCACCTCAGGGACAGATGCGCCCCGGGCGGCAGCTCGCCGTGCTCGGGTTCATCTTCGTGGTCCTCTATCTTCTGGTGTTCTTCGCTGGCGCCAGCGGCAGCTGGAAGGACCGGCTCGAGCCCAAGCTCGGCCTGGACCTCATCGGCGGCACGCGGGTGACACTGGAGGCGACCAACAGCGTCGACGGCAAGCCCCCGACGGCGGAGAACCTCGAGGAGGCCCGGGAGATCATCGAGAGCCGGGTCAACGCGTTCGGCGTGGCCGAGGCCGAGGTGGTCACCGAGGGCAATCGCAACATCGTCATCTCCCTGCCCGGCGAGAACCGGGACCTCACCGACGTGGGCAGCGCGGCCGAACTGCGCTTCCGCAAGGTGCTCAAGGCCGCTTCCGGCAGCGGGGTGGCCGAGGCGCCGCCCGCCGCCACGCCGGCCCCGTCCGGTAGCGCCGCCCCGACCGGCAGCGCGACCCCGTCCGGCGCCGCGACCACGACCCCGACGGGCAGCGCCTCGCCGAAGGTGACCTCGTCGCCCAGCGGCGGTCAGGGCGGAATGGCACCGGCATCGCCCAGCGCCACGCCGACCCCCGCCGCGTCCGCCACGGCCTCGCCGAGCGCCGCCGCGCCCAGCGCCAGCGCCGAGCCGGTGCCGGCCAGCGTCGAGGAGCAGCGCAAGGTCGTCGAGCAGAAGGTCGGCGCGGCCGCGTGGCAGGCCGCCAACGGGCTGCAGGCCCCGGCCGACCTGACCGCCGACCCCTCGCTGGCCGAGAAGCTCAAGCCGTTCGGCACGCTGTCTCCGCAGGAGGTAGCGGTGCTGCCGGCGCAGATGCAGTTCAACGTGCCGACGATCGGCTGCGCGCAGCTCGACCAGCGCCCCCCGGCGTCGATCTCCGACCCGAAGCAGCAGGTGGTCTCCTGCGAGGACGGCGCGTCGAAGTACCTGCTCGACCAGGCCAAGGTGTTGGGCACCGACGTGTCCGACGCCGACGCGGTGCTCGACCAGACCAACGCCTGGGTGGTCAGCCTGGACTTCACCAAGGACGGCCAGGGCAAGTGGACCTCGCTGACCCGTGAGGCGTTCCAGAACGAGGGCCAGGCCTGCGACGCGACCGCGTTGGGCCAGGACGGCAAGTGCCGGGTGGCAGTCGTGCTGGACAACGAGATCGTCTCCTCCCCGGAGATCCAGGCCGTGCTGACCGGCAACTCCCAGATCACCGGCACCTTCACCCAGAAGGACGCCAGCACCCTCGCCGGTCAGCTGCGCTACGGCGCGCTGCCGGTGACCTTCGAGCAGCAGGAGGCGCAGAACGTCACCGCCACGCTGGGTGCCAGCCACCTGCGCGCCGGTCTGCTCGCGGCCGGCATCGGCATGCTGCTGGTCATCATCTACGCGTTCTTCTACTACCGGCTGCTCGGCTCGGTGATCTTCCTGAGCCTCATCCTCTCCGCGCTGCTGGTCTTCGGCGCGCTGGTGGTGCTCGGCCGGCAGATCGGCTTCACGCTCACCCTCGCAGGCATCGCCGGAATGATCGTCTCGCTCGGTGTGGCGGCGGACTCGTTCGTCATCTACTTCGAACGACTGAAAGACGAGATCCGGGAGGGGCGCAGCCCGCGTAGCGCGGTGCCCCGCGCCTGGATCCGGGCCCGCCGGACGATCATCTCGGCCAACGCGATCACCCTGCTCTCCGCTGTGGTGCTCTACGTGGTCTCGGTCGGCACGGTCAAGGGCTTCGCCTTCGCCCTCGGCCTGGCCACCGTGCTGGACCTGGTGGTGGTCTTCCTCTTCCGGCACCCGATCATGACGATGTTCGCCCGGACCCGGGCGTTCCTGTCCCCGCGGGTCAGCGGTCTGGGCCGGGCACTGCCGGCCCGCAACCAGCCGACTCAGCCCCGCAACCCGCGCGCCAAGGAGGCCTGAGATGGCTGAAAACGGTCTGGCGAGCCGCCTCTACAACGGCGAGGCCGGTCTCAACATCGTCGGCCGGCGCAAGCTCTGGTTCGGCGTCGCCGGGGTCCTGGTCCTGATCGCGATCCTCAGCTTCTCGATCCGTGGGTTCAGCCTGGGCATCGAGTTCGCCGGCGGTAACTCGTTCCAGGTGCCGGCCAGCGTCGGCACCCTGGACGACGCCGAGCGGGAGGTCAACTCGGCCCTCGCCGCGGAGAACACCGGCGTCACGGTGGCCACCACGCAGAAGGTGGGCGGCCCGGGCGGCGACTCCTACGAGCTGCGTACGCCGCAGCTCACCGTGGAGCAGGCCAACTCGGTCAAGGCCCAGATCGCCGAGGACCTCGGCATCAGCGCCGACCAGATCAGCAGCAACCAGGTCAGTGAGGCCTGGGGCAGCCAGGTGACCGAGCGGGCCGTGCTCGGTCTGGTCATCTTCATCGCGCTGGTGATGGTCTACCTGATCCTGCGCTTCGAGTGGCGGATGGCAGTGGCCGCGGTCGCCTCGCTGATCACGAACCTGATCCTCACCGCCGGCATCTACTCGCTGGTCGGCTTCGAGGTCACCCCGTCGACGATCATCGGCTTCCTGACCATTCTGGGCTTCGCGCTCTACGACGTGGTGGTGGTCTTCGACAAGGTCCAGGAGAACACCCGGGGTATCACCGCCAACAACAACCAGACGTACGGCGAGGCGTCCAACCTGGCCGTCAACCAGAGCCTGATGCGGTCGTTGAACACCTCGGTGGTCGCCCTGCTGCCGGTCGGTGGTCTGCTCTTCATCGGTGCCGGCCTGCTCGGTGCCGGCACGCTGAAGGACCTCGGTCTGGTGCTGTTCGTCGGTATGGCGGTGGCGTTCCTGACCTCCATCCTGGTGGCCACCCCGCTGCTGGCGCTGTTGAAGAACTACGACCCGCGGATCCAGGCGCACAACAAGCGCGTCCTGACCCGGCGGGGCGCGGTCGCCCGCGGCGAGGTCACCGGTAAGGGTGCTGCCGCGAGGCCGGTGGCCCAGGCCGACGCGACCGACGAGCCGGTCGACCAGGACGCCGCCGCGCTGGCCGGTGCCGCCCCCAAGGTGGGCGCCCGGCCGGCGGGCAAGCGGCCCACCGGTGCCCGGGGCGGTCGCCCGGGTGCCGGCGGCAACCGGCCGGGTGGCGCCAAGCGGCGCTGACCCGACAGGAAACACCCGAACGGCGTCCGGCATGCTGTTGCCGGACGCCGTTCGTCGTCGAAGGAGAGCGAAACAGCCGTGACGGAGACCCACAGCACCGCAGCGCGCGGGGACAGTGGCCCGGAGGTCGCCCGACTGGTCGCCAGCCGGGTGCTGGACGTGCCCGACTTCCCCAAGCCCGGCGTCATGTTCAAGGACCTGATGCCACTGTTCGCCGACGGCAAGGTCTTCCGTGAGGTGATTGACGGGATCGTCGCGTACCACGGACGGGACGCCTTCGACGTGGTGGTCGGCATCGAGGCGCGCGGGTTCGTCGTCGCGGCGGCCATCGCGTACGCGACCGGGGTGGGCGTGGTGCCGGTGCGCAAGGCTGGCAAGCTGCCCCGCCCGGCGCACTCGGTCTCCTACGAGTTGGAGTACGGCGAAGCCACCCTCGAAGTGCACGAGGACGCCTTCACCGCCGGGCACCGGGTGCTGGTGGTCGACGACGTGCTGGCCACCGGTGGCACCGCCGAGGCGACGCTGGACCTGGTCGAGCGGGCCGGCGGCACCGTCGCCGGCTTCACGGTGCTGCTGGAGCTCGGCTTCCTGGGTGGTCGCGAGCGACTGTCGCCGCGTCCCGTCCACGCCCTGCTGACTGTTTGAACCGGTCGATACTCTGCTGACCGTTTGATCCCGGACCCGTCGGATGGACCCGGCGCCGACCGTCCGGCGGAGCGGCAGGGGGCCGTCCGTGCGGGTAGCATTGCCCTTTGCTGACGTCGGCGGTATCCCGTCCGGCGGGCGAGACCAGGCCGGCCGATCTTCGGCCGGCATGTTTCCGGCGAGCGGTGAGGAGGCCGGTGTCCCACGATGTCGTCCCTCCGGCGGAGGGCACGGTGCACCCGACAGGCGACGCTGACGGCTCGGTGACCGACCGGACAGGCGACGCGCCGGCCCGGGTGACGGGCACCGGTAACGGCTCCGGCCGGGTTCCCGGCGAGAGCGCGGTGCGTCCGACCAGCGGCCCGCCGAGCGTCGAGGCGTCCCCCGGCGCCGATGGCGTCGTGGTGCCGTTCCCGACCGACGCCGGCATCGACCCGTCGCCCGGCGGTGGCTTCGGGCTGTCCAATGCGCCCACCGGTCGGCGGGTCCGGGCCCGGCTGGCCCGGTTCAACGCGCCCTGGCAGACCTCCCAGGTCAGCGAGGTGCTGGAGCCGCTCATCGCCAGCCACCGGGACAACCACCCCAAGGCGGACGCCCGGCTGCTCCAGCGCGCCTTCGACACGGCCGCGCGGTGGCACTCCGGGCAGTACCGCAAGTCCGGTGACCCCTACATCACCCACCCGCTCGCGGTGGCGACGATCCTCGGCAACCTGGGGATGGACACCACCACGCTGGTCGCCGCGCTGCTGCACGACACCATCGAGGACACCGAGTACACCCTCGACCAGATGCGCGCCGACTTCGGTGGCGAGGTCGCCCTGCTGGTCGACGGCGTCACCAAGCTCGACAAGGTCAAGCTGGGCGACGCGGCCAAGGCCGAGACGATCCGCAAGATGGTCGTGGCCATGGCCAAGGACCCGCGGGTGCTGGTGATCAAGCTGGCCGACCGGCTGCACAACATGCGTACCCTGACCTTCCTGCCCCGCCCCAAGCAGGAGCAGAAGGCCAAGGAGACGCTGGAGATCCTGGCGCCCCTCGCGCACCGGCTCGGTATGAACACGATCAAGTGGGAGCTGGAGGACCTGTCCTTCGGGACGCTGTTCCCGAAGCGTTACGAGGAGATCAACCGGCTGATCGGGGAGCACCAGCCGCAGCGCGAGGCGCTGCTGCGGCAGGTGACGCAGAAGGTGCAGACCGACCTGAAGGCCGCCAAGATCAAGGCGGAGACCACCGGGCGGCCCAAGCACCTCTACTCGATCTACCAGAAGATGATCGTGCGGGGTCGCGACTTCAACGACATCTACGACCTGGTCGGTGTGCGGATCCTGGTCGACACGGTTCGGGACTGCTACGCGGCGCTGGGGGTCATCCACGCCAACTGGCAGCCGGTGCCGGGTCGGTTCAAGGACTACATCGCGATGCCCAAGTTCAACATGTACCAGTCGTTGCACACGACGGTCATCGGGCCCACCGGCAAGCCGGTGGAGATGCAGATCCGCACGTACGCGATGCACCGCACCGCGGAGTTCGGCATCGCCGCGCACTGGAAGTACAAGGAGCACAAGGGCACCCAGATCGTCGGTCCGCCCGCGCACATCGACGAGATGACCTGGCTGCGGCAGTTGCTCGACTGGCAGCGTGAGGCGGCCGACCCGAGCGAGTTCCTGGACGCGCTGCGCTTCGACCTGTCCAGCCAGGAGGTGTACGTCTTCACCCCGAAGGGTGACGTCATCCCGCTGCCGACCGGGTCGACACCAGTGGACTTCGCGTACGCGGTGCACACCGAGGTGGGGCACAAGTGCATCGGGGCGCGGGTCAACGGCAAGCTGGTGCCGTTGGAATCGACGCTGTCCAACGGCGACGTGATCGAGATCTTCACGTCGAAGTCCGAGACGGCCGGCCCCACGCAGGACTGGCTGGGCTTCGTGAAGAGCCCGCGCGCCCGGACGAAGATCCGGCAGTACTTCAACAAGGAGCGCCGCGAGGAGGCGATCGAGGCCGGCAAGGACGCCATCGTCAAGGCGATGCGCAAGCAGGGCATGCCGTTGCAGCGGATGCTCACCTCCGACGCGCTCATGTCGATCGCCCGGGACCTGCACCTGGCCGACGTGGCCTCGCTCTACGCGGCGGTCGGCGACAGCCAGGTCTCCGCGCAGTCGGTGGTGCAGAAGCTGATGGCCGCGTACGGCGGCGAGGAGGGCGCGGCGGAGGACATCGCCGAGACCGCCGTCGCCACCCGTCCGCCGCGTAGCCGGCAGAGCAGCAGCGACCCGGGTGTGGTGGTCCGGGGCGTCAGCGACGTCTGGATCAAGCTGGCCCGCTGCTGCACACCGGTCCCACCGGACTCGGTGTTCGGCTTCGTCACCCGCTCCGGCGGGGTGAGCGTGCACCGCGACGACTGCGCCAACGCCGAGGACCTGCGCGCGCAGAGCGAGCGGGTCGTCGAGGTGAGCTGGAAGCTCACCTCAGCCTCGACGTTCCTGGTCGCCATCCAGGTCGAGGCTCTGGACCGGCACAAGCTGCTGGCCGACGTCACCCGGGTGCTCTCCGACGAGCGGGTCAACATCCTCTCCGCGACCGTCACCACCACCCGTGATCGGGTGGCGGTGAGCCGGTTCAGCTTCGAGATGGCCGACCCGAAGCACCTGGGCCACCTGCTGGCCACGGTCCGCAAGGTCGACGGCGTCTTCGACGCCTACCGGGTCACCTCCGGCGCCTGAACCTGGTTCTGTCATCGACGGTTGCCGCAGAGCTGCGGGTGACCTCGGCGGTCCGCTCGGAGTGGGTTCTTCCGTTCGCTGGGGGCTGTAGCCCGCGCAGATCCGCGAACTCGTCAGGCTGCTCGCCGAGCGCGGCGGTGACGTGATCCCGATGGGCGGCCCGCCGGCGGCCGGTCATGGTCGAGCCAGGTACCACGGCTACCCCGATCCAACTAGCGGCACCGCACCTGCCGGCCGACGCCGACGGGGCCACCGTAGCGAGACTGCCATCCGGGACATTGTCATATGGAAATCCGTGATAGCTTGACCTCGGGGAGTGATCCTCAACGGGGGCTCTGCACCCTGCTAATTCCAGGCTGCGAGAAAGGTGTTTCAGATGCGAAGAGGAGTCAAGCGGGCTCTCATTGCTTCAGTTGCGATGGGGCTCACTACGATGGTTCTGCCGAGCACGCCAGCATTCGCCATCGCGAAGGTGCCGTGCACCAGTTCCACCGTTGAATTGATCAACGCTCTCAATATCCGCTCCTGCTTCTCGGGCAACGGCACTACTGCCCTCATTGGTAGCTTCGTGTCCTTCAAGGCTGGGAGCAACGATGCTTCGGTCAGGCTGTCGAACGGGAGTAGCCTTCTCCTCCGGCCGGGCGGAAGTTATCGGTGGCCGCTTCCCGGTGCGAGCTTGACGAGCGTCTCGATTTTCAACCCATGATTCGCCAGTCCGCGGATGAGACGGGTTTCCAGCGACCAAGCCGGTAGCTGAAGCTATTCCGAACGAGATCCAGCGAATCATCCACACAAGAAGCCCTGAACGCCGTAGCGGCAGTTCAGGGCTTCTTGCTGCTGGGCCACAGTTCGCGAGGTCGAAGGCGTCTCCGACGCGTACCGGGTCGCCTCCGGCGCCTGACGCCCACCTGATTAGTCTCGGGGCTCGACGGGTACCCCGGAAACGACAGCGCCCGCCGGCTCAGCCGGCGGGCGCTTCGTCGTGCGCGCGGGGGTCAGCCCTGCGGGTTGCTCATCGTGAGGTCCTTGATGACGACCTCCTTCTTCGGGTGGCCGCCGCCGGCCTGCTGGGCGAACGCCCCGTCGTCGCCGGTCTTGGCCACGTCCTTGACCAGGTCCATGCCGCCGGTGATGGTGCCCAGCACGGTGTACGCCGGGTCCAGCGGAGAGTCGCCGAAGACGATGAAGAACTGGCTGCCCGTGCTCCCCGGATCCTGGGATTTGGCCATCGCGATGACGCCCTCCGGGTACGGCGGGCGCTTGTCGGTGGGCAGGTTCTCCTCGGCCATGCGGTAGCTCGGGCCGCCCTGGCCGTCGGTGTCCCGCCAGCCGTTGCCGGTGGCGCTGGGGTCACCGCACTGCAACACCTTGATGCCCTCGGTCACCAGGCGGTGGCACTTGGTGTTGTCGAAGAAGTTCTTCTCCGCGAGGTAGGTGAAGCTGCCCGCCGTGCACGGCACCAGCGACCGGTCGACCTTGGCGGTGATCGGGCCGAGGTTGGTGTCGATCGTCATGGTCTGGATGCCCTTGGCGGACTGCTGGTTGCTCGGCACCCCCACGTCCTTGATCTGCGGGGGGCGCTGCTCGGTGGGCAGCGTGGTGTACGCGCACTCGGCCGCGCCCGCCGCCGGCGCGGCGGTGTCGCTCTTGTTGTCGTCGTCGCCGCCGAGGCTCACCGCCAGCCAGACGGTGCCGGCGACCACGAGCACCAGCGCGGCAGCCGCGCTGACGATCGCCGTCGTCTGCCGGCGCTTGCGGGCCTTGGCCGCGCGCTCGGCCATCTCCTTCTCGAGCCGGGCGCGTGCCGCCGCGCGCTGCCGCTCTCTGGTGGACGTCACGCCTGGATCCTCCTGGCTGTCTGCTGCTGGGTGCCGCTTGGGTGGGTGGTGGCGCCCGGTCAGCCGGCGCTCGGGCTGCTGGCCGGGGTGCCGGAGGCCGAGGGAGCCGGTGCCGCACCGGTGACCGGCTCACCGACCGTGAGGCTCTGGATCGTCACATCGGTGCTGGGCTTGACCTTCGCCCCGGTCCCATTGTCCACGGTCGGGAGGGCGCCGATCTTCTCCACCACGTCCAGCCCGCCGGTCACCCGGCCGATGACCGGGTACTTCGGGTCGGCGGTGGTGAAGTCCTTGAAGAAGATCAGGAACTGGCTGCCGTTGCTGCCCGGCGGGTTGGAGACCATGGTCACCGTGCCCTTCGGGTACGTCGGCGGCTGGCCGGGGGCCGGGCTGGCCGACGGCGACGCCGACGGCACGGTCGGCAACTCCTCGTCGTAGAACGAGTAGGTCGGCCCACCGAGACCCGTGCCGCTGGGGTCGCCGCAACGCAGCGCGCCCTCGGCGGTGATCTCGTGGCACTTGGTGTTGTCGTAGAACGACCGGCTCGCCAGGTGGGCGATGCTCGCGGCCGCGCACGGGGAGTTGGTCAGGTTCAGTTCCGCGGTGATCGGCGCGCCCTGGTTGGTGGTCACGGTCATCGCCCGGGTGCCGTCGGTGGGCAGATCCTTGGTGGCCGGCGTGCCGACGTCCTTGAGGTTGGTGTTGGCCGTCGCGTCCTGCGGCGTCCAGAGGCAGGTCTCCTCCGCGGCCGTGTTCTGCTTCGGGTCGGAGTCGAACGCCCCGAGCGCCCAGGCTGAGCCGGCCACGACCAGCACGAGGATCAGAGCGGCGCCAACTCCGGCCTGGATCTGCCGTCGGCGCCGCGTCGAGGCGGCCCGGCGAGCCAACTGCCGGTCGAGCTTGGCCCGCGCCAGTTTGCGCTGCCGGTCCCTGCTGGAAGCCACCCGTGCTCCCCTTTCCTCTACCTGGTCGTCGCCGGCGGCCGGTCGCCCCGGCCCGTCCGGGCGTCACGTGTGCCGCGCCACACGCCCGCCAGAGTGTACGGCTAGTGACTGGGAATGTGGTGTACGAGGTCCACCCCATCCCGAGCAGCGCTTATCGGAGGTTGTCACTGTGCCCTACGGGGCCCCTGGGACGGACGCGGCAAACTCGTTCGGCCCGCCCGATAGGCTGCTGTGCAGGACGACAGCTGCTTGACGGAAAGGACAGCGCCCGTGCTCGTGGCCGGCTTTCCCGCGGACGCCTTCGGCACCAACTGCTACGTGGTTGCCACCGCGCCGGGGGAGCAGTGCGTGGTGGTCGACCCCGGCATCGGGGTGCTCGACCAGCTCGACGCGCTGCTCGCCGAGCACCGCCTGCATCCGGCCGCCGTGCTGCTCACCCACGGCCACCTCGACCACACCTTCTCGGTCGCGCCGGTTTGCGGCGCGCGCGGCATCACCGCGTACGTGCACCCCGGTGACCGGGAGATGCTGGCCGACCCGTCCAAGGGCCTCTCGACCGACCTGACGTCGCTCTTCGGCGGCCGGCTGAGCTACACCGAGCCGGAGGACGTGGCGGAGTTGACCGACGGCGCCACCCTCACGCTCGCCGGCCTGGAGATCGCCGTCGACCATGCTCCGGGCCATACCGGCGGGTCGGTGCTGTTCCGGCTGCCCGGTGCCGGGTCGAGCTGGGAGGCTGACGAGCTGTGCCTCTCCGGTGACGTCCTCTTCGCCGGGTCGATCGGCCGCACCGACCTGCCGGGCGGGAGCATGCCGGCCATGCTCACCAGCCTGCGCGACAAGATCCTTCCGCTGGCTGACGACACAGTCGTGCTGCCCGGCCATGGCCCCAGCACCACCATCGGTCGTGAGCGCGCCAGCAACCCGTACCTCATCGAGGTGGCTGGCACGTCGCCGGCCGCTCCCACCCGGGGCCTCTAGATCTTCTGTCCGCGCCGCGCGCGGACCCACGACACCACCGCGCCACCGGCGCGGAACCGCAAGGAGTACGCCGATGAGCAAGCCCACGCCCATCTCCGGCTTCCCGGAGTGGACCCCCGGCCAGCGGATGATCGAGCAGTTCGTGCTCGACAAGATCCGGGCCACCTTCGAGTTGTACGGCTTCGCGCCGCTGGAGACCCGCGCCGTGGAGCCGCTGGACCAGCTGCTGCGCAAGGGCGAGACCTCGAAGGAGGTCTACGTGATCCGGCGGCTGCACGCCGACGCCGAGGGCGCCGGTGGTGACGACCAGCTCGGCCTGCACTTCGACCTGACCGTGCCGTTCGCCCGGTACGTGTTGGAGAACGCCGGCAAGCTGAGCTTCCCGTTCCGCCGCTACCAGATCCAGAAGGTGTGGCGGGGCGAGCGGCCGCAGGAGGGCCGCTACCGGGAGTTCGTCCAGGCCGACATCGACATCGTCGACCGGGACACCCTCGCCGCGCACCACGAGGCGGAGATGCCGCTGGTCATCGGGGACGCGCTGCGCTCGTTGCCGATCCCACCGGTGACGATCCAGGTGAACAACCGCAAGATCTGCGAGGGTTTCTACCGGGGCATCGGGCTGACCGACCCGGAGGCGGCGCTGCGCGCCGTGGACAAGCTGGACAAGATCGGCCCGGCGAAGGTGGCCGAGCTGCTGGCCCAGACCGCCGGGGCGAGCGAGGCGCAGGCCAAGGCGTGCCTGGCGCTGGCCGAGATCTCCGCCCCGGACGCCTCGTTCGCCGACGCCGTGCGGGCGCTCGGGGTGAGCGACCCGCTGCTGGACGAGGGCATCGAGGAGCTGGTCCGGGTGGTGGACACCGCCGCCGAGCACTCGCCCGGCCTCTGCGTGGCGGACCTGCGCATCGCCCGTGGGTTGGATTACTACACGGGCACCGTCTACGAGACCCAGCTGCGCGGCTACGAGCGCTTCGGCTCGATCTGTTCCGGCGGCCGGTACGACAACCTGGCCAGCGCCGGCACCGTCTCGTACCCGGGGGTGGGGATCTCGATCGGCGTGACCCGGCTGCTCGGTCTGCTCTTCGGCGCGGGGGAGCTGTCGGTCTCGCGGGAGGTGCCGACCGCCGTGCTCGTCGCGGTGACCAGCGAGGAGCAACGTACGGCCAGCAACCGGGTGGCCGAGGCGCTGCGGCGGCGCGGGGTGCCGACCGAGGTGTCGCCGAGCGCGGCGAAGTTCGGCAAGCAGATCCGCTACGCCGAGCGGCGGGGCATCCCGTACGTCTGGTTCCCCGGTGCCGGTGCAGCGCCGGACGAGGTGAAGGACATCCGCTCCGGTGAGCAGGTCACGGCAGATGCGGGGGAGTGGATGCCACCCCTGGGGGACCTCAAGCCCACTGTCGGTTGAGTCTCCCCACTGGCGCTGACGGCCGCGGGGACCTACGGTAGCGTAAGTTACGCCACCGTAGGGAGTTTCTCGTGACCGTCAGCACCACAGTGAGCCAGACCGCGCTGCTCGTCGAGTTGGAGCCGGTTGTCGCACGCAACCTGGACCGCCACCTCTCGCTCGCCAAGGAGTGGTTCCCGCACGAGTACGTGCCGTGGAGCGAGGGGCGGACCTTCGACGGGCCGCTCGGCGGCGAGGCGTGGTCACCGACCGACTCCACCATCCCGGACGTGGCCCGCACCGCGCTGATCGTGAACCTGCTGACCGAGGACAACCTGCCCTCGTACCACCACGAGATCGCCACCCTGTTCGGTCGCGACGGCGCGTGGGGCACCTGGGTGCACCGGTGGACCGCCGAGGAGGGTCGCCACGGCGTCGCGATCCGCGACTACCTGACTGTCAGCCGGGCGGTCGACCCGGTGGCGTTGGAGCGGGCCCGGATGACGCACATGTCGGAGGGCTACACCAACGCCCACGGCGACGAGGTGCTGCACTCGCTGGCGTACGTCTCGTTCCAGGAGCTGGCCACCCGGATCTCGCACCGCAACACCGGCAAGGCCACCGGCGACCCCACCTGCGAGGCGCTTCTGGCCCGGGTGGCCGCCGACGAGAACCTGCACATGGTCTTCTACCGCAACCTGCTCGCGGCCGCGTTCGAGCTGGCTCCGAGCCAGGCCATGCGGGCCGTCGCCGACGTGGTGGCCGACTTCCAGATGCCGGGCAGCGGCATCGACGGGTTCGCCCGCAAGTCGGTGGCGATCGCCCTGGCCGGCATCTACGACCTGCGTCAGCACCGCGACGAGGTGCTGCAGCCGGTCCTGCGTCAGTGGGACGTCTTCAACGTGACCGGCCTCAACGCCGACGGCGAGGCCGCCCGCGAGCAGCTCGCCGCCCAGCTGGAGAACCTGGACCGCGCCGCGAGCCGCTTCGAGGAGAAGCGCGACGCCCGAGCCGCCCGCCTAGCCCTCCGCTAAACCCCCCTCCCACTCCACCCCTCCCACCCCCTCCAGCCCTGGTGATCATGAGGTTGGCGGGTCGATCGATCTTCGAATCGCCCGCCAAGCCCATGATCAACGCAGTGAGTGAGGGGCGGGGGGAGCGGGGGTGGGTTAGGGGAGGGGGAGGAGGAGGCAGGTGCTGGTGGCGTGGGCTATCAGGCGGTCGGTGGCGTCGGTGATGCGGGCCTCGGCCAGGGCCGTACGGCGGCCGCGTTGCAGCACCGTCCCCTCGCAACGCAGGGTGCCGCTGTCAACGGTGACCGGGCGGAGGAACTTCACGTTGAGATCCAGCGAGGTGTAGCCGACGCCGGCGGGCAGGGTGGTGTGCACGGCGCATCCCGCGGCGGTGTCCAGCAGGGTCGAGAGCACGCCACCGTGGACGCTGCCGAGCGGGTTGTAGTGGAACTCCTGTGGAGTCAGCTCGACGACGACCCGGCCCTCGTCGGCTTCCATCCGGGTCATGTCGAGAAGGTGCATCACCGGCGGCGCGGCCAGGTCGCCGGCGATCATCGCCCGGAGCATGTCCAGGCCGCTGCGTCGACCGACCTGCGCGGCGTTGGCCGACGGGTCCGCCCAGGTGAAGGTACGGCTGCGCACTGGTTCCTGCGTCTGCGTCATGGACGCAGCCTGGCAGCAGGTTGCTGAGTCTGTCAACGAGATCTAGCCTGGTCGGATGCGACCCGCGGCTCTGGACTGGTCAGTGGAGAACTGCACCATCGCCCGCGCGATGGAGGTCCTCGGTGAGCGGTGGACCCTGGTGGTGCTCCGCGAGGTGTTCACCGGCGTACGCCGCTTCGACGACATGCGGGTACGCACCGGCATTCCGCGCCAGGTGCTGACCAACCGGCTCGCCAGCCTGGTGGAGCAGGGCGTGCTGAGTCGCGAGCCGTACCGGGAGCCCGGCAGTCGGCTGCGCCACGAGTACCGGCTCACGGAGAAGGGCCTGGATCTGTGGCCGGTGCTTGTCGCCGTCCTCGGTTGGGGCGACCGGTACCTCGCCGACGCTGAGGGCCCGCCGCTCCGTGTCACGCACCGCGACTGTGGCGCCGAGGTGCGCGTCGAACTGCGCTGCGCCGACGGGCACGACGTGGGTCGGCCCCGCGACGTGCTGCCCAGTCCGGGCCCCGGCGCCCGTCGCCGTACCCCCTGACCCGATCCCGCCGCGCCCCTGACGCCCCGTTGCCCCTGACGCCCCGTCGCCCATGGAAGACATCGACGACCGTGCGCGCCGAGTGTGGACCGGACGTCGGTTGGGTGTGACGGTGGCTGTTCACCAGCGTGTCAAGGGTGTTGCGGCCGTGTGGCCAACCGAGATCGGCGAATCCGGGCGAATTCAAGCCTTGTTAATGATCTTAAGTATGTGAATACTTCAGTCTCAGCCGGCCGGTTTCCCCAGATCGGCCGCGTTGCCCTCGGGTCAGCCGCCCCCGGCAGACCCGCTCCCCCGCCCAGGAGGTTTGTTACATGCGACCCACGAGGTCCTCATTCCGCGTTGCGGCCACAGTCGCCGTTTCCGGAACCCTGGTCGTCGGCTCGCTCATCGGCGCGCCCGCCCAGGCCGCTCCTGCCGCGTCCCCCGACGCCGCCGCCGCGATCTCCGCGGAACTCGGCGACCGCTCCGCCGGCTCGTACATCGACGCCAGCGGCAAATCCGTCGTCACGGTGACCGACGCGGCAGCCGCCAGCAAGGCGAGCAAGGCCGGCGCCGTCGTCCGCTACGTCACCCGCGGCGCCGCCGAGCTCAACCGGGCCACCGCCGAGCTGGAGCGCTCCGCCAAGATCCCGGGCACCGCCTGGTGGAGTGACCCGGTCACCAACCAGGTCGTCGTCTCCGTCGACAGCACCGTCACCGGGGCCAAGCTGGAGCGGGTCAAGGCCGCCGCCGCGCGGGCCAACGGCGCGGTCCGGGTCGAGGCCGAGGCGGGCGTGCTGAGCACCCGGATCTCCGGCGGCCAGGCCATCTACGCCGGCGGGGGCGGGCGCTGCTCGCTCGGCTTCAACGTGCGCAGTGGCAGCACCTACTCCTTCCTGACGGCCGGGCACTGCACGAACATCTCGGCCAGCTGGTACTCGAACTCCGCCCAGACCTCGCTGCTCGGCAGCCGTACCGGCACCAGCTTCCCGGGCAACGACTACGGCATCGTGCGGCACAACAACTCGGCCAACGCCGCCGGCAACGTCTCGCTCTACAACGGCAGCTTCCGCGACATCACCGGCGCCGGCAACGCGTCGGTCGGCCAGTCGGTGCAGCGCTCCGGCAGCACCACCGGCCTGCGCAGCGGCTCGGTGACCGCGACCAACGCCACGGTGAACTACGCCGAGGGTTCGGTCTCCGGCCTGATCCGCACCAACGTCTGCGCCGAGCCGGGCGACAGCGGCGGTTCGCTGTTCGCCAACACCACCGCCCTGGGCCTGACCTCCGGTGGTAGCGGCAACTGCCGCACCGGTGGCACGACCTTCTTCCAGCCGGTCACCGAGGCGCTCAGCCGCTACGGCGTCAGCGTCTTCTGATCCAGTCACCGCGTACGGGCCGCCGGGATCTCCGGCGGCCCGTCCGTGTGCCTGCCCGACTGCTGAGCGGCCGCGCGGCGTCGGCGACGACGGTCAGCGGGGCGCGGTCGGTCCCGAGCGCCGCCGGGAGCCCAGCGCGGCGAGCACGGCGAGCAGCGGTACGACGGCCTCGGCTGCCGCCAACAGCCGTTCGGTCAGCCCGATCCGGGCCCCGTCGGAGAAGAACTCGACGGCGAACCAGCCGAGCAGCCCGAGCAGGACCGCCGACACCGCGAGCGCTGCCCGCCGTGCGGTCAAGCCCGGGGTGGACCCGGTCGGCGACTCCCGCTGGAGCGGGCCGGAGGAGCGCCCCGCTCGACCGGGCACGGCCAGGGCCGGCCAGCAGGCCAACGCCCCGAACGCCACGGCGGCGGCGACGACGTGCGTCGTCGAACCGCCCGGGCGTTGGGGGAAGGCGACAAGTACCAGCGTGGCCAGCCCGCCCAGTGCGAGCAGCCCCCGGCCCACCGGCGCGGCGGTGACCAGGCCGAGCGCGGTGAGCAGGTGACAGAGCCCCAGTCCGGCAAGCCCGAGCGTCATGATCCACCGATCGTCCGCGCCCGTGGCGGCGAGCGCGCTGATGGTCTGCCGTACCGGGTCGAACCCGTCGGGTTGGGCGGCCTGCGCCAGCGTCCAGCCGCCGATGAGGAACAGTGGCGCGCCACCGGCCGACAGCAGGGCCCAGCGGGGAACGGCGGACATCCGGCGATCGTAGCGGTGGCGACGCGGGAGCGCCGGGGTCGGCGTCGCGCGGCCTGGTGTACCGCCGCCCCGACCGTCGGGCTACCTCGAACGACGGCTCACGGCAGCGGATCGGGCGGTCGAGGAGTCGACCCGGGAGTGGGTCCGAGTGGATCCGGGGGCACGACGCCGAGGGTCGGCAGGGCCGGGCCGACGGTGGTGGTGCCCTCGGCGGCCCAGGCGAGGTGCGCCCGCCGGGCGGAGATGACCGCCAGCAGCGGCCAGAGGGAGACGGCCACCGCCGTCACCCGCTCGGCCAGCCCGGTGCGGGACCCACTGGTCACCTCGAACGCGCACCAACCGAAGAGCGCGAGCAGCACGAGCGTGGTGCTCAACCCCACCGCCCGGCGGAACGCCCAGGGCGGCTCCGGTCGGGTGGGGTGCTCGGTGTCGTGGCCGCGCGGCAGCCGCAGTGCCGAGCCGGCCGGCCAGAGCACCAGGGCGAGGACGGCAACCGTCGCCGCGACGCCGTGGCTGAGCGAACCGCCGACCGGCGGCCGGGGAAAGGCGACCAGCGCGATGGTGGCCACGCCGCCGATCGCGAGCAGAAAACGGCTGGGCAGCCCGGCCGCGTGCAGGACGGCGGCGACCGACAGGTAACAGCAGCCGAGCAGCACCAGGGCCACCACCATGATCCAGGCGTCGGTGGCGTCCTGTCCTGCCAGTTCGCTGATGGTGTCCCGGACCGGGTCGTACCCGACGGGCTGTCGGGCCTGCGCCACCGTCCAACCGGCCACCAGCAGCACGGGCGCCGCCGCCGCCGTGGCGACGGCCCAGTTCGGTACGGGCCGCATTTCGCCACGTTAACCGGCGCGGCTGCCGGGGGAGCCGGGTTCGCCGGTCCACCCCACCAGCGAATCGTGCCGGCCTGCCGGGTGCCCGGAGGCGGGGCTGTCACCCCTGACAGAATGCCTGTGAGGACTGTTCCACGATGAGGAGTTGCCAGCCGTGATCCGTACCCACAATGCCGGAAGCCTGCGCGCCGCGGACGCCGGCTCGACGGTGACGCTCGCCGGCTGGGTGGCCCGCCGCCGCGACCACGGCGGGGTCATCTTCGTCGACCTGCGCGACGGTTCCGGTGTTGTCCAGGTGGTGTTCCGCGAGGAAGATGCGCACGCGCTGCGCAACGAGTTCTGCGTGAAGGTCGTCGGCGAGGTGACCCGTCGCCCGGCCGGCAACGAGAACCCGGAGCTGCCCACCGGCGAGGTCGAGGTGACCGTCGTCGAGCTGGAGGTGCTCTCCGAGGCGGCGCCGCTGCCGCTGCCGGTGGACGACCAGATCGAGGCCGGCGACGACATCCGACTCCGGTACCGCTACCTGGACCTGCGCCGCAGCGGTCCGGCGAACGCGCTGCGGCTGCGCTCGCGCGCCAGCCAGCTCGCCCGGGGTGTGCTGCACGAGCGGGACTTCCTGGAGATCGAGACGCCGACGCTGACCCGCTCGACGCCGGAGGGCGCCCGCGACTTCCTGGTGCCGGTGCGGCTTCAGCCCGGCAGCTGGTACGCGCTGCCGCAGTCGCCGCAGCTGTTCAAGCAGCTGCTGATGGTCGGTGGCATGGAGCGGTACTACCAGATCGCCCGCTGCTACCGCGACGAGGACTTCCGCGCCGACCGGCAGCCGGAGTTCACCCAGCTCGACATCGAGATGTCGTTCGTCACCGAGGACGACGTGATCGACCTCGGCGAGGCGATCGTCTCGACGCTGTGGAAGGACCTGGCCGGGCACGAGATCACCCGACCGATCCCGCGGATCACCTGGCACGACGCGATGGCCCGGTACGGTTCGGACAAGCCGGACCTGCGCTACGGCGTCGAGCTGACCGAGCTGACCGAGTACCTGCGCGGCACCGAGTTCCGGGTCTTCGCCGGGGCGATCGACGCGGGCGGCTACGTCGGCGCGGTGGTGATGCCGGGCGGCGCGGCCCAGAGCCGCAAGGAGTTGGACGGCTGGCAGGACTGGGCGAAGGCGCGCGGCGCGCGCGGCCTGGCGTACGTGGTGCTGGACGCGGAGACCGGCGAGGCGCGCGGCCCGGTGGCGAAGAACCTCTCCGCCGAGCACCTGGGCGGACTCGCCGACGCGGTCGGCGCCAAGCCGGGTGACGCGGTCTTCTTCGCCGCGAGCGCCACCACCCGGGAGGCGCAGGAGCTGCTCGGGGCGGCCCGCGTCGAGATCGCCAAGCGGTCCGGCCTGATCGACGAGAGCGCCTGGGCGTTCTGCTGGGTGGTCGACGCGCCGATGTTCGAGCGCACGGACGAGGGCGGTTGGACGGCCGTGCACCACCCGTTCACCTCGCCGAACGCGGAGTGGGTCGACCGGTTCGAGGAGGCTCCGGACCGGGCCCTGGCGTACGCGTACGACATCGTCTGCAACGGCAACGAGATCGGCGGCGGGTCGATCCGTATCCACCGGGGTGACGTGCAGAAGCGGGTCTTCGACCTGCTCGGCATCACTCCCGAGGAGGCGCAGGACAAGTTCGGCTTCCTGCTGGAGGCGTTCAAGTACGGCGCCCCGCCGCACGGCGGTATCGCCTTCGGCTGGGACCGGGTCTGCATGCTGCTCGCGGGTGCCGACTCCATCCGTGAGGTCATCGCCTTCCCGAAGACCCGGGGTGGCTTCGACCCGCTGACCAGTGCACCCACCCCGATCACCGCCCAGCAGCGCACCGAGGCCGGCATCGACGCCAAGCCCAAGCCCGCCGCAACGGCCCACACCGGCACCGCCGGCCCCGCGGCCCCGGTAGCAGACCCGGTCTGACCCGCATCTCCTCCCTCCCGCCTCGTTGATCATGGGGTTGGCGGGCCCACGCATCGGCGTGTCGCTCGTTAACCTCATGATCAACCTAGGTGGGGGAGTGGGCTGGGATGCGGGTGCTTGTTGTCGGGGGTAGTGGGTTACTCGGGCGGTCGATTTGTCGGCGGGGCCTCGGGGCCGGGTGGTCGGTTGTCGGGACGTTCCACTCCGGTTTGATCGACGTGCCGGGAGTCGCGGCACGACGACTGGACGTGACCGACCGGTCCGCCGTGCGCGCGCTGGTCGCCGAGGTGCGGCCGGACGCCGTGGTCGGAACCCCCTATCGGTACGGCGACTGGGCGGTCACCGCCGACGGGGCAGCGCACGTGGCGCTCGCCGCCGCCGAGGTGGGTGCCCGGCTGGTGCACGTGTCCAGCGACGCGCTGCACGCCGGACGACCCGTGCCGTACGCCGACGACGAACCACCCACGCCGGTGCACGCGTACGGTGCCGCGAAGGCGGCGGCCGAGACCGCCGTACGGGCGATCGACCCGGACGCGGCGCTGGTGCGGACCTCCCTGATCGTGGGGGAGGGCAGCAAGCAGATCCAGCTCTGCCGGGACGCGCTCGCCGGCCGGGCCACCCTGTTCACCGACGAGCTGCGCTGCCCGATCGACGTCACCGACCTGGCCGACGCCGTGCTGGAGCTGGTCGCCTCGACGTACGCCGGTGTGCTCAACGTGGCCGGCCCGGACGCGGTCAGCCGGGCCGAGCTGGGCCTGTTGGTCGCCGGGCGGTACGGCCTGGACGCGGCCGGTTTGAGGACCACCACCAGCGCGGCCACCGGTCTGGTGCGCCCTCTGGACGTACGCCTCGACTCCGCCCGTGCCGCAGGCCTGCTGCGCACCCGGCTGCGCGGCGTACGCGAACTCCTCGCCCACTGAGCGGAACATGCACACTTCCTGTGCATAACTCTTGTGCACAGGAAGTGTGCAGAGATAGTGTGTAGTCATGGGGAATGACGAAGGCGTCTCGCGGCCTGCGCTGCGTGAAGTGCGGATCGACAAACGGCAGGTCCGGGTGCTGGCGCACCCGCTGCGAATGAGGCTGGTCGGAGCGCTACGCGTGAAGGGGCCCGCTACCGCGACCACCCTCGCCGAGCTGCTCGGCACCAACACCGGTGCGACCAGCTACCACCTGCGACAGCTCGCCGAGGTCGGGCTGGTCATCGAGGATCCCGACCGGGGCAGCGGGCGGCAGCGCTGGTGGCAGGCCGCCCACGACGTCACCAACTGGGAGCCGTCCGACTTCGACGACGACCCTGACGCCCGGGCCGCGATCGAGTGGATCCAGGGTGACCAGGTGCGTCTCCTCGCCGAGACCGCCGACCGCTGGTTCGCCACCCAGCACGAGTGGTCGGCCGCCTGGCGGGACGGGTTCGGCATGGGCGACATCTTCATGACCATCCCGCCGGCTCGGCTCGAGGAGCTCAAGGCGGAGGTGTGGCAGGTGCTGGAGCGTTACCACCGCGAGGCCGAAACCGCAGGCGCCGCTGGCCCGGCCGACCCGGAGGCCCGCCCCGTGCAGGTCTTCCTGGCGGCATACCCGTTGCTGGAGGGCCTCCGGTGAGCGCGCTGACCGTACGCCAGGTTCGGCGTCGTTACCTCACGCTCTACGGTCTGCGCTGGCTGCCCACGGGTCTGATGATCCCGGTGATGATCCTGCTGATGCAGGAGCGCGGCCTGTCGCTGCCGCAGATCGGCCTGGTCTCCACGGCGCAGGGGCTGCTGGTGCTGGCGCTGGAGTTGCCCACCGGCGGGCTCGCCGACGCCCTCGGCCGTCGACCGGTGCTGCTCGCCGCGGGGGTGCTGAACCTCGCCTCGCTGGCGCTGTTCGCGGTGGCCGACTCGTTCGTGCTGTTCTTCGTGGTCTGGGCTCTGCAGGGCATCTACCGGGCGTTGGACAGCGGCCCGTTGGAGTCCTGGTACGTCGACGCCACCCTGGCGGCCGACCCGGAGGCCGAGTACGAGCGCGGTCTCGGCTACGCCGGCACCGTCATCGGTGGGGCCATCGCCGGTGGCGCGCTGCTCAGCGGTGGTCTCATCGCGCTCGGCCCGATCGGGCCGGTCAGCGCGCTGACGGTGCCCGTGTTGGCCGCCATCGTCGCGCAGGTGGCGGCGCTCGTCGCGCTGGTCGTGCTGCTGGTCGAAGAGCGTCCGGCCACGGGGTTCGCGGCGCTGCGGGCCTCGGTGGTCCAGGCGCCCCGGATGATCGGCCAGGCCGTCGGCCTGCTGCGTCGTTCCCGGGTGCTGCTGGCGTTGGTGGCCGTCGAGCTGTTCTGGGGCTTCGGCATGGTCACCTTCGAGTCACTGCTGCCGGTCCGGCTCGCCGAGGTGATCGGCGACCCGGAACGCGCCGCGGCGCTGCTCGGGCCGGCGAACTCGGCCGCCTGGCTCGCCTCGGCCGCCGGTGCGGCACTGACTCCACTGCTGCTGCGCTGGTTCGGCGCCGCGCCGGGTGCGGCCCTGCTGCGCATCCTCCAGGGCGTGACGGTGGTCGGGATGGGGTTGTTCGCCGGACCGGTCGGCGTGCTGGTGGCCTACCTGGCCTGCTACGCCGTGCACGGCGCGTCCAACCCGTTGCACAGTGGGCTGCTGCACCGGCAGGTCGACGGCCCGTACCGGACCAGCGTGCTCTCGCTGAACTCGATGATGGCGCAGCCGGCCGCCGCCCTCGGCGGGGTGGTCCTGACCGCTATCGCCGCCGCCGCCAGCGTCAGCACCGCGATGGTCGTCGGTGCTGTGGTGCTGGCCGTCGCCGCACCGCTCTACCTGCCCGCCTGGCTGGCCGGGCGTCGGGCCGCCCCGGCCGTGGAGCCGACCGCGGTTCCGGTTCCCGCCGCGGACCGTTGAGGAGGGGGCCCCTTGTCCGCAAGGGGCCCCCTCTGCGGTCAGGCGAGGCGGATCGAGCTGAGCGGGAGGGTGTTGGTGTAGCCGAGCCGGCGGTAGAGCCGCCCCGCGGCGACATTGTGCGTGTAGACGCCGAGCCCAACCATGTCGTGGCGCGCCAGCAGCGCCCGGGTCATCCCCGCGGTCAGGGACGCGCCCAGCCCTCGACCTCGTTGGTCGGGGGCGACGGTCAGGCCGGCGAGGAAACCGATGTCACCCTGGCTGCGGTCCGCGCCGCACGCCACCAACCGGTCGCCGGCCCGGATGCCGTACCAGTCGACCACCCGTGGGTCGCCCGGTCGGGAGGTGCTGGTGGGGAACGACTCCTCCACCAGAGCCGCCAGCGCCGGCTGGTCGGCGTCGGTGAGGCGTGCCACCGGCTGCTCGTCCGGCTGCGCCGGCGGCATCGTGTCGGTCCAGTGGAAGTCCCAGTCGCTGTGCTCGGCCACCGCCAGCCGGTCGACCAGCCGACCGCGATCGTGTCGAGGCAGGTGCAGCCGCTGTCCTGGCTGGAGCATTCCGTCGGCGGCGAGCGCGACACAGATCTCCAGCGCCGGTTCGGCCGGGCCGATCGCGCAGCCAGCCGGTCCGTACTCCGACGGCACCAACCACAGCACGGCGCCACCACGCTGGTACGCGCGGGCCGGCACGGCCCGCCCGAGCGCGTGCCGGGCGAACGGGTGATGGCCGACGGCGGCCAGGACGGCGCTCCGGTCCTGGAGCACCCGGTCGTCGATGATCATGCGGTCCAGCCTAGGAGCCGGGGATCGATTGCCGCCGCCGGGCCCTCGTGGCGTGGCCGTCTCCACCGTGGAGATTGGCGAGTCGACCGATTGGGTACATCACGCGCCGACCTACTGGGAACCCCCACCGGAGGACTGACATGCTCGCCATCCTGGCCGCGATTGTCTTCGGCTTCGCCCTGCTCATCGATCTGCTCAACACCAACTTCGGCGCACCCGACCTGTTCAACTGGAACACCCTCGTGCTCATCGGACTTCTCCTGCTCTCGCTCTACCTGGCCGGCGTGGGCAGCGGCCCGCGTGGCGGCGGCGGCGGTGGCGGTGGCCGTTGGTACCGGGGCCGTCGCCCCGGGCGTGGCTGACCGGAACCGATCACCGGTGACGGGCCTGCGGCGCGATTCCGGCGTCGTGGGCCCGGCCCGGTACTGTCTTCGTGATGGAGTCCGACGCCCTCTTCTCCCTCGGTGAACCCGCCGGGTCGCGCAGCGCGCCCGACGGTCCCGCCGGTGTCGACGGCTTCACCGCGGTGGCCGACGATTCGCCCCTGCCCGTCCGGATGCGCCCGGTGACCCTCGACGAGTTGGTCGGGCAGGAGCACCTGCTCGCTCCCGGCGCGCCCCTGCGGCAACTGGTCTCCGGCGGGGCGCCGATGTCGGTGATCCTCTGGGGCCCGCCGGGCAGCGGCAAGACCACCATCGCGCACCTGGTGGCCGGGGCCACCGATCGCCGCTTCGTGGCCATGTCGGCGCTCTCCGCCGGCGTGAAGGACGTCCGGGCGGTGATCGAGGCGGCGCGCCGCCAGCGCCGTTCCGGCGGCCCGCAGACCGTGCTCTTCATCGACGAGGTGCACCGGTTCAGCAAGACCCAACAGGATTCGCTGCTCGCCGCCGTCGAGGACCGCACTGTCACCCTGCTGGCGGCCACCACCGAGAACCCGTACTTCTCGGTCATCTCGCCGCTGTTGTCGCGGTGCGTGCTGCTCACCCTGCAACCGTTGGACGACGAGGCGGTGCGGGGCCTGCTGCGCCGCGCGGTCGTCGACAAGCGTGGCCTGGACGGCGCACTGACCCTGACCACCGAGGCCGAGGACCACCTGGTCCGGCTGGCTGCCGGTGACGTCCGCAAGGCACTCACCGCGCTGGAGGCGGCGGCGGCCTCCGCCACGGCCCTCGGCGGCGGGCGGATCGACCTCGCCACCGCCGAGCAGGCGGTCGACGTGGCGGCGGTGCGCTACGACCGCGACGGCGACGCCCACTACGACGTGGTCAGCGCCTTCATCAAGAGCATGCGCGGCTCGGACGTGGACGCGGCGGTGCACTGGCTGGCCCGCATGCTTGTCGCCGGTGAGGACGCCCGGTTCATCGCCCGTCGTCTGGTCATCTTCGCCAGCGAGGACGTCGGCATGGCCGATCCCAGTGCGCTGAGCGTGGCAACCGCCGCCGCGCACGCGGTCGA
The DNA here is from genome assembly GCF_040302185.1 of Micromonospora sp. NPDC127501. Classification (NCBI taxonomy): domain Bacteria; kingdom Bacillati; phylum Actinomycetota; class Actinomycetes; order Micromonosporales; family Micromonosporaceae; genus Micromonospora; species Micromonospora sp. NPDC127501. The sequence continues at coordinate 100,864 of NZ_JBEORJ010000003.1, read as the reverse complement.
GTACGTCGGGTTGCCCGAAGCGCAGCTCAACCTCGCCCAGGCCGTGATCCACCTGGCCACCGCGCCCAAGTCGAACTCGGCCACCACCGCCATCGGCGCCGCCGTCGCCGACGTCCGGGCCGGTCGCGGTGGCCCGGTGCCGCGAGGGCTGCGCGACGCGCACTACGCCGGCGCCCGAGGGTTGGGCCACGGGACCGGCTACCGCTACCCGCACGACGACCAGCGCGGCGTGGTCACCCAGCAGTACGTCCCGGACGACCTCGTGGGCACCGACTACTACCAGCCCAGCCCGCACGGCGCGGAGCGGTCGGTGGCCAGCCGGTTGCCGCTGCTGCGCCGGATCGTGCGTGGCCTGCCGGCTCCGGCCGCGCGCCCGCAGACGCCGACAGCCGAGCCGTCCGTAACGGCGCAGACCGCGCCAGCGCTATCCCCGGGGACTGCCCGTCCGACGACGGGCACGGGTGCCCCCGGCACGATGCAGGACAGCGGCACCGACGCCGCAGGAGAGGGTCAACAGTGAGATCGCGTGGTGGGGACCGCCCGGACGAGGGCCCGGACGAGCGGCGCGATCCCCGCGCCAAGACCCGCCGTTGGGGTCGCGGCCGGCCGGCTGAGCCCGAGCCGGAGGAGCCGGTAGCCGGTGAGGAGTTCGGCTGGATCGACGACCTGCGCTCGGCCAAGCAGCAACGCACCGAGCTGGGTCCGGACGGCGCACCGGCGGAGCCGAACCGGCCCCGTGGTGGCATGCCGCCGGCAGACCCGGCCGGACCGCCGGCACAACCCACCCCGCGTACGCCGGGAGAGCCGGCCGGTGCGCGCGGCAGTGCGCCGGAGTCCTCGGCGCCGCCGGCCCCGCGCCAGAGCGAACCGGGCGGTGCCGCCGCCCGCCGACCGGTCGACGGCCCCTGGCCCGGGGAGACGCCGCCAGCGGGTCGTCGCCCGGACAACCGGCCACCCGCCGCCGGCCCCGCACCGGGCCAGCCGCCGCGCCGCGGCGTGCAGCCGGTACCCGGCGCCCGCGCTGCCGTACCACCGCCGCCACCCGCCGCTCGCCCCGCCGGGAGTGACCCGGCCGGCCCGCAGGGGCCTCGTCCGGCACCCGACGCGCCCGGCGGCCCGACCCGTTCGCGCGGTGCGGCAGCCCCTCCCGGCCCACCCGTGGGCCCACCGACCTCAGGCTCCCCGGCCGGTCGTCGCCCGGACGCCCCCGCCTCGCCGGCCCGTCGTCCGGACGCCGCTGTTCCGCCGGGCCGTCATCAGGACCCCGCCGCACCCGGCGGTCATCCCGACGCCATGCCGCCGCTGCGCCGTCCGGATGCCGGTCCGCCCGTCCGCCGACCCGGCCCGGAGCAACCGGCCGAACCCGGCCGTGCCCGTCCGCCCGCCGACGGCACGACTGCCGGCCGCCGCGCCGCCGGCTCGGCACCCGACCCGGCGCGGGCCGCCGGAGCACCCGCCGCCCCCGGGCCGGCGCGCTTCGACCGCGCGCCGGCCGGCGTCGTGCCGCCGAGCGCGGAGGGCCTGCGGCCCGACCCCGCCATCGACCGTGACCCGCGTACCGCCCGGCGTCGTCCGGGCCCGGCCGACCCCGGTGCGCCCGAGCCCGCCGGGCGCGCTTCCGAAGGTCCCCGTCCGACAGCCGGCGGGCGTCGCCGCGCCGCGGAACCCGACGAGCCGGTGGTGCCCCGCTCGGGCAACGCGCCACCCGTGCCCCGCTCGGGGAACGCGTCGTCGGTGCCCGAGGCGACCGGCGCGCACAGCGGCGCGATGCCCACCACCGGCCCCGCCGACGGCACCGGTCGCCGCCGGGTCGTCTCCGGTGAACCGGAACGCCGAACGCCGCCCGGCGGCGAACCCCGCCTGGACCGGCCGGACCGCCCGGAACGGCCCGCGGACTGGCTCCGCCAGGCCGGCCGCCTGCCACACACCGACCCCGGCCTGCCGGTGGTCAACCGCCGAGACGGCAGTCCACCGGCCGGGGGTCGCCGTCCGGCGTCGCCCACCGGGACGGGAGACCTCACCGACCAGGCGTCCGGTCGGCTCGCCGTGCCCGACCCGGCCGCGGAACGCACCGCCGCCCGTCGGCCCGCCGGCCCGCCGGTCGACCCGGGCGCGGACGCACCGACCGGTCGTCGCGCCGTCCGGCCCGACGCGCCGGGATCCACCGGCGAGCACGCCCTGACCTACCCACCGCCGCCCGGCGACCGGCCCGCCCGGGGGCGGGGCGCCGCGACGGTGCCCACTCCGGACCCCGCCGGTCAGCGTGGCCGTGCCGTGGCGGGACCCGGCCCGGACGCACCGCCCGCCCCGGATCCGACCGGCCGGCGACGTCGTCCACCGGCCGAGCCCGGCCCCGACGGTACGACTGTCCCCGGTCGACCGGGGCCCGCGAGCGACCAGGGCGCCGACCCGTACCCCGGTGGTCGACCCGGCACCGGTTCCGCTGCTCGGGGCGCTGCCCGCTCCGTCCAACCCGGCCGGGCCCGTCCCGTCCCGGGCGACGCGCCGGCACCCGGCACCGGACGCCGTGGCGCTGACGGCCCACTGCGTCCCGGCCCGGGTGGCGAGGCGGCACCCCGGGACGCGACCCGCCCGGACGGACCGGCTCGCGCGGCGGTGCCGCCGGGTGTGGATGGTCCGCCGCGGTCGCGTCCGGACGGTCCGGCTCGTGCCGCCGTCCGCCCACCCGGCGGGCAGCCGCCCACCGACGACCGGACGACCGGTGAGCCCGGGCCGGCCCGTGGTGCTGCGCCGGCCGGGCGACCCGCGTCGGCCGACCGTGCCGCCGGACGCGCCCTGCCTCCGAATCGGGAGCCCGGCCGTGCCGAGCCGAGCGGTGTCGCGCCCGTGCCACCGCCCGGGCGCGCCGGCGAGCCCGTCGGCGTGGCCCGTGCCGCCGCCGTGGTGCCCGCCGTGTCCGGCCCGGTGGACCGGCCGGCACCGGAGCCCTCCGACAAGCCGGCGCTGCGCTCGGCCGGTCAGGATGCGCCGGACGAGGACGCCGCACCGGGTGCCCGTTCCGAGGAACGCCGGCAGACCCGCGAACGACGTCGCCTGCGCGCGGCGGTGTTGGTGCTGGTCAGCGTCGTGCTGCTCGGCGCGGTGCCGCTCTTCTTCGGCATCCGGACGCTGAGCCGTGACCCGGTCTTCGACAACCTGGACCAGTTGGGCGTGCCCGCCTGGGCGGCCGCGAAGACGGTCGACGACGTCAGCGGCAGCCGCTGGTGCCTGCTCGACTGCCGGCTGCGTGAGCGCACCGTGACCTCGGAGAAGTCGCCCAAGGAGACGGCGCAGGTCTACGAGGACGCGCTGCGCCGCGACGGGTGGCAGCCGTGGAAGGTGAGCCGCTGCCCGGAGCAGCAGACGAAGGGCAGCTACACCTGCTGGCGGCGCGACGAGTTGACCCTCGACCTGTGGGTACGCGAGCCGACGTGTGTGCCGCCGCCGGTGGACGGCGAGCCGGCGGTGGTGCCGTCCGGCGACCCGTCGGCCGCTGCGACCGAGTGCACCGGCTCGTTGGTGTCGGTGAAGGTGCGCAATGCGATCGACGACGAGCGGACCAGGCCGCAGCCGACCACCGACCCGTCACTGACCGGTGAGGATCCGTTCCCGACGGTCAGTGCGGATCCGCTGGGCGAGCTGACACCCTCACCGTCCTGAGCCGGTCTCCATCACGGACGGTAGGGTCTGGGGCTGGCGGGCACGCCCGCTACCGGTGACCGCCGACGGCTCGGCGGCCGGTACGGGTGGCATGGTTGTGCGTTCCGGGGACGTCGGGTCCTGCGGAACTCTGCTTGAGGAGGACAGGCGTGGGCGACATTGGAGCGATCGCGGCGCTGATCGCGGCATCCGCGTTCGCGGTGCTGGTGCTCATCCTGACGCTGCCCATCCTGCGGCTGCGGCACACGGTTGACGCCACCACCCGCATGATCAACGACCTGAACGATCGGACCGCGCCGCTGCTCGGTGACGTGAACACCACTGTGAAGAACGTCAACACCGCGCTGGAGCAGGTGCAGACCTCGCTCGACGGTGTGAACCTCCAGCTGGCGAAGGTCGACACCATGACCAGCCACGCGCAGAACGTCACCGCCAACGTCGCCAACCTGGCCACCGTCGTCTCCGCCGCGGCCGCCAACCCGCTGGTCAAGGTGGCCGCGTTCGGCTACGGCGTGCGTAAGGCCGCCGCCGGCCGCCGGCACGCCGAGACCGAGCGCGAGGTACGCGACACCATCAAGCAGCAGCGACGGGCCGCGCGACGCGGCAACAGCTGACCGGCCCGGCGCACCAGGAGGTAGCGGGACATGAGGCGCTTGTTCTGGCTCGGCATCGGGGTGGCGGTCGGTGTGATCGTGGTCCGCAAGGCGACCCGGACCGCCCAGGCGTACACGCCGGCGGGCATCGCCAGCTCGCTGACGGAATCCGCTGGCGGGCTCGTCGAGTCGCTGCGTAGTTTCGTGGAGGACGTCCGGGTCGGGATGGCCGAACGCGAGCAGGAGATCCACCACGCGTTCGCCCAGGGCGAGGCGTTCGACGACAAGTTCGCCGACCTGCGGGAAGACCCGCGAATCGGCGATCGAGAGATCTTTCCGGAGGAACACCAGCGATGAAGACGGCGGAGATCAAGCGGCGGTACCTCGCGCACTTCGAGGCGAATGGCCACGCCGTGGTGCCGTCCGCTCCGCTGCCCGCCATCAGCGACCCGAACCTGCTGTTCGTCAACGCCGGCATGGTGCAGTTCGTCCCGTACTTCCTGGGTCAGCAGACGCCCGCTTACCAGCGGGCGGTCAGCGTGCAGAAGTGCATCCGCACCCCGGACATCGACGAGGTCGGCAAGACCAGCCGGCACGGCACGTTCTTCCAGATGAACGGCAACTTCTCCTTCGGTGACTACTTCAAGGCCGGCGCGATTCCGCTGGCCTGGGAGTTGTCCACGAAGCCGATCGCCGAGGGTGGTTACGGGCTGGATCCGGAGCGGATCTGGCCGACGATCTACCTCGACGACGACGAGGCGTACGAGATCTGGCGGTCGGTTGGCGTGCCGGCCGAGCGGATCGTCCGCCGAGGCAAGGCGGACAACTTCTGGTCGATGGGCATTCCCGGGCCGTGCGGTCCGTCGTCGGAGCTGTTCTACGACCGAGGCCCGGAGTACGGCCGGGAGGGCGGCCCGGCGGTCGACGAGGACCGGTACATGGAGTACTGGAACCTCGTCTTCATGCAGTTCGAGCGGGGTCCGGGCACCACCAAGGAGGACTACCCGATCCTGGGTGACCTGCCGGCGAAGAACATCGACACCGGCATGGGCCTGGAGCGGATGGCCTCGATCCTGCAGGGTGTCGACAACCTGTACGAGATCGACGAGGTCCGGCCGATCCTGGCCCGGGCGGCCGAGCTGACCGGTAAGCGGTACGGCGCGCACTCCGGGCATGTGGCCAGCGAGTCGCACCCGGACGACGTCCGGCTGCGGGTGATCGCGGATCACGTGCGTACCGCGCTGATGCTGATCGGCGACGGCGTGACGCCGTCCAACGAGGGTCGCGGGTACGTGCTGCGCCGGATCATGCGCCGGGCGATCCGGTCGATCCGGCTGCTGGGCTGGCAGGACCGGGCGCTGCCCGAGCTGCTGCCGGTGGCCCGGGACTGCATGGCGCCGTCGTACCCGGAGCTGGCGACCGACTTCGACCGGATCGCGGATTACGCGTACGCGGAGGAGGAGGCGTTCCTGTCCACCCTGCGGGCGGGCACCACGATCCTCGACACCGCGATCGCGGAGACCCGTACGGCGGGCGGCTCGTCGCTGTCCGGGGCGAAGGCGTTCCAGCTGCACGACACCTACGGCTTCCCGATCGATCTGACCCTGGAGATCGCCGCGGAGCAGGGCCTCACCGTCGACGACGAGGGGTTCCGGCGGCTGATGGCCGACCAGCGGACCCGGGCGAAGGCGGACGCGCAGGCCCGCAAGACGGGGCACGTCGACCTGTCGGCGTACCGGTCGGTGCTCGACGCGGGTGGTCCGGTGACGTTCACCGGGTACAGCGAGGTGTCCCGCGAGTCGACGGTGCGGGCGTTGCTCGGCGCCGACGGCCCGCGTCAGGCGGCGACCGAGGGTGACACCATCGAGCTGGTGCTGGACACCACCCCGTTCTACGCCGAGGGCGGTGGTCAGCAACCCGACCAGGGCATGATCACGGTTGGTGGCGGGCAGGTCGAGGTGCTCGACGTGCAGCAGCCGGTGCCCGGTCTGATCGTGCACCGCGCCCGGGTGATCCGGGGCGAGGTACGCGCCGGTGAGGCCGGCTTCGCCGAGATCGACACGACGCGGCGTCGGGCGATCTCCCGGTCGCACACCGCCACGCACCTGGTGCACCAGACCATGCGCAACTTCCTCGGAGAGTCGGCCACGCAGGCCGGGTCGCTGAACGCGCCCGGTCGGCTCCGGTTCGACTTCAACACCCCGACCGGGGTGTCGCCGAGTGTCCTGCGCGACGTGGAGCAGCAGGTCAACGAGGTGCTCCTGGCCGACCTCGAGGTGCACGCCTTCATCACCTCGTTGGAGGAGGCGCGGCGCATCGGCGCGATGGCTCTCTTCGGCGAGAAGTACGGCGAGGAGGTGCGGGTCGTCGAGGTGGGTGACTACGCCCGCGAGCTGTGCGGCGGCACGCACGTGGCCCGTTCGGCCCAGCTCGGCCTCGTGAAGATCCTCTCCGAGTCGTCGATCGGCTCCGGTGTCCGCCGGGTCGAGGCGCTGGTCGGCATGGACGCCTTCGGCTTCCTGGCCAAGGAACACCTGCTGGTCTCCCGGCTGGCCGAGCTGTACCGGGTGCCCAACGACCAGGTCGCCGACCGGGTGGAGCAGACCGTCACCCAGCTTCGGGACGCCGAGAAGGAGCTGGAGAAGCTGCGCGCCCAGCTGGTGCTGGGTGGCGCGGCGGCGCTCGCGGCGCAGGCCAAGGACGTGCGCGGGGTCGCGTACGTGGGCACCGAGGCGCCGGAGGGCGCGGCCGGCAACGACGTGCGCACCCTGGCCCAGGAGATCCGCGGCAAGATCGACCCGGCGCGGCCGGCGGTCGTTGCGGTGGCGGCGCGGTCGAACGGCAAGGCGTCCCTGGTGGTCGCGGTCAACGCGGCGGCGCGCAGCCGTGGTCTGGCCGCGTCGGATCTGGTGAAGGCGGCGTTCTCCGGGCGCGGAGGAGGCAGCCCCGACCTGGCCCAGGGCGGCGGTCTGCCGGCGGCCGAGGCGCCGAACCTGCTGCTCACCGTCGAGAAGGCGATCACTGAGGCGTGATAGGTCATCACTGTGGGTCAGGGCGGGCCGATTGGTCCGCCCTGGTTCGTTCCCGGTCGGTGGTGACAGTCGGTGGCTGAGCTGACGCGCGGTGTGCGGATCGGCGTGGATGTCGGTCAGGTGCGGGTGGGCGTCTCCCGCTCGGATCCGGACGGGATCCTGGCAACACCGCTGGTCACCCTGGCCCGCGATCTCACGGCGGCGCCGGACGCGGTGCCGAGCGACCTCGCCGAGCTGGCCGCGTTGGTGGCCGAGCACGAGGCCGTCGGGGTCGTCGTCGGTCTTCCGGTCAACCTCGCCGGCAAGCATGGCCCTGCGGCCGTCCATGTGAAGGCGTACGCTGACCGACTGGTCGATGTGATAGCGCCTGTCCCGGTAACGCTCACTGACGAGAGGATGTCGACCGTGGTCGCTTCTCGTAGGCTTGCCGAACGTGGCGTCCGAGGTAAACGTCAACGTGCGGTTGTCGATCAGGCGGCCGCGGTGGAGATCCTGCAGAGCTGGCTGGACGCGCAGCGGAGGCGGACGTAATGATCGACGATCTGGATCTTGGGTTTGACGAGCCGGAGCGGGGGGAGAAGGGTCGGCACCGGCGCAGCTTCCGCAAGCGCAAGGGCGGGTCCGGCGGTGGCGGCGGCCGGGGCAAGACATTCCTGGCCCTGCTGATGGCCCTGCTCCTGTTGGGCGGCATCGGCGGCGGTGCGTTCTACGGCTTCGACCGCATCCAGAACTACTTCGTCACCCCCGACTACGACGGCAGCGGGACCGGTGAGATCACCGTCGAGATCAAGAACGGCGCGTTGCTCGCCGACATGGCCGACGCCCTCGTCGCGGCCGACGTGGTGAAGAGCCAGAAGGCTTTCATCGAGGCGGCCGAGGCCAACTCGCGCAGCAAGAACATTCAGCCGGGCACGTACAAGCTGCGCAAGCAGATGAGCGGCGCGAGCGCCGTGACCGCGATGCTCGACCTGAAGAACAAGATCGTCAACGGGTTGACCATCCCCGAGGGCCGCACGAGCTTCAACATCTACAAGCTGCTCTCGGAGAAGACCAAGATCCCGGTCAAGGACTTCCAGGCCGCCGCGAAGGACCCGGAGGCGCTCGGTGTCCCGGACTGGTGGTTCACGCGCGGCGACGGCAAGAAGAGCGTCAAGTCCATTGAGGGTTTCCTCTTCCCGGACACGTACGAGATCCCGCCGAAGTCCACGGCCCAGAGCATCCTCAAGCTGATGGTGAACCGCTTCCTCTCGGTGACAGTGGAGATGAAGTTCGCCGACCGGGTGCAGGAGGAACGCAAGGTCAGCCCGTACGAGGCGCTGATCGTGGCGTCGCTGGCCCAGGCCGAGGCGGGCAACAAGGACGACCTGGGCAAGGTCGCCCGGGTGGCCTACAACCGCGCGTACGGCGAGTTCCCGTGCAACTGCCTGGAGATGGACGTCACTGTCAACTACTACCTGGAGTCGATCGGCAAGCCGACCAAGTCGTCCAAGCAGATGACGGCGGCCGAGCTGGATGACCCGAAGAACCCGTACAACCGCAAGCTGCCGGGAATGATCCCCACCCCGATCAACAACCCCGGCAAGCAGGCCCTGGAAGGGGCGATGGACACGCCGACCGGCAAGTGGCTCTACTTCGTGGCCATCGACAAGGAGGGCCACTCGGAGTTCGCCGAGACGTACGAGCAGCACAAGCGCAACGAGAACAAGGCTCGAGAGGCCGGCATCATCTGACCGGCCGGGTCACGCCGTAAAGGCTCCCTTCCCATTGCGACCGCAATTATGGTCGCTGTCGGGAAGGGAGCCTTTACGGTTCAGCCCTGACGCGCAATTACTGCGTCATTGTCAGTGGCTCGTGCCGGTCCACGTGCCGGTGCGCGGGTTGAGGAACGTCCACACGCCGTTGCTGTTCTGCTTGCGCAGACCGAACGTGCGGTTGTAGCCGTAGTAGAAGTACCCGGTCTGGGTGCTCGTGTCGAACCCGGTGTTGCGGTTGACCGCGCCGTACGCCTTACCCCAGGTCTGCGGCCCGACCGATCCGTCGATGCCGACGTTCATCACGTCCTGCCAGGTCCTGGTCTTGGCGGCGGTGTTGGAGCCGAACTCCCCGTCGATGAAGCTGGTGCCGACGGTGCCGCTCAGGTCGTCGGCCCAGACGATGGCCTGCCAGAGCCGCACGATGTTGCCGCTACGGACGCAGGAGCTGGACTGGCACAGCTGGTGGTTGTCGGACCAGCTGCCCGCAGCGGCGTCCGCCCGCGCGGGAGCGGCGGTCATCAGCGAAAGGCTGAAAACCGCAGCAATCGCGATAAGGGCACGGAGAATGCTTTTGTTCAAGGTTTCCCCTTTTTCGATCGGCGCTTCCGTCCCTGGAATGCTTTCACCAACGTCGATGTCGGTCAAGCGATGACGCGGTCGCCCAGGGTGGCGGCAGAGCCGTTCCCTGGTGCCCCGGCCGGGGTGCTGGGTAGGGTCGACCCCGACGTGCGCGGGAGAGCGGGGAATTGATGTCGACAGTGATCGGGCCACCGGCCGCGACCGGCGGTGACCGTGTCCACCCGTAGGGCAGCGGTGCTGGGCAAGCCGATCGCGCACTCCCTCTCCCCGGTGATCCACACCGCGGGTTACGTCGCCGCCGGGCTGACCGGGTGGTCGTACACCCGGATCGAGTGCGCGGCGGCGGAGCTGCCGGATCTGGTCGCCGGTCTGGGCCCGGAGTGGGCCGGGTTGTCGGTGACCATGCCGGGCAAGGAGGCGGCGCTCGCCGTGGCCGACGCCGCGTCGCCGGTCGCCGCCGCCGTCGGCGCGGCCAACACGTTGGTACGCCGTCCGGACGGCTCCTGGTACGCGGACAACACCGACGTCGCCGGCATGGTGCGGGTGCTCACCGACGCCGGCGTGACAGCCGGTGCGACCGTGACGGTGCTCGGCGCCGGGGGGACGGCCCGCGCCGCGCTCGCCGCCGCCGCCCAGCTCGCGTGCTCGTCGGTGACGGTGGTGGCCCGCCGACCCGAGGCGGTCGACGAGCTGCGCCCGGTGGCCGGCGCGGTGGGCGTCGCGCTGACGCCCGCCCCATGGGCCGATGCGACCCGGCAACTCTCCACCGCGGACGTGGTCGTCTCCACGGTGCCGAAGGGGGTCGCCGATCCGCTGGCCGGCGCGGTGGCCTGGCGGCCGGACGCGGTGTTCTTCGACGCGCTCTACGACCCGTGGCCGACACCGCTGGCGACGGCCGCCGACGCGGCCGGCTGCCGGATCGTCTCCGGCCTGGACCTGCTGCTGGCCCAGGCCGTCGGGCAGTTCGAGCAGTTCACCGGCGTCACCGCACCGAGGGCGGCGATGGCCGCCGCACTGACTGCCGCCCGCGCCGGCTGACGGACCGAACAGACGGTCCGGGCGCGGTCGCCGACGGTCGCGACGCCTTGCGGAAGCGCTTGCAACGCGTCCCGTTGACTCCGCGCGTGCTCCCCGGGCAAGGTGTGTGGCGGGGCTTCGGTCGCGTCCGCGGCCAGGGGCCCTGATTTCCCTGAGGCGGTTTCTTAGCTGACGGTTAAGACGCGCTTACGGAAAACTGTCCTACCTGCCACATGTCCTGGTCATCGATACGCTGCTCACCGTTACGGACGCAGACACAGGGAGTTTCCTTGACCAGGCACGGACTGCACCGCATCACCCGGTTCCGCTCCGGACCCCGGCGTAAGGCGATTGCCATCGGCGTGGTCGGCGGCTCGGTGGTGGCCGGCATCGTGGCGACCATGATGCCGCTGCTGGCCAGCGACGACCTGTCGATCCGGGCGGCGGCCGACACCACTGCCACCGCGGTGTCGCAGGACGGTGACAACGCGGCCAAGTCGACGCTGGCCACCTGCGCGACGCGCTGCGACGGCAACCCGCGCGGTGGCCGTGAGGCGGTCATCGAGTTCGCGGTGACCACGGTGCCGGCTAACGCGGTCAACATCCGGGCGACGCTGCGGGTGCACGCCTGGCAGCAGTTCGCCGCAACGGTGACGGCGCACGCCTCACCGCTGAGCGCCCGCGAGTCGCGGCCGCCGCTGACGCCGGCCGGTGCCGCGCTGGACAGCGTGACCAGCGTGTCCAAGGGCTTCAACGAGTGGGACGTCTCCAAACTGGTCACCGGCAACGGCACCTGGACGATCTCGTTGGCGCAGAGCGGCCTGGAGAGCCGGATCTACTGGGCGTCGGTCGAGAACCGCAACACGGACCTGCGACCCGGCCTGCTGATCAGCTACGACCTCGGGGCCCGGCCGTCGCCGGTGACGACCACCCGACCGGCACCGCCGCCGTCGCCGAGCGCGTCGCCGACCACCGCCGCGCCGAAGCCGTCGCCGACCATCGCCCCGAGCCGGACGGCGACCCCGAGCGCCAGCGGCACCCTCCCGTCCGGCAAGTGTGGTTCCGTCTCGGACAAGCTCGTCCCGTCCTGTGGCGCCTGGTGGGGCATGTACTCGCCCGCCGGGGCGGCCGGCGGCTGGGACCACGGCAAGGCCGTCACCGACGTGGAGACGCAGGTCGGGCGCAAGTTCGACATCGTGCACCGCTACCACGACTTCTCCAACGCCGGCAGCAACGGTGCCTTCCCGGACGTGTACGAGTCGCAGCAGATGCGCGAAGGCCGGTTGATGTTCTTCGCCTGGGAGTCCCGTGACTTCTCCGCCGGCACCACCCTCAAGTGGTCGGACGTCTACGGCGGCAAGCAGGACGACACCATCGACGCGGTCGCGGGCCGGATCCGCGCTGCCGGCGTCCCGGTCTTCATCGGCTTCGACCACGAGCCGGAGGACGAGCCGGCCAAGGGCAGCGACGCCGACTTCGTCCGGGCCTGGCGCTACGTCCACGAGCGGTTCGCCAACGCCGGCGCGACCAACGCGGTCTGGGTCTGGACGATGATGGGTTGGTCCGGGCACTACTCCCGGTACGCCGGCCTGTACCCCGGTGACCGGTACGTCGACTGGGTGGCCTACGACCCGTACAACTTCCACGTCTGCAACGGCAGCACGGTGTGGAAGAGCCCGAGCACGACGGTCGGTGGCTTCTACCGGTGGCTGGACGACAACGGCATCGGCGCGGGCAAGCCCCGGATGCTCGCCGAGTTCGGCACCAACTTCAACTCCGCCGACAGGGGCGCCAAGCAGCGCTGGTTCGAGGAGTTCCCGGCGGCGCTGAAGGCGCACCCGAAGATCAAGGCGGCGATCTACTTCAACTCGGCCGGCATGACCAGCCGCACGTCGACCTGCGACATGACGATGAATCACGACGCCTCCGCGGTGGCCGGCTTCGCGCGGGCCGGACAGGACCCCTACCTGCGGCAACCCACCGGAGGTAACCGCTGACGTTCGAAACGGGCTGACCGGACGGCGTTCGCCGGGGGGTCGGACATCCGATCCTCCGGCGTTCTGTCGGCTTGCGGATTCATGCACCGCCCAATCGGCGGATTTTGTTAACCAGGCTGGACGAGGCACGCTACCTCGGGTTCTCATCCAATCTGGAGGCGCAGCGTGCCCAAACTCTCGCACTTGTGGCGTTTTGCAGGACGACGTCGTACTCGGGCGGGGATGGTCGCGTTGGCGATCATCGCCGCAGCTCTGGGCGTGCCCACGACCGCGTCGGCCGCGGTGGTACCGGTCCCGACCACGGCGACCCTGGTGTCGGCGAACCCCGCCGACGCGACCCCGCACGCCCGAGACGGTGAGACCCGTGCCTTCGCGCAGGTGGGCAACACGGTCTTCGTCGGCGGCAGCTTCACCCAGCTCCGGCAGACCGCCAGTTCCGCGTGGGTCACGCAGCGCTACCTCTTCGCGTACGACCGGACCACCGGCACCATGTCGACCACCTTCCTGCCGGTGCTCGACGGCGCGGTCAACACGCTCCTCGCCGGCCCCGGCGGCACGCTGATCGTCGGCGGCGCCTTCAAGACCGTCAACGGCGTCTCCCGGAAGAACCTGGTGGCGCTCAACCCGTCGACCGGCGCGATCATCGACAGCTGGGTCGGGCGCTCCGACGGCGGCACGGTCCGTGACCTGGCGCTGCACGGCAACTGGCTGTACGTGGCCGGTGCGTTCAACTGGCTCAACGGCACCGCGCACGCCGGTCTGGGCCGGCTCAACGCGACCACCGGCGCGATCGACCCGAGCTTCAGCATCGACGCCACCGTGGGACGGCACGGCACCACGTCGTACGTCTGGACCATCGACGTCGCGCCGGACGGCGACACCCTGGTCGTCGGCGGCAACTTCACGCTCGTCAACGACCTGCCGCGCAACCAGATGGCGTTGGTGGACGTCTCCGGGACTCCCACGTTGCTCGACTGGAGCACCGACAAGTTCGTTCCGCCGTGCGCGGCGCCGGCGACGTTCGTGCACTACGTGCAGGACGTGAAGTTCGGTGGTGACGGCAGCTGGTTCGTGGTCGGCACCAACGGCGGCGCCGGCTGGCCGGCCGCGTACTGCGACGCCCTGGTCCGCTTCGAGACCGCCGCGCGGGGCTCTGGCCTGCTCGCCACCTGGGCCGACTACACCGGTAACGACACCATCACCTCGGTCGAGGTGGCCGACAACGTCATCTACCTGGGCGGGCACTTCCGCTGGGTCAACAACCCGAACGCCATCGACGCCGCCGGCCCGGGCGCGGTCGACCGGCTCGGCATCGCCGCCGTCACTCCGGCGACCGGCATGCCGGTGAACTGGAACCCGCGCCGTAGCGGCAGTGCCTCGATGCCGTCGGGCACCAGCAACTGGGGTTCGTCGGTGCCGGTGCTCTGGCGCGGCTCGGACGGCCTCTACTTCGGGCACAACTCCGATGGCATGGGCGAGGAGTACCACGGCCGGCTCGGCATGTTCCCGCTCGCTGGCGGGCGTACCTTCACCCCGAAGAACCCGCCGTCGGCCACCACCGGCAACCTCTACCTCGGCACCGCCTCGGGCACCGTGGCGAAGGTGCCGTTCAACGGCACCGCGCTGGGCACCGCGACCAGCGTCAGCCAGCCCGCGTACACGGGAGCCGGCGCGACCTGGCGGGTGGACGACCGGATCTACTGGTCGCACACGGTGGCCGGCACGCCCACCGGCAGTCGGATCGACATCTCGCTCTTCAACGGAGGCGCGATCGGCTCGCCGTGGGAGGCGTCCGGCTACAACGACTGGTTCAACCCGGCGTCGTTGACCGGCGCGTTCTTCCTCGACGGCCGGCTCTACTACACCCGTACCGGGGCGAACGGCCTCTACTACCGCTACTTCGAGATCGACGGCAACTACCTGGGCGCCACCGAGTTCGCGCTGCCGAGCACGGGCGTGACCTGGTCCGCGGTGCGAGGCATGGCCTGGGTGGGCGGCCGGATCGTCTACGGCTCCACCGACGGCGCGCTGCGGAGCGTGCCGTTCGACCCGACGGCGGCGCCGAGCGCGGTGGTCGACGGCACCACGGCGACCGTCATCAGCAGCGCGACGCCCGAGTTGTCCTGGTCTACCCCATCGACGTTCTTCTCCGTACAGTAAGGGTCAACCGTTCGTAACGGAGCATCGGTAGATTGTTCACGTTGGGCCGGTGGCGGTACCCACCGCCGCCGGCCCGCGACGGTGGGGGAGGGTCGTTGCTCGGCGCCGCTGGCATCCGAACGAGACGTGTGGTGCGTCTGGTCTTCGCGGTCAAACGCGGCTGGTATCAGCTCCGTTACCGACGGTTGACGCTCGGTCGGGACGTGGAGATCCGTGGCCGGATCCGGTTGCGGCGCGGTGTGCGGGTGACCATTGGTGACCGCACCCGGTTGAACAAACTCGTCCGCTTCGCCGGCCCCGGCGAGGTACGCGTCGGCGCGGACTGTCTGCTCAACGCCACCTGGATCGGCACCTGGACGTCGGTCACCGTGGGGGA
Organism: Micromonospora sp. NPDC127501; assembly: GCF_040302185.1. Lineage (NCBI taxonomy): Bacteria > Bacillati > Actinomycetota > Actinomycetes > Micromonosporales > Micromonosporaceae > Micromonospora > Micromonospora sp. NPDC127501. Next base: position 85,696 of record NZ_JBEORJ010000003.1, on the reverse strand, counting down.
CCGGTGCCTCCTGTCGGACTGCGAGCTGCTCGACAACGACTTCCACAACCTGCCCCCCGAGCAGCGGCACGCACCGCCCGGCCCGCTCACCCGTGCCCCGATCGTTCTCGAGGACAACGTCTGGGTCGGTGCGCACGCCCTGGTCCTGAAGGGCGTGCGGGTCGGTCGGGACAGCGTCGTCGGCGCGGCGACGGTGGTCCGCACCGACGTACCACCCGGCGTCGTGGTCGTCGGTAATCCTCAACAGACGGTGAAGAAGTTCCATGACTGATGCAGCACCCGCCCCCTGGCCCACGGACGGCCCGTCCTCCGGCACCTCCCGTGCCGTGACACTGACCGACCTGCTGCGGGTGCCGATGCACCGGTTGCGGTTGGTGGCGGCGGTCGCCATGGTCGGTCTGCTCGCCGCCCTCGGCTACGTGCTGCTGGTGCCGGCAGCGCTCTCGGCGAGCGCCGTGGTCGCGGTCCGGCCGGTGGTGACCGACGCCTTCACCCCCAGCGGCGCGGGCGCCGACCGCGCGGTCAACATGAACGTGGAGAGCGGCATCGCCACCGGCACCGAGGTGGTGCAGCGGCTCGCCGACTCGGCCGGCGGCGACCCGCGGGACATCCGCGACGCGCTCGAGGTCGAGGTGCCCACCGGTGGGCAGATCCTGCGCTTCACCTACCAGGCGCGCGAGGCGCACCAGGCCGTGCAGAACGCCAACATGGCCGCCGAGGCCTACCTGAGCGTGCGCCGGACCATGTACGAGCAGCAGCGCGCCGAGATGCTGCGCTCCTACGACGCCAGCATCACCAAGGTCGCCGCCCAGCAGACCGCGTTGCAGAAGCGGGCGAACACCGCCAAGGACACCGCAGCCGGTGACGCGCTGGTGGCCGAGCTGGCCGGGATCAACAACCAGCTCACCCAGCTCAACGCCGCCCGTACCGAGATCGCGGCGGTCGACGTCAACCCCGGCTGGGTCACCCAGACCGCCGAGAAGGCGCTGGTCACCTCCGCCGGGCACCGGCCGCTCTACCTGGTCGCCGGCCTGCTCGGTGGCGCGCTGATCGGCATCGTGCTGGCGTACCTGTGGGAGTCGACCGACCGGCGGGTCCGCTCGGTCGCCGACGGCCGGGAGGCCTCCGGCCTTCCCCTGCTCGGCACCGTACGCCGGCCGGCGTTCCGGGGCAGCCCCCGGGCGGTCGACGCCGACGTCCGGTACGTGGCGATGGCGGTCGCCGAGCGGGTCCGGCAGCCGGCCCGGGTGGCGCTGGTAACCGCCCGGGAGGACGCCACAGTGCTCACCGCCGGGCTCGCCGTGGCGCTCGCCGTGGACGGCCGGGAGGTCTTCGTCGCCGACGACAGCGGGCGGATCGAGCGGCTACGGGCCACCGTTCTCGCCGACCGGGGGCGGCTGCCCATCGACCCGTCCCGGCCGCTGGTGCCCAAGCCCCGGCCGGCCGGCAGCACACCGGCCGCCGGTGCCGCCACGGAGAGCACGCCCGCCCGTCGGCCCTCCCCGCACCCGCCCGGTGCCCGCCCGTCCACCGACCCCGATGCCACCCTGACGCTGCCGAGGGTGTCGTCCGCCCGCCCGGAGAACAGTCGCGTCGTCACCCCCGACGAGGTTGTCGTGGGTGTGGGCAGCGTCCGGTTCGGCACCTGGCGGCAGGGCGCGGACCACGGCCTTGTCCTGTTCAACGCCCCGCCGGCCGAGTCCGACGAGCGTGGCGTGGCCGTGGCCCGGCAGGGCAGCGCGGTGGTGGTCGTGGAGCGCGACCGCACCCGGCAGAGTGACCTGCGACGCCTGGTGGAGCGGCTGCGCGCCGCCGGGGTCACCCCGCTGGGCTTCGTGCTCACCCGAAACGGCCGGGCCTGAGCGTGTCGGTGACCCGCGCCCCGGCGACCGAACCACCACCCGGAGGCGCTCCGCAGGAGGCCGTGCCGGTGCCGCCGTCCGCGCCGCCGCAACTGCCGCTCTGGCCGCTGTCGATGATGTTCGGTCTGGTGCCGCTCTGGTGGTTGTTGGGTGCGTTCTACCTCGGCTGGCCGCTGCTGGGTGCGCTGCTGTTCGCGTTGCTGCTCACCCGGGGGCGCGTGCCGCTGCCGCCGGCGGTCGGCATCTGGTTGCTCTTCCTCGCCATCGTGGTGGTCAGTGCCACCCAGTTGTCGTCGCCCGCCTCGTTGCTCACGTTCGCCCTGCGGCTGGCCTTCTACCTGACCGCGCTGGTGGTCGGCGTCTACGTCTACGCGGCGGCCCGGGAACGCGCCAGCCTGGTGGCGGTGCTCACCCCGCTCTGCGCGTTCTGGTTCGGGCTGGTAGCGCTGGGCTGGCTCGGGGTGCTGGTGCCCCGGCTGGCCATGACGACCCCGATGGAGGTGCTGCTGCCCGGCGGGGTGGCCGGCACCCCGTTCATCCAGGACATGGTGCACCTCACCACCGCTGAGTACAGTGCCCGTTCGCTCAACCCGATCTATCGGCCGGCCGCGCCGTTCGCGTACACCAACAACTACGGCAGCGCGTACGCGATGACCCTGCCCTGCGTGGTGGCCTTCACGATGCTGCGCCGGCAGGGGCTGCTGCGCTGGGCGCTGCTGGCGTCGCTGCCGCTGTCGCTGGCGCCGGCGTTCCTCACCCTCAACCGGGCGATGTTCCTCAGCCTCGGTGCCGGGCTGGCGGTGCTCGGGGTGCGGGCCAGCCTGCGCGGCAACGTCCGGGTGGCCGCGTCCATCGTCGGGGTCGTGGTGATCGGCGGGTTGGCCACGCTGTTCATCCCGATCACCGAGCTGATCAGCAGACGGGTCGACTCCAGCGACACCAACACCGACCGGCTCTCGCTCTACACCGAGGTGATCCGCCGGGTGCAGGAGTCGCCCTGGTTGGGCTACGGCGCCCCGGTGAACGTGGACACCGTGTCGGCGGCCGCGCCGATCGGCACCCAGGGGCAGCTGTGGATGGTGCTGTTCAGCCACGGCGTACCCGCGCTCATCTGTTTCCTGGCGTGGTTCGTCGCCGCAGCGGTGATCTGCGCGCGGGCGACGTCGGCTGCCGGGCAGTGGCTGGCGGTGGTGCCGGTGGTCTGCCTCGTGCAGGTCCCGTTCTACGGCATGGCGAACCAGAACCTGGCGGTCGCGTTCTTCGCGGTGGCCTTCGCGATGGCGCTTACCGAACGCGAACGGCTGACCCGGCTGGCCGGGTCGTCGCCGACGCCCGCACGGACCGCGCCGGTGCCCGCGTGACCGCCGCGACCCGACCGTCGGCTGGTGCCGACGAGGGCCGGCCCACGCCCGCTCCCGTCGAGGATCAGGCCGCGCCGTCGGCGGCCGGCGACACCGGCTCGGCCGAGACCCGCCGCAGCGCGCGTAGCGGCGTGGCCGGACTGCTCGGCGCGGCCACCAGTGGCCTGTTCGGGTTCGTGCTGGCGGTCGTGATCACCCGGGGTTACGGCCCGGCCGGCGCGGGCGCGTTCTTCGCCGCGATCGGGGTCGTCACCGTGGCCACCGCGATCTGCACGCTCGGCGCGGAGACCGGTCTGATGTGGGCGCTGCCCCGCCGCAAGGCCGGCGTGCGCGGTGACGCCGCCCGGGTGCTCCCGGTGGCGCTGATCCCGCCGCTGCTGACCGGGCTGCTGGTCGCCGGTGCGGGCGTGCTGGCCGCCGACGCCCTCGCGCCGCGGCTGCTCGGCGGCTCCGGCGCGAGCGGCGACGCGCTGCTCACCGTCACGTTCGCCGCGGTGCCGGTGGTGGTCGCGATGACCCTGCTGCTGGCCACGCTGCGCTGCGTGCGGCCCATCCGGGCGTACGTCGGGGTGCAGTTCCTGCTCCTGCCGGTGGCCCGCCCGGTGCTGGTCGGCGCGGCCGCGTTGGCGGGTGGTGGCCTGCTCGCCGGCATGACCGGCTGGTTGGTGCCGGCGGCGTTGGCGTTGCTGGCCTGTCTCACCCTCGTGGCCGGCCCGCTCGGGCTGGGCCGGGGAGCGGCGCTGCGTCCGCACCGCGCCGACTGGTCCACGTTCTGGCGCTTCGCGCTGCCCCGGGCCGCCTCGGCGGCCATCGACGCCGGCAGCATGTGGGTGGGTGTGCTGCTCACCTCGGTGCTGGCCGGGCCGGCGGACGCCGGTGTGTTCGGCGCCGTCGGCCGGTACGTGCTGGCCGGTCAGCTGGCCATGCAGGGGCTGCGGGTGGCGGTGTCGCCGCAGCTGTCCCGGCTGCTCGGGCGGGGCGAGCGCGCCGCGGCGGCGGCCGTGCACCGGCAGTTGACCACCTGGGGGCTGGTGCTGTCCTGGCCGGTGTACCTGCTGCTGGCGGTCTTCGCGCTGGCCTTCCTCCAGCTGTTCGGGCCGGAGTTCACCGCCGGTGTGCCGGCGATGACGGTGCTCGCGCTGGCGATGCTGGTCAACACCGGAGTGGGCAACGTGCAGAGCCTGCTTCTGATGGGCGGGCGCAGTGGGCTGCACCTGGTCGCCACCGTGGCCGGGTTGACGGTGACCGTCTCGCTGGGTCTCTGGCTGATCCCGCACCACGGCGCGACGGGCGCGGCGGTGGCCTGGGCGGCCGGCATCGCCACCGAGAACCTCACCGCCGCTGGGTTCGCCCGGTCGGTGGTTCGGGAGCCGCTGTTCGACGCCGCGATGGTGCGTGCCGCGGCGGCCACCACCGCCGGTGTGGGCCTGGCCGCCGGGGCCGGCGTGCTGGTGGGCGGTCGCGGCCTGCCCGGCCTCGCGGTGGCGTTGGCGGTGCTGCTGACCGGCTGCGTCGGCATGTTGACGTTGCCCCGGGTGCGCGCCGGCATCCGGGGGACCATGAGGCAGATCCGTGGAGGGGACAACGCGGCCACGGCCGCCGAGCCCACCTCGGCATCGACGAGAGGCAGGTGAGGTTCGTCGTGGTGTCCATCCGTGACCGGGTCAAGCAGTTGGTTCCGACCCAGGTGACCACCCGGGTGAAGGAGTCGCTCGTCGACTACGGCGTTCGCACCAGCGACCGCCGGCCGCTACCGGACTTCCTGATCATCGGGACCAAACGGGGTGGCACCACGTCCCTGTGGAACTACCTCATCCAGCACCCGTTGGTGCCCCGGCTCTTTCCCGCGTGGAACACCAAGTCGGCGCACTACTTCGAGGAGCACTGGGGTCGCGGCGAAGCGTGGTACCGCTCGCACTTCCCGACCGAGCGGCAGCGCGAGGCCCTGGCCAAGCGGCACGGTGGGCCGGTCCGGGTCGGTGAGGCCGCCCCGCTGTACATGTTCCACCCGCTCGCCGCGCAGCGGGTCGCCGCGCTGATGCCGTCGGTGAAGCTCATCGTGCTTCTGCGGGACCCGGTGGAGCGGGCGTACTCGCACTGGAAGGAACGCCGCACCCACGGCATCGAACCACTGGACTTCGCCGCCGCGCTGGCGGCCGAGCCGGAACGCACGGAGGGGGAGCGGGAGCGGTTGATCGCCGAGCCGGAGTCGTTCAGCGAGCCGTACGACTGGTACACGTACCGGGCCCGGGGGCGTTACCTGGAGCACCTGGAGCCGTGGCTGGAGCGCTTCGCCCGGGAGCAGATCCTCTTCCTGCCCAGCGAGGACCTGTACCGCGACTCGCGGGCGACCTACCGACGGACCCTGGACTTCCTCGGTCTGCCGGCGTACGACCTGCCCAACTTCAAGGTCTACAACGATCGGCGCTCGGCACCCCTGGAGCCGACCGTGCGGGCCGAGCTGACCGACTACTACCGGCCGTACAACGACGCGTTGCGTCAACGGCTCGGGCTGGACCTCGACTGGGCGGACCGGGCGGCGTGACGACAGGGGTGGGCCCGGCCACCGACCCGCGTTCGCGGGTGGACGGCCTGGGTTGGGTGAGCCGCGCGGTCTTCCCGGACGACCGGGTCGGCCTGACCGTGGCCGGCGCCCCGCCGGCCGGTCACCGGGCGGTGGCCCGGTACGCGGTGGTGCCGTCGATCGCCCGGGCCCGGTTCCTGGTGCCGTTGGGCGCGCCCCGGGCCGGGGCGGCGTCCCTGTTGGCGTACAACGCCCTGCGGCCACCGAAGGTGCGCGCGCTGCGGGCGGTGCTCGGTGGGCTGGCCCGGCTCGGTCGGGTGGGGCTCGCGCCCTTTCCGACGTTGACCGTCTCGGTGCCGGCCGGGGTGCCGGCCGCGGAGTTGCTGCTGAGCGAGCGGCTCTCCGCCGACCTGGGTGACTCGCCGCTGCTGGCCGCGTTCGGGGTCCGCCCACCCGACCCGAACGGCAAGCCCACCCTGCAACTCTTCAGTGCCGACGGGCGTCCGCGTGGCTACGCGAAGATCGGTTGGAACGACGCGACCCGCGCGCTGGTCAGCGCGGAGGCGGAGGCGCTGCGGGCGTTGCGCGAGGTGGTCGGCGTCGCCGACCATCCGACGCCGCCGCGGCTGCTCACCGAGGCGTCGTGGGCGGGCCAGGTGGTCGCGGTGATCGAGCCGTTGCCCCCGGCGGTACGCGGTGTGCCGGTGGACGACCCGCCCCGGATCGCGGCGCTGCTCGCGGTCGCCCGGCGGGGCGGCCCGGCGGGCACACCTCGACCGCTGGTTGACTCGACCTTCCTGCGCCGGCTGGCCGATCAGGCCGGCCGGGCCGCCGCGACCGAGCCGGCGGGTGCGCGGGCGGTCGCCGCGGTCTCGGCGTTGGCCCGCCGGCATGGCGACACCAGCGTCGAGTTCGGTCACTGGCATGGTGACTGGGTGCCGTGGAACCTGGGCTGGCACGCCGGCCGGTTGGTCGCCTGGGACTGGGAGCACAGCGGGCCGGACGTGCCGGTCGGCTTCGACCTGGCGCACGACGCGTTCCAGCGGGCGCTCGTGCTGCGCGGGGAGCCGGCCGACGCCGCCGCGGCGGCCGTGGACGGACATCTGAGCCGACACGGCGAGCGGCTCGGCCTCGACGCCGCGCAGCGCCGGCTCGTCGCCGACGCGTACCTGATGGAGATGTGGTTGCGGACGTGGCGGCTGGCCGACGCGGGCGCGGGCTGGAACGCCGCCCTGCATCCCGCACTCCTGGACGTCATCGAGAAAAGACATAGCGGCTGATCTGGAGGAATCGCGGCGACGGCGGTGCGCCGCAGAGTGACGACATAATCGCAGGTGGTGATGGCGATCGATGGACCTCGGACGTTCGGTGCACCGCACCGGCCACCGTGGAGATCGTCATCTCGGCCGGTCGCGCTATTCAACGACCGGGGATCGTGTGATCTGCTTCTGCCTGGCGTGAACTGAAATTCCAAGCGAACTTGTGGGGAGTCGCGTGGACACGAACAACGACGACAGTGGGGCGCCGGTGCTGCTGCTGGTCGGCTCCAGCGGCGGCCATCTGGCCCAACTACTGGCCCTGCGGCCCTGGTACGAACAGTGGCGGCGCTGCTGGGTCACCTTCGACACCCCGGAGGCGGTGTCGCTGCTGGCCGGCGAGGACCTGGTGCCGGCGCACCACCCGACCACCCGCAACGTGCCGAACCTGCTGCGCAACGCGCTGCTGGCCTGGCAGGTGCTGCGGGCCCGGCGGGTCGCCGCCGTGGTCACCACCGGCGCCGGGGTGGCGGTGCCGTTCGTGGTGCTGGCCCGGCTGCGGCGCATCCCGACCGTCTACATCGAGGTGTACGACCGGATCGACACCCCGACGTTGACCGCTCGGCTCTGCCGGCCGTTCCTGTCCGCGATGCTCGTGCAGTGGGACGAGCAGCGCCGGCAGTACCCCGAGGCGACCGTCGTCGGGACGCTGCTGTGACCGGGGAGACGGGCACGGCCCGGCGTCCGCAACCCCGGCCGGCCACCGAGGCGGCCCGCCTGCCCCGCCAGCGCGACAGCTCGGCGGTCGCCCAGCTCCGACTGCTGGTCGCGGTGGGCACCGACAAGCACCCCTTCGACCGGCTCGTCGACTGGTTGGCGCAGTGGCACGCGCAGGCCGCCGGCCCGATCGGGCTGACCATGCAGCACGGGCACACCAACGCGCCCCAGCTGAGCGGCGCGGTGCCGTTCCTCGGCCACGACGCCTTGCAGCAGGCGATGATCGATGCGGACCTGGTGGTCTGCCATGGCGGCCCGGCGACCATCCTGGAGGCCCGCCGGCACGGCCACCTGCCCATCGTGGTGCCCCGCGATCCGGCTCGCGGTGAGCACGTCGACAACCACCAGCTCCTCTTCGCCCGCCGGCTCGGCGCCGCCGGGCTGGTGGCGCTCTGCGAGACCCGGGAGGCCCTGCACGACGCGTTGGCCGCCGGGGTGGCCGACCCGTCCCGGTACGCGGTGACCGCCGACCCGGAGGCACACGAGGCACGACGGGCGGCGGTGGCCCGGGTCGGGCAGATCGTCGACGACCTGGTGGCCCGTTCGACCCCGCGCCCACCCCGGTGGCGGGCCTGGTCCCGGCCGCGCCCGGGTACGAAGGAGATTCGATGACCCAGCAGCCGAGCGTCAGCGTCGTGGTGCCCACCCGGGACCGCCCCGAGCTGCTGCGGGCCGCGGTGCGCGCGATCCTGGCACAGGACCACCCGGGCCTGATCGAGGTCGTCGTGGTGTTCGACCAGTCCGCGCCGGACGAGTCGCTGACCGAGCTGGGGAGCGGTCCGGCCCGTGTGGTGCGGGTGATCCGCAACGCCCGTACGCCCGGGTTGGCCGGTGCGCGCAACAGCGGCACTCTCGCGGCCGAGGGCGAGCTGGTCGCGTTCTGCGACGACGACGACGAGTGGCTGCCCGGCAAGCTGGCGGCCCAGGTCGACGCGCTGGCCGCCGATCCGGCCGCCGAGTTCGTCTGCTGCGGCATCCGGGTCAACTACGACGGGCACACCGTCGACCGGGTGCTCGACAAGGACCGGATCACCCTGGACGACCTGCTGCGCGACCGGATGACGGAGCTGCACCCGTCGACGTTCCTGATCCGCGCCACCGCGTTGCGCGACGGGTTCGGGCTGGTCGACGAGGAGATCCCGGGCAGCTACGCGGAGGACTACGAGTTCCTGCTGCGGGCCGCGCGCAGCGCGCCTCTGATCAACCTGCGGACGCCGTCGGTGCTGGTTCGCTGGCACAAGCGCTCGTACTTCGCGCAGCGCTGGGACACCATCTCGGAGGCGTTGCAGTGGTTGCTGCGGCGCTACCCGGAGTTCGCCAGTCAACCGGCCGGCGAGGCCCGGGTGTCCGGGCAGATCGCCTTCGCCCAGGCCGCCTCCGGCGACCGCCGGGGCGCGCTGCGCTGGGCCCGGCGCACCCTGCGGAGCAACCCCCGCGAGCCGCGCGCCTACCTGGCCCTCGCCGTCGCCGGTCGGGTGGTCCGGGCCGACGCGGTGCTGCGCACCCTGCACAAGCGCGGTCGGGGGATCTGAGCCGCCGTCCGCGTGAGCGGGCGGCGGCGTCCGCTGGGCGGGACGCGACGGGGAGCGCGCCGCGTCGGTGGCCCGCCGTGACAGACTGACCGCTGTGTTGCGCTGGCTGACTGCAGGTGAATCGCACGGTCCCGCCCTCGTCGCGATGTTGGAGGGGGTGCCGGCCGGCATCGAGGTGACCACCACCGAGATCGCCGACGAGCTGGCCCGTCGGCGGCTGGGCTACGGGCGGGGTGCCCGGATGTCGTTCGAGCGGGACGAGGTCGAGCTGCTCGGCGGCCTGCGGCACGGCGTGACCCTGGGCAGCCCGGTGGCGATCCGGGTCGGCAACTCCGAGTGGCCGAAGTGGCAGACCGTGATGGCCGCCGACCCGGTCGACCCCGATGAGCTGGCCCGGCAGGCCCGTAACGCCCCGCTGACCCGCCCGCGCCCGGGCCACGCGGACCTGGCCGGCATGCAGAAGTACGGCCACACCGACGCCCGGCCGATCCTGGAGCGCGCGAGCGCACGGGAGACCGCCGCCCGGGTGGCCGTCGGCACTGTCGCCAAGGCGCTGATCCGTCAGGCGCTCGGCATCGAGATCGTCTCGCACGTCGTCGAGCTGGGCCCGGTGGCCGCGAAGCCCGGGCTGCGGCCCACGCCGTCCGACACGGCCCGGATCGACGCCGACCCGCTGCGCTGCCTCGACCCGGAGGCCAGCGCCCTGATGGTCGCCGAGGTCGATGCCGCGAAGAAGGCCGCCGACACCCTCGGCGGCGTGGTCGAGGTGCTGGCGTACGGGGTGCCACCGGGGCTGGGCAGCCACGTGCAGTGGGACCGCAAGCTCGACGCCCGGCTGGCCACCGCGCTGATGTCCATTCAGGCGATCAAGGGCGTGGAGATCGGCGACGGCTGGCAGCAGGCCCGCTCCCGCGGCTCGGAGGCGCACGACGAGATCATCCCGTCGGCCACCGGCGTCCGCCGGGTCACCGACCGGGCCGGCGGGCTGGAGGGTGGCATCACCACTGGCGAGCCGCTGCGGGTCCGCGCCGCGATGAAGCCGATCTCCTCGCTGAACCGGGCGCTGGCCACCGTGGACGTCACCACCGGCGAGCCGGCCACCGCGATCAACCAGCGCTCCGACGTCTGCGCGGTGCCCGCCGCGGCGGTGGTCGCCGAGGCGATGGTGGCGCTGGTGCTGGCCGAGGCGGCCACCGAGAAGTTCGGCGGAGACTCGATCGCCGAGATCCGCCGCAACCTTGCCGGATACCTCGACGCGCTGGTCATCCGCTGATGGCACCGGTCGTCGTGCTGGTCGGCGCGCCCGGCTGCGGCAAGACCACCGTCGGGCGGGCGCTCGCCGCCACCCTCGGCGTGGAGTTCCGCGACACCGACACCGACATCGAGCAGATGGCCGGGAAGCCGATCCCGGAGATCTTCATCGACGAGGGTGAGGAGCACTTCCGTACCCTGGAACGGGCCGCCGTGGCCGCGGCGCTGGCCGGCGGCACGGGCGTGCTCGCCCTCGGCGGCGGCGCGGTGCTGGCCGAGGAGACCCGAGCGGCCCTGATCGGGCACCGGGTGGTGCACCTCTCGGTCGAGCTGCCCGACGCGGTGCGGCGGGTCGGGCTCGGCGCCGGCCGGCCGCTGCTGGCGATCAACCCGCGGGCCACCCTCAAGCACCTGCTGGACCAGCGCCGGCCGCTCTACGCCGAGGTCGCCACCGAGACGGTGGTCACCGACGGCCGGGCCCCGGCGCAGGTCGTCGCCGAGATCGCCGCCCTGCTCCCGCGCTGACGTCAGGCCCCGGCCGCCGTCGCCCCCGCGCCGCCCCCTTGCGCCGATCTTGCACTTGCTGCTCTGACTTAAGCGGCATTCACCGCATTTCGGCAACAGGAAGTGCAAGATCGGCGCAGGAGGGGTGGGGTCAGGTTCGGGCGATCAGGTCGAGGACGTCGGCCAGAGCCTTCGGCTCGCTGAGCATCGGCCAGTGCCCGGTGGGCAGCTCGTGCAGCTGGCCGTCGGCGAGGCCGGTGAAGAACGGATGCTCCTGTTGGATCATCTGCTGCACCACGCTGAGCGGGAAGGTGCTGGCGACCAGCGCGGTCGGCACCGGGCGCCCGCCGGTGCGTCGGACCGGGTCGGTGGCGGCCCGCAGCGGCTGCGGGGTGGCCCGGGTGCGCAGCAGCGCGAGCGTCGGCTCGTCCAGGCCGGCCAGGTTGGTCGGGTCGGCGGCCGGATCCCAGGCCGGCGGCGGCAGCAGGTGCCCGGCGCCGATCGCGGCCCGCAGCCGCTGCTGCTCCTCCGGCGGCAGCGTGTCGAACTGCGCCGTGCCGTCCGGCAACGGCCCGCTCTCCACGTAGACGACCCGGGCGATCCGGTCCGGGATGCGGTCCACCGCCTGGGCGGCCGGCATCCCTCCGCCGGAGTGCCCGACCAGCAGTACGTCGCGCAGGTCCTCGACCTCGATCAGTCGGACGATGTCGGTGGTGTGCGTGTCCAGGCTGACCTCCGGCCCGGCGAGGTGGTCGCGTTCGGCCACCCCGGTCAGCGTCATCGGGTGGACCTCGTGCCCCTGCGACCGCAGCGCGACGGTCACGTCCCGCCACGCCCAGGCACCCAACCAGAATCCCGGCACCAGCACGAATGTCGCCATCTGTGGCTCCTTCTCTCGGCTACCGACAGACCGTACGATCTATTCCGGACAGGATCCGCCCGGTTTGGAGGAGTGGCCCGTGTCACATCCCGCAGGGCGGGTGCTGGCTCTGCTCGAACTGCTGCAGACCCGGCACCGGTCGACGGCCACCGAACTCGCCAATCACCTCGGGGTGGACGAGCGGACCGTGCGCCGGTACGCGACCACGCTTGTTGAGCTGGGCATTCCCGTCACCGCCGACCGGGGCCGCTACGGCGGCTACCGGCTGCACTCCGGTTACAAGCTGCCGCCGCTGATGCTCACCGACGACGAGGCGGTGGCCGTGCTGCTCGGCCTCGTCGTCGCCGAACGGGTCGGGCTCGCCACCGAGCAGCCCGCCACCGCCACCGCGCTGGCGAAGATCCGCCGGGTGCTGCCGGCGGCGCTCTCCGACCGGCTCGCCGCCGTCCAGGAGCACCTGGGCTTCACCCTGCGTCGTCCGGAACTGGAGCGCGGACCGGCGTCCGGCACCCTGCTCGCGCTGGCCTCGGCCACCCGGCACCGGCAGCGCGTGGCGCTGGACTACCGCTCCTGGCGGGGCGAGCAGTCGCACCGCGAGCTCGACCCGTACGGGCTGGTCTTCCACGCCGGCCGTTGGTACGTCACCGGCCACGACCACCGGCACGGGGAGATCCGCACCTTCCGACTGGACCGGATCGGCGCGGTGACGCCCGGCGTGGCGACGTTCACCGTGCCGGACGGCTTCGAGGCGGTGGCCTGGGTGACCCGGTCGCTGGCCGGCGTGCCGTACACGCACGAGGTGGAGGTCGTGCTGGAGACCGACCTGGTCGCCGCCCGCCGCCGCATCCCGCCCAGCGTGGCCGAGTTGACCGCCACCACCGACGGGGTGCTGCTGCGGGCCCGAGCGGAGAGCCTGCCCGGGATGGCGGCGCTGCTCGCCGGGCTGGGCTGTCCGTTCACCGTGCGGCATCCGGACGCGCTGCGCGCCGCGGTGGCCGAACACGCCCGCCGGTTGGCGGACTGGGCCGCTCGGCCAGCAGGTGGACAGCCGCCCTCCCCGCGCCGCCCGCTGGACTAGGCTGCCGGCGATGGACGAGGTGACCCGAATTCCGGTCGGCGGCGAGCGGCCGTACGACGTCTTGGTGGGACGCGACCTGCTGGGTGCGCTGCCTGGCCTGCTGCCCGGCGCGACCCGGGTGGCGGTGCTGCACGCGCCTCCGCTCAAGGCCCTCGCGGACGCGCTCGGCGAACGCCTGCGCGCGGCCGGCGTCGAGCCACTGCCGATCGAGGTGCCCGACGCCGAGTCGGGGAAGCACATCGAGGTGGCCGCCTCCTGCTGGGACCGGCTCGGTGCGGCCGGCTTCACCCGTACCGACGCGGTGGTCGGGGTGGGCGGCGGCGCGGTGACCGACCTGGCCGGCTTCGTCGCGGCCTGCTGGTTGCGGGGTGTGCGCTGGGTGCCGGTGGCGACCTCGCTGCTGGGCATGGTGGATGCGGCAGTGGGCGGCAAGACGGGCATCAACACGGCCGCCGGCAAGAACCTGGTGGGCGCGTTCCACCCGCCGGTCGGGGTGTTGGCCGACCTGGCCACTCTGGACAGCCTGCCAGCGGTCGACCTGGCGGCCGGGTTGGCCGAGGTCGTCAAGTGCGGGTTCATCGCCGACCCGACGATCCTGGATCTCATCGAGAACGACCCGGAGGCCGCCACCGACCCCCGTGGCCCGGTGAGCCGGGAGCTGATCGAGCGGGCCATCCGGGTCAAGGCCGACGTGGTCGCCGGCGACCTGCGCGAGTCGGGCCTGCGGGAGGTGCTCAACTACGGTCACACCCTGGCCCACGCCATCGAGCAGAACGAGGGCTACCGCTGGCGGCACGGTCACGCCGTCGCCGTCGGTCTGGTGTACGCGGCCACGCTGGCCCGGCTCGCCGGGCGGCTGGACGCGCCGACCGCCGACCGACACCGCGTCACGCTGAGCGCGCTCGGTCTGCCGGTGAGCTACCCGGCCGACGCCTGGCCGCAGCTGTTGGCCGCGATGCGGGTGGACAAGAAGACCCGGGGCAACCGGCTGCGCTTCGTGGTGCTCGACGGGCTGGCCCGCCCGGCGATGTTGGAGGGCCCCGACGACGCGTTGCTGGAGGCCGCCTACCGGGAGGTGGCAACCCGGTGAAGGTCTACGTCCTGAACGGGCCGAACCTGGGCCGGCTGGGCACCCGCGAGCCCGACGTGTACGGCGCGACCAGCTATGCGGACCTGGTGGCGCTCTGTGAGAGCACCGGTCGGGAGCTGGGGCTGGCGGTGACGGTCCGGCAGACCGACGCGGAGCACGAGATGCTCGGCTGGCTGCACACGGCGGCCGACGAGGGTGCCGCGGTCGTGCTCAACCCGGCCGCCTGGTCGCACTACTCGTACGCGGTGCGCGACGCCTGCGCCATGCTGCGGGGGCCGCTGGTGGAGGTGCACATCTCCAACATCCATACCCGTGAGGAGTTCCGGCACCACTCGGTGGTCTCGGCGGTGGCGACCGGGGTGATCTGCGGTCTCGGCATCGACGGCTATCGTCTCGCTCTGCACCATCTGGCCACCCGCTGAGGGCCCACCGACGGGGCGCTCCGAACGGGGGGCCGTCCGATTCGACGCAGCTTGTAGACTTGCCAGGTCTGTCCGCCAATTGATGATCAAGGCAGGAAATGGCCTCCACCAACGACCTCAAAAACGGCCTGGTACTCAACCTGGACGGCGAGCTCTGGGCCGTCGTCGAGTTCCAGCACGTCAAGCCCGGTAAGGGTGGTGCCTTCGTGCGCACCACGCTGAAGAACGTGCTGTCCGGGAAGGTGGTCGACAAGACCTTCAACGCGGGCACCAAGGTCGAAACCGCGACCGTTGACAAGCGCACGATGCAGTACCTGTACGCCGACGGTGAGGACTTCGTCTTCATGGATCTGGAGACCTTCGACCAGATCACCGTGCCCGGTGGCACCGTCGGTGAGGCAGCCAACTACCTGCTGCCCGAGGCGGAGGCGACCGTCGCCCAGCACGAGGGTGTGCCGCTCTACATCGAGCTGCCCACCAGCGTCGTGCTGGAGGTCACCTACACCGAGCCGGGCCTGCAGGGCGACCGTTCGACCGGCGGCACCAAGCCGGCGACCGTGGAGACCGGCGCCACCGTGCCGGTTCCGCTGTTCATCACCACCGGCGAGAAGATCAAGGTCGACACCCGCGACGGCCGTTACCTCGGCCGCGCCTGATGGCTGAGGGTTCCAAGCAGCAGATGCCGGCGCGCCGGAAGGCGCGCAAGCGGGCGCTGGATGTCCTTTACGAGGCCGACCTGCGGGACAAGCCTCCGGTGGAGGTGCTCGCCGGCTACGTGCAGCGGATCGAGCAGCCCCGACCGGAGCATCTCGGCTACGCGGTGGGCCTGGTCGAGGGGGTTGCCGAGCACCTCAACCGGATCGACGAGCTGATCGCCAGCTACGCCGAGGGTTGGACGTTGGAGCGGATGCCGGTCGTCGACCGTAATCTGGCCCGGATCGCCGTCTACGAGTTGCTCTACGTCGACGAGATCGACGACGCGGTGGCGATCAGCGAGGCCGTGGAGCTGGCTCGACAGATGTCGACCGACGATTCGCCGCGCTTCCTCAACGGGGTGCTCGGCCGGATCGCCGAGTACGCCACCCGCTGAGCGTCCGCACCGAACACCGCAGATCCGAAAGGGCCCGTGCCAACCGGCACGGGCCCTTTCGGTGAAGCGGCAGATCAGGTGGAGCGGCAGATCAGGAGGCGAAGAACGCCCGGGGGTCGGCCACCAGCACGCCGTGCTCGGTGAGCCGCTCGATCAGGCCCGACGGTGAGGCGTCGTAGACGATCGCGAGCGCCCGCAGGTCGTCGGCGCGGATGGAGAGCACCCGGCCGTTGTAGTCGCCGCGCTGCTGCTGGATGGCGCGGGCGTAGCGGGCGACGTAGGCCAGGTCCTCGGAGGCCTCGTCGTAGAGCCGCTCCAGGTCCAGGACAATCTTGCTGGTGGGCTCGTGACGGACGCCACTGCCGTCAGGCAGCAGCTCCGAGACGGGTACGCGGTAGAACTCGGCCAACTCGGCCAGACGGGACACCGTCACGGCCCGGTCGCCACGCTCGTACGAGCCGACCACCACGGCCTTCCACCGCCCGTTCGACTTCTCCTCCACACCCTGCAGGGAGAGACCCTGCTGCTGGCGGATGGAGCGCAGGCGGGCGCCCAGAGACTTGGCGTATTCAGAGGGCATTCGGACACTCCCAGTGCTGCTCGGGGTTCTCCCGTCGATCGCTACGGAGCGTGACGGTACGGGGAATGCGACACGTGGTCAAGTGGTCGTGCCCCTACCGTTGCGGAGCGTCCGGGGAGTTTTCTCCTTTTCCGGTGCCTGACCCGGTGGTCAGCGGCCGCCGTCCATCACCCCGGTGACCACTGGTAACGTGGCGGAAGCCCCGGCCCAGGTCTGCTGAGCGGACCGGCCGGAGGTGCCCGACATCCTTTAACGACCCGTCCCGTGAGGCGGGGAAGGAGGTCCGCCGTGGCATACCCACCGGCTGCCCGCTCGTCACCACCGCAACAACCCTCGGTGAAGGTGATCCTCGCCAGCGCCGACGTGCAACGCGTGGTCGACCGCATCGCCCACCAGATCCTGGAGAAGACCCAGGGCGCCGCCAACACGGTGCTGCTGGGGATTCCCACCCGGGGCACCCCCCTCGCCCGGCGGCTCGCCGACCGGATCAGCACCTTCGAGGACGTCGCCGTTCCGGTCGGTGTGCTCGACATCACCCTGTACCGCGACGACCTCCGTCGGCACGCCACCCGCGCGGTGGGTCCGACCGAGCTGCCTCCCGGCGGGATCGACGGCAAACGGGTCATCCTCGTCGACGACGTGCTCTTCTCCGGCCGCACCGTCCGGGCCGCGCTCGACGCGCTCAACGACGTGGGCCGCCCGGCCTCGGTGCAGCTCGCCGTCCTGGTCGACCGGGGCCACCGTGAGTTGCCGATCCGCGCCGACTACGTCGGCAAGAACATCCCGACCTCGCTCGCCGAGAGCGTCAAGGTGACGCTCGCCGAGATCGACGGGACGGACGAGGTCAAGCTCTACGGGGGAACTGCCTCATGATCAAGCATCTGCTCTCCGGCGGGGACCTGGACGCCGACACCGCCACCGAGATCCTGGACACCGCCGCCGAGATGGCCACCGTCGCCGGCCGGGAGATCAAGAAGCTTCCCGCGCTGCGCGGACGGACCGTGGTGAACCTCTTCTACGAGGACTCCACGCGTACCCGGATCTCCTTCGAGGCGGCGGCGAAGCGGCTCAGCGCCGACGTGATCAACTTTTCCGCGAAGGGGTCCAGCGTCACCAAGGGTGAGAGCCTGAAGGACACCGCGTTGACCCTTCAGGCCATGGGCGCGGACGCCGTGGTCGTCCGACACCCCGCCTCCGGCGCGCCGCACCGCCTGGCCAACTGGGTGGACGGGTCGGTGGTCAACGCCGGCGACGGCACCCACGAGCACCCCACCCAGGCGCTGCTGGACGCGTACACCATGCGGGCCCGGCTGGGCCGGCTCGCCGGCCTGTCGGTAGCGGTGGTCGGGGACGTGCTGCACTCCCGGGTGGCCCGCTCCAACGTGCTGCTGCTCTCCACCCTCGGCGCCAAGGTCACCCTGGTCGGCCCGCCGACCCTCATCCCGGTCGACATCGCGGGCGCCCTCGCGCCCGGCACCGACGTCTCCTACGACCTCGACTCCGTCCTGCCGAACGTGGACGTGGTGATGATGCTGCGCGTGCAGCGGGAGCGGATGAACGACTCCTACTTCCCCTCCGCGCGCGAGTACGCCCGCCGCTACGGGCTGGACGGCCCGCGGATGCGCCGGCTGCCCGAGCACGCGATCGTCATGCACCCCGGCCCGATGAACCGGGGGATGGAGATCACCCCCGAGGTCGCCGACTCACCCCGCTCCACCATCGTCGAACAGGTCACCAACGGGGTCTCCGTGCGGATGGCTGTCCTTTACCTGCTGCTCGGAGGGAACAACCGGTGACCGCGTACCTGATCACCAGCGTGAGTGTCGTCGGCGCCGCGCCGACCGACCTGCTGATCCGCGACGGCGTGATCGCCGCTGTCGGTCCCGGCCTGACCGCGCCGGACGCCACAGTCGTCGACGGCACCGGCCTGGTCGCCCTGCCCGGCCTCGTCGATCTGCACACCCACCTGCGCGAGCCCGGTCGGGAGGACGCCGAAACCGTCGAGTCCGGTTCCCGGGCGGCAGCGCTGGGCGGCTACACGGCGGTCTGCGCGATGGCCAACACCTCCCCGGTGGCGGACACCGCCGGCGTGGTCGAGCAGGTCTGGCGGCTCGGCCGCGAGGCAGCCCTGGTCGACGTGCAGCCGATCGGCGCGGTCACCGTCGGGCTGGCCGGCGAGCGGCTGGCCGAGCTGGGCGCGATGGCCGACTCGGCGGCCCGGGTGCGGATCTTCTCCGACGACGGGCACTGCGTCGCCGACCCGAAGTTGATGCGCCGAGCCCTGGAGTACGTCAAGGCGTTCGACGGGATCATCGCCCAGCACGCCGAGGAGCCCCGGCTCACCGAGGGCGCCCAGATGCACGAGGGCGAGGTCTCCACCCGGCTCGGCCTGATCGGCTGGCCGGCGGTCGCCGAGGAGGCGATCATCGCCCGGGACGTGCTGCTCGCCGAGCACGTGGGCAGCCGACTGCACGTCTGCCACGTCTCCACCGCCGGCAGCGTCGAGGTGCTGCGCCAGGCAAAGGCGCGCGGGGTACGCGTGACCGCCGAGGTGACCCCGCACCACCTGCTGCTCACCGACGAGCGGGCGGAAACCTACGACCCCGTCTACAAGGTGAACCCGCCGCTGCGCACCGCCGCGGACATCGCCGCGCTGCGTGCCGCCCTCGCCGACGGGGTGATCGACGTGATCGCCACCGACCACGCCCCGCACGCGGTGGAGGACAAGGAGTGCGAGTGGGCGTACGCCCGACCGGGGATGCTCGGTCTGGAGACGGCCCTCTCCATCGCGCTGGACGTGCTCGGCCCCGAGTGGGACCTGATCGCCGAGCGGATGTCGCGCACCCCCGCACGGATCGCCGGCCTCACCGGGCACGGGGTCGACCCCGCGCCGGGTGTGCCGGCCAACCTGACCCTGATCGACCCGGCCGTCCGCCGCACCATCGAGCCGACGGAGCTGGCCAGTCGCAGTCGTAACACCCCGTACGCCCGCATGACGCTGCCAGGTCGCATCGTGGCGACCTTCCTGCGTGGCGAGCCGACGGTCCTGGACGGAAAGGCTGTCAAGTAATGGTCAAGCGCAGACCCGCAATCCTGGTGCTGGAGGACGGGCGTACGTTCCCCGGCGAGGCGTACGGCAGCGTCGGGGAGACCTTCGGCGAGGCGGTCTTCAACACCGGCATGACCGGTTACCAGGAGACCCTGACCGACCCGTCCTACCACCGTCAGGTGGTGGTGCAGACCGCGCCGCACATCGGCAACACCGGCGTCAACGGCGAGGACGACGAGTCCGGTCGGATCTGGGTGGCCGGCTACGTCGTGCGCGACCCGGCCCGGATCGGCTCGAACTGGCGGGCCACCGGTGGTCTCGAGGACCGCCTCGCCACCGAGGGTGTGGTGGGCATCAGCGGGGTGGACACCCGGGCGCTGACCCGGCACCTGCGCGAGCGGGGCGCCATGCGGGTGGGCATCTCCAGCATCGACAACGATCCGCAGAGCCTGCTGGCCCGGGTCCGCCAGGCGCCGCAGATGGTCGGCGCCGACCTGTCCGCCGAGGTGAGCACCGCCGAGCCGTACGTCGTCGAGGCCCTGGGCGAGCACCGGTTCACAGTGGCCGCCCTGGACCTGGGCATCAAGCGCAACGTGCCGCGTCGGCTGGCCACCCGTGGGGTGACCACCCACGTGCTGCCGGCGTCGTCGAGCATCGACCAGATGCTCGCCACCGGCGCCGACGCGATCTTCCTGTCGCCCGGCCCGGGCGACCCGGCCACCGCCGACGCCCCGGTGGCGCTGGCCCGGGAGGCGCTGCGGCGGGAGGTGCCGCTGTTCGGCATCTGCTTCGGCAGCCAGATCCTCGGTCGGGCGCTCGGCTTCGGCACCTACAAGCTGGGCTACGGCCACCGCGGGATCAACCAGCCGGTGCTCGACCGGGTCACCGGCAAGGTCGAGGTGACCAGCCACAACCACGGCTTCGCCGTGCAGGTGCCCGGCTCGGGCAACGGCGCGGTCGTCCCCGACCAGGTGATCGACACCGACTTCGGCGGCGTACGGGTGTCGCACGTCTGCCTCAATGACAACGTGGTCGAGGGGCTGCGGGCCGTGGACCTGCCCGCGTTCACCGTCCAGTACCACCCGGAGGCGGCGGCCGGCCCGCACGACGCGGACTACCTCTTCGACCGATTCGCCGAACTGATCGAAGGCCGGACCCACAGCAAGGGGCGCAGCAATGCCTAAGCGGACCGATCTCAAGCACATCCTCGTGATCGGCTCCGGGCCGATCGTCATCGGGCAGGCCTGCGAGTTCGACTACTCCGGCACCCAGGCGTGCCGGGTCCTGCGCAGTGAGGGGATCCGGGTCAGCCTGGTCAACTCCAACCCGGCGACGATCATGACGGACCCGGAGTTCGCCGACGCGACCTACGTCGAGCCGATCACCCCGGAGTTCGTGGAGCTGGTCATCGCCAAGGAACGCCCGGACGCGATCCTCGCGACCCTCGGCGGGCAGACCGCGCTGAACACGGCCGTCGCCCTGCACGAGGCCGGCGTCCTGGAGAAGTACGGCGTGGAGCTGATCGGCGCGAACATCGACGCCATCAACCGGGGCGAGGACCGGCAGCTGTTCAAGGAGATCGTGGCGAAGGCCGGCGTACGGCTGGGCGTCGACGACCCGACCGCGCTGGTTCCCCGCTCGCGGGTCTGCCACTCGATGGACGAGGTCGAGGCGACCGTCGCCGAGCTGGGCCTGCCGGTGGTGATCCGGCCGTCGTTCACCATGGGTGGCCTGGGCTCCGGCATGGCGCACACCCCGGAGGACCTGGCCCGTATCGCCGGCGACGGCCTGTCCGCCAGCCCGGTGCACGAGGTGCTCATCGAGGAGAGCGTGCTCGGCTGGAAGGAGTACGAGCTCGAGCTGATGCGCGACCGGCACGACAACGTGGTGGTGGTCTGCTCGATCGAGAACATCGACCCGATGGGCGTGCACACCGGCGACAGCGTCACAGTGGCCCCGGCCATGACGCTCACCGACCGGGAGTACCAGCGCCTGCGTGACCTGGGCATCGCCGTGCTGCGCGAGGTCGGGGTGGACACCGGCGGCTGCAACATCCAGTTCGCGGTCAACCCGGTCGACGGCCGGATCGTCGTGATCGAGATGAACCCCCGGGTGTCGCGGTCCTCGGCGCTGGCCTCCAAGGCGACCGGCTTCCCGATCGCGAAGATCGCCGCGAAGCTGGCCATCGGCTACACCCTCGACGAGATCCCCAACGACATCACCCTGAAGACACCGGCGGCGTTCGAGCCGACCCTCGACTACGTGGTGGTGAAGATCCCCCGGTTCGCGTTCGAGAAGTTCCCCGGCGCCGACCCGGAGCTGACCACCACGATGAAGTCGGTGGGCGAGGCGATGAGCCTCGGGCGCAACTTCACCGAGGCGCTGAACAAGGCGATGCGCTCGATGGAAACCAAGTCAGCCGGTTTCTGGAGTGTGCCGGACCCGGCGGGCGTCACCCTCGCGGACACCCTCGCCGCCCTGCGGATCCCGCACGACGGCCGGCTGTACACGGTGGAGCGGGCGCTGCGGCTCGGCGCGTCGATCGCCGAGGTCGCCGAGGCGTCCGGCGGGATCGACCCGTGGTTCCTGGACCAGATCTCCGCGCTGATCGAGCTGCGCGCCGAGATCGTCGACGCGCCGGTGCTCGACGCCGACCTGCTGCGCCGCGCCAAGCGGGCCGGTCTGTCCGACCGGCAGCTCGCCGCGCTGCGCCCGGAGCTGGCCGCCGAGGACGGCGTACGGACCCTGCGCCACCGCCTCGATGTGCGCCCGGTCTACAAGACGGTGGACACCTGCGCGGCCGAGTTCGAGGCGACCACGCCGTACCACTACTCCACGTACGACCTGGAGACCGAGGTCGTGCCGTCGGACCGGCCGAAGGTGCTGATCCTGGGCTCCGGCCCGAACCGGATCGGGCAGGGCATCGAGTTCGACTACTCGTGCGTGCACGCCGTCCAGGCGTTGCGGTCGGCCGGTTACGAGACCGTCATGGTCAACTGCAACCCGGAGACGGTCTCCACCGACTACGACACCGCCGACCGGCTCTACTTCGAGCCGTTGACCTTCGAGGACGTCCTGGAGGTCTGGCACGCCGAGGACTCGTCCGGCCGGGCGGCCGGCGGGCCGGGTGTGGTCGGGGTGGTCGTCCAACTCGGCGGGCAGACCCCGCTGGGGTTGGCGCAGCGGCTCAAGAACGCCGGTGTGCCGATCGTCGGCACCTCCCCGGAGTCGATCCACCTGGCCGAGGAGCGTGGCGCTTTCGGCGCGGTGCTGGCCCGCGCCGGACTGCGCGCGCCGGCGCACGGCATGGCCACCTCGTACGACGAGGCCAAGACGATCGCCGACGAGATCGGCTACCCGGTGCTGGTCCGGCCGTCGTACGTGCTGGGCGGGCGGGGCATGGAGATCGTCTACGACGACCCGACGCTGCGCGACTACATCGGCCGGGCCACCGACATCTCCCCGGACCACCCGGTGCTGGTGGACCGGTTCCTCGACGACGCCATCGAGATCGACGTGGACGCGCTGTGCGACGCCGACGGCGAGGTCTACATCGGCGGCGTGATGGAGCACATCGAGGAGGCGGGTATCCACTCCGGCGACTCGTCCTGCGCGCTCCCGCCGATCACCCTCGCGGGCTCGCACCTGGTCGAGGTCCGCCGCTACACCGAGGCCATCGCGCGTGGCGTCGGGGTCCGTGGCCTGCTCAACGTGCAGTACGCCCTCAAGGACGACGTGCTCTACGTGCTGGAGGCGAACCCGCGCGCGTCGCGGACCGTCCCGTTCGTCTCCAAGGCCACGGCGGTGCCGCTGGCCAAGGCGGCGGCCCGGATCGCGCTCGGCGCGAGCATCGCCGAGCTGCGCGCCGAGGGCCTGCTGCCGGCGACGGGGGACGGGGGCACGATGCCCGCCGACGCGCCGGTCGCGGTCAAGGAGGCGGTGCTGCCGTTCAAGCGTTTCCGGACCCGTGCGGGCAAGGGGATCGACTCGCTGCTCGGACCGGAGATGAAGTCGACCGGCGAGGTGATGGGCATCGACACCAACTTCGGGCATGCCTTCGCCAAGAGCCAGTCGGCCGCGTACGGGTCGCTGCCGACCGCCGGGAAGATCTTCGTCTCGGTGGCCAACCGGGACAAGCGCGGCATGATCTTCCCGATCAAGCGGCTGGCCGATCTGGGCTTCGAGATCGTCGCCACCGCCGGCACGGCCGAGGTGCTGCGCCGGCACGGCATCGCCTGTGAGCAGATCCGTAAGCACTACCAGGCCGGTGCGGGCGACGACGCGGTGTCGCTGATCGGCGGCGGCCACGTGGCGCTGGTGATCAACACGCCGCAGGGTTCGGGTGCCAGCGCCCGCTCCGACGGCTACGAGATCCGCAGCGCGGCCGTCACCGCGGACATCCCGTGCATCACCACGGTTCCCGGCGCCGCCGCTGCGGTGATGGGCATCGAGGCGCGGATCCGCGGCGACATGCAGGTCCGCCCCCTGCAGGACCTGCACGCAACCCTGCGGGCGGCCCAGTGACAGTGTTCGAGCGGGCGGTACGGCCGTGGTTGTTCCGGCTCGGGGGCGGTGACGCCGAGGCGGCGCACGAGTGGACGCTGCGGCGCTTGGCAGCCCTGTCGCGGCGGCCGGCCGCGCTCGCCGCGCTGCGGGCCCGCTACGCGGTCGACGCGCCGCGCACCGTGTTCGGGGTGCGGTTTCCCAACCCGGTCGGGTTGGCCGCCGGCATGGACAAGGACGGCGCCGCGCTACCGGCCTGGCCGGCGCTCGGCTTCGGTTTCGTGGAGGTCGGCACTGTCACCGCGCACGCCCAGCCGGGCAACCCACGGCCACGGCTGTTCCGGCTGCCGGCCAGCGAGGCGGTGGTCAACCGGATGGGCTTCAACAACGCCGGGGCCGCCGCGCTGGCCACCCGGCTGGCGGCGCTGCCGCGCCCGCTCGGGGTGCCGCTGGGCATCTCGCTGGGCAAGTCCAAGGTGACCCCACTGGACGAGGCGGTCGAGGACTACCTCGCCTCGTACCGGGCGCTGCGCGGGCACGGCGACTACTTCGCGGTGAACGTGTCCTCACCGAACACCCCGGGTCTGCGGTCGTTGCAGGACCGGGCCCATCTGGACGCGCTGCTCGGCGCGTTGGTGGGGGAGAAGCCGGTGCTGGTCAAGATCGCACCAGACCTGACCGAGGCGGCGATCGCCGAGTTGCTGGAGGTCTGCCTGGCCCGGGGTGCCGCCGGGGTGATCGCCACCAACACCACGCTGTCGCGGGACGGCCTCGCCGGCGTCGACGTCGAGCGTGGCGCCCAGGCCGGTGGCCTCTCCGGTCGGCCGCTCACCGGGCGGGCCCGCGACGTGGTCGCCTTCGTCCACTCCGAGACCGGCGGCCGGCTGCCGATCGTCGGCGTCGGCGGGGTGCTGGACCCGGACGACGCGGCGCGGATGTTCGATGCGGGCGCCGCCCTGGTGCAGCTCTACACCGGCTTCATCTACCGAGGACCGGCCCTGGTCCGCGCCGCCGCCCGCGCGACGGCCGCAACGGCGGCACCGGACGCGGTCGCCGGCCGGTGACCGCCCCCGGCCCGGTGCTGGCCCGGCGTAAACGGGTGCCGAGCCCGCTCCGCGCCGACGATCCCACGCCCGTTGCTGCCCCTCTGCTCCGCACCCGCGGGTGCACCACCCGGAGCGCGACACCCGGCCACCGGGTGTCGCGTCCGCGGGTGCCGAGCAGAGGCGGCGGACATGGAAGCCGGGGAGGCGGCGGCGAGGTTCGATCCGGCCGCAGGACGTCCGCCGTCCGGACCGTTCGAGGCGCAGAGGAGTACGCGTGACACCCGAGGAGATCCTGGCCGCTGACCGGGCGCACGTCTGGCACCCGTACGCCGCGCTGCCGCCGGCCAACCCGCCCTACGTGGTGCGCGGCGCCGAGGGGGTGCGGCTCACCCTGGCCGACGGGCGGGAGCTGGTGGACGGGATGTCGTCCTGGTGGGCGGCGATCCACGGGTACCGGCACCCGGTGCTGGACGCGGCGGTGACCGACCAGCTCGGCCGGATGAGCCACGTGATGTTCGGCGGGCTCACCCACGAGCCGGCGGTGCAGCTGGCCCGGACCCTGGTCGAGCTGACCCCGGACGGCCTGGAGCACGTGTTCCTGGCCGACTCCGGCTCGGTCAGCGTCGAGGTGGCGGTGAAGATGTGCCTGCAGTACCAGCGGGCCGTCGGGCGGCCGCAGCGGCGCCGGCTGGCGACCTGGCGGGGTGGCTACCACGGCGACACCTTCCACCCGATGAGCGTCTGCGACCCGGAGGGCGGGATGCACCACCTGTGGGGCGACGTGCTGCCCCGGCAGGTGTTCGCCCCGGTGCCGCCGGGCGGCTTCACCGACCCGCCCGACGACGCGTACGTGGCGGCGCTGGTGGAGACGGTCGAGCGGTACGCCGACGAGTTGGCCGCCGTGATCGTCGAGCCCGTCGTCCAGGGTGCCGGCGGGATGCGCTTCCACCACCCGGGTTACCTGCGGGTGCTGCGCGAGGTGACCCGCGCGCACGGCATTCTGCTGATCTTCGACGAGATCGCCACCGGGTTCGGCCGTACCGGCGAGATGTTCGCCGCCGAGCACGCCGGGGTGACGCCGGACGTGCTCTGCGTGGGCAAGGCGCTGACCGGCGGGTACCTGACCCTCGCGGCGACCCTGTGCACCGGGGAGGTCGCCCGGGGCATCTCGGCGACCGGCGTGCTGGCGCACGGGCCCACGTTCATGGGTAACCCGCTGGCCTGCGCGGTGGCGAACGCCTCCATCGGGCTGCTGCGGGCCGGAGACTGGGCCGGCCAGGTCGCCAGGGTCGGCGCCGGCCTGCGCGCCGGTCTGGAGCCCCTGCGCGGCACGCCGGGCGTGGCCGACGTACGGGTCCTCGGCGCGATCGGCGTGGTGCAGCTCGATCACGAGGTCGACCTCGGCGCGGCGACCGCGGCCGCGGTCGCCCAGGGGGTGTGGCTGCGTCCGTTCCGCGACCTGATCTACACGATGCCGCCGTACGTCACCGACGACGCCGACCTGGCCCGGATCGCGACCGGGGTGGCGGCGGCGGTGGCGGCTGGCTGAGTCGGCCCGGCCACCGGGTCGACGGGTTACCCGGGCGGGTCGACCGCCCGGACGAGAAGAGGGGAACACTCCGATGGAGAGCTTCGGTACCCGGCTGCACCGGGCGATCACCGAGCGGGGCCCACTCTGTGTGGGCATCGACCCGCATCCCGGTCTGCTGGCCCAGTGGGGCCTCCCGGACGACGTCCAGGGGCTCGACCGGTTCAGCCGGACCGTGGTGGAAGCGCTCGGTGACCGGGTTGCGGTAGTCAAGCCTCAGTCGGCCTTTTTCGAGCGTTTCGGGTCCCGAGGTGTGGCGATTCTTGAGTCAACTATCCGACAGTTACGAGATGCCGGCTCGCTCGTTCTGCTCGATGTCAAGCGCGGCGACATCGGCTCGACGGTGAGCGCGTACGCCGCCGCGTACCTTGATCCATCCAGCCCGGTGTATGTCGACGCGGTCACCGCGAGCCCCTACCTCGGGGTCGGTTCGCTGGCGCCGATGTTCGAGCTGGCCGCCGAGCACGGCGGCGGCGTGTTCGTGTTGGCCCTCACCTCCAACCCCGAGGGCGCGGCCGTGCAGCGGGCCGTCACGGCGGACGGCCGCACCGTGGCGCAAACCGTGATCGACGAGATTTCCCAGCTCAACAGGGGTGCGTCCCCGCTCGGGAGCTTCGGTCTGGTGGTCGGCGCGACCATCGGTGACACCGGTCACGACCTCTCCGGTGTGGGCGGCCCACTGCTCGCTCCGGGGCTCGGCGCGCAGGGTGCCGGCGCAGCCGATCTGCGTACCGTCTTCGGTTCGAGCCTCGCCTCGGTGCTCCCGTCGTACTCCCGGGAAGTGCTCTCGGCAGGCCCTGATGTGGCCGCGCTGCGGGCCGCCGCGGACCGCGTGTTGGTCGACTGCCGGGCCGTTCTGCCTGCCCGGTGACTGACTGACGGGTCGGTCACTCTACGGTGATCATGCGGCCCCCACGTTGCCGAAAGCTCCGTTGGCCGCTAGTTTTCCCCGCGCTGGGAACCATGGACCCCTTGGTTCACAGCGACACCACGTTTCACAGATGCGGCGGTGCGCCCCGCCCGCCGCGATAGGGACCTGAGGAGAACTGGTGCCGCTCCCGTCACTGACCCCCGAACAACGCGCTGCCGCGCTCGAGAAGGCCGCGGAGATCCGCAAGGCCCGTGCTCAGCTGAAGGAGCAGCTCAAGCAGGGCAAGACCACCCTCGGTGCCGTCCTCGAGCGGGCCGAGAGCGACGACGTCGTTGGCAAGCTCAAGGTGTCGGCCGTCCTGCAGGCCATGCCGGGCATCGGCAAGATCCGGGCTACCCAGATCATGGAGAAGCTCAAGATCGCCGACAGCCGTCGCCTGCGTGGCCTCGGCGAGCAGCAGCGCAAGGCACTGCTTGGAGAGTTCGCCGCCAACTGAACCTGGCAGCGTGTAGAAACAAGCAGTGAGCACGGATGACGAGGCGCGCCCGGCGGCTCGGCTCACTGTCCTGGCTGGACCTTCGGGTTCCGGCAGGGAGAGTGTCGTCGAGCTCGTCCGGGCGCGTTCTCCGTCCGTGTGGATCCCGGTCGCGGCAACCACCAGGCCGCGCCGGGAGTCGGAGATCGACGGGGTGGACCGCGTCTTCCTCGCCCCCGCCGAGTTCGATAGACGGCTCGTCGACGGCGAGCTGCTGGAGTGGTCCCGGATCGGTTCGCACCGCCGGGGCACCCCGTACCCCCCGCTGCGCGCCCGGCTCGACGCCGGGCAGCCGGTGCTGCTCCCGCTCGACCTGCGCGGCGCCCGACTGGTCCGGGCGCGCGTGCCCGATGCCCGACTGGTGTTGCTGAGCCCACCCGGGTACGCGCCCGACGCCACGGTGGCCGCCACCGTCGAGCACACGCTGACCCACGACCACACCGAACGGGTGGTCGAGGAGCTGGTAGGCTTACTCGGTTCTTCTTATCCGGATCCGGCCTGGTCGCGCGTGCGTGGCTGACGGTCGGCCGCCGTTGAGACTCAGCACCGCGTCCGCGCGGCTCGAAAGACGCAGAGGTTAATTCGTGGGATCCATCGCCAACCCCGAAGGCATCACCAACCCGCCGATCGACGAGCTCCTCGAGAAGACGACGTCGAAGTACGCGCTGGTCATCTTCGCCGCCAAGCGCGCGCGCCAGGTCAACGCCTACTACAGCCAGCTCGGTGAGGGTCTGCTGGAGTACGTCGGCCCGCTCGTCGAGACCACCCCGCAGGAGAAGCCCCTCTCCATCGCCATGCGCGAGATCAACTCGGGCCTGCTCACCGCCGAGCCGACCGACCAGCCGTAAGCCCCCGCTGGCCGATGTCCGCCTCGATCGTCCTCGGGGTCGGTGGCGGCATCGCCGCCTACAAGGCGTGCGAGCTGCTGCGACTCTTCACCGAATCCGGTCACCGGGTTCGGGTCGTGCCGACCGCGTCGGCGCTCCGCTTCGTTGGAGCGCCGACCTGGGCCGCGCTCTCCGGTCAACCGGTCGCCGACGACGTCTGGACCGACGTCCACGAGGTGCCGCACGTCCGGCTCGGTAAGCAGGCGGACCTCGTGGTGGTCGCGCCGACCACCACCGACCTGCTCGCCAAGGCCGCCCACGGCCTCGCCGACGACCTGCTGACCAACACCCTGCTGACCGCCCGCTGCCCGGTCCTGCTGGCCCCGGCCATGCACACCGAGATGTGGGAGCACCCGGCCACCGTGGCCAACGTGGCCACGTTGCGCTCCCGGGGGGTCCGGGTCATCGAGCCCGCCGTCGGCCGGCTCACCGGCGCCGACACCGGCAAGGGCCGGCTGCCCGACCCGGCGGAGATCTTCGCCGTCGCCGGTCGGCTCCTGGCCCGAGGCGACTCCGCCCCCGCCGACCTGGCCGGTCGCCGGGTCGTCGTCACGGCCGGTGGCACCCGCGAGCCCCTCGACCCGGTGCGTTTCCTCGGCAACCGCTCGTCGGGCAAGCAGGGGTACGCGTTCGCCCGCGCGGCGGTCGCCCGGGGTGCCCGGGTCACACTGATCTCGGCCAACGTCGGCCTCGCCGATCCGGCCGGGGTCGACCTGATCCGGGTGGGCACCACCGCCGAGCTGCGGGAGGCGACCGTCAAGGCCGCCGTCGAGGCCGACGCGGTGGTGATGGCGGCGGCTCCGGCCGATTTCCGGCCCGCGACGTACGCGACTGGCAAAATCAAGAAGTCGGACGACGGTGTCGCACCCACCATCGAGCTCGTCACGAACCCGGACATCGCGGCGGAGCTCGGCCAGCGCAAACGACCAGGGCAGGTGCTGGTGGTGTTCGCCGCCGAGACCGGCGATGCCGAGGCCAACGGCCGGGCGAAACTCGCCCGGAAGCGGGCCGACCTGATCGTGGTCAACGAGGTCGGTCCGGACCTGGTCTTCGGCGCCGACACCAACACGGTGACGGTCATCGGCGCGGACGGTTCGGTCAGCCGGCTGCCCGAGCAGGCCAAGGAAGCCGTGGCCGACGCCGTGTGGGATCTCGTCGTGACGCGGCTGCCCGGCCGCTCCTGACGGGTGGAACACGGCTCGACCGATCCCGACACCGGCCGCAGTGGTGATTAGACTGCCGCGGAACGACCTCATACGCTTAGGAGTGCCGTGACACGCCGTCTCTTCACGTCCGAATCGGTCACGGAAGGCCACCCGGACAAGATCGCTGACCAGATCAGCGATGGCATCCTCGACGCGCTGCTGACCGAGGATCCCCACAGCCGCGTGGCCGTGGAGACCATGATCACCACCGGTCAGGTGCACATCGCCGGTGAGGTGACCACCAAGGCGTACGCCGACATCCCGACGATCGTCCGCCGGACCATCCTCGACATCGGCTACGACTCGTCGAAGAAGGGCTTCGACGGCGCCTCCTGCGGGGTCAGCGTCTCCATCGGCGCACAGTCCGAGGACATCGCGCAGGGTGTGGACAACGCCTTCGAGCTGCGCACCGGGGCGTCGGAGAGCGCGCTGGACGCGCAGGGTGCCGGCGACCAGGGCATGATGTTCGGCTTCGCCTGCTCGGAGACGCCCGAGCTGATGCCGCTGCCGATCGCGCTCGCCCACCGGCTGGCCCGCCGCCTCTCGGCGGTGCGCAAGGACGGCACGATCCCGTACCTGCGGCCGGACGGCAAGACCCAGGTCACCATCGAGTACGAGGGGCTGCGCCCGGTCCGGCTGAACACCGTCGTGGTGTCCAGCCAGCACGCCGCCGACATCTCGCTGGACTCGCTGCTCACCCCGGACGTGCGCGACCACGTGATCGCCCCGGAGCTGGAGAGCCTCGGCCTGGACACCGACGGTTACCGGCTGCTGGTCAACCCGACCGGCCGGTTCGAGATCGGCGGCCCGATGGGCGACGCCGGGCTGACCGGCCGGAAGATCATCGTCGACACCTACGGCGGGTACGCCCGCCACGGTGGCGGCGCGTTCTCCGGCAAGGACCCGTCCAAGGTGGACCGCTCGGCCGCGTACGCGATGCGCTGGGTGGCCAAGAACGTGGTCGCCGCCGGCCTGGCCGAGCGGTGCGAGGCGCAGGTCGCCTACGCCATCGGCAAGGCCCACCCGGTGAGCCTGTTCATCGAGACGTTCGGCACCGAGACCGTGCCCGTCTCCTCGATCGAGAAGGCCGTCACCGAGGTGTTCGACCTGCGCCCGGCCGCGATCATCCGGGACCTCAACCTGCTCCGCCCCATCTACCAGCAGACCGCCGCGTACGGCCACTTCGGCCGGGAGCTGCCGGACCTGACCTGGGAGAGCACCGACCGGGCCGCCGACCTCAAGTCGGCCGCGGGAGCCTGACCGCCACCAAGCGCAGCGACCGGCGACCCGCGGACGGGTCGCCGGTCGCGCGCGTCTGCGTGGATGTCGGACTGGCGCACCTGGACCGGCCGTTCGACTACCTGGTGCCGGCGGAGCTGGACGAGGTGGCGGTGCCCGGTACCCGGGTGAAGGTGCGCTTCGCCGGGCAACTCGTCGACGGGTGGTTGCTGTCACGCGCCGACGACTCCGGGCACACCGGCCGCCTCGCGTACCTGGAGAAGGTGGTCTCCCCGGAGCCGGTGCTGGCCCCCGAGATCGCCCGGCTGGCCCGGGCGGTCGCCGACCGGTACGCGGGCAGCCTCGCCGACGTGCTCCGGCTCGCCGTGCCACCCCGGCACGCCCGGGTGGAGAAGGAGCCCCACGACGAGCAGCCCACCCCGGCGGCCCCCACCGGGGCGGTCGACCCACGCGGGTGGCGCGACTACCCGACCGGCCCGGCCCTGCTGCGGGCGCTCACCGACGGCCGGGCACCCCGCGCGGTCTGGTCGGCGCTGCCCGGTGAGGACTGGCCGGCCCGTTACGCCGACGCGGTGGCGGCCACCGTCGCCGGTGGGCGCGGCGCGGTGGTCGTGGTGCCCGACGCGCGTGACCTCGAGCGCCTCGACGCCGCGCTCACCGGCGTGCTCGGCCCGGGACGGCACGTCAGCCTCTCCGCGGCGCTCGGCCCGGCCCGGCGGTACCGGGCCTTCCTCGCCGCTCGCCGTAACCAGGTGTCGGTGGTGATCGGCACCCGGGCGGCGATGTTCGCCCCGGTGGCCCGGCTCGGCCTCGTCGCCGTCTGGGACGACGGTGACGACCTGCACTCCGAGCCCCGGGCGCCCTACCCGCACGCCCGTGACGTGCTGCTCACCCGGGCGCACCTCGCCGAGGCCGGTGCGCTGGTCGGCGGGTACGCCCGGACGGCCGAGGCGCAGCTGCTGGTGGAGACCGGCTGGGCCCCGGAGGTGGTCGCCGACCGGGCCACCGTGCGGGCCCGGATCCCGGCCATCGCGCCGACCGGGGACGACCCGCAACTGGCCCGCGACCCCGGGGCCGCCACCGCCCGGCTGCCCAGCCTGGCCTGGACGGCTGCCCGCGACGCGCTCCGCCAGGACCTGCCGGTGCTGGTGCAGGTGCCCCGCCGCGGCTACCTCCCGTCGATCTCCTGCGCCGAGTGCCGCACCCCGGCCCGCTGCGCGCACTGCGCCGGCCCGCTCGCGCTGCCCTCGGCCGGCGGCACTCCGGCCTGCCGGTGGTGCGCCCGGGTGGCGGCCGCGTACGCCTGCCCGGAGTGCGGTGGGCGGCGGCTGCGGGCCGCGGTGACCGGCGCCCGGCGGACCGCCGAGGAGCTGGGCCGGGCGTTCCCCGACGTGCCGGTGCGCACCTCGGGGCGCGAGGAGGTGCTGACCGACGTGCCCGGCGGCGCGGCCCTGGTGGTGGCCACCCCGGGCGCCGAGCCGGTCGCCGAGGGCGGCTACGGCGCGGTGCTGCTGCTCGACTCGTGGGCCCTGCTCACCCGAGCCGACCTGCGCGCCGGCGAGGAGGCGCTGCGCCGCTGGCTGGCGGCGGCGGCGCTGGCCCGCCCGGCGCCGGCGGGTCGGGTGGTGGTGGTCGCCGACGGTGCGCTCGCCCCCGTGCAGGCGCTGCTGCGCTGGGACGCCGGCTGGTTCGCCGGTCGGGAGCTGGCCGAGCGCCGTGAGTTGGGCTTTCCGCCGGCCGTGCGGATGGCGAGCGTCACCGGAGCGGCCGAGGCGGTGGCGGACCTGCTGGCCGCGGCCCGGCTGCCGGACGACGCCGAGGTGCTCGGGCCGGTGCCGGCCGAGGAGGGCCGGGAGCGGATGTTGGTCCGGGTGCCCCGGGCCCGGGCCGCCGCGCTCGCCGAGGCGTTGCACTCGGCCGCCGGCGTCCGGGCCGCTCGCAAGGCCGCCGATCCGGTTCGTCTCCAGGTCGATCCGCTGAGCCTGTTCTGAGGCGTTTCGGCCGGTGCCGACGGTCGCGGACCTCGCCCGCTGCCGGGAGCCCTCGCACACCGCGTCCGGCAAAGCGGTGGCGCCCGAGTGGTAGCATCGCCCGTCATGCCAAGGCGTACGACGGGCTCCAGGTCGCGAGGGGGCGTCAGCCGCGCCGAGCGGGAGCCGTCGCGGGATGGCGCGACGATGGCGGGAACGCGTCGGTCGGGCGCGAGGTCGATGATGTCAATGAGCCGGTGATCAGGGGTGGACCAGTCGTGACCGTTGGACAATCGATCGTCTTCAACGGCGACCTCGGCAGCGGCAAGAGCACCGTGTCGGTCGAGATCGCCAAGCGGCTCGGCATGCGCCGGGTCAGCGTGGGGGACCTCTACCGGGAGATGGCGCAGCAGCGGCAGATGACCGCGCTGCAACTCAATCTGCACGCCGAGCTCGACCAGGCCGTCGACGGCTACGTCGACCAGCTCCAGCGGGACATCGCCGCCTCCGGTGAGCGCCTCATCATGGACTCCCGGCTGGCCTGGCACTTCTTCACCGACGCGCTCAAGGTGCACATGATCACCGAGCCGGGCGAGGCGGCCCGTCGGGTGCTCGCCCGCCCCTCCGGGCCGGCGGAGAGCTACGCCTCCCTGGACGAGGCCAAGGCCAAGCTCCGGGAGCGCAGCGCGAGCGAGCGCAGCCGGTTCATCATCCGTTACGGCGTGGACAAGGCCCGGCTGCGCAACTACGACCTGATCTGTGACACCACCCGGGCGTCCGCCGACGAGGTGATCGAGCACATCGTGGCCGCGTACGAGGGCACGCTCGGCGCCGAGGTGCTGCGCGACGCGCCGCCGCTGCTGCTGCTGGACCCGGCCCGGGTCTACCCGACCGAGGACATCGCCACCCTGCGCGGTCTGTGGGACACCGACTTCGTCGGTGGGGTGGCCGAGGCCGGCGACGAGGCCCTCGAACCGCTGAAGATCGGGTTCACCGGCGAGTACTTCTTCGTCGTCGACGGCCACCGCCGCCTCAGCGCCGCCCTGCAGAACGGGTTCTCGATGGTCCCCGCCCAGCTGGTCGCCGAGGTCGACGAGCCGGTCGTGGGTGGGATGACGGCGATCGACTACTTCGCCAACCAGGTGCGCCCCGGCCTGATCTACGACTGGGAGGCGGCTCACAAGATCCAACTGCCGCTGCCCGAGCCTGCCCTGCTCCGCGGCGACGCGGTGCTCGCGGGGGACCCGGGCGCCAGCGTCTGACGGGTCTGTCCGGCGCGCCCGAACGGGGCCGGCCCGCGCCGACGCCGCCACGACGGGGACTGCCGGGAGCGGCCGACACCGGGATGATGGGGTCTCCGACGCATCGACGGGGAGGCCGGTCATGGACGCTGCCGAGGCGCTCACACTGCTCATGTCGCCGCAGGGGCGCGTCGACCCGTACCCGACCTACGAGCGGCTGCGCGCGCACGGACCGGTGGTGCAGGCCATGCCGGGCCTCTACGTGGTGACCGGTTATCCGGAGGTCGACGAGCTGCTCCGCGATCCCCGCCTCGGGGTGCTGGACGATGCGCTGCGTGACAAGGTCTGGCCGAACTGGCGGGAGAGCCCCGCGGTGTCGTCGATCGCCCGGTCGATGCTGCGGACCAACCCGCCCGACCACAGTCGGATGCGTCGGCTCGCCTCCGGCGCGTTCAGCCCGCGCCGCGTCGCCGGGATGCGCGACGTGGTGCGCGCCCAGGCCGAGGAACTGCTCGACTCGATGGTGGCAAAGGCCCAGGACGGCGCACCGGTCGACGTGCTGGCCGACTTCGCGTACCCCCTGCCGGTGGGCGTGATCTGCGCGTTGCTCGGCGTGCCGGCGGCGGATCGGCCGCTGTTCCGCCGCTGGGCCGGTGACCTGACCGGGGTGCTGGAGCCGGAGATCACCCCCGAGGAGCTGACCGTCGCCGACGCCGGCGCCACCGAGCTGCGCGACTACTTCGTCGAGCTGATCGTCGCCCGGCGGCGAGCGCCGGCCGACGACCTGACCACGGCGCTGGTCCAAGTGCACGACGCCGACGGCGACCGGCTCACCGGCCACGAACTGCTGGCGAATCTGGTGGTGCTGCTGGTGGCCGGCTTCGAGACCACCACCAACCTGCTCGGCAACGGTCTCGTCGTGCTGCTGGGTCACCCCGAGGCCGCCGCCGCGCTGCGCGCCGATCCGGGCCTTGCCCCGGCGTACGTCGAGGAGCTGTTGCGCTACGACTCCCCGGTGCAGCTGACCACCCGGAACAGCACCGCGCCGGTGCGCTGCGGCGGGCTCGACCTGCCGTCCGGCAGCACGGCGCTGCTGCTGCTCGGCGCGGCAAACCGGGACCCGCGCCGGTTCCCCGACCCGCAGCGCTTCGACCCGACCCGTGCGCAGGCGCACCCGCTCTCCTTCGGCGCCGGCCCGCACTACTGTCTCGGCGCCGGCCTGGCCCGGCTGGAGGCGCAGCTGGCCTTTCCGTTGCTGCTGCGCCGCCTGCCCGAGTTGGCTCTGGCCGAGCCGCCCCGGCACCGGACCCGGCTGACCCTGCGCGGCTACGAGAGCCTGCCGGTGACGCTGGGCACACCCGCGGTGGTTGAGCGAGGTGCGCCGCCCGGTGCCCGGACGGGCACTCCGTAGACTGGTACGGCACCGCTCGTCCACCCGAAGAAGGAGCCGTCCCGCGTGACCGTCCAGCCCATCCGTCTGTTTGGGGATCCGGTGCTGCGCACGCCGGCCGATCCGGTGGTCGACTTCGACGCCGAGCTACGTCGGCTCGTCGCCGACCTCACCGACACGATGCGTGAGCAGAACGGCGCCGGCCTGGCCGCGCCGCAGCTCGGTGTGAGCCTGCGGGTGTTCACCTTCGACGTCGACGACGTCCTCGGGCACCTGGTCAACCCGGTGCTGGAGTTCCCCGACGAGGAGGAACAGGACGGCCCCGAGGGCTGCCTGTCGATCCCCGGGCTCTACTTCGACACCAAGCGTCGGCAGAACGTCGTCGCCAAGGGCTTCAGCTCGTTCGGCGACCCGATGCAGATCGTCGGAACCGGCCTGATGGCGCGCTGCGTGCAGCACGAGACCGACCACCTCGACGGGGTGCTCTTCCTGGACCGACTGGACCCGGAGGGGCGTAAGGAAGCCATGAAGGCGATCCGCCAGGCCGAGTGGTACGACGCCGCGGCTCCGCCCACGGTCAAGCTCAGCCCGCACATCAGCGACCCCTTCGGTCTGGGGCGCTGACCCGGATGCGCGTGATCTTCGCCGGTACGCCGGCTGTCGCCGTTCCCGCCCTGGCCGCCGTCGCCGCCTCCCGACACGAGCTGGTGGCCGTGGTCACCCGGCCCGACGCGCCCGCCGGGCGTGGGCGGGGCCTGGCCCGCTCGCCGGTCGGCGCGTGGGCCGACGAGCACGGCGTCGAGGTGCTCACGCCGGCTCGCCCCCGCGACCCGGAGTTCCTCGACCGGCTGCGCGAGTTGGAGCCGGCCTGCGTGCCGGTGGTCGCCTACGGCGCGTTGGTGCCGCCGGCGGCCCTGGAGATCCCCCGGCACGGCTGGATCAACCTGCACTTCTCCCTGCTGCCCGCGTGGCGTGGCGCCGCGCCCGTGCAGCACGCCGTGCTGCACGGCGACGAGCTGACCGGGGCCAGCGTCTTCCAGCTGGAGGAGGGTCTGGACACCGGCCCGGTCTACGGCACGCTGACCGACGAGATCCGCGCCACCGACACCTCCGGCGACCTGCTGGGGCGGCTCGCTGATTCCGGTGCCGGGCTGCTGGTGGCGGTGCTCGACGCGATCGCCGACGGCACCGCCCGTGCCGAGCCGCAGCCGGTCGACGGGGTGTCGCTGGCGCCGAAGCTGACAGTGGACGACGCGCGGGTGCGCTGGGGCGACCCGGCCTTCGCCGTGGACCGGCGGATCCGGGCCTGCACGCCCGCGCCGGGTGGCTGGACCACGTTCCGCGACGAGCGGGTGAAGCTCGGCCCGGTCGTCCCGGTGCCCGACGGCCCCGAGCTGAAGCCGGGGGAGTTGCTGGTGGAGAAGTCCCGGGTGCTGGTTGGCACGGCGACCGTGCCGGTCCGCCTCGGTGAGGTCCGCGCCGCGGGCAAGCGGGCGATGGACGCGACCGACTGGGCGCGCGGCGTCCGGGTCGGCACAGGAGAGGACTTCGCGTGACGGCACCGGAGGGAACCCGACCGACGCGCTCCGGCCCGTCGACGGGCCGTGGCGGGGATCGCCGCCCGGTCCGACCACCGCTGGACCGACCGCGCCGCGCCGCGTACGAGGCGGTGGCGGCGGTGCACCGCGACGACGCGTTCGCCAACCTGGTGCTGCCCATCATCCTGCGGGAGGAGGGGCTGTTCGGTCGGGACGCGGCCTTCGCCACCGAGCTGACCTACGGCACCCTGCGCCACCTGGGCACGTTGGACGCGATCCTGACCGACGCGGCCGGCCGGGACGTGGCCCGGATCGACCCGCCGGTACGCGACGCGCTGCGGCTCGGGGCGTACCAACTGCTGCACACCCGGGTGCCGGCGCACGCCGCGGTCTCGTCGACGGTGGACCTGGTCCGTTCGGTCGCACCGGGCGCTACCGGTTTCGCCAACGCGGTACTGCGCGAGGTGTCCAGCCGCGACGCGGACGCCTGGGTGGCGAAGCTCGCTCCACCGACGGAGACCGACCCGGTCGGGCACCTCGCCCTGGCCTACAGCCACCCGCAGTGGATCGTGCGGGCCTTCTCCGAGGCGCTCGGCGGCGATCTGGGTGAGACGGAGCGCCTCCTGATCGAGGACAACGAGCGCCCACCGGTGCATTTGTGTGCCCGACCCGGCCTGATCGATCCGGTCGAGCTCGCCGACCAGGTCGGCGGTGCGCCCGGTGCCTTCTCGCCGTACGCCGTCTATCTTCCCGGCGGGTCGCCGGGCGACATCCCGGCGGTGGTCGACGGCCGGGCCCACGTCCAGGACGAGGGCTCCCAGTTGGTGGCCACCGCGCTCGCCGACGCGCCGCTCGACGGCCCGGACGGACGGTGGCTGGACCTGTGCGCCGGCCCGGGTGGCAAGGCCGGGTTGCTCGGCGCGCTGGCCGCGCAGCGGGGTGCCCGGGTGACCGCGGTGGAGGTGGCCGAGCACCGCGCCCGGCTGGTCTCCCTGGCGACCCGGGACCTGCCGGTGGCCGTGCTGACCATGGACGGCCGTGAGGTCGGCGGCGACCCGAAACTGCCGGAGCAGCACTTCGACCGGGTGCTGGTCGACGCACCGTGCACCGGGCTGGGGTCGCTGCGTCGTCGGCCGGAGTCGCGCTGGCGTCGCCAGCCGTCCGACCTGCCGCCGCTGACCCGGCTGCAACGGGAACTGCTCGGCGCGGCGCTGCGGGCGGTCCGCCCGGGTGGCCTGGTCGCCTATGTCACCTGTTCGCCGCACACCGTCGAGACGCACGTGACGGTGACCGAGGCGGCCCGCCGCAGCGGGGTGGCGGTGGACTTCGTGGACGCCCGCCCGCTGCTGCCGGCCGGCATGCCCGGTCTCGGTGACGGGCCGACAGTGCAGCTCTGGCCACACCGCCACGGCACCGACGCGATGTTCCTCGCCGTCCTGCGCCGAGGCTGATCCGTTCCACGCGTCCGGCCGGTCAGCCGACCGGCCGGACGCCGTGCGCTCACGCCGTGCGCGACCGACACTCCCGGAACACGCCCTAGGTGACCGGGAGTCCCTTGGTGCCGGCGTTCTTCATCGAGCGGGTCAGGTTCCGGTCGGAGATCCAGAGGAAGCACTGCACGCCCCGGTTCCCGTTGCGCCACTCCTCCTCGTACGGCTGGTAGTAGATCGTGCCGGCGCGGAAGTCGAGCTGGGAGTTGTCCGGGACCTTGGCGTACCTGGCGATCATCGTCTGGCAGGCCCGGTGGGTCCTCTTGGTGCTGCGGGTGAACTCGGCGTAGCTGGTGTCCGGTGCCTGCCAGACGCCGACGAACTCGGCGTGGTGCTTGGCGGTGCAGGAGACCGGGACCATCTCGTCGATGTCGTCCTTGACCAGCTTCGGGTTGAAGCAGCGGTACGCCAGCGGGGCCGCTCCGGACAGCGCGCCCCGGAGGCTGCCGGTGCGCAGGTCGACCGCTGTGTCGTCGATGCTGGCGATCTCGGTGACGTCGCAGCGGTACCAGCGGGCTCCGCCCGACCAGGCCTGCGGCGACGGCAGCACGACGGTCAGGCCGAGCCGCCCGGAACGCCAGTCGGCCCCCACCGCCTTGTTGACCGCCGTGTCGCACCCGGTCTGCGCGGCCCGCATACCGGCCGAGCCGGGCTGCGGGGGCGTGCCGCCGTCGGCGCCCGGGCCGGTGAGGGTGCCGACGTGCATGGTCTCCACCCGGTGCGCCTCGGTGCACGCCGTCGGGTTGTAGCCGGTCAGGAAGCCGACCTGCTGGGAGCTCTGGTGGCAGACGTCGGCGGCGGGGACGAACTGCTGCGCCGCGACGGGCGCTGGCCAGTCGTCGATGAGGTCACTGTCGATTCCGGCGGGTGCGCCACACCCGGCCAGTGCCAGGGCCAGCGCCCCACCCCCGGCGAACGCCGCCAGCCACCGTCGCATCCCGACCTCCCGCCGCTGCTGGCCCCCGACCGGACCCAGCCGGTCGATAGCGCCACGGCGCAGCAGCATACGGCAACGATGCTCAGATCGCGGGCAGTCCCTCCGGACCGGCGCCGCGCATGGAGCGGGTGAGTTTGCGGTCGTCGCTCCACAGGAAACAGCGCACCCCACGGTCGCCCTCCTCCCACTCCCGCTGCGACGGTGGGTAGTAGATGGACCCGGCCCGGTACGGCAGCTCGCTGTTGTTGGGCACCGCCGCGTACTCGGCGATCAGCGCCATGCAGCGCTGGTGCGCCTGCTCGGCGGACTTGGCGAACTCCGCCCAGCTCATGTCCCGCTCCTCGTAGACGCCCACGAACTCGGCGCGGTGCGGCTCGGTGCAGAGCACCGGCGCCATGTAGTTGAGGTTGTCGCCGATCAGTTTGGGGTCGAAGCAGCGGTGCGTCAGGGGCGTGTCGCCGATCAACGCGCCGCGCAGGCTGCCGGTGCGGTTCACCGGGCGGGTGTTGTCGATGCTGCCGGTCTCGCTGAGGTCGCAGCGGAACCAGCGGGCGCCGCCGGCCCAGGCGGGCGCGGACGGCAACGCGAGGGACAGCGCGAGTCGGGCCGTGTGCCAGTCGCCGCCGAGCACTTCCCGGGCCCGCTGGTCGCACTCGGCGCGAGCAGTGCGCAGCGCCGACGATCCGGGTGCCGGTCGGGCCTCGGTCAGCGCGTCGGGCCCGACGAAGGTGCCGACGTGGATGGTCTCGGCCAGGTGGTTGCGCGCGCAGTCCACCGTCTCGTACGTGCTGGCCTGCACGACCGTGGCGATCCGTGGCAGGCAGGTGTCGGTGGCGGGGGTGAACGGCTTCGGAACCCGCAGCGTCGGCCAGTCGTCGGTGAGATCACCGTCCGCGCCCCGCGCCGGCGTGCAGCCGGCCAGCAGCATCGTCGTGACGCTGGCCAGCACCAGCGCTGGAAGCCACCGTCGCATCGTCCGCCCTCCCGGGAGCTGGCGGCCGGTCGCCGCGCCCCGCGGCGAGACCCCGGCGGGCGTGCAGCCTACGGCACCGTCCCGGTTGGAGTGTCGTCGCGTTTCCGTCGATCGGCCAGTGGCTGATGTCTGTTCGTCCGGATTCGAGAGCCCGGAGCGTCCAATTCTGCACCAATGGTCACTGCTGGATCACAGCGCGTCCCCGAAGGTGCCGCGATGCGGGTGGCGGATGGCCACGTTCGTACACTGGCCCCGTGACCGTACCGCCGCCGATCGTCGCGCCGAGCATTCTGGCCGCCGATTTCGCCCGCCTCGCCGAAGAGGTCCGTGCCGTCGAGGACGCCGCGGACTGGTTGCACGTCGACGTGATGGACAACCACTTCGTGCCGAACCTGACCATTGGGCTGCCCGTGGTGCAGAGCCTGCGGGCTGTCACGGCGATGCCCTTCGACGTGCACCTGATGATCGAGGACCCGCGCCGGTGGGCCCCCGGGTACGCCGACGCCGGGGCGTACAACGTCACCTTCCACGCGGAGGCGTCCGACGACCCGGTGGCGCTCGCCAAGGACCTGCGTTCGGCCGGTGCCAAAGCGGGTCTGGCCATCGACCGGGACACCCCGATCGAGCCCTACCTGGACCTGCTGCCCAGCTTCGACACCCTGCTGATCATGACGATCAAGGCGGGCTTCGGTGGGCAGCGGTTCATTCCGCAGCTGCTGGAGAAGGTGCGGACGGCCCGGCGGCACGTGTCGACCGGGCACCTGGAGCTGCGCATCGAGGTGGACGGCGGGATCGCCGCCGACACCATCGAGCAGGCGGCCGCGGCGGGCGCCGACGCGTTCGTGGCGGGCACCGCCGTGTACGGGGCCGCCGATCCGGCGGAGGCGGTACGGCACCTGCGGGCACTGGCGGAACGCGCGGCGCCCGGGGCCTGAGGTGGAGCCCGAGGCCGACCGCAAGGACATCATTCTCGTCGTGGACGACGACGAGGACATCGCCCGGTTCGTCGAGTTCAACCTGCGGCTGCACGGCTTCGAGGTGATCCACGCCAGCGACGGCCAGGAGGCTCTGGAGATCATCGAGCGCCAGCGGCCGGACCTGGCGGTGGTCGACCTCATGATGCCCCGGATCGACGGGCTGGAGCTGACCCGCCGGTTGCGCGCCGACCCGATGACGTCCGCCCTTCCGGTGATCATGCTGACGGCCAAGGGGATGACCGTCGACAAGGTGCACGGGCTCAGCGCCGGCGCGGACGACTACCTGGTCAAGCCGTTCGACACCGCCGAGCTGGTGGCCCGGGTCTCGTCCACGCTGCGCCGCAACAAGGAGTTCCGGGAGGTCTCCCCGCTGACCGGGCTGCCCGGCAACAGCCGGATCCGTCGGGAGATCAGCGATCGGGTCCGAAACGGCGTGGACTACGCCGTCGGCTACGTCGACATCGACCGGTTCAAGAGCGTCAACGACCGGTACGGCTTCGTGCGCGGCGACGACTTCATCTCCGCGCTCGCCCGCAGCCTGCACCGGGCGGTGGTGGGCGTCGGGCTGCCGCCGGCCTTCCTCGGTCACGTCGGCGGTGACGACTTCGTCATCGTCTGCGCACCGGACCAGGTCCGCCCACTGACGTCCCGGGCGGTCGTCGACTTCGAGAACGCTGCCGACACGCTCTACGACCCGACCGACCGGGAGCGCGGCTTCGTCGAGTTGAAGGATCGACGCGGCAACATCCGGCGGGCGGCCCTGGTCACGCTCTCCATCGGGGTGTCCCTCTCCGACGCCGGCAAGCGCTTCACCGACCCGCTCGAAGCGATCGCGGTGGCCTCGGAGATGAAGACGGTGGCCAAGAGCCAACCGGGCTCGTACGTGGCGGTGGACCGGCGTCGCGGCGTCACCTGAGCGTGATACCGCTGTGAAGTAGCTCGCCTAGGTGGCGGCGGAGCCGGATCGGCGTGTAAGACTTCCCGTGTACCCACCACGCGCTGGCGGGACTCGGTGAAATTCCGAACCGGCGGTGATCCACGGTCCAACCGTGGTCAGCCCGCGACCCGGACGGCTCTGCCGTCCGGTGGACCTGGTGAAAATCCGGGGCCGACGGTTGGGGGCGGTTCGTCCGCGCCCAGACAGTCCGGATGGGAGACAGCGCGCGGGACGGACGGGTCCGAGCCGGCCGCTGGCTTCAACGTGCCGTGCCGACCCCCCGGGGCGGCTGTGCCGTTCCCGGAATCCGCCACCGCCTGCCCGTGGCCCCCATGGCCGCCTCCCTGACCGCCCGCGCGCGGACCGGCGAGTGAGAGGGCAGGGGCAGGGCGATGGCCAGCGTCTCCGTTGATGAGGCGATGCGGCGTGCGATCGAGTTGGCAGCGCGCGGGCTCGGCACCACCAGCCCCAACCCCGTGGTCGGGTGCGTGCTCCTCGACTCCGACGGCGAGGTGGTGGGCGAGGGCTTCCACGCGTACGCCGGGGG
The DNA here is from genome assembly GCF_040302185.1 of Micromonospora sp. NPDC127501. Lineage (NCBI taxonomy): Bacteria > Bacillati > Actinomycetota > Actinomycetes > Micromonosporales > Micromonosporaceae > Micromonospora > Micromonospora sp. NPDC127501. The sequence continues at coordinate 42,566 of NZ_JBEORJ010000003.1, read as the reverse complement.
GCCGCACGCCGAGATCGTCGCCCTGGCGCAGGCCGGGCGACGGGCCAAGGGCGGCACCGCCGTGGTCACGCTGGAACCCTGCGACCACACCGGCCGCACCGGCCCCTGTAGTTCCGCGCTCGTCCAGGCCGGGGTGGGTCGGGTGGTCATCGCCGTGCCTGACCCGAACCCGGTCGCTTCCGGGGGCGCCGCCACCTTGCGCGCCGCCGGGGTCCGGGTCGATCTGGGGGTACGCGGTGAGGAGGCCGAGGCCGGCAACGTCGCGTGGTTGACCTCGATGCGCCGGGGCTGGCCGTACGTGATCTGGAAGTACGCCGCCACGCTCGACGGGCGCTCCGCCGCGGCGGACGGCACCAGTATGTGGATCACCTCGGAGGCGGCCCGGATCGACGTGCACGCGCTGCGCGGCACTGTCGACGCGGTCATCGCCGGGGTGGGCACCGTGCTCGCCGACGACCCCCGGTTGACCGCCCGCAACCTGCGCGACGGCAGCCTGGCCATCCGGCAGCCGCTGCGGGTGGTGGTGGACAGCTCAGGGCGTACCCCGGCTGACGCCCGGGTCCGCGACGGCGCCGCGCGGACGTGGATCGCGACCGCCGACGAGGTCGGCGCCGACCCGGACGGCCGGGTCGACCTGTCGGCGCTGCTCGCGGCGCTGCACCAGCGCGGGGTCCGCGCGGTGCTCCTGGAGGGCGGTCCCAGGCTGGCCGGCGCGTTCCTGGAGGCCGGCCTGGTCGACAAGATCGTCGGTTACGTCGCGCCGCGGTTGCTCGGCGCCGGCCCGACCGCTCTGGTCGACGCGGGAGTGACCACCATCGCCGAGGCCATCGATCTGGAGTTCGTCGACGTTACGCAGATCGGTCCGGATCTCCGGATCACCGCTTTGCCCCGCAAAAGGGAGGGCTGAGATGTTCACTGGCATTATCGAGGAATTGGGCGAGATCGTCCGGGTCGTGCCGACGGCAGGCGATTCGGCGCTGCTGGGCGTACGTGGCCCGCTGGTCACGTCCGACGCCCGACACGGAGACTCGATCGCCGTCAACGGCGTCTGCCTGACCGTCGTGGACGTGGCCGACGGGGTCTTCACCGCCGACGTGATGGGGGAGACGCTGCGCCGCTCCGCGCTGGGCGCGCTGCGCCCCGGCGACCCGGTCAACCTGGAGCGGGCCGCCGCGCTCGGTAGCCGACTCGGCGGACACCTGGTGCAGGGCCACGTCGACGGCGTCGGTGAACTGATCTCCCGGGAGCCGGCCGAGCAGTGGGAGACCGTCCGGTTCCGACTGCCCGCCGCCCTGTCCCGGTACGTGGTGGAGAAGGGCTCGATCACCATCGACGGCGTCTCGTTGACAGTGGCTGCCGTCGGCGCGGACGAGTTCGCCGTCGGGCTGATCCCGACCACGCTCAAGCTGACCACGCTCGGCGCGAAGGGCGTCGGCGACCCGGTCAACCTGGAGGTCGACGTGCTGGCCAAGTACGTGGAGCGGCTGCTCGGCGACCGGCTCACCGACGCCGACGCACGCGGGCTGGCCTCCAACCCGGGCGGGGTGGCCTGATGGGCCCGCTCAGCTGGCTGCTGGACGCCCAGGTGCACGTCGCCGGCTCGCCGGTGCTGGCCAGGGAGATCGTCGGCAACGCGTTCGGGCTGGTCTCGGCGCTGCTCGGGTTGCGCCGGCTGGTCTGGGCGTGGCCGGTCGGCATGATCGGTAACGCGCTGCTCCTCACCGTCTTCCTCGGCGGGGTGTTCGCCACCCCGCAGGAGCACGACCTGTACGGGCAGGCCGGCCGGCAGGTCTTCTTCTTCGCGGTCAGCGTCTACGGCTGGTGGCGCTGGCAGCGCAACCGTCGCGCCGACGCCGGGCAGGCCGCGGTCGTGCCGCGCTGGGCCACCGGACGGGAACGACTGATGCTGCTGGTGGCCGCCGTGATCGGCACCGCCGCGGCGTACCCGCTGCTCAAGGCCCTGGGCTCCTGGGGCCCGCTGCCCGACGCCTGGATCCTCACCGGCAGCCTGCTGGCCACGTACGGCATGGCCCGCGGCTGGGTCGAGTTCTGGCTGCTCTGGATCGCGGTGGACGCGGTCGGCGTGCCGCTGCTGCTGCGCGGCGGGTTCTACCCGTCGGCCGTCATGTACCTGATCTACGGCGCCCTCTGCGTCTGGGGCTTCGCCGCCTGGTGGCGCACCTCCCGCGCCACCCGACCGGCGACCGTCGGTACGCCCATCTACACGGAGGCTGTCGCATGACCAGCTTTGGGGATATCGAGCAGGCGCTCGCGGACATCGCGGCCGGCCGGCCGGTCGTCGTGGTCGACGACGCGGACCGGGAGAACGAGGGCGACCTGATCTTCGCGGCCGAGCTGGCCACGCCGGAGCTGATGGCGTTCATGGTCCGCTACACCTCCGGCTACGTCTGCGTGGCGCTGACCGAGAGCGAAGCCGACCGGCTCGACCTGCCGCCGATGCACCACACCAACCAGGACCGGCGCGGCACCGCGTACACGGTGACAGTGGACGCCCGCGAGGGGGTTGGCACCGGCATCTCGGCGGCCGATCGCGCGCACACCAGTCGGCTGCTCGCCGGCGCGGCGACCGACCCGACCGACCTGGCCCGTCCCGGGCACGTGGTGCCGCTGCGCGCCCGCGAGGGCGGGGTGCTGCGCCGACCGGGGCACACCGAGGCGGGGATCGACCTGACCCGGCTGGCCGGGCTGCGTCCGGCCGGCGTGCTCTGCGAGCTGGTCAACGACGACGGCACCATGATGCGCCTGCCGGATCTGGAGAAGTTCTCCGCCGAGCACGGCCTCACGCTCGTCACCATCGCCGACCTGATCGCCTACCGGCGGCGTACCGAGAAGCAGGTCGAGCTGGTCGCCGACGCCCGGATGCCGACGAAGCACGGGGTGTTCCGGGCGCTCGGCTACCGCGCCGAGCACGACCCGGCCGAACATGTCGCGATGGTGCTGGGTGACCTCGGTGACGGCCAGGACGTGCTGGTCCGGGTGCACTCCGAGTGCCTGACCGGGGACGTGTTCGGCTCGCTGCGCTGCGACTGTGGGCCGCAGCTCGACGCCGCACTGGCTCGGGTCGGGCAGGAAGGCCGGGGCGTGGTGCTCTACGTCCGTGGGCACGAGGGGCGCGGCATCGGCCTGCTGCACAAGCTGCAGGCGTACCAGTTGCAGGACCTGGGCCGTGACACCGTCGACGCCAACCTCGACCTGGGCCTGCCGGCCGACGCCCGTGACTACGGCACCGGCGCGCAGATCCTCTACGACCTGGGCGTGCGGTCGATGCGGCTGCTGACCAACAACCCGGCCAAGCGGGCCGGGCTGGAGGGGTACGGGTTGACCATCACCGGCCGCGAGGGGCTGCCGGTCGGCGCGCACCCGGAGAACATGCGCTACCTGCGCACCAAGCGGGACCGGATGGGTCACCTGCTGGACGAGTTGGACGAGGTGTCCGAGGCGCCACTGGGGCGTCCGGTCGCCAACGACGAGATCGGAGCATGACGATGGCGGGTTTCGGTGAGCCGGGAGTCGAGGCGGTCGACGCCGCGGGGCTGACCGTCGGGGTCGTTGCCGCCCGCTGGCACGGCGAGCTGACCGATCACATGCTGGAGCGTGCGGTGGCCGCCGCCGAGGCGTGCGGCGCGCGTTCCGTGGTCGCCCGGGTCGCCGGCTCGGTCGAGCTGCCGGTGGTCGCGCAGGCCCTCGCCCGCCGCTGCGACGTGGTGGTAGCCCTCGGCGTGGTGGTCCGTGGGTCCACCGCCCACTTCGACTACGTCTGCCGTTCGGTCACCGACGGGCTGACCCGGGTGGCGCTGGACGAGGGCAAGCCGGTGGCGCACGGAGTGTTGACAGTGGAGACCATCGAGCAGGCCCGCGACCGCGCCGGTCTGCCCGGCTCGGCGGAGGACAAGGGCTGGTCCGCCACCGTGGCGGCACTCGACGCGGCGCTGGCCGTGCGGACCGTGGCGGCGGGCAACGCCCAGCGGGTCGGCTTCGGCGGCTGACGCCTCTGCCGGCCCTCGCTCAGAGCCGACCGGCCTCGATGATCCGGCGCAGGAACTGCCGGGTACGAGGCTGGGTCGGCTCGCCCAGCACCTGCTCGGGCGGGCCGCTCTCGACGACCCGCCCGGCGTCGAGGAAGCACACCTCGTCGGCGACCTCCCGGGCGAAGCCCATCTCGTGGGTGGCCAGCACCATGGTCATGCCGTCGGCCTTCAGGTCGCGGATCATCGCCAGCACCTCGCCGACCAGCTCCGGGTCGAGCGCGGAGGTGACCTCGTCGAGCAGCATCAGTCGAGGTGAGTTGGCCAGCGCCCGGACGATCGCCACCCGCTGCTGCTGCCCGCCGGAGAGCCGGTCCGGGTAGGCGTCCGCCTTGGCGCCGAGCCCCACCCGGTCGAGCAGCTCCCGGGCCTGCGCCTCGGCCTCCGCCCGGCCCCGCCGGTGTACGCGGCGCGGCGCGAGGGTGATGTTGTCCAACACGCTCAGGTGCGGAAAGAGGTTGTACGCCTGGAACACCATGCCGATCCGCCGCCGGACCCGATCGGGGTCCACCCGGGGATCGGAGATGTCCTCCCCGTCCAGCTCGATGGTGCCGTCGTCCAACTCCTCCAGCAGGTTGACGCAGCGCAGCAGCGTCGACTTGCCGGACCCGGACGCGCCGATCAGCGCCACCACCTGATGCTCGGAGACGGTCAGGTCGAGCTGGTCGAGCACGGCGTGTCCGCCGAACTCCTTGCGCAGGCCCCGACAGCGCAACAACGCCATGGGTCAGCCTCCCGACTGTCGGCGGGCCGCGCGCAGCGTCACCCAGTCGGTGACCGCGATCAGCGGGATCGCGAGCAGCACGAAGAGCACCCCCGCCACGACGTACGGCGTGTAGTTGAAGGTCTGGGCGGTGGCGATCTGCGCGGCGCGGACCGCGTCGATCGGCCCGGCCAGCGAGACCAGCCCGACGTCCTTCTGCAACGCCACCACGTCGTTGAGCAGCGGTGGCGCCACCCGGCGGACGGCCTGTGGCAGGACCACGTGCCGCATCGTCTGCCGGTAGGTCAGGCCCAACGAGCGGGCCGCGGCGAGTTGGCTGGAGTGCACCGACTCGATGCCGGCCCGGAACACCTCGGCGAGATAGCCGCCGTAGGTGAGGACCAACGCGATCCCACCCAGCACCAGCACCGGCGGCATGCCCTGCAACCGCAGCCCCGGCACGCCGAGGGTGAGCAGGTACAGCACGATGATCAGCGGCAGGCCGCGGAAGGTGTAGGTGTAGCCGGCGGCCAGCGCGCGGACCGGGAAGAAGACCGGCCCGCGCAGCGTCCGCAGCACGGCGATCACCAGCCCGAGCAGCAGCGCGCCGACCGCACAGCAGACCAGCAGCCGTACGTTGAGCCAGAGCCCGCTCAGCACCGTGGGCAGCGCGTCGCGGGCGATCTCCGGATCCAGGAACGACCGCCGGACCCGGTCCCAGCCCGGCGCCCCGGTCACCGCGATCACCAGCAGCGTGCCGAGCGCGGCCGTCGAGGACGCCGCGACGAGCACGCTGTGGACGGTCTGCCGACGCCGGTACGCCGACCGCCGCAGTTGCGCCTCCGACGGCACATGATCCAGAAGCGTCACCGCAGCTCGGCCGCCCCCGCCACCTGCGCGAGCCACTTCTGCTCCAGCTCCTTCAGCGTGCCTTCCGTGGTGAGCTGACCGACCGCCCCGCTCACGCAGGAGGTCAGTGGGGAGTTCTTGTCCAGCAGCAACCCGAACGCCTCGGGCGTACCGACCTGCGGCACCTGCCCGACGATCGTCGCGTCGGTGATCTCCGCGCCGGTGATGTAGAAGGCGGTCGGAAGATCCACCACCAGACCGTCCAGCTGCCCGTTCTGAAGGGCCTTCTTGGCATCGTCGTTGCTGTTGTAGACCTGCGGCTTGGCGGTCGGCTTGATCACGTCGGTGATCGCCTGGTAGCTGGTGGTGCCGACCTGCGCGCCGAGCCGAGCGTCCTTCAGCTCGGCCAGCGACTTCCGGCCGGCGATCTTCGAGGACTTCAACGCGATGACGGTCTGCCGCACCAGGTAGTACGGCGCGGAGAAGTCGACCGCCCGCTTGCGTTCGTCGGTGATGGAGAACTGGTTGATGTCGAAGTCGAAGTCCTTCGGCCCCGGCGCGATGGCGGTGTCGAACCTGACCCGGGTCCAGGTGACGTCGCCGCGGGCGTAGCCGAGCTTCCCGGCCACCGCGTACGCGACAGCGGATTCGAAGCCCTCGCCGCTGTCCGGCTTGTCCTTGGCGAACCACGGCTCGTACGCGGGCTGGTCGGTGGCGATGGTCAGCTTGCCGGGCGTACGCGTGGGCAGGCTGTCCTTCGCGCAGGACGGCGCGGAGGTGACATTGGGGGTGGGTTTCTCGTCCTGTGGCGCGCATCCGGCGGTGGCTACGACGACGGCACCGGCGACGGTGAGCGCGAGGAGACGTGAGCGGCTGGCCATGGCGGACAGCGTAGAGCTCCATGGGCATCGATCGACAATTGTCCCACCATGTTGGTAGGGAATTGTCCGCTTGCTGGATTTTGACGGACCCGGACGTGGGGCGTCACCCGGGTGGCTGGAAGAATCGTTCCCTGTGAAGACGTTCGAGGAGTTGTTCGCCGAGCTGCAGGCCAAGGCCGCCGCCGGCACCCCGGGCTCGGGCACCGTCGCCGCGCTGGACAAGGGCGTGCACTTCATCGGCAAGAAGGTCGTCGAGGAGGCGGCCGAGTCGTGGATGGCCGCCGAGCACGAGGGGCCGGAGCGCACCGCCGAGGAGATCTCCCAGCTGCTCTACCAGGTTCAGGTGCTGATGCTCGCCAGCGGTCTCGAGCTCAAGGACGTCTACCGACATCTGTGAGTGCCTCCCACCCCTGTTGATCACCAACCGGATCCAAGGAGCACTCCGTCATGCTGCGTGTCGCCATTCCCAACAAGGGCACCCTGGCCGAACCGGCCGCCCAGATGCTGCGCGAGGCGGGCTACCGCCAGCGCACCGACCCCAAGGACCTCGTCTGCCGGGACGAGGCCAACGACGTCGAATTCTTCTACCTGCGTCCGAAGGACATCGCCACCTACGTCGGCTCCGGTGACCTCGACCTCGGGATCACCGGCCGGGATCTGCTGATCGACTCGGCCGCGCCGGCCGAGGAGGTCGTCGACCTCGCCTTCGGCCGGGCCACCTTCCGCTTCGCCGCCCGCCCCGACGACATCGCCTCCGTGCAGGAGTTGGGCGGTCACCGCATCGCCACCGCGTACCCGGGGCTGGTCGAACGGCACCTCGGCGAGGTGGGCGTCAAGGCCGACGTGATCCGCCTCGACGGCGCGGTGGAGAACGCCGTACGCCTCGGTGTCGCCGACGTGATCGCGGACGTGGTGGAGACCGGCGCGACCCTGCGCCAGGCGGGCCTGGTGGTCTTCGGTGAGCCGCTGCTGCGCTCGTCGGCGGTGCTGGTCCGGCGCGCCGGCGCGCCCGCCCAGCCGCAGGCCGAGCAGTTGCTGCGCCGCCTGCACGGTGTGCTGGTGGCCCGCCGCTACGTGATGCTCGCCTACGACGTGCCGGCCGGTCTGCTGGACCGGGCCAGCGGGCTCACCCCGGGCATCGAGTCGCCCACCGTGTCGCCGCTGCACCGTGAGGGCTGGGTGGCGGTGCAGGCGATGGTGCTCCGCGACGACGTGCACCGCATCATGGACGAGCTGTACGAACTGGGCGCCCGCGCCATCCTCGTCACCAACATCCACGCCTGTCGCCTCTGATCGTCGCGTCCGCAGCGCCCGCGGGCGCTGCGGACGGACCCGTCCACGTCCCCGTCCGGCAAGATCGCGCTCGATCATTGAAGTAGTGGTCTCGAACTCGACGGAGGCCACTGGATCCCGGATCGAGCGCGATCTTGAGGTGACTGGTGGCTGGCGGCCCCGCGGTGGTGGATCGGCGGGTGGTGCGGTCGATGACCGAGTGCGGATGGCAGACTGGTGGGGTGAGTGAAACCGAGCTGGTCCGCCTGAAGCCCCGCCGAATCCGCGTGGTCTGCTGGTCGGCGGCGGCTGCCCTGGTGGTGGTGTTCGGCCTGGTCGCCACGTCGCTGAGCGGCCCGACCGGCGATGGTTACGGCAGCTTCCAGCGCGGCGACCAGATCGCCATGATCGGCCTGGGCATCTTCGGGGCGCTGGGCTTCCTGCTGTTCACCCGTCCCCGGGTGGAGGCGGACGCACGGGGCATCCGGGTCCGTAACGTCATCAGCTCCTACGAGCTGCCCTGGGAGGTTGTCCGGGGCGTCCGCTTCGACCGGGGCGCGCCGTGGGCCAGCCTGGAGCTGCACGACGACGACCTGCTGCCGATGGTCGCGTTGCAGGCCGCCGACAAGGAGTTGGCCGTCGACGGGGTGCGCGCGCTGCGCCGGCTGCACGAGGCCCACCAGGCCCGCCTCGCCGAGCGCGCCGTCGGCCGCTGACCTCGGCCGACCCGCAGATCTTGGCGCGCGCCGCGACGCGGTGATGGCGCGACGGCGACGCGGCGCGGCCGCAGGTCGTGCCCGGTTTGGGGGTCGCCGGGGCGCCGGTGTAGTGTTATCGAGTCGACCAGGCTGTCTCCGCGTGCGAGCAGACAGCCTTGAAAGCGGAGCGCCTGCTCCCACCCGAGTCGCCGCTACGGTGGCCGGGTCCGGTCACCGGTTCCGGGCATGTCCCGGTGCCGGATGCGCGATCCTTGTGATCGTGCTGACCGGTCGAGCGGGCCCTGGCATGCGCCGGGGCCTTCTGCTTTTCGGGTCGGTTCCCTCCTGGGAGCCGCAGGGGTCGGCGACTGAGCAGAAACGACTCGAGGAGGCCCCATCAGCGTCGAACCACGCGTGAACGAGCAGATCCGGGCACGTGAGGTCCGACTGGTCGGCCCAGAGGGTGAGCAGGTGGGCATCGTCCCGCTGGAGCGCGCTCTTCAGCTGGCCGCGGACGTCGATCTGGACCTGGTCGAGGTTGCGCCGATGGCGCGCCCGCCGGTGTGCAAGCTCATGGACTTCGGCAAGTTCAAGTACGAGAGCGCACTCAAGGCGCGCGAAGCGCGGCGTAATCAGCAGCAGACCGTCATCAAGGAAATGAAGCTTCGGCCGAAGATCGACCCGCACGACTACGAGACCAAGAAGGGTCACGTGGTGCGGTTCCTCAAGGCGGGCGACAAGGTCAAGGTGACGATCATGTTCCGCGGTCGCGAGCAGAGCCGCCCGGAGCTGGGTTACCGGCTCCTGCGCCGGCTCGAATCCGAGATCACGGAACTGGGATACGTCGAGGCCGCTCCGAAGCAGGACGGCCGAAACATGATCATGGTTCTCGCCCCGCATCGGGCCGTCAAGGCCTCCGCGGTCGCCGCTACGGCGTCTCGCGGCGGACCTCGGGACCGGGCAGCGGACGAGTCCGCCACTCCGGAAGCCGATGAGACCGCGGCGGTCAGCGAGACCGCAGCAGCCGGTGACACCGGCCTCGCCGCCGACACCAGCGGCGAGTAACAGGGGAGAAGACGTTCCACATGCCGAAGATGAAGAGCCACACGGGTATGGGTAAGCGGGTCAAGGTGACCGGCAAGGGCAAGATCGTTGCCCAGCAGGCCGGCCTCCGCCACAACCTGGAGAAGAAGCCCTCCACCCAGACCCGCCGGCTGACCGGCACGGTCGTGCTGGCCAAGGCCGACGTCAAGCGCATCAAGAAGCTGCTCGGCCGCTGACGCGCGCCACCTTTACGTAATTAGGAGTTGAGATGGCACGCGTCAAGCGGGCTGTAAACGCCCAGAAGAAGCGTCGTACCCTGCTGGAGTCCGCGAGTGGTTACCGCGGTCAGCGCTCCCGCCTGTACCGCAAGGCCAAGGAGCAGGTGCTGCACTCGATGCAGTACGCCTACCGGGACCGTCGCGACCGCAAGGGCGACTTCCGGCAGCTGTGGATCCAGCGGATCAACGCGGGTGCCCGGGCCAACGGGATGACCTACAACCGTCTGATCCAGGGCCTGCGTCTTGCCGGCATCGAGGTCGACCGCAAGATCCTGGCCGACATGGCTGTCAACGACGCCGCCTCTTTCGCGGCGATCGTCGAGCTGGCTCGGGCCGCGGTCACGGCCGAGGGCACCGGCGGCGCGGCGGCTCAGGCCGCCTGATCCCCACGCACCAGAGCGAGGCGTCTCCCGTGTCGGCACCGCCGTCCGGGGGGCGCCTCAATCGTGCCGGAGGAGCGCACATCATGGCTTTCACCCCGCGTACCCCCAGGGTTGTCGCCGCCCGCCGCCTGCAACGCCGCCGGGACCGCGACGCCACCGGCCGTTTCCTGGCCGAGGGCCCGCAGGCGGTCCGCGAGGCCCTCGCGCGGCCGGGGGTGGTCACCGAGTTGTTCGGTACGACCACCGCGCTCGACCGGTATCCGGAGTTGGCCGCCACGGCGGCCCGCGCCGACGTGCCGGTCTCCGAGGTGACCGACGAGGCCATCGCGGCGCTGGCCGAGACCGTCGCCCCGCAGGGGCTGGTGGCCGTCTGCCGGCATGTGGACGTCCCGCTGGAGCAGGCCCTCGCGGGTGCGCCCCGGCTGGTGGCGGTGCTCGCCGAGATCCGCGACCCGGGCAACGCCGGCACGGTGCTGCGCACCGCCGACGCGGCCGGTGCGGGTGCGGTGGTCTTCGCCGGAGACGCCGTCGACCCGTACAACGGCAAGTGTGTGCGGGCCTCGGCCGGCAGCCTTTTCCACGTCGACGTGGTGCGCGCCACCGACCCGGTCGCGGTGGTCGACGCACTGCGTGCCGCCGGGTTGTCGATCTTCGCCACCACCGGCTACGGCGACAGCGACCTGGACGACCTGACCGACTACGGTCGGCTCGTCGGGCCCACCGCCTGGTTGTTCGGTTCCGAGGCGCACGGCCTGCCCGAGGAGTTGACCTCCGCCGCCGACACCACGGTGCGGGTGCCGCTGTACGGGCGCGCGGAGAGCCTCAACCTGGCTGCCGCCGCCGCCGTCTGCCTGTACGCTTCAGCGAGAGCGCAGCGCTGAGGGTGATTGCCTCCGGCGCGACTGACAGCAGGGGAGAGCGTCCGTCCATGAACGCGACACGGCGTTCGTTTAGCCAGCCCGCCGGTGTCGGCGGGCGGCGGGCCTGACCTGCTCCCTGCGCAACTCCTACCGGCGGGCTGCGGCACAGCCGCGCGTCCGTAGACTCGCCTAGCCGCCCCGGTGAGGGCTGGCGCCGCCGTGAGGGAGTGCCCGTACGCCATGAGCTACCGCAACGATCCGTACGACCCGAAGCAGGTCGCCCTGCTCGACCCCGCCGCCCTGGCCGAGGCCGTCGCGGACGCCACGAAGGCGTTCGAGGCCGCCGCCGACCCGGACGCGCTGACCGCGCTGCGCTCGGTGCACCTGGGTGACCGGTCACCGGTCTCCCTGGCCCGCCGGGAGATCGGCGCGCTGCCGCCGGCCGCGAAGTCCGACGCCGGCAAGCGGGTCAACGAGGCCCGCCGGGCGATCGAGTCCGCGTACGCCGAGCGTGCCGAGGTGGTGGAGCGCGAGCAGGCCGAGCGGGTGCTGGTCGAGGAGCGGGTGGACGTCACCCTGCCCTACGACCGGCGTCCGCGCGGCGCCCGGCACCCGTTGAGCACCCTGATGGAGTCGATCAGCGACCTCTTCGTCGGGATGGGCTACGAGGTGGCCGAGGGGCCGGAGGTCGACCTGGAGTGGGTCAACTTCGACGCGTTGAACATCCCCGCCGACCACCCGGCCCGCGGGTTGATGGACACCTTCCACATCGCACCGGAGGGCTCCGGCCTGGTGCTGCGTACGCACACCTCGACGGTGCAGACCCGCACGATGCTCAGCCGCAAGCCGCCGATCTACGTGATCGTGCCGGGCCGCGTCTACCGCACCGACGAGATCGACGCCACCCACAGCCCGGTGTTCCATCAGGCCGAGGGGCTGGTGGTCGACAAGGGCATCACGATGGCCCACCTGCGGGGCACGCTGGACCACTTCGCCCGGGCGATGTTCGGCCCGGAGGCGAAGACCCGGTGGCGGCCGCACTACTTCCCGTTCACCGAGCCGTCGGCGGAGTTCGACGTGTGGTTCCCGGAGCACCGTGACGGCCCGCAGTGGGTCGAGTGGGGTGGCTGCGGCATGGTCAACCCCCGGGTGCTGCGCGCCTGCGGCGTCGACCCGGAGGTCTACTCCGGATTCGCCTTCGGCATGGGCATCGACCGGACCCTGATGGTCCGGCACGGGGTCAGCGACATCCGCCATCTCTTCGAGGGCGACGTGCGGTTCAGCCGCGCGCTCGGGACCGGGGCGTAGGCGATGCGGGTACGAGACACGGGAACGGTGGTCTGAAGTCATGCGAGTTTCTGTCAGTTGGCTGCGGGAGTACGTCGACCTTCCCGCCGACCTGCCCACCGGTGACCTGGAGCAGGCCCTGGTCGACCTCGGCATCGAGGTCGAGTCCGTGGTGGACCTGGCCGAGACCGTCACCGGCCAACTGGTCGTCGGTGAGGTCCGCGAGATCGAGGAGCTCACCGGCTTCAAGAAGCCGATCCGGTTCTGCCGGGTCGACGTGGGTGCCGCCAACGGCACCGGCGAGCCGCAGGAGATCGTCTGCGGTGCCCGTAACTTCGCCCCGGGTGACCGGGTCGTGGTGATCCTGCCCGGCGGCGTGCTGCCCGGCGGCTTCGCCATCGGTGCCCGCAAGACGTACGGGCACAACTCGGCGGGCATGATCTGCTCGGCCAAGGAACTGGGCCTGGGCGACGACCACTCCGGCATCATCGTGCTGGGGCCGGACGTGACGGCCAAGCCGGGCGACGACGCCCGTCCGGTGGTCGGCCTCGACGACGTCGTCCTCGATCTGGAGATCACCCCTGACCGGGGGTACGCGCTGAGCCTGCGCGGCCTGGCCCGGGAGCTGTCGCACGCGTTCGACGTGCCGCTGCGCGACCCGGCCCTGGCGCCGGCCCCGGGCGGCACCGAGACGCCGGCGTACCCGGTGGAGGTCCGCGACACGGTCGGCTGCGACCGGTTCACGGCCCGCCTGGTCCGCGGGGTCGACCCGACCGCGCCCACCCCCTCCTGGATGCAGCAGCGGCTCGTCACCGCCGGCATCCGCAGCATCTCGCTGCCCGTCGACATCACCAACTACGTGATGCTGGAGCTGGGCCAGCCGATGCACGCCTTCGACGCCGACCGGATCGCCGGGCCGCTGGTGGTCCGCCGCGCCGACGCGGGGGAGAAGCTGACCACCCTCGACGGGGTCAACCGGGTGCTCACCGCCGACGACATGGTGATCTGCGACGCTGGGCTGCCCAACGCCCTCGCAGGCGAGGGCGCCGGCGTCCCGATCTCCCTCGCCGCGGTGATGGGCGGCGAGACCAGCGAGGTCGTCGCCGGCACCACCACTGTGCTCTTCGAGGCGGCGCACTGGGACCCGGCGATGGTCGGGCGCACCGCCCGCCGGCACAAGCTGTTCAGCGAGGCCGCGAAGCGCTGGGAGCGGGGCGTCGACCCGGCCGTGGCGCTGGTCGCGCTGGAGCGCGCCGTGCGGCTGCTCACCGAGCACGGCGGGGGCACGCCGAGCGCGGAGATCCTGGACATCGACCACGTCCGGCCGCGTACCCCGATCAGTCTTCCGGCGGATCTGCCGACCCGCCGGGTCGGCGTCGAGTACCCGCCGGCGCGGGTGGTCGCCCTGCTGGAGCGGGTCGGCTGCACTGTCGCGCAGGGCGCGGACCGGTTGTCCGAGGACCCGGGCGCGGTCGGCGTGGCCAGCGGCGTCGGGACGGTGCTGAGCGTCACCCCGCCGACCTGGCGGCCCGACCTGACCGACCCGGCCGACCTGGTCGAGGAGGTGGTCCGCCTCGACGGGTACGACCGGGTGCCGTCGGTGCTGCCGACCGCGCCTCCGGGGCGCGGTCTGACCCCGCGGCAGCGTCGCCGCCGGGCCGTCGCCGGGTCGCTGGCCGAGCGGGGGTACGTGGAGGTGCTCGCGCACCCGTTCGTGTCGCCGGAGCTGGCCGACCAGCTCGGCCTGCCGGCCGACGACCCGCGTCGGCCCGCGGTGCGGCTGGCCAACCCACTGTCCGAGGAGGAGCCGCTGCTGCGCACCACGCTGCTCGGCCCGCTGCTCGGCATCCTCAAGCGCAACCTCGGCCGGGGCCACCGCGACCTCGCCCTCTACGAGATCGGTGCGGTCTTCCACCCGCGCCTCGGCGCCGGCAGCCCGCCGGCGATGGGCGTGGACCGGCGGCCCACCGACGCGGAGTTCGCGGCCGCCGACGCGGTGGTGCCGGCGCAGCCGGTGCACGTCGCTGTGGTGCTCTCCGGCGACCTGGACCCGGCCGGCTGGTGGGGTGCGGGTCGACCGGCCGGCTGGGCGGACGCGATCGAGGCGGCCCGTGACGTGCTGGCCGCCGCCGGGATCCCCGACGAGCGGGTCGAGGTGCGCGCCGCCGAGTACGCCCCGTGGCACCCGGGTCGCTGCGCCGAGCTGCGGGTCGACGGCTCGGTCGTCGGACACGCCGGCGAGCTGCACCCGGTGGTGGTCGCGGCGTTGGAGCTGCCCCGCCGCACCAGCGCGATGGAGCTGAACCTCGACACGCTGCCGCCGACCCCGGTGACGCCGGCGCCGACGGTCTCCGGCTTCCCGCCGGCGCTGATCGACGTGGCCCTGGTGGTGGACGAGTCGGTGCCGGCGGAGGAGGTGCGCCGGGCGCTGGAGGCGGGCGCCGGTGAGCTGCTGGAGGACGTGCGGCTGTTCGACGTGTACTCCGGCGCGCAGCTCGGTGCCGGCCGCCGCTCGTTGGCGTACAAGCTCACCTTCCGGGCACCGGACCGGACGCTCACCGTCGAGGAGGCGGTCGCGGCACGGGACGCGGCGGTCGCCGTCGCGGCGGAGCGCCTCGGCGCCACCCTGCGCGGCGCCTGACGCGACCCACGACGGCCCCGGTACCCCGCAGCGGGTAGCGGGGCCGTCGTCGTTCGTCGCCGGCTGGGCCGTGTCGGGCTTCCGACAGGCCGCGCCGGTCTTCGTCGTCGGCGATGACGCCCCTGGCGGGTTGTGGTGGCCGGGCACCAGGCATCCGTCGCCGGTGGCATGCGTCGACGTCGATGTGGGGTGGCCTTCGGGTGGCCGCCCGGGGGCTCGGCGTCGACGTTTCCGACCACGTCACGAGCCTTTCCGAGGTCGACACGAATCGGTAGCCTTGCCTGGCGAAGGGGTGAGCGCCGACGCCTGCCGCAGGCCTTGAGGTCAAGGAGCAGCGCATGATCGAGGCAATCGTCGCCGCGGCGCTCGTCAAGATCGCCGAGGGGTCCGGGGCGGCGCTCGTCGACATGATCCGGCGGCGATTCGTCCGCAGCGACGAGCCGGCGGGGATGATCGAATCCCTGGACCGGGTCGCGCAAGGCGACGCCTCGGCGGACGACACGGCGCAACTCCGTGCGCTCCTGGCCCGTTTCGCGGCCGAGGATCCGGAGTTCCTGCGGGAGCTCCGGCAGGGGTCGACGTCGATTGGGAGCACGAACGTGGTGGCCTCCAGCAATGTGGGCAAGCTGGTGCAGGCCCAACGCGTCGGCGACATCACGATGTAGCCGGAAGGTGACCCACATGGAGCCCGCCTCCGGAAGCTCGTCGCACAACGTGGCCGAGGGCCTGTTGGCGCACCAGGTCCTCCAGGTGGGCTCCTCCGGCGCGATCTACGTCGAACAGCCGCGAGCGGCGGCGCACGTGCCCGAGCCACCGCACATGCTCCCGGGCGGCATCGGGAGGATCGTCGGCAGGCACCACCTGCTGCACGAGATGGACGAGGCGATGACGACGCCGGGCTCGCGCTGCTGCATGCTGTGGGGTCTGGCCGGCTCGGGCAAGACCACCCTCGCGGTCGCCTGGGCCAGCTCGCGCATCGCCGAATATCCCGACGGGCAGTTCTTCGTCGACATGTGCGCGTACTCCGGCACACCGCGCATCGAGACCCGGGACGCCCTGCGCAGCTTCCTGGCCACGCTGGGGATCAACCGGTCCGACCTTCCTGACAACGAGGCCGAGTGGGGCGGCGTCTTCCGCGCCGTCACCGCTGGCCGGCGTTGCCTCGTCATCGTGGACAACGTGGGTTCCTACGAGCAGGTTCGGGACCTGGTGCCGGGCTTCGGGTCGGTGCTGGTGGTCACCAGCCGCCGGGCGATCCCGGAGATGAGCGTTCGTCACGACGCCCGGGTCATCAAACTTCCGTTGCTCACAGTGGACGAGGGGGTGGAGCTCATCGCCGAACGTGTCGGGTTCGTCCGCGTCGAACGGGAGCAGGCCGCCGCCCAACGCATCGTGCAGCTTCTGGAGGGGCATCCGTTGGCGCTGGCCATCGTTTCGGCGAAGCTCGCCATCCAGACCACCTGGACGATCGACGACGCCGCGAGGGGAATCGAGGAGGAGCAGAGCCCACTTCGCTTCCTCGATGACGCCGGCCTGGGCATCGAGGTCGGTCGCGTCATCTCCTGGTCACTCGACGACCTCGACGCGGCAACGACGAAGGTCCTCTACGTCGCGTCCATGCTGCCCAGCAACGAATGCTCGGTCGCGGTGCTGTGCCTCGTCCTCGACCAGCCCAGGCGGGTGTGTGACCGCACTCTTCAGGCCCTGTGCCTGGCATCCCTCATCGACGAGGTCAGCCCCGGCCGTTACCGCTTCCACGACCTGATGAAGGCCTATCTCGCGGAGACGCTCGGGCAGGTGCTGGACCCCGCCGAGCAGGAACTGACCGCGCGCCGCATCCGCACCGTCTACCTGGCGTTGAGCTACGCCGCCGACCGGGCCATCGATCCACACCGGGACTCCCTGCCGGTGGACCAGGAGCTGCTGGCGGTCGCCGGGTCGGCCAGCTTCACAGTGGCGCAGGCCCTCTCCTGGTTCGAGTCGATCACCGCGTCCATGATCTACCTCATCGAGCAGGCCCGGGCCGACGACGACTTCGCCTTCATCACCCGGTTCGCGCGGGCGCTCAACACGTTCCTCTACTGGCGTCAGGACGTCACGAGAACGCTGTCCGTCCAGCGGGAGGCTGTTGCCGCGGCGGCCGCCGGTGACCCGGCGATGGAGGCGCTGTCCCGACGCGCCCTGGGGCGTGCCTACGCGGACATCGGGCAGCTTGAGCCGGCGAAGGAGCAGTTGCGCGCCTCCATGGCGCTGGACGCGGCGTCCGGCGACGATTCGGGTCGGGCGTCGTCGTACCACGCCATGGCCGAGCTCTGCCTCCGGTCGGGTGACCACCGGGACGCACTGCGCTGGGGGCTGCGGGCGGCCCGGGAATCCAGGAACGGCAACAACGTCGTCCGCGAGGCCCGGGGGCTGTACGACGCGGCCCGAGCCCTGAACGAACTGGGCCACCATTCCTGGGCCCGAGGGCTCGGCCTGCGCAGCCTCGCCATGTGCGAGGAGCGCGGCAATGACTACGGCCGGGCGCTGGCCCTGCGCCTGCTCGGCGCGACCGGCCTCCGGTCGGGCGAGGTCGAGGAGGGCTGCACCTGGTTGGAGCGGGCCTGGCGGGTCGAGGAGTCCCTCGGCAACTTCCGTTCCGTCCGGACAATCCTGGGCCAGCTTGAGCAGGCGTACGGTCAGGGCGGAAACGTCAGCGCCGTGGAAGAGGTCCGACGGGCGCTGGCCCGCCTGGAGCACTATCCGGATCTCACCCAGTCGACGTTGGTGGTCGGGAGTCCGGCGATATGAGCCCTCGGTACGCGCCGCTCGTCCCGGCTGACGAGCTGGCCAGCCCTGCGTCGTATCGGCAACTGCGGCGCGAGCGGGAAGCCACGAGGTTCCGGCGTGAGATCGAAGCGATCGTCGACAGTGCCTGCCGGGCGGAGGCGGGCGGCCCGCTCCTTCGGACCACCTTCACGTCGCTGAGCGGGAACCTTGCGTCCGAGGGTGCACTCAGCTTCGCCGGGCTCGTCGCACCCGAGCGTTTCGACCCCGCTCGGCGGGCGTACGACTCGGCGATCGACACCAGGGGCAGCCGTGGCTCGCTGCACAACTACCTGAACGTCGCGGACGCGGGATCCCTGGTCGAGCACCCCGAGTTCCGGGAGGCGTTCGCTCATCCGCTGCTGGTCGCGCTCGTCGCGCACGCCCTCGGCGGGCCCGTGAAGATCATCGACTTGCGGGCGAAGGACACGCAGCCACTCGACGTCGTAGCGCGGGACAACACCCTGCACGTCGACAACAGCCCCTTCATGGACGAGTTCAAGGTGATCGTCACCTGGACGATGGGCACCGGTCGAGGGCCCTCGGGGCAGGGGCTCACCTACCTGCCCCGCACGAATCGGCTCCTGCGGCAGTGCTTCGTGAACGACGACGGCACTGCGTGGAGCGACGAGGACAGCTGCATCTTCCCCTCGCAGGCCCGGGTGGACGAGGCGCTCGCCGCCCAGGCCCGCTTCTTCGACGACGGCCTTCCGCGAGTCGTCCATCTTCAGGACATCGCGGTGCCGTGTCACACGATCTTCGCCGCGAGTCGGCTGGTCCATCACCGGTACCGTACGTCCGCCGGCGGGCCACGCAGCGCGATCATGGCGGCGTTCCACCGTACCGACGAGGGCACCGGCTTCCTCGGCGCCAGCGACCTCCCGGGGTCGGCTCTCGACCGGTTCCTGTTGGCGACCGGGGACGGGCGCCCCTTCCTGGAGCTTCTCGCCGACGAGATGCCCCGGGTCGTCGCGGCGCTCGCGGCCGCCGCGTCCCGGCCCGGCTTCGTCGTCGACCCGGACCGGCATCTCCTTCGCGACGAGGGCTTTCGCTCCTGGTACGAGCGGCAGAGCGCGGGCGTCTCCCTCGACCGACTGCGCCGCGCCACGCTGGCCACGGCCGTCGACGACGACACGCCCATCGTGCAGCGACTCGTTCTGCGCATGCAGTACGACCTGCAGGGCGCCCTCAACATGCCGCTCTACACCGACCTGCGGGAGGAGGTGCGGAAGCGGGCGCGGATCGTGATCCGGGAGATGACACCCGAGCACATCCGGGACATCGTCACGCGGCACGACCTCGGTGTGGTCCTGCGCGCGGAGTCCGCACCACCGCGCCGGCCGGTCGGCGAACTCGCCGAGGAACTGCACGGCGCGCTGGTCGCTCTGCGGCAGCTCCTGTCGACGGCGGTCGCGGCCCGGCCCGCCGGCCCGATCTGGGGTTCGACCGACGGGAGCGCGGCCGCGCTGTCGCTGCGGCGCTTCATCGTCGATCTGTGTGTCGCGGCCGCTGACATCGCCGACGACGCGTCTCTGGCCACCGGGTGTGTGTTCGGTGCCCTCGGTTCCGTGCTGGCCGAGGACCTTTTCGACCTGGGCGCTCCGGGCCGCGAGATCACGGGCGAGTTGTTCGGCATGTACATCCGGCTGGCAGCCCCCTCGCTGGGCGAACGATGCCCGGCGCACCCGGAGAAGGAGAAGCTGGACACCTACCTCGAATCCGTGGACGAGGAGAGGCAGACCGCCAAGCTCGCGTCCGAGGTCTGGTTTCAGGCCGCTTCCGCCGAGGTGACCGCGCGCAACGACGACTTCGTTCGCGCGCTGCTGCGGCGTGTGCTGCCGCCGGGGCGACCCTCTCCGGAGTCCGGCGATCTCGGCGCGCTGCTGGCGGATCCCGCCGCGCTCAGCGCGTACTACTGGAAGCGGGTCGTGACCGGGAAGCCGGTGGCGGTGCGCTTCGGCGCGGCCGATCTCGACACCCTTGACGGCTACTTCGGGCTGACGGCCGGCCGGAGCCTGCCGGACGCGGTCGCTCGGCTACGCGAGGAGACCACCGCGGGCTCGCCGGCCGAGCACCTGCTCCGCAGTATCGAGCGGCTCGCGTCACTCCGGGGCCAGTCCCACGCCGAGGCGTGCCGGGATGTCATGACCCGCTTGTCGACGCACTGGCCGGACCTCGTCCAGAGGTGTCGGGGCGGCCCGGACGCTCCGCCGCCGCCGGCCGATCGCATCCTGTCGACGCTCCACGATGCGATCGGTGCAGCAGGCGAGGAGGGCCGGCGCTCGCGCCGGTCGTCGCCGGGCGTCCCCGCGCCGCGTACGGGGGCTGCCGAGGCGTCGTTGACGACCGCCGAGGCGCGGGAACTGGCCCGCGTGTACATGCTCGCCCGGCTCTGCTTCAGCGCTGAGGAGTTCCGGATCGCGCAACTGCTGGCCGGTGATCCGCGTGTCCGGTACGCCGTCCTCGCCACCCATCTGTACCTGGTCTCCGAGGTCTCGCGGTCGGCGTCGGAACTGGTCGAGGACTGGGGCACGGCGAAGATCCTGCTGCCCTTCACCGAGGCCTTCGTCAACGTCGCGGGCTACTCGTCGTCGGTCGTCGATCTCACGCCGAATCCGAAACTGATCACGGTCATCAGCAACAACCTGTTGCCGGCCGTGGCCGGCGAGTTGCTCAGTCGGGATGCCGCCGTCGACGAGTTGGACGCGAACATCCTGGCCGCGGGTGTCCGGGCCGCCGTGCAACGCGGCGTCTTCGACGTCACCATCGGCCTGTTCAACCAGGCCGACCGGCGGGACGTGGTGTCCCTGTCCGGCCTCAGCCGGCGGGTCTGTCCGGCGGTCCGGCCGTTCGGCGCGTTCTGTCAGCGTTGGCTGCCGTACTTCTTCGACCGGCACCCCAGCGCCCGAGCCGGTCGTACTTTCATGCAGTGCTCCACATAAAATTGCAGTCGTCACGTTCTGCTGCTAGCCTTCGCTGCATAGTCATGCGGAGGTGAGTATGGGGATCCGAGTCGCGGTCGCCGGAGCGAGCGGGTACGCCGGAGGTGAACTGCTGCGCCTGATCGCCGGGCACCCGGAGTTCGACCTGGTCGCCGCCACCGCACACAGCCAGGCCGGGCACCGCGTCGACGTGGTGCACCCGCAGCTCACCGGGCTCGACCTGGTGCTCGGCGAGACCGATCCGACGATCCTGGCCGATGCGGACCTGGTCTTCCTGGCCCTGCCGCACGGCCAGTCGGCGGCTCTCGCGGCCCAGCTTCCAGCCGAGGTGCGGATCGTCGACCTGGGTGCCGACCACCGGCTCGCCGACCCGTACGCCTGGGCGCAGTACTACGGTGGCACGCACGCCGGGCAGTGGACCTACGGCCTGCCCGAGTTGCCCGGCCAGCGGGAGCTGATCGCCGGCTCCACCCGGGTGGCGAACACCGGCTGCTACGCCGCCGCGATCACCCTGGCGCTCGCGCCGCTGATCGCCGACGGCGCGGCCAACCCCGCCGACGTGGTGGTGGTCGCCGCCTCCGGCACCTCCGGCGCCGGCCGGGCGACCAAGCCGCACCTGTTGGCCAGCGAGGTGATGGGCGACCTGTCGCCGTACCGGGTGGGCACCCACCAGCACGTCCCGGAGATCAAGCAGGCCACCGGCGCGACCGGCCTGTCGTTCACCCCGGTCCTGGCGCCGATGCCGCGCGGCATCCTGGCCACCGTCACCGCGGTGCCGGCGCGCGGCGTGGACCCGCAGGAGGTGCTGGCGCGGGCGTACGCGGACGCCCCGTTCGTACACGTGCTGCCGGAGGGCCGCTGGCCGCACACCGCCGCCACCCTGGGCTCCAACTCGTGTCACCTACAGGCCACCGTCGACGTCGACTCGGGTCGTCTGGTCGTGCTCAGCGCGCTGGACAACCTGGGCAAGGGCGCGGCCGGTCAGGCCGTACAGAACGCCAACCTGATGCTCGGCCTGCCGGAGACGACGGGCCTGTCGATGTGGGGAGTCACCCCTTGAGCGTCACCACTCCTCGGGGGTTCCGGGCGGCCGGTGTGGCCGCCGGCCTCAAGACCAGCGGCGGTGCGGACGTCGCAGTGGTGGTCAACGACGGCCCGGACGCCGGCGTGGCCGGTGTCTTCACCACCAACCGGGTCAAGGCCGCTCCGGTGCTCTGGAGCCAGCAGGTCGTGCAGGGCGGTGTGGTCCGCGCCGTGGTGCTCAACTCCGGTGGCGCCAACGCCTGTACCGGCCCGGCCGGCTTCCAGGACACGCACGCCACCGCCGAGCACACCGCCGCCGTGTTGACCTCGGTCAGCCCACGGTTGATCCTCGGTGCCGGTGAGGTCGCGGTCTGCTCGACCGGCCTGATCGGTGAGCGGCTGCCGATGCCGAAGCTGCTGCCGGGCGTCCGCTCGGCGATCCGTGCGCTGTCCCGCGACGGTGGCCCGGCCGCCGCCGAGGCGATCATGACCACGGACACCCGGCCGAAGACCACTGTGGCCCGGGGGAGCGGCTGGACGGTCGGCGGCATGGCCAAGGGCGCCGGGATGCTCGCGCCGGGGATGGCCACCATGCTGTGCGTGCTGACCACCGACGCGGTGGCCGGGCCGGCGACGCTGGACGAGGCGTTGCGCGCGGCGACCCGGGTCACCTTCGACCGGGTCGACTCCGACGGCTGCATGTCCACCAACGACACCGTGCTGCTGCTGGCCAGCGGCGCGAGCGGCATTGAGCCGACGCCGGCCGAGCTGGCCGCCGCCGTCACCGCGGCCTGTCACGACCTGGCCCAGCAGTTGGTGGCCGACGCCGAGGGCGCTACCAAGCAGGTCGCCATCGACGTGGTCGGCGCGGCGAACGAGGACGAGGCGGTCGAGGTCGGCCGCACGGTGGCCCGCAACAACCTGGTCAAGACGGCGTTGTTCGGCAACGACCCCAACTGGGGTCGGATCCTCGCCGCCGTCGGCACCACCGCCGCCGCGTTCGAGCCGGACGAGGTGGACGTGGCGGTCAACGGGGTGTGGGTGTGCCGGGGCGGCGCCGCCGCCGAGGACCGCTCGAAGGTCGACCTGACCGGGCGGGACGTGACCATCCGGATCGACCTGCACGCGGGTACGTCGGCCGCCACGATCTGGACCAACGACCTGTCCCACGCGTACGTGCACGAGAACTCGGCCTATTCGACATGAGTCTCAGCAGCGATTTGGCTCGCGCCCAGGTCAAGGCGGAGACGTTGATCGAGGCGCTGCCCTGGTTGGCACGCTTCACCGGCTCGACGGTCGTGGTCAAGTACGGCGGCAACGCGATGACCGATCCGGAGTTGCAGCGGGCGTTCGCGGCCGACATGGTCTTTCTGCGCTATGCCGGCCTGAAGCCCGTGGTGGTGCACGGCGGCGGTCCGCAGATCTCCGCCATGCTGGGTCGCCTCGGCATCGCCAGCGAGTTCCGGGGTGGTTTGCGGGTGACCACCGCCGAGGCGATGGACGTGGTCCGCATGGTGCTGGTCGGTCAGGTGGGCCGGGAGCTGGTGGGTCTGATCAACTCGCACGGTCCGTACGCCGTCGGCCTCTCCGGCGAGGACGCCCGGCTGTTCACAGCGGTGCGGCGCCCGGCGTACGTGGACGGGGTGCCGGTCGACGTGGGCCAGGTCGGGGACGTCGAGTCGGTCGACGTGTCCGCGGTGACCGACCTGATCGAGGCCGGTCGGATTCCGGTGATCTCCACGGTGGCGCCGGACGTGGAGGGTGTGCTGCACAACCTCAACGCGGACACCGCCGCCGCGGCGCTGGCCATCGCGTTGCGGGCTCGCAAGCTGGTCGTGCTCACCGACGTGGCCGGCCTGTACGCGGACTGGCCGGACACCACCAGCCTGGTCTCCGAGATCGCCGCGGACGACCTGGCCAAACTGCTGCCCAGCCTGGAGTCGGGCATGGTGCCGAAGATGGAGGCCTGCCTGCGGGCGGTGCGTGGGGGAGTCCCCGCCGCGCACGTCGTCGACGGCCGGGTGGCGCACTCGACGTTGCTTGAGGTGTTCACCTCGGAAGGGTTCGGAACGATGGTGGTGCCGGGAGACGGGACGGACGCGACATGAGCACGTTGGCGCAGCGGTGGAAGCAGTCCATGATGGACAACTACGGCACGCCGCCGATGGCGTTGGTCTCCGGTCGCGGTGCCGTCGTGGTCGACGACGCCGGCCGGGAGTACCTGGACCTGGTGGGTGGCATCGCGGTCAACGCCCTCGGTCACGCCCACCCGGCGGTGGTGGCGGCGGTGTCGAAGCAGGTCGCGACCCTTGGCCACGTCTCCAACCTCTACGTGGCCGAGCCGCCGGTCGCCCTCGCCGAGCTGCTGTTGGCGCTCGCCGGCCGACCGGGCCGGGTGTTCTTCGCCAACTCGGGCGCGGAGGCGAACGAGGCGGCCTTCAAGCTCTCCCGCCGCACCGGCCGCACCCACGTGGTGGCCACCAGGGGCGGCTTCCACGGCCGCACCATGGGGGCCCTCGCGCTGACCGGCCAACCGGCCAAGGCGGACCCGTTCCGGCCGCTGCCCGGCGAGGTGACCCACGTCGACTACGGCGATGTCGCCGCCCTCGAAGCGGCCGTCTCCGAGGCCACCGCCATGGTGATCCTCGAACCCGTCCAGGGTGAGAACGGTGTGCTGGTCCCGCCGGCCGGCTACCTCGCCGCGGCCCGGCGGATCACCGCCCGGCACGGCGCGCTGCTGGTCCTCGACGAGGTGCAGACCGGCGTCGGGCGTACCGGGCACTGGTTCGCGCACCAGGCCGAGGGCGTGGAGCCGGACGTGGTCACCCTGGCCAAGGGGCTGGGTGGCGGGCTGCCGATCGGCGCGACGCTGGCCTTCGGCCCTGCCGCGGACCTGCTCACCCCCGGCTCGCACGGCACCACGTTCGGCGGTAACCCGGTCAGTTGCGCGGCGGCGCTCGCCGTGGTGGCGACCATCGCCAACGAGGGCCTGCTCGACAACGTCAAGCGGGTCGGTGAGCGGCTGCGTCGCGGCATCGAGGCTCTGGGCCACCCGCTGATCGCCGAGGTACGCGGCGCCGGTCTGCTGCTCGGCGTGGCGCTCACCGCGCCGGTGGCGTCGGTGCTGGCCGAGGCCCTGCGGGAAGCCGGCTTCCTGGTCAACCCGGTGCAGCCGGGTGTGATCCGGCTGGCCCCACCGCTGATCCTCACCGCCGCCCAGGCGGACACCTTCCTCGCGGCGCTGCCCGCCGCACTGGACGCCACCGCCCCGGCCGCCGCCGGCGCGCAGACCGCACCAGCCAGCCTGACCACCACGACGGGGACGACTCGATGACCCGGCACTTCCTGCGCGACGACGACCTCTCGCCGGCCGAGCAGTCAGCGGTCCTCGACCTGGCGGCGCGGATGAAGGCGGACCGGTTCGGCCACCGGCCGCTGGTCGGCCCCCGCTCGGTGGCGGTGCTCTTCGACAAGCAGAGCCTGCGGACCAGGATCTCGTTCGACGCCGGCATCGCCGAGTTGGGCGGGCACCCCCTGGTGGTGGACACGCAGGTCACCCACTTCGGTCGTGGTGAGTCGCTCGCCGACGCGGGGCGGGTGCTGTCCCGCTACGTCGCGGCGATCGTGCTGCGGACCCACGGTGACGAGCGGATCGCCGAGGTGGCGGCGGGCGCCACCGTGCCGGTGGTCAATGCGCTCACCGACGGTTTCCACCCGTGCCAGTTGCTGGCCGACCTGCTCACCATCCGGGAGCGGTGCGGTGGCACGGCCGGGCGCACCCTGGCGTACGTGGGCGACGGCGCGAACAACATGGCGCAGTCGTACCTGCTGGCCGGGGCGACCGCCGGAATGCACGTGCGGATCGCCGGCCCGGCCGGGTTCGCGCCGGACGCGGCAGTGGTGGAACGGGCCGCCCAGATCGCCGCGGAGACCGGCGGGTCGGTGCGGGTGCTGACCGACCCCGCCCAGGCGGTACGCGACGCCGACGTGCTGGCCACCGACACCTGGACGTCGATGGGGCAGGAGTCCGACGGGTTGGACCGGATCACCCCGTTCCTGCCGTACCAGGTCAACAAGGAGCTGCTCGGCCAGGCCGCACCGGACGCGATGGTGCTGCACTGCCTGCCCGCACATCGTGGTGAGGAGATCACCGACGAGGTGCTCGACGGCCCGCAGAGCGCGGTCTTCGACCAGGCGGAGAACCGGCTGCACGCGCAGAAGGCGCTGCTGACGTTCCTGCTGGGAAGCGCGCCGGGAGGCGCCGCGACCGGCGACACCGCCACCGGGGGGCCGCGATGACCGCGCCGCTGACTCGCGCGGCCCGGCACGCCCGGATCGTGGAGCTGATCCGTGACCGGTCGATCCGGTCGCAGACCGAGCTGGCCGACCTGCTCGCCGCCGACGGTGTGGGAGTCACCCAGGCCACCCTCTCGCGGGACCTGGAGGAGTTGGGCGCGGTCAAGGTGCGCGGCGGCGACGGTCCGGCCGTCTACCTGATCCCCGAGGACGGGCAGCGACCGTTGCGCGACGCCGAGGCCGCGCCGGCCCGGCTGGTACGGCTGCTGCGCGAACTGCTCAACGGGGTCGACTCCAGCGGCAACATCGCCGTGCTGCGGACACCGCCGGGCGCAGCCCAGTACCTGGCCAGCGCGCTGGACCGGGCGGGCCTGCCCGAGATCGTCGGCACCATCGCCGGCGACGACACCATCCTCGTCGTGGCCCGGGAGGCCGTCGGCGGTGCCGCACTCGGAGACAAGCTCGCCGGCTGGGCCCGCCGGGACGACACCGCTGAAGGGAACACCACGTCATGACCGAGCGGGTCGTGCTCGCGTACTCCGGCGGCTTGGACACCTCCGTCGCCATTCCGTACCTGTCCGAGCAGACCGGCGCCGAGGTGATCGCGGTCGCTGTCGACGTCGGGCAGGGCGGTGAGGATCTCGACGCCATCCGGCAGCGTGCCCTGGACTGCGGCGCCGCCGAGTCCGAGGTGGTGGACGCGCGCGACGAGTTCGCCGCCGACTACTGCCTGCCGGCGATCCGGGCCAACGCGCTCTACATGGACCGCTACCCCCTGGTGTCGGCGCTGTCCCGGCCGCTGATCGTCAAGCACCTGGTGGCGGCGGCGCGCAAGCACGGCGGCACGATCGTGTCGCACGGCTGCACCGGCAAGGGCAACGACCAGGTCCGGTTCGAGGTGGGCCTGAACGCGCTGGCCCCCGACCTGAAGATCATCGCGCCGGCCCGGGACTTCGCCTGGACCCGGGACAAGGCGATCGCGTTCGCCGAGGAGAAGGGGCTGCCGATCGACGTGTCGGCCAAGTCGCCGTACTCGATCGACCAGAACCTGTGGGGTCGCGCGGTGGAGACCGGCTTCCTGGAGGACATCTGGAACGCCCCCGTCGAGGACCTCTACTCGTACACCTCCGACCCGACCCAGGAGCGCGACCCCGACGAGGTCGTGATCACCTTCGACGGCGGAGTGCCGGTGGCGATCGACGGTGAGACGGTCACCCCGTACCAGGCGATCCTGGAGCTCAACCGGCGCGCCGGCGCTCAGGGCGTGGGCCGGCTCGACATGGTCGAGGACCGCCTGGTCGGCATCAAGAGCCGAGAGGTGTACGAGGCGCCCGGCGCGATCGCGCTGATCACCGCCCACCAGGAGTTGGAGGCGGTGACCGTCGAGCGGGACCTGGCCCGGTTCAAGAAGGGCGTCGACCAGCGCTGGGGCGAACTCGTCTACGACGGGCTGTGGTTCTCGCCGCTGAAGGCCTCGCTGGACGCGTTCATCGACGACGCGCAGCGGCACGTCAGCGGCGAGGTACGG
The DNA here is from genome assembly GCF_040302185.1 of Micromonospora sp. NPDC127501. Lineage (NCBI taxonomy): Bacteria > Bacillati > Actinomycetota > Actinomycetes > Micromonosporales > Micromonosporaceae > Micromonospora > Micromonospora sp. NPDC127501. The sequence goes on along the minus strand of NZ_JBEORJ010000003.1, from coordinate 15,030 downwards.
ATGATCCTGCACGGCGGCCGGGCCACGGTGACCGGCCGGCGCTCCGAGGCGAGCCTCTACGACTTCGGGATGGCCACCTACGACACCGGCGACACCTTCGACCAGTCCCTGGCCAAGGGCTTCGTGCAGCTGTGGGGGCTGCCGAGCCGGATGGCCGCCGCTCGGGACGCCCGGTTGGGCGGTGGCGGACAGTGACACGTGTGAGCGCGAAGACCGAGCAGGCGCGGCGAGCGGGCCCCGCAGTCGCGAGCGAGAGGCAACCAACGCAATGATGGGCGACGTGGACGACAAGAGCCTGACCGAGAACAGCGCTGCCACCAACCGGACGAGCCTCTGGGGTGGCCGGTTCGCGGGCGGCCCCGCCGAGGCGCTCGCCCGACTGTCGGTGAGCGTGCAGTTCGACTGGCGCCTGGCCCCGTACGACATCGCCGGTTCCCGGGCCCACGCCCGGGTCCTCGCCGGCGCCGGCCTGCTCGATCCGGAGGAGCTGGGCCGGATGCTGGCCGCGCTGGACGACCTGGAGGCGGCCTGCGCCTCCGGAACGTTCCGCCCCACCATCGACGACGAGGACGTGCACACCGCACTGGAGCGCGGTCTGCTGGAACGTCTCGGCAGCCTCGGTGGCAAGCTGCGCGCCGGCCGGTCCCGCAACGACCAGGTCGCCACCGACCTGCGGCTCTACCTGCGCGATCACGCCCGGGGCGTGGCCAGCCGCCTGGTCGAGCTGGCGGAGGCCCTGGTCGAGCAGGCCGAGCGGCACGTCGACACCGCCGCGCCGGGGATGACCCACCTCCAGCACGCCCAGCCGGTCACCTTCGGGCACTGGCTGCTCGCCCACGTGCAGCCGCTGCTGCGCGACCTGGAGCGGCTGCGCGACTGGGACCACCGGGCGGCGATCAGCCCGCTCGGCGCGGGCGCCCTGGCCGGTTCCGGGCTCCCCCTGGACCCGGTGGCGGTGGCCAAGGAGCTGGGCTTCCGTACGTCGTTCGCCAACTCGATGGACGCCGTCGCCGACCGGGACTTCGTGGCCGAGTTCCTCTTCACCACCGCCCTGATCGGGGTGCACCTCTCCCGGCTCGGCGAGGAGGTGGTGCTCTGGACCTCGCACGAGTTCGGCTGGGTGGAGCTGGACGACTCCTTCGCCACCGGCTCGTCGATCATGCCGCAGAAGAAGAACGCGGACATCGCCGAGCTGGCCCGGGGCAAGTCCGGGCGTCTGGTCGGCGGTCTGATGACAGTGCTCACCATGCTCAAGGGCCTGCCGATGACCTACGACCGGGACATGCAGGAGGACAAGGAGCCCGCCTTCGACGCGGTCGACACCCTGGAGCTGCTGCTTCCGGCCCTGGCGGGAATGATCTCCACGATGACGGTCCGGGTGGACCGCCTCGTCGCCGCCGCCCCGGTCGGCTTCTCCCTCGCCACCGAGGTCGCCGACTGGCTGGTCCGACGCAACGTGCCGTTCCGCGACGCGCACGAGATCACCGGCCAGTTGGTGGCGCTCTGCGCGGCTCGGGAGTGCGAGCTGAACGACGTCTCCGACGAGGACCTGGCCGCGATCAGCGGGCACCTCGACCCGTCGGTGCGCGACGTGCTCTCGGTCCGTTCGGCTCTCGCCGCCCGGACCACCCCCGGCTCCACCGGCCCCGGCCCGGTCGCCGACCAGCTCGCCGACGCGGCGGACCGGCTGGCCAGCTGGCGGGAGTGGGCCTCCGAGCGGGTCGTTCCGCGCTGAGCTGTGCCGTGGCGTCGGCGCTGGCCGCCGGCGCCGCGGCGGTTCAGGCCGTCGGGCGCTCCCGCTTGGGGAGCTTGGCCACCACCATGTCGTACGACGAGTCGACCGCCTCGGTCAGCTCGTCGTCGTCGATCCCGCCGTCCAGGCGCAGCGTGTTCCACCCGGACCGGCCGATGTAGGGCATCACGCTGGCGTCGCCGGGGTGTCGGTGCAGCCACTCGTCGGCCACCTCCCGCGTCGGCCCGCACTTGATGCCGACCGTCGGCTTGCCGCTGTCGCTGCCGAGGAACGCGAAGATCCGGCCGCCCACCTTCACCACCTCGTCGCCCTCCCACGGCTGGTCCAGCCACGCTCCCGGCTTGGCCAGGCAGTACGCCAGCATCTCCGCGCGCTCCATGGGTGCCTCCTCGTCGTGCGCACAGTGTGCCCGCCCCGCGGCCGTCGCAGGCGCGGCGTGCCGATCCGGGTGTCGGCCTGCTCTCTCGGCCGGCCCCACCCCGCTCGGCAGGATCGCGCTCGATCCAGGATCCAGTGGTCTCCGCCGAGGTCGAGGCCACCACGTCCATGTTCGAGCACGATCTTGCCCGCGCGAGCGCTGTCGTCAGGGGGTCTGCTCGGCCGAGCGGGCGGCGACCCGCTCGTAGCGCTGCCGGGCCGCCTGCGCGCTGCCCAGCCCCAGCCCGTACGCGATCGCCTGCCAGGTCAGCCCCCGGTCGCGGGCCAGCGTCAGAAGGCCGGCCTCCAAGGCGTCCAGCTCGGCGCGGACGTGGGGCAGCAGGGTGAGCGCGGCGGTCAGGTCGGCGGCGTCGATCGGCTCCTCCGCGGGTTCGCGCTCGGCCCCGCCGGCGGCCAGCGCGGTGACCAGGGCGACCGCCTCCCACGGGTCGAGCACGTACGGGTGGGCCCACCGGCCCCGCCGGGTGTCGGTGCCGGCGTGCCGCTCGCTGATCCGCTGTAACGCCTCGTACGTCCGGTGGGCGCGGGCCCGGCCCGGGTCCGGCGCGGTGAAGGTGTCCTCGGTCGTCATACCCCGAGCACACCCTATCAACGGAACATTGTCAACAGATTGTTCAAGTCTCCATCGTCCCGGACGGGTGTCGACGCGACGGGATGGGTACCGTCGGGGACATGGCCCTGTCGTCCGGTGACCGCACCACCGACACCGACCTGGCGGCGCTGGCGGACCTGCTCGCCGGCCCACTGCTGCCGGCGGCGCGCGGGCTGCTGGGCTGCCGACTGCACGCCGGCGGGGTCACCGTCCGGATCACCGAGGTCGAGGCGTACGCGGGAAGTGGCGGCGATCCCGCCTCGCACGCCCATCGGGGCCGCACCCCGCGCAACGCCGTGATGTTCGGCCCCGCCGGGTACGCCTACGTCTACTTCACCTACGGGATGCACTGGTGCATGAACGTGGTCACCGGGGTCGAGGGGGAGGCCTCCGCGGTGCTGCTGCGCGCCGGTGAGGTGGTCGACGGGCTGGCCACGGCACGGGAGCGTCGGCCGGCCATCCGGCGGGACCTGGACCTGGCCCGCGGGCCGGCCCGGCTCTGCTCCGCGCTCGGCATCGACCGCGAGGCGTACGGGTCGTACCTGCTCGGCGACGGTCCGGTCCGCCTGCGGCCACCGGCCCGGCCGGTGCCGCCGGAGACGGTGGTGGCGGGCCCTCGGGTCGGGGTGACGGGCGCCCACGATCTGCCCTGGCGGTTCTGGCTCGACGGCGATCCCACGGTGAGCGCGTACCGCCGGCACGTGCCGCGCGTCCGGCGCTGAGCGTGCCGTCCGGCGTGTGGGCGCCGGAGTCTGTCGGGGGGTGTGGCCATAATCACCGGACCTGCTCACCGACGGTTCGGAGGACGTCATGGCGACACTGCTCGCGATCGGCACAGCCAAGGGATTGTTTCTCGCCACCAGCACCGACGAGCGGCGCAGTTGGGAGATCACCGGCCCGCACTTTCCGATGACCGGTGTCTACGCGGTCGCGGTCGACACCCGTCGTTCCACCCCGCGGCTGCTCGCCGGCATGACCAGCTCACACTTCGGTCCCAGCGTCGCCACCAGCGACGACCTCGGCGCTTCCTGGGACGAGCCCGATCAGGCGCCGGTCGCGTTCCCGGCCGACACCGGCGTCTCCCTCGGCCGGGTCTGGCAGTTGATGCCGGGCGGCCCCGACGAGCCGGACGTCATCTGGGCCGGCACCGAGCCCTCGGCGTTGTTCAAGTCCACCGACGGTGGCCGCAGCTTCGAGCTGGTCCGTTCCCTCTGGGACCACCCGCACCGCCCGCAGTGGGAGGCCGGCTTCGGTGGTCAGGCCGTGCACACCGTGCTGCCCCACCCGCGTGACCCGGCTCGGCTGCTGGTCGCCATGTCCACCGGCGGGGTCTACCGCTCGGAGGACGCCGGGGCGAGTTGGGCGCCGGGCAACACCGGCATCCGGGCCTACTTCATGCCCGACGAGTGGCCGGAGTTCGGCCAGTGCGTGCACAAGGTCGCCCGGGACGCCGGCAACCCCGAACGGCTGTACGCGCAGAACCACCACGGCGTCTACCGCTCCGATGACGACGGCCGCACCTGGTCCTCGATCGCCGATGGGCTGCCCAGCGACTTCGGCTTCCCGATGGTGGCCCACCCGGGGCGCGGGGGCGTGGTGTGGACCTTCCCGCTGGTGGCCGACGGCGAGCGGTTCCCGACCGACCACCGCTGCCGGGTGTTCCGCTCCGCCGACGCCGGCGGCAAGTGGGAGCCGCTGTCGGTCGGCTTGCCCGAGGGTCCGTTCTATCCGGCGGTGCTGCGGGACGCGATGTGCGCCGATGACGCCACCCCGGGTGGCGTCTACTTCGGCACCCGCTCCGGCTCGGTCTTCGCCAGCCGCGATGAGGGCGACTCCTGGTCGACGGTCGCGGCGCACCTGCCCGACGTGCTCTGCGTTCGCGCAGCGGAGGTCTGAGCATGGTCACCGTGCTGCTGCCCGGCCCGCTGCGCGGCGAGGCCGGGGGCGCGAGTCGGCTGAACGTCACCGTCGCCGGGACGCTACGGGCGGTCCTCGACGAGATGGCCGTCGCGCACCCCCGGCTGGCCCGGCGCATCCGCGACGAGCGTGGCGAGCTGCGCCGCTACGTCAACGTCTTCGTCGACGGGGAGGACTGCCGGCACACCGGGGGTCTGGCCACCCCGGTCAAGGACGGCGCGGAGGTGCAGGTGCTGCCCTCGGTGGCGGGCGGCTGACCGGGCCGACACCGAGGGCATTCTCGGACGTGACGTCCGGTTGCGGGGGTGACCGGCGCCACTGGCAGGCGTCCCGCCGACGGAATAGTTGCGTCGTCAAATAAGTTGAGAGCTGCGTCCGGGTACCACGACGGCACCCGGTTGACACGCGAGGAGCTGGTCATGCAGTTCGGAATCTTCACCGTCGGTGACGTCACGGTCGATCCGACCACCGGTCGGGAGCCGACCGAGCATGAGCGGATCAAGGCGATGGTCGCGATCGCGTTGAAGGCCGAGGAGGTCGGTCTGGACGTCTTCGCCACCGGCGAGCACCACAACCCGCCGTTCGTGCCGTCGTCACCGACCACCATGCTCGGCTACATCGCGGCGCGTACCGAGCGGCTGCTGCTGTCCACCGCGACCACGCTGATCACCACCAACGACCCGGTGAAGATCGCCGAGGACTACGCGATGCTCCAGCACCTCTCCGACGGCCGGGTGGACCTCATGATGGGCCGTGGCAACACCGGCCCGGTCTACCCGTGGTTCGGCAAGGACATCCGTGCCGGCATCCCCCTGGCCATCGAGAACTACGACCTGCTGCACCGGCTGTGGCGCGAGGACGTGGTCGACTGGAAGGGCAAGTACCGCACCCCGTTGCAGTCGTTCACCTCGACGCCGCGCCCGCTCGACGGCGTGCCCCCGTTCGTGTGGCACGGCTCGATCCGCAGCCCGGAGATCGCCGAGCAGGCCGCGTACTACGGCGACGGCTTCTTCGCCAACCACATCTTCTGGCCCAAGGAGCACACCCAGCGGATGATCGCGCTCTACCGCCAGCGGTACGCGCACTACGGCCACGGCGCCGCCGACCAGGCCATCGTCGGCCTCGGTGGGCAGGTGTTCATGCGCCGCAACTCGCAGGACGCGGTCCGGGAGTTCCGGCCCTACTTCGACAACGCCCCGGTCTACGGGCACGGGCCGTCGCTGGAGGAGTTCACCCGGGAGACCCCGTTGACCGTGGGCAGCCCGCAGCAGGTCATCGACCGCACGCTCGGCTTCCGGGAGTACGTCGGTGACTACCAGCGGCAGCTGTTCCTGATGGACCACGCCGGGTTGCCGCTGAAGACCGTGCTGGAGCAGCTCGACCTGCTCGGCGAGGAGGTCGTGCCGGTGCTGCGCAAGGAGTTCGCCGCGCTGCGCCCGGCGCACGTGCCGGCCGCGCCGACGCACGCCTCGCTGGTCGCCGCCGCGGGCGGTGCCAAGGACAGCACCGTGCACGCCGTCGACGACGTGACGGGCAAGGCGCCGGAGGGGGCGACCCGATGACCCGCCGCACCCTGGCCGTCGTCTCGGCGGGGCTGAGTCAGCCCTCGTCGACCCGGCTGCTCGCCGACCAGCTCGCCGCGGCCACCCGCGACGAGTTGGTCCGGCGCGGCTCCGACGTGGAGCTGCACGTCGTCGACCTGCGCGAGTACGCCCACGACGTGGTGAACAACATGCTCACCGGGTTCGCGCCGGCAGCGCTGCGCCAGGTCATCGACACGGTGACCGGGGCGGACGGGCTCATCGCCGTCACCCCGATCTTCAGCGCCTCGTACAACGGGCTGTTCAAGTCCTTCTTCGACGTGCTGGATTCCGAGTCGCTGGTCGACCGGCCGGTGCTGATCGGCGCGACCGGCGGCACCGCCCGGCACTCGTTGGCACTGGAACACGCCGTCCGACCGATGTTCGCCTACCTTCGGTCGGTGGTCGTCCCGACCGCGGTCTTCGCCGCCCCGGAGGACTGGTCCGACGGCACCGCCGATGGCGCGTTGCGCGCTCGGATCCGGCGCGCCGCCGGGGAGTTGGCCGACCAGATCGAGCGCCGGCCACCGGCCACCGGGCCGGCCGACCCGTTCGCCCTCACCACCGACTTCCTGCAGATGCTCGGCCGAGGTGACGGCGAGCCGGTCAGCTGACCGGGTGGGCGACCAGCACCGGGCAGTGCGCGTGCTGGATCGCCGCCTGACTGACCGATCCGAGCAGCAGACCGGCGAACCCGGCCCGGCCCCGGGTGCCCACGACCAGCAGCGACGCCGTGCCGCTGGCCTCGATGAGCCCCTGGGCCGCGCCGGCCGCCCGGACCGGATGCTCGCGCACCACAAGGTCGGGGTGTTCGGCGCGCACCACGGCGGAGGCGTCGGCCAGGAGTCGCACCGCCTCGGCCTGGTGCGCGGCCTGCGACTCCTCGATCTCCTCCGGCACCGCCCGGTCCCCGTCCGAAGGACCGACGTGCACCAGCACCAGCGGCACGTCCCGCAGCGCCGCCTCGTGGGCGCCCAGACCCACGGCGAGCCGGGACGGCTCGGACCCGTCCACGCCCACCAGCACCGGACCGTCCACCGGGATCGGCTGCTCGTCCGGGCGGACCACCAGCACCGGGCAGTGCGCGTGCGCGGCCACCTGCGTGCCGACCGAGCCGAGCAGTAGCCCGGCGAACCCGCCCAGGCCACGGCTGCCCACCACGACCAGCTCCGCCCGGCGGGACTCCTCGATCATGGTGGCCCCCGGGCCCCCGAGGACCTGACGCACCTCGACGGCGAGGCCGGGCCACCGGCCGGTCAGCTCGGCCGCTGTGCGCTCCAACATCTGCTGCGCCTCCGCAGAGGGCGCCGGCACCCCCAGGTCGTACGGGTTGAGTGGCACGCCGTAGCCGGACGGATGCAGGTAGCCGTGCACCAGGAGCAGTGGTCGGGACCGGAGCACGGCGGCCCGCGCCGCGTGTTCGGCGGCGACGAGGCTGGACGGCGATCCATCCACGCCCACCACGACAGGTCGGTTCATCGGCACTCCCTGGGTCGGTCAGGTCATTGTCGACCGCTCGGCCGCGCCGGAGGGGCGGACGCGCCGGACCCGGAGGCGGGTCGCTTCGCCGTTTGCACGTAACTACGTAAGTTCGTAGTATCGAAGTGTGGATACCGTGGAAGATCGACTCGCCGCGCTGGAGGCACAGGTCGCCGCGTTGAGCGAACGGCTCGCCGCCGCACCGCCGACGCCACCCGCGCCCGAGGGCACCTTCTGGGCGCTCGACGGCCTCAAACAGCGCCTGCCCACCGACGGGTCGGGCGCGGTGCTCTACACCGGCACCGTCCGGATCGCCGGCCAGCACTACGACTGGCAGTACGGCCGCACCGTCGACGACCTGCTCGCCGCCGACTGGACGGAGCTGCCCAGCACCCTCTCCGCGTTGGCCCACCCGGTGCGGCTGCGGCTGCTGCGGGAGATCATCGGCGGCCGGCACAGCACCAGCGAGCTGGCCGAGATCGAGGAGTTGGGCACCACCGGCCAACTGCATCACCACCTCCGCCAGATCACCGCCGCCGGTTGGCTGCGCAGCACCGGCCGAGGCCGGTACGCGGTCCCCGCCGAACGCGTGGTGCCGCTGCTGGCCATCCTCACCGCCGCCGGCCGCTGACCAGACGCGGCTCGACCGCCCATCCGACGACCCCACGGAGGAACCACAATGCGCCGGACGACCGTCACCGTCCTCGTCGTCGCGCTGATCGCCGGCCTGGTCGGGGTGGCGTTGATGCCCCGGGTGCCCCGACTCGGCGCGCAGTCCACCGGCGATCGCGACCTGGCCGCTGCCGCACGGTCGGCCACACCCGACCCTTCAGGGCTCCGCGGGCTCGCCGTCGCCCTGGTCGAGAACGGCCGCATCCGCACCGCCGGACTGGGTGACCGGGACCTCGCCGGTCGACCAGTGGAGCCAGGCACCCCGTTCGAGATCGGCTCGGTCACCAAGGCGCTCACCGGCATGCTCCTCGCCGACCAGGTCGCCGCCGGTGTCGTCGGCCCCGACGACCGGCTCGACAGCACCTGGCCCGAGATCACCGGCCCCGCCCGTGACGTCACGCTCGCCGAACTCGCCAGCCACCGCGCCGGCCTGCCCCGGCTGGCTCCCGGCTCCCCGCTGGGATGGGCACGCATCCTCTGGTCCAACGTCTCCGGCGGAAACCCCTACGCCGGGCAGGGCGTCGACGCCATCCGCGGCGCCGCCGACCGGGTCAGCACCGACGACGACGAGCGCGGCGAGGTCCACTACTCCAACCTCGGGCCGTCCGTGCTCGGCCACGCGCTCGCCGCGAAGGCCGGCGTCGCGTACCCCGAGCTGCTGCACGACCGGCTGCTACGGCCGCTCGGCATGACGGCCACCATCGTCGCCACCCGCGACGACGACCTGCCGGCCCATCGCGCCCAGGGCGGCCGGGCCGGCGGCCGGCCGCTCGATCCGTGGGCGGGAGCCGGCTACGCGCCGGCCGGCGCCGGCCCCTGGTCCACGGCGGAGGACCTCGGCCGGCTGCTCGCCGCGGTCCTCGCCGGCACCGCACCAGGTGCCGACGCCGCCACCGCCCGCTACCGCGAGGACGACGACACCCGCATCGGGTACGGATGGTTCACCACCCGGCACGGCGATCGCGAGGTGGTCTGGCACAACGGCGCTACCGGGGGGTTCCGGTCCTACGTCGGCCTCGAACGGGCGACCGGCCGGGCGGTGGTGGTGCTCGGCAACACCGACAAGGGCGTCGAGCCGATCGGGCTGCGGCTGCTCGGTGTGCCACCGAAGGAGGCCGACTCGGCGACGTCGACGGTGCTGCCGTGGATCGGCGCCGGCCTCGCGGTGGCCCTCACCTTCCTCGGCGGCATCTCCCTGCTCGGCACCGCCCGCCGTCGCCAACTGGACCAGGTGACGCTGCTGGCGGCGGCGGTCTGGGCGTTCGCCTATCTGGGGCTGGGGCACCGGTTGGGGGACTGGTCGATGGTGCCGGCCTGGCTGTGGCCGCTCGGCACCTGCCTGTCGGCGGCGGGGGTGGCCCTGGCGGCGGCCCGGTGGCGGGCCCTGCCGGTGGTCGACGCGCGGGTGCCGTGGCGTCGACTGCTGTCGGTGGCGAGTTCCCTGGGCGCCGCCGTGCTGGCGGTCGTAGCCGTCGCCGGCTGACTCCGCGCCGCAGCTCCGCGTCACAGCCGTTGCGTACCCTCGGCCGATGACCTCCGATCTGCTGCTGCGCCCGGTCCGTGAGGACGACCTCGTCGAGTTCTTCCTGCACCAGCAGGACCCGGAGGCCAACCGGATGGCCGCTTTCGGCCCCAAGGACCCGTCCGACCGTCGGGAGTTCGCCGCACACTGGGCCCGGGTGCTCACCAATCCGGCGAACCTGGTCCGCACCGTCGAGGTCGACGGCGAGGTGGTCGGCTACGTGACCGCCTTCCCGGTCGAGGGGCAGACCGAGGTCAGCTACTGGATCGACCCGGCGCGCTGGGGTCGGGGCCACGCCACGGCGGCCCTGGCCGCCCTGCTGCGTGAGCTGCCCCGGCCGGTGCACGCCCGCGCCGCCAAGGACAACGCCGCCTCCCTCGCGGTGCTCCGCAAGTGCGGGTTCGTGGTGGTCGGTGAAGACTCGGGGTACGCCAACGGCCGCGGCGAAGACGTCGAGGAGTGGCTGCTGGAGCTGCCCGCCGACGGCCCTGACCTGGGCGGGCACTAGTCTCGCGGCGTGAACTGGTTGGATCTCGTCGGCTGGGCCGGCTCCGCGGTGCTGGTCTGGTCGCTGCTGCAGTCGCGCATCCTGCGGTTGCGGGCGCTCAACCTCGTCGGCTGCTTCGTGCTGATCGGCTACAACGCCGCGATCGAGGTCTGGCCCGGCGTCGGGCTCAACGTCGTGCTCGCGGTGATCAACATCTGGTACCTGCGCGGGATGCTCGTCACCCGGCACGACGAGAAGACCTACCAGGTGGTGGAGGTCGGTGTCGGCGACCAGTTCCTCGCGCACACGCTGCGGGTGCACGCCGCCGACATCACCCGGTTCAACCCCGGCTTCCACTGGGACCCGGACACGTCGGGGCGCTCGGCGTTCCTCGTGGTCACGGCCGACGAGGTGGTCGGCGTGGTGCTGTCGCACGCCGAGGCGCCCGGCGTCGCCCAGATCGACCTGGACTACGTGACCCCGAGGTTCCGTGACTTCACCCCGGGCGAGTTCGTCTACCGGCGCAGCCACCTGTTCACCGAACGGGGCTTCCACCGGGTGGTCAGCCCACCCCGCATGGTGGCCCCCTACTACCACCGGCTCGGCTTCCGCCCGGATGGCGACTCGTACGTCCTCGACCTGCCGTCGTCGCCGACCCCCCAGTCGGCGTAACTCACCGTCGCCCCGGCCGGCGTAGCGTCGCCGACGCCTCAGTCGGCGTAGCGTCACCGTCGTCCGATTCGGCGTAGCCACACCTCGCCCGATTCGGCGTAGCGTCGCCGGGGCAGGATTCGGCCGGCGCCGGACGGGGCAAAGACAGGCCTACGCCGGGCGGGCTCGCCGACCGGCGAGTGCCGCGCGTAGCGGCCGGTGCCACCACCACGAGGGAGCGAACCGGGCGTGCAGAGCTACGGGAGCCAACTGGCCCTGGTCGGAGTCCTGGTCGTGATCAACGCGCTCTTCGCGGGCAGCGAGATGGCGTTGGTGTCGCTGCGAGACAGCCAGATCCAGCGGCTGGAGCGCACCAGCCGGGCCGGGCGGGTGCTGGCCCGGCTCGCCAAGGACCCGAACCGCTTCCTGGCCACCATCCAGATCGGCATCACCCTCGCCGGTTTCCTGGCCTCCGCCGCCGCAGCGGTCTCGCTGGCAAAACCCCTGGTGCCGCTGCTCGGGGTGTTCGGCGGCGCCGCCGAGACGGCGGCGATCGTGGTGGTCACCCTCGCGCTGACCTTCGTCACCCTGGTCTTCGGCGAGCTGGCGCCCAAGCGGATCGCCATGCAGTCCGCCGAGCGGTGGGCGCTGCTGGTGGCCCGCCCGCTCGACCTGCTCGCCAGCCTCACCCGGCCGGCCGTCTGGGCGCTCGGCGCCACCAGCGACGTGGTGGTCCGCCTGGTCGGGCTCAACCCCAAACACGAGCCGGAGGAGATCGGCCCGGACGAGCTGCGCGACATCGTCGCCGGCAACCACGGCTTCACCAAGGAACAGCGCACCATCATCGCGGGTGCCGTGGAGATCGCCGATCGGCGGTTGCGGGCTGTCCTCGTACCGCGGTTGCAGGTCTTCACGCTCGACAGCGGGACCACCGCGGAGGCCGCGCGGCTCGTGCTGGCCGCCACCGGGCACTCCCGGGCTCCGGTCGTACGCCACGGCGGCCTGGACGACACCGCCGGAGTGATCCACCTGCGTGACCTGGTGGGTGTGCCCGACGACCGCCCGGTCGACGAGATCGCCCGACCGCCGATGCTGCTGCCCGACTCGCTACCGGTGGTGGACGCGCTGCGCCAGTTCAAGGCCGAGCGTCAGCACATCGCGCTCGTCGTGGACGAGCGCGGCGCCGTCGACGGCATCGTGACGCTGGAGGACATCCTGGAGGAGATCGTCGGGGAGATCTACGACGAGACCGACCGGGATGTGCGCTCGGTGCGGCGCGACCCGGACGGTGCGCTGTTGCTGCCCGGCACCTTCCCGGTGCACGACCTGCCGGACATCGGCGTGGAGCTGCCGTCGCGTCCGGCCGGTGACTACACCACCGTCGCCGGGCTGGTGCTGGCCCGGCTCGGGCACATCCCCACCGTCGCCGGGGAGGACGTCACGCTGGACGGTTGGGTGCTGGTGGTGGCCGGCATCGACCACCGGGCGATCACCGAGGTACGGCTCAGCCGCGTACCCGATGAAGCCGACGGCGACGCCGACACCGACCAGCCCACGGAGCCGATGCTGGACGAGGCCCGCAGTTGACCCGCCCGGCGAGTGCCGTCGCTCAGGCGGGCGAGAGGTTCTGCAGCCGGACCTGACCACGGGCGGCCAGCCGCTCGTCGGCGTCGGTGATCTCCACCTGCCAGAGCTGCTGGCTGCGGCCCCGGTGCACCGGGGTGCCGACCGCCCTCAGCTCGCCGTCCCGGACGGCCCGCAGGAAGTCGGTCTGGTTCGACACGCCGACCACAGTGCCCCGGTCGGCCAGCCAGAGGGAGCCACCCACGCTGGCCGCGGTCTCCACGACCGAGCAGTACACCCCGCCGTGCTGGATGCCGAACGGCTGGTGCAGCTCCGGGCGGACCTGCCAGCTGATGACCACCCGGTCGGCGCTGGCCTCCTCGAACTTGAGGCCGAGCAGGGCGACGAAACCGCCCGTCAGGTCCGGAATCTCCATGGCAAAGCCCTCCTCGATCAACAAGGCGCAAGCCTAGCCGGGGCGGGTTGCGTCAAACCCGGTACGGGTTGGTGCCGGCGATGGGGGAGAATCGGTGACCGTGACCGACAGCAGCCCTCCGCCGTCCGGGCGGGACTCCCTGACCGATGACCTGCTCTGGCGTGGCCTGATACAGGACTCGACCGGCCTCGACGAGCTGCGCGAGCTGCTCGACGGTGGGAAGTCCGCCACGTTCTACGTGGGCTTCGACCCCACCGCGGCGAGCCTGCACGTCGGCTCGCTCATGCAGGTGACCATGGCCCGCCGGCTGCAACTCGCCGGCCACCGCCCGTTGCTGCTGGTCGGCGGGGCGACCGGGCAGATCGGTGACCCGAAGGAGAGCGCCGAGCGGACCCTCAACCCGCCCGACGTGATCGCCGGGTGGGTCGAGCGCATCCGTGACCAGCTGGCGCCGTTCGTGTCGTACTCCGGCGAGAACGCGGCCCAGTTGGTCAACAACCTGGAGTGGACCGGCGAGATGTCGGTGGTCGAGTTCCTGCGCGACGTGGGCAAGCACTTCCCGGTGAACAAGATGCTCGCGCGGGAGGTGGTGCGCGCCCGCCTGGAGACCGGCATCAGCTTCACCGAGTTCAGCTACCAGCTGTTGCAGGCCAACGACTTCTTCGAGCTGCACCGCCGGCACGGCTGTCAGCTCCAGTTCGGCGGCTCCGATCAGTGGGGCAACATCACCGCCGGCGTCGACTACGTACGCCGACGGGGCGCGGGACCGGTGCAGGCGTTCACCACGCCGCTCGTCACCAAGTCCGACGGCACGAAGTTCGGCAAGACCGAGGGCGGCGCCGTCTGGCTCGACCCCACGATGACCAGCCCGTACGCGTTCTACCAGTTCTGGCTCAACGTCGAGGACCAAGAGGTCGACCGCTACCTGCGGTACTTCAGCTTCCGGTCCCGCGACGAGTTGGAGGAGCTGGCCAAGGCGACCGCCGAACGACCGGCGGCCCGGTTGGCGCAGCGGGCGCTCGCCGAGGAGCTGACCACCCTGGTGCACGGTGCCGACGAGACCCGACAGGCGATCGCCGCCAGTCAGGCGCTCTTCGGCCGCGGATCGTTGGACGAGCTGGCGCCGGAGACCTTGCGCGCGGCCCTGACCGAAGCGGGTCTCGTACGCCTCACCGGCGAATTGCCGGATGTGGCGGGTCTGCTGCGGGACTCCGGTCTGGTGAGCGGCCTCAAGGAGGCTCGGCGGGTGATCGCCGAGGGCGGCGCCTACGTCAACAACAACCGGGTGACCGAAGTGGACGCGAGGGTGTCGCCGGCCGACCTGCTGCATGGGCGATACCTGGTGCTGCGCCGGGGGAAGCGTTCGTTCGCGGGCGTTGAGCTGGGTGAATAGCCACCTGTCGACGATGTGACGGGGGACGCGTCCGGCGGATTTGACGATCATCCCGCCGGACGCGTAACTTTCTCTCTGCCAGCGCGGAACGGACGAAACAGGCGAAAGCCTGGAGCGGCCGGAGCGCCGGCCAACGGCCAGGGGGTCGGGTGGGCACGCCCACCGGAGCCCCAACCGGGAGGTGCCGCCAGAAACGCCGCGAGGCGGATTTGGCGCCGCGAAACCGACCGGGTATGGTTACGAACCGGCAGGGCACCGGGCGGGTCGCGAGAAATCGCGACGGCCGGCCTGTCGAATCCATGACGAGAGCGGCGCAAGCCGGTTGCGACATGGTGCCCGCGTTAATCGGGTTGAAGCATGACGAACCGCGAAATATCGGTTTGACACGGCGGAAACGAGCGGGTAACGTAGTAAAAGTGCCTGGCGCTGAAAGCGCCGGGGACGCGGTACGGAAAGCCCCGGTTGGGGTTCCACTGAGTGTGGGGCTTCTGGTCGGTGTGTGGTTGTTCTTTGAGAACTCAACAGGGTGCTTGTAAAGCCAGTGCCA